>NZ_FOLO01000053.1 GCF_900112265.1 Pseudoalteromonas denitrificans DSM 6059 | reverse complement strand
TTGCTTTGAACTGAATTGTACTTTTGGTCTGTCAAATAAAGCTGGTTAATCTCTTGTTCTAGTTGATGGGGATGCTTATTAGTATCAGCCATATCATTCGCCGGTAAATAATTTAGCGTAGCGTTAATTGTAACCGAGGAGTCTAGTTGATCAGGTTGAATTGGGAGCAGAGTTTGTTGCTGATTTAAATTAGCAATGGAGTTATTGTTGAAGTTACTGCTGCTATCCTCGGCCAGAGCTGTGCTAGTTAATCCGCACAAAGCTGTTGTCAATATCAATTTTTTATACATATCTTCTCCTTGTAATTTTTTTATATGAAATAGTATCCTTCTACCAAGATAAAATCAGACTACTAGTGAACCAAAAACATATAATTTCGTACCGTTTTATTGGCTTTTAGTAAAGAAAGACTTTGAATGGTAACCAATATCTATTTTTGTAATTTAAATATTCTATTACCTTTAGAAATTTTTTATTTTCTTTCGTTTTAATTTTGGGTACAAAGTATCATTGCAAATATCTTTTTGCAATAATTTAACCAACAAACCTTAAAGCCTTCCTTAAGACAAATCACACATAAATATCTTATTGATTTTGAAGATTCACTTTATGATCTAATGCTAGGCTCATCTAATATCAGCCCTGAATTCACATTGAAACGTTATATTTAACAAATATCGATCTTCAACTTTCAATTGAACGATAAAAAAATATTATCGTATAAAAGATTGTAATATTTTTTAACTTACTATTTTATATAGTGCTTTAAGAGAAACTGTTATGTGAATTTGTATGAGTTATACGGAGAATATTGAGATTTATCTAGCTAATTTCAGATACACCTTTAATAGATTTTATGGCATTAATATGATGAGATATTGGTTATGTTTAAAATATTTTACTTATAATAGTGGTACTTGTAGGGGGGATTTTGTAAACTCTTCAACTGTATTATGACCTATCGAGTTCAGTGGTTCATGGCTTTCCTCTGGAGGTCAGAAACTTTCTCACTCAGGTAATCCTAGATTCACATTTCACCTTAATTAAGGTGAAAAAATTGCCATAGACTTAACTTCTGAGCTTAATATCTGCCCTTACCTTCTAGACAGCTATGGCTCAGTTATACTAAGTAATGATGAAAGGCTTGGATATAAATTTCACATCTATAGACTAATCTACCTTCGGGTCAATATACTTTTATTTCTAGAAGCCAGACGGTAACTATTTTTTACGGGTTAATATCAATGTTATAAATGACATATCACTAATAAGCCAACCTAAACATGAACAAATAGACTCATTAATACTGTTCAAAAATGGTCGTTATTTATATAATAAGCAATCCCAGAAATTAGAATCAATTTCAACATATCAACTAATAGTACTCCTATAAAGAGAGCTCTTTTACCTATAGCATAATTGATACTTTAACCAGTCGTTTTACGAATATATAGTGTTTTTTATTTGACCTAACATATTTTAAGTTAAACAATAAAAAAGTAGCGAACAAAATGAACACTACTTCTTATTTTGCTTTACCGTTTTAATTCAGTGGTAAAGTTTAAAATCAGATTTTAAAGCGCGGCTTCAAGCTCTGGTAAGATATCAAATAAGTCAGCAACTAAACCATAATCAGCCACCTGAAATATAGGTGCATCTGGGTCTTTATTAATCGCGACGATTACTTTTGAATCTTTCATACCCGCTAAATGCTGGATCGCACCACTAATACCTACTGCGATATATAAGTTAGGCGCAACAATTTTACCTGTTTGACCTACTTGCATATCGTTTGGTACAAAACCAGCGTCTACTGCAGCACGTGAAGCACCAATAGCTGCGCCTAACTTATCGGCTATGCCTTCAAATAATTTGAAGTTTTCACCATTTTGCATACCACGACCACCAGATACAATAACAGGTGCAGCCGTTAATTCAGGACGCTCTGACTCAGCTTGTTCTTTAGAAACAAAAACACTGCCCGTTGCTGCATTGCTTGTATCATTATTAACAATATTAGCGGCTGTTTGTGTATCTTGTAAATCAAATGCACTTGCACGCACTGTGATAAGTTTTTTATCTTCTAAAGACTTAACTGTTGCGATTGCGTTACCCGCATAGATTGGTCGTTTAAAAGTATCGGCATCTACAACAGCAATAATTTCTGATATTTGATTTTTATCTAATAGTGCAGCAACACGAGGCATAAAGTTTTTACCTGTTGTTGTTGCTGACGCTAAAATGTGGCTATAGTCAGCACTGAGTGAAACCACTAAATCAGCCATATTTTCTGCTTGTTGATGTTCAAACGATGCAGTGTCAACTAATACAACTTGATTCACACCTGCAATACTTGCAGCTGCCGCAGCTGTTTCACTTACATTAAAACCCGCCACTAATACGTCTATATCTTGGCCTAATTTCACTGCTGCATTGATAGTTTTTGATGTTTCAGGTTTTAAAACACCGTATTCATGGTCTGCTATGATCAATGTTTTCATTTAAATCACCTTTGCTTCATTTTTTAATTTTTCTATCAACTGGGCAACATCATCAACAATAATTCCAGCTTCGCGGGTTGCAGGCTCTTCAACTTTAACAAGCTCTATTCGAGGCGTTAAATCAACATCTAAAGAGTCAGCAGGTATCACAGCTAAAGGCTTACGCTTTGCTTTCATTATGTTTGGTAAAGAAGCATAACGGGGTTCATTTAAACGTAAATCAGTTGTTACGATAGCAGGTAAGTTTAGTGCGACTGTTTGTAATCCACCGTCGACTTCACGTGTTACATTAACTGTACCATCAGCTAACTCAACTTTAGAAGCAAAAGTTCCCTGTGGGCGATTAGAAAGCGCCGCTAACATTTGACCTGTTTGATTATTATCTGAGTCAATTGCTTGTTTACCTAAAATGACTAATTCAGCAGGTTCCTGCTCTAATACTTTATTGAGTAATTTTGCGATTTGAAGAGATTCAAGTTTGGCATCTGTTTCAACATGAATAGCACGATCGGCACCCAGTGCTAGTGCTGTTCTTAATTGTTCTTGCACTGCTTTAGTACCTATTGATACAACAATGACTTCTTCTGCTTTACCCGCTTCTTTTATGCGAATGGCTTCTTCAACAGCAATTTCACAAAACGGATTTAATGCCATTTTTACGTTTGCTAAATCAACATCTGTTTGATCAGCTTTCACTCTGGCTTTTACATTATAATCAATTACTCTTTTGATCGGCACGAGGATTTTCATAGTCGCTCCATTATTGTTGACTAGAAAGTCAATATTAGATTTTTATTTGTGATTAAGGCTACTTCCTGTTGACGTAAACGTCAACCTAAAATACCCTTAACGACATATTAACGTATCATTTAGTGATATATATTTATATCATCATGTGAAAATACGTAACATTCATCAAAATTAGGGGTAATTATGGTTGAACGTGAAACCATGGAATTTGACGTTGTCATTGTAGGTGCAGGACCTGCAGGACTCAGTGCAGCCATAAAGTTAGCACAACAAGCACAAGAAAAACAAAAAGAATTAATGATTTGTGTGGTTGAAAAAGGCTCTGAAGTTGGCGCGCATATTTTATCCGGTGCGGTTTTTGAAACTCGCGCTTTAGATGAATTAATACCTGATTGGGCACAAAAAGGTGCTCCAATTAAAACAGCCGTTAAACAAGATGATATTTACTGGCTAAACAATGAATCAAAAAGCATCAAGGTACCCAATATTGCAGTACCAAAAACCTTTCATAATCATGGTAACTATATTGTTTCTATGGGCAATGTATGTCGTTGGTTAGCTGAGCAAGCTGAACAATTAGGTATTGAAATATTTCCAGGTTTTAGCGCCCACTCCCTTATTATTGAAGATGATGCTGTAAAAGGCATTATTACTGGCGATATGGGCCTTGATGAAAATGGGGAGCAAAAAGAGGGTTATATGCCGGGTATGGAGCTTCGTGCTAAATACACAGTATTTGCCGAAGGGTGTCGTGGTCATCTAGGAAAAGAACTTATCAGTCGCTTTAACTTAGATGCAGATAAATCACCACAACATTATGGTTTAGGTTTTAAGGAAATTTGGCAAGTACCTCCTGAAAATCATGTTGAAGGAACGGTTGTCCATAGTACGGGTTGGCCACTTACTGGTGATACAAATGGCGGCTCATTTATGTATCACAGTGAAGACAATCAGATTGTGGTTGGTTTAATTGTCGATTTGAATTATTCAAATCCACATTTAAGTCCATATGATGAATTTCAACAAATGAAACATCACCCTGTATTTAAAGATGTATTAAAAGGCGGTAAACGCATTGCTTATGGTGCCCGTGCTATCGCAAAAGGCGGTTTAAATTCATTACCTAAAATGCACTTCCCAGGTGGTATTTTGACTGGATGTGATGCAGGCACATTAAATTTTGCTAAAATCAAAGGTAATCATACGGCAATGAAATCTGGTATGTTGGCTGCTGAAGCGATTTTTGAAGCGATAGAAAAAGAAGCACAATATACAGATCTCACTTCTTACCAGGAAAAATTTGAAGCATCTTGGTTATATGAAGAGTTATACAGTTCTCGTAACTTTGGCCCTGCTCTACACAAACTGGGTAAGTTATTAGGTGGCGCTTATAATACTTTAGATCAAAACTTTTTTGGGGGTAAATTGCCCATTCAGTTTAAAGATAATACACCTGATCACGCAACACTTTTACCTGCAAGCAGCGTTGATAAAATTGATTATCCTAAATACGATAATGAAATTAGTTTTGATAAATTGTCATCCGTGTTTTTATCAAATACCAATCATGAAGAATCTCAACCTTGTCATTTAAAATTAAAAAATGCGACTATTCCAGTCACTGTTAATTTAACTGATTTTGACGAACCCGCTCAGCGTTATTGCCCAGCAGGCGTTTATGAGATTGATAATACAGAAGATGCTCCAAAATTTGTGATCAACTCACAAAACTGTGTGCATTGTAAAACCTGTGATATAAAAGATCCAAGCCAAAACATCACTTGGGTGACACCTGAAGGTGCTGGCGGACCAAACTATCCAAATATGTAATTAAAGATTGATTAGCAAGGTCGAAACCTTGCTAATCAATACCTTTTAAATCAAGCTAAAGTCATTTTAAAATGTGGATTCAAATGAGTCTTTGTGAAAGTTTAAAGCTTTATTTAACTCTCTTTTAAGGCATATTTAATTGCAGCTTCTGCCAATAACCTGTTTGAATCGAGTGTTGGAAGCGCTGAATTAGCATCATTTATGATCAAAGGGATTTCCGTACAACCTAAAATCACCGCATCACATCCTTTTTCTTTTAAGTTTATAATTACTTTTTTAAAATATGCAATAGTGTGTGGTTTAAAAATACCATTTACTAATTCTTGCATTATTAACCTGCCGATTTCATCGATTTCTTGCTTTTCTGGTCGCACCCAAGTCAAGTTATTTTTATCTATTTGTTCTGGATATACATTGCTTTGAACCAACCACTGAGTTCCTAATATTCCAAGTTTTTTAAACCCCCTTGCTTTTGCATTCTCAACTAGGACAGATGCAATATTAAGCCAAGGTAAGGGTGAACGTTTTGCCACATAATCAAAAGCCTGATGAATTGTATTATCAGGACAAATTAAAAAATCAGCACCTTGTAAACTTAATTTTTTTGCTGAAGATAGCATTAAATCTCCTACCCCTGCTAAATCTTTACTATCCAAACATTTAACATAATCAGCAAGAGAGTGTGTATGCATAGATACTTCAGGATGGGCGTGTTCTCCCATTAACTTTGCACTTTGAGTACATATTGTTTTATAACATAAAGCCGCGCCTTCTGATGAGCAACCAACAATGCCAATATGCTTTGCTGTTCTTGTCATTCTATCTTCCAATTATTAAAATTATTTTAAAGATATTACTTATATTTGGGCATGACTTTATTTTTTAAACGATTGAATTCAAGTATGAGATTTAAGGTGGAAATGAATAAGAATGTGCTAGTTAGGTAAAAGATAGAGAAAGCCGTTATTGTGTTATAAGTATCAGTTGATTTGAACTTAAAAATCAACTGATACTTCAATATTGATATACTTAGTAAGTACCATACTTCCAAGTTTTAATGCTTTACATTCTTTTTACAATGTTCTGCCATGCGTAAATTATAATCTTTTGCGTAAGTCATTCCTTTTTTCCACCATTGTCTATATTCAGGGCTAGAGATCACATCTCCCATTCCTTTTAGAAAACGATAATTGCATACTTGCATTAATGATTTTATTTCACTGGCGTTAATACCAGGAATTTGCGTTCCTCGAGCACTTATTGCAAGTAAACGATAGTCATTTTTTGCTGCCGCTGTTTGTACATCTATTTTGCTATCTGCATGAAGCAACCAGTTAAAAGGGACTAACTCCCCAGTCAAAGGCTCTGGCTTTTTATCTGCTTCAATGGCATCACAACCAAAAAGAAGCACAATAAAAATTAATATATGCACTTTCATATTTGTTTACTCTTAATCAAACGACGAATAATGGCATATGGTAATAAAACACATAAATATAACACAGGCATACTACCTCCACCACCTGATGATTTAGCTGTGACGACCATACTCACTTGACCTTGAGCAGTACCTCCTTGCCCATCTGAAATAATATAGGTCAGGCTTTCACTACCATCAAAACCTGCTAATGGAGAGTAAACTAGATTTGCTCCTGATATTGTCACAGTACCTGAACCTGTATAGTTTATGCTCTCAATTACTAAAGCATCACCTTCTACATCAGTATCATTACTTAAAATTGATAATGAATTATTTTGGCTATCTTCTTCAACTGTAAAACTATCAGCAGCTGCAACAGGATTATCATTGATAGCATTCACTGTGACAATCATTTGATGATTAATACTTGATGTTTCACCATCCGTAACAGTTAAATTAACCAACAATTCCCCATTAAAGTTTTCATCCGGAGTAACAGTCAGAGCATTAACTGTATAGTTATTTCCGGCTAGAACTTGTAATGTAAGTTGATTACTTTGTGTATCTATATCAGTTACCGTTAGCATATCAATTGATAAGTTTAAGCTTTGATCTTCATCTGCCACTTGTGGCACTGAAGCCATGATAACAGGTGTATCATTCACATTACTCACTGTTATATTCAATTCAAAAACATTACTATCTAGCTCACCATCATTAACCATTACAGGCACTGTTATTAACCCACTGAATTCACTGTTAGGCGTAATACTCGTCCCGTTAACACTATAGTTTTCTCCAGCAGAAATACTTAAAGTGTGTTCACTCACTGCATTATCAACATCTACAATTGTGAGCATATCTGTTGTTAAAACTAAACTAGTATCTTCCGCTATTGATAATGTTTGTGAACTTGTGATTATAGGTGCATCATTCACAGCTGTGACGTTGACTGGGATTGCAAATATATTACTATCAAGTTGCCCATCATTTACTTTTACAGATACATTAAGATCACCATTAAAATTTGTATCTGGAGTCATAGTTAAACCATCAAAACTGTAATTTTCTCCCGCCACCAGCAACATGGTTAACTGATTAGGTGTATTGTCAGGATCTGTTATCGATATCATGCTAATTGATAAATCTAAACTTTGATCCTCAGTTGTAGATAAGCTCTGTGAGGAAGTAATAATAGGTGCATCATTAGTGCCGCTAACAGTCACTGTAATATTAAAAATATTACTATCAGCACTACCATCATTTACTTTAACGGGCACTGTTAATACGCCACTAAATTCAGCGATAGGGGTTAACCTTGCACCACTAAAAGTATAATTCCCTCCTGGCATAACAATAATTGTCATTTGATCTGTTGTATTATCAACATCAGAAATTGTCAGCATAGAAAAACTAATCGTTAGACTCTGATCTTCACTAATAGCTTGATCTTGTACAGCCGTAATAACAGGCACATCATTGATTGCAATAACATTCACCAATATATTAAAAGTATTACTATCATTCATACCATCGTTTACTTTAACACCAATACTTAAAGTGCCATTAAAGTCTGCTACGGGTGTTATTTTAGTTCCACTCACCGTATAGTTAGTACCACTCATAACAGTTAAAGTCATCTGGTCTACTGTATTATCAGTATCAGTGATCTGTAACATTGAAATATTTAATGTTACAGCAGTATCTTCATTAATTGAGATGCCATTATCACCTGTTATAACAGGCGCATCATTGATTGCATTCACAGTGACTGATGCATTGAATGTATTGCTATTTTCTTTTCCATCATTAACTCGAACAGGTACGGTTAATGTACCGTTAAAGTTCGCATTTGGAATAATCGTTGTACTATTTAAGGTATAATTATCACCTGACAGAACAGTAAGCGTCATTTGGTCAATTGTATTATCTGGATCTGTAATAACTAATTCATTAATCGTTAAAATCAAGTTGGTATCTTCATTAGTCTCTAGCGTATTTGTACCAGTGATCACCGGAGCATCATTGATTGCATTTACGGTAATATCCAAATTAAAAGCGTTACTATCATTATTGCCATCATTTACTTTTACAGGAACGGTTAAACTACCACTGAAATCTTTATCTGGTGTTATTACCATGCCATTGACTGTATAATTACTTCCAGTTGTCAATGTCATTGTAAAGCCTGTCGGATAAGTTGAATCAGAATCTGTTACCGTTAAGTCACTAAATTTCATCGTTAAACTTGTATCTTCATCAAGACTCAAACTTGATTGCGCAGTGATCACAGGTGCAGCACCACCGGGCCCAATTCCTGAAATTGTAAAATCTCCAGTTGAAACCCCAAAGAAAATATTATTTTGACATACGAGCTGAATTCTTGCCGTTGCGCTATTAAGTCCTGGTACATTTATCGCCTCTGAACCATCATTAGGGGTATTACTTTTAACCGTTTGATTAAAATTCAATCCACTGTCTGTAGATAATAAAATATCAACTGTTGAACAACTTACAGGGGCTTGATCTGTATTGTTAACATTCCATGTGACAATAGGATTTGTAGCATTAACCCAATTATCACCTGCTGTAGGTGCAGTGACAGCAAATGGGCCTGAATTACTGCTTACCGTCACTTTCATATTATCCGTACCTATATTCCCTTTACCGTCACGAGCAGATAAACGAAAGTTTAATGTACGGTTTGTTGTTGCGAATGTCTCACCTAAAGTACTTGTTCCCGCTACAACATCACTTAACCTTGGTAAATACCTCGTAGCACTACTAGTAGGTAACCAAGATCTAAACAAAGGCCTTGAACCATCATCTACCATAGTTGCAACACTACTTGATGCTGTCCCTAAATCCATTTGTTCCCAAACATAAGTTAAGGTATCACTATTTACATCAGTGGCTGATCCTGTCAGTTTAAAAGGAGTCGAAGCTGGAATCGTAAAATCATTACCAGCACTAACAACGGGAGGCTCGTTATTTATTAAAGAAGTGGCAGCACAATTACCTGTGCTTGAAATAAATGATTTCATTTGATCTATAGAGTGGGCATGAAAAAATGCATCTGAGTTATTCTGTAAGTTTTGTTCATCACAAATACCCGCGTAGGCCATAATTGTAGAACCACTTCCAGGCTCATAAGCATCATTTGACGAACGTGTACCACAGTTACCCGCAGTTCCATTAAATGAATGCTGACCACCAAATTGATGACCAATTTCATGAGCAACAAAGTCAATCACAAAAGGGTCACCAGTTGGGGCTGAAGAACCTGTCATACCGCCCCATTTTGAACTTGTACACACCACACCTAAAAATGCAACACCCCCACCACCAGTGTTCATTACATGGCCAATATCGTAATTTGCACTGCCTATATTATTTTCAATGACATTTTCGTTTGCGGTTAAATCATCGGTTGTATTATCATAGGGATCTGTTGCCGAATCAGTAAAAACAACAGAACTATTATTTCCAACAAGCACTAATTTAGCCGAAAAGTCGACTTCATACACTTCATTAACACGATTAATTGCTGTGACTATTGCAGCTTGCCCCAACTCTTTAGTACCGCCATGGAAAGTCGTATATTCACCAGCTGCTGCTACAGCGATACGATACGTTTTTAATGTTTCACCAGCTAACAAACTTTTGTTTATTAATTTATAATCTGAAGATGAGTCGTTATATTTTTTTTGTAAAACTTTATCAAAGTGAGGTTTAGTCAGCGGGTTAGCATTTTTTTTGTAATAACTGATATAGGTCTTTTTATTGTCTCTTTGCAGGGGATCAATAAAAACACGCTCCCCTTGATATAAAAACATACCATGAAAACCATGGGGCGTAATATCAAATCGACCTCGATTAGCGGGGTTATCTATTTGATAGCCTTTAAATGTTCGAATTGATGGAAACTCTTGCTCCAACTCAGCTTGGTACACGGGTGCGTAATACAGTTTAAAAACCGCATTGTTACCATCGGGTAAAGGCAACATCAAATTATATTCACGTTCGCTTATATCATATAATACGTGTTCTATATCGTGTATTTCAGCATTAAGAAGTCGATAATCAGACGCAATAACATTTACTTTATCAACTTGTCGAAGTGCCGTTTTATAATGGATATCTTTCCAAATATCATTTACATCTGAGTGTTCTGCTTGCCTTGTATTTGCATGAGCATTTAACGAAAAAATTACCACAGCTAACAAAGTCCAAGTTTTCATATTTTCACCAATTGAAAAAGTTACATGTATAAATTTTATTCATCTAATCAAAATTTACGCGACTTATTTTCTGTAAAATTAAAAATATTCACGGTTAAAGGTTAGTATTTATCTTTGTATTAGCAATGAATTATTTCTCAATAGATCATCGCACTTTTTTAATTTTTATTAATTCAAGTTTGTGAAATTTGTTGACTAGCTACTTATTAATACTCTTGATATTATTCGCTCTATCAATATTTCTAAAAAGAACTTAATGCAAACTTATCAAATCACACCTGTTGGTATTATTCATTCACCTTATAAGCAAAAATTTGCGATCCCCCGTCAACCAAGGTTAATTCCTGAAGCTAAAGCACAACTTGAATTAACAGGAGAATTTAATCGGGAAGAGTTTGTACGAGGCTTAGCAGATTTTAGTCATATATGGTTAATATTTAGATTTCATGAAACAGCAGAAAAAGGCTGGTCTCCTCTCGTGCGTCCACCACGTTTAGGAGGTAATGAGAAGAAAGGCGTTTTTGCAACTCGAGCCACTTTTAGACCGAATGCAATTGGTATGAGTGCGGTAAAATTAGAAGAAATTTGTTATAAAAATGGTAAATTATGGCTTGAGCTTTCAGGTATAGATTTATTAGATGGCACACCCATTATTGATATTAAGCCCTACTTACCTTATTCAGATAGCTTACCAAATGCCACAGCAGGGTTTGCAGATACGCGTCCAGAGACTGAATTAGAAGTCTGTTTTAGTGAACAGGCGGTTGAGTTTTGTTTAAAACAACAACAAAACCATCCAGACTTATATCAATTTATTACCAAAGTATTAAAGCAAGATCCACGACCTGCATATAAAAAGAGCAAAGGAGGCATACAAAACTATGGTATGTGCCTTTATGATTTTAATATAAAGTGGAAAATTGAAAATAATCTTAATACTGTACTAGAAATTAGTCACCAATAGATAAGTTAAGCTTTTTTGATGCCTTAAGCACTGCTACACTAGAGCACTTAACGAAATAAAAAATTTAATACCCCAATATATAACGGAAAAAACATGCGTACCAGTCAATATATACTCGCGACACTAAAAGAAACGCCTGCTGATGCTGAAATCATCAGTCACCAATTAATGCTCAGAGCTGGCATGATCCGCCGCCTAGCATCGGGTTTATATACTTGGTTACCCACAGGTCTACGTGTTTTACGTAAAGTTGAAAACATCGTTCGTGAAGAAATGAACAAAGCTGGTGCAATTGAAATGTTAATGCCAGTCATTCAGCCTGCTGATTTATGGCTTGAATCTGGGCGCTTTGAAGAGTTTGGTCCAGAGTTATTACGTATTAAAGACCGTCATAATCGAGAATTTGCGCTGGGTCCAACCCACGAAGAAGTGATCACAGACTTTGTACGTAAAGAAATTAAAAGCTACAAACAATTACCACTGACTTTATATCAAGTACAAACTAAAGTACGTGATGAAGTACGTCCTCGCTTTGGTGTAATGCGCGCCCGCGAATTTACAATGAAAGATGCTTACTCATTTCATTTAAGTGATGAGTGCTTAGATTCAACTTATCAAAAGATGCATACAGCTTACTGTAATATCTTCAAACGTATGGATTTAGAGTTCCGTCCAGTTATTGCTGATACAGGTTCTATTGGTGGCAGTGTTTCTCATGAGTTTCATGTATTAGCCGAATCTGGTGAAGATGCCATTGCGTTCAGTTCACAAAGTAATTACGCGGCAAATGTTGAAAAGGCTGAAGCTATCACAACGGATACACGTCCAGAAGCGTCAAAAGAATTAAATACTTTTGATACCCCTGAAGCTAAAACAATTGCAGAACTAAAAGCCAAGCATGGTGTTAAACCGCATAGAAGCGTTAAAACATTAATTGCTTATGGTGCAACAGATGAAGAAGGTAACCGTGGTTTAGTTGCATTAGTTGTTCGTGGCGATCATGACCTTAATGAATTAAAAGCCCAGAAGCTTGAGTTAGTTGATAGCCCATTAGAGCTTGCTAAAGACGAAGACATTATCAACACAATTGGTGCCGCTGCTGGCTCTTTAGGTCCTGTAGGTCTTGAAATACCCGTAATTGTTGATAGTAGTGCAGCAGTTATGGCTGATTTTGTAGCTGGAGCAAATAAAAACCAAGTGCATTACAGTGGTATTAACTGGGATAGAGATGTAGCTGATTACACTGTTGCTGATATTCGAAATGTTGTTGAAGGCGATCCTAGCCCATGTGGTGAAGGCGTGGTTAATATTAAACGTGGTGTTGAAGTTGGTCATATCTTCCAGTTAGGCACTAAGTATTCTGAAGCTATGAATGCAGGTGTATTAAACGAACAAGGTAAAAACCAGCCTATGGCTATGGGTTGTTACGGTGTTGGTGTATCGCGTATTGTTGCTGCGGCCATTGAGCAAAATAATGATAAGTACGGTATTATTTGGCCTGAAGCCATTGCGCCTTTCCAATTAGCGATTGTACCTATGAATATGCATAAGTCACATCGTATTCCTGATATCGCAAATGATATATACGATAAGCTTACACAAGCAGGTATTGAAGTACTATTTGATGATAGAAAAGAACGCCCAGGTGTGATGTTCAATGACATGGAATTAATGGGTGTACCGTATACACTTGTGATAGGTGAACGTAACCTTGATGAGAACAAAGTTGAATTGAAAAACCGTCGTACCGGTGAAAAAACCATGCTAGATTTAGATACTGTTATTGAGTATTTTACTGCAATGTTTAAAAATTAATTGAGTTAATTAAAAGTCCCAAACTCATAAATGAGTTTGGGACTTTTAATTAAATGACACTTCACGAATTTAGCTAAAGTTAAAACCTTATCACCAAGACCTCACTCTGCCTGTATCTATATGTATGAAACCAGATTTAGGATAAAACCCTACACCCCCAACCTTAAGGCTTCTCGCCGCATTTCGTAAATCTTTTAAATCAACTCCAGGTATTGCAATATCCATCGCCATTCCCTTCATATGATAACTTTTTTTGGCTACTCCATTTGTATTTGCTGATAGCATTGCATTAGTCTTAGGTGATCTAAATCCAGATATAATATGAATTTCTGACGTATTTTCTAATTTTTCTTGTAATTGAAATAATAGTTCAAATAATTTTTTATCCATAGGTGCTGCGATATTTTGCCTATGATCACGTAAAATCTGGTCAAAATGATTTAAAGTATCTAATTGATAATTTCCAGCGATCCAGAAGTCAGCTTTATGTCTCTCATTGGTATGACGGTTATATAAACTCAATGCACGACTGCCTTTATGTACCTGGCTAGCAAAAGCATTTTGAGGAAGCGCACCAGCAGCCATTACACTACACATACCTTTTAAAATTTTTCTGCGCATTGAACAATCTAATGTCATTTAAATACCAAATAAATATTAATCAAAAAAATAATCGTGCAGAATATCCCATAATAAATACCTGAGTCAATAACAGAAAAAACCATTAATTGCCCTATAAGCCTTTATTTCCAATGCTTATAAATTGCAATTGTTTGATTTCTACGAAGATCTAATTGAGGTTTTTTATTTTTTAAAATAACATTTTCTTTATCATAAATATCATTACGATATTGCACATGATTATTGCTATCCACCCAAGCAGTCCAATAAACTAGGTATATTGGCAAAGGTTCTTTAACTTTAAACCATATATTCTCCTCATTATGTTCAATTACTTGGTGCCAACTTGTTTGATTAACTAATCTTTGTTCTTTAAACCATTGCGCTAATTCATCTGCCTTTTCAACTCTAATGCAACCAGACGAAAAATCTCTTCTATGTTTATCGAATAATGTTTTATCAGGCGTATCATGTATATAAACACTATGTTTATTATTGAAGTGAAATTTAACATATCCTAACGCATTACTAGGACCAGGCTTTTGTCTTAATTTGTAAGGAAAGTTTCCCATTGCAAGTTTTGACCAATTAAATTCTTTTAAAATAACTGGATTATCATCAAAATCAAATACTTCATAATTTTCTTCATCTAAATAATTAGCATTTTCTCTTATTTTGGGTAATAAATCCCTACGTACTATTTTCCTAGGTACATTCCAACTTGGATTTAAAACAACGCTTTTTATTTGTGAACTAATAATAGGTGTTGGTCTTTTTGTTTTTCCAACAATCACACGTGAATTAAGAATTCCTTTTCCTTGCTCCACTAAACTTAATTGAAACTGAGGAATATTAATAAGCAAATAATCTTGCCCCACTTCATCAAAAAAAGTTTGTTGTCTATGTAAATTTCTTAAAAGCAAGTCTGCTCTTTGAGCCGGGGATGTATTTAACCAAGCTAAACTTCTTGGTCCAATAATACCATCAGGGTTTAAGCCATGATGTTTTTGAAAAAGGCTCAGTGCTGATGCTAACGCTTTTGAAAATTCATTTTTTTGAATTCTTTTCGGTTTAAAGTAACCTAATAAATATAGCCTATGCTTTATTTCACCAAGCATTTTATGTTTATCGCCTTGCTTTAGAAAACCATCAAATTGTATTTTTTGCCATATTTTATTTTTTGCTAAGCGTTTTAAAAAAAAGATTCGTTGATGTACTGCATTCACATTAACTTTGTTGATCACATTGAGTGAATTATTTATATAATTGGACGTTTTATTAAGTCCTTTTAAACGATTAGGTATACTGTGATTATAGAGGTCACGCTTTTCAATTGATGAATATACCTGTGACGCAATGGTTTGATTATTTAAAATAAAACATAAAGATAAACATAAAATGCAATTTCGATTCATAGCCAACTCCAGCATAAAACCTGAATATTAAGTATGGCAACTAAGTTATTTAAATCAATTCTTCATTATTAATTTGATAGACTTTTTAACCAATCAAATTTATGCTTTCAAAAATTTTTATATTTGAAATAAATGAAAAATAAGCAAAATACAGAACCCTATACGCATTTAAAAACAGTTTTTGAAAAAAAAATTGATTGCCATTTTAATGATTGGTCTGCATTTTCTGAAAAATTCCATCTAAAAACATTTACTACAAATGAACATTGGATTAAAGCCGGTGAATTTTGTGATGATATGTGTTTTATTTTAAAAGGAATATTACGTGTATATTATATTGACCGTTCAGGCAATGAAATTAATCAACATTTTTATCAGGCAAATGAAGTGCTATCACCCATTAGTGCTTTGATCAGTGATGAACCTTGTCAATATTATATACAAGCCCTTGAGCCTTGCGAATTAATGCTGGCGAATTATCACGACTTAAACAACATCAGTATTGTTCAGCCTCAGTGGCTACAGCTTGAAGTTAAGTTACTTCAAACTGTATTCATAAAAAATGCCAAACGTGAAGCACAGTTGTTATTAGGCAATGCAGAGCAAAGATATAAATGGTTTTTAAAAGAGTTTCCTGAGTTAAACGAAAAACTACCTCAATATCATATTGCATCTTTTTTAGGGATCACACCTGTATCGCTTTCCCGACTAAGAAAAAAAATTCAAGTTTAAATTGCTGCAGCTAGACGAACCCCTTGATCTATCGCACGTTTAGCATCAAGTTCAGCAGCTTCATGAGCACCTCCAATTAAGTGATAAGGCTTATTTAAACCTTCTGTCAGTATTTTTAATGGCTCCTGTCCCGCACACATTATTATATTATCAACTTCCAGTATCTCTATTTTTCCATCACGTATTATGTGCAAACCTAAGTCATCAATTTTTGTATATTCACAACCTGAGAGCATTTTCACGCCTTTTTGACTTAAACCTGCTCTATGGATCCAGCCTGTTGTTTTACCCAAATTTGCGCCAACCTTTGTACTTTTTCGCTGTAATAAGTAAACCTCTCGTGGCGATGATTTGATATTTAATTTCATGCCTTCGATGCCCCCCCTAGCCTGCAAAGTCATATCAACTCCCCATTGCGCCATAAAGCTTGGGATACTTTGACTTGGTGACTCTCCCTGATGACATAAATATTCACTTACATCAAATCCGATCCCACCAGCCCCAATAACAGCTACTTTTTTACCCACTTCCTTTTTATACTTTAAAACATCTAAATAGTTTAAAACCTTAGGGTGGTTAATGCCTTCTATATTTATTTTTCTGGGTACTATGCCAGTTGCAATAACAATCTCATCATAATTTTCATTATTTAAATCTGTTACGCTTACTTTTTTATTTAATTTCAATTCAACATCATGAGTTTTAATTTCAGTATTAAAATAACGAATAGTTTCATAGAATTCTTCTTTCCCTGGTACTTGCTTAGCTATATTAAATTGTCCGCCGATTTCACTGGCTTCATCAATTAATGTCACTTTATGACCACGACTTGCAGCCGTTGTCGCAAACGCCAAACCTGCGGGGCCTGCGCCAATTACAGCAAGGTGTTTTTGTGACTGTGTTTTTTTAATTTGAATTTCAGACTCATGACATGCTCTGGGATTAACTAAACAGCTCGTCATTTTTCCACTGAAAACATGATCTAAACAAGCCTGGTTACACCCAATACAAGTATTAATTTCTTCACTTTTTCCAGATTCTGCCTTTTGTACAAACAATGGATCTGCTAAAAAAGGCCTAGCCATTGAAATTAAGTCTGCATCTTCTCGCTCAAGCACTTGTTCAGCAACATCGGGCATATTTATTCTATTAGAAGTAATGAGCGGTATTGATAATTCTTTTTTAAATTTAGCTGTCACCCAAGTAAAAGCAGCTCGGGGAACTTTTGTTGCTATAGTAGGTATTCGCGCCTCATGCCAGCCAATTCCCGTATTAATAATTGTTGCCCCAGCATGTTCAATCGCTTTTCCTAATTTAACAACTTCTTCAAAAGTACTGCCACCTTCAACAAGGTCTAACATCGACAGTCTATAAATAATGATAAATTCTTTTCCGACAGCTTCTCGTGTTCTTTTTACCACTTCAACAGCCAGTTTCATTCTATTATCATAATTTCCCCCCCACTCATCTTCACGCTGATTTGTTCTTTTTACTAAAAATTGATTTATGAAATAACCTTCAGAGCCCATGATTTCAACACCATCATAACCACCAACTTGTGCATATTTAGCCATTTTTACAATATCAGAGATTTGTTTTTCGATGCCATTACTATCCAATGCTTTCGGCCTAAATGGGTTAATAGGTGCCTGTATTGCAGAAGGTGCTACGGATGTTTTATTAAAAGCATATCTGCCGGTATGAAGAATTTGCATACAAATTTTTGCATCTTCTTTATGAACTGCATCGGTTATCACTTGATGTTTTTGTGCATCTTCATTTGAGCGAATCAAATTAGTTTGAGGGTGTGTCGCCCCTTCATCATTTGGACCAAAACCTCCGGTCACAATAAGTGCAACCCCTCCTTTGGCTCTTTCTGAGAAAAAAGCAGCCATACGTTCAATACCATTTTTGTGTTCTTCAAGCCCTGTATGCATTGAGCCCATGATGATACGATTTTTTAATTGCGTAAAACCTAAATCTAATGGTGTAAATAATTTTGGATAATTCAAATTTAATGATGTCATGATACGCTCCATATCTATATTAGTTATTAGCAGAGGTAATTCAAAAGTACTTTTCCTTAAGTATCATTTTAATTTTCATTCATGTCGTTATCATTTGTTAATTCAATTTTATCTAACCCATTTTATTTTTAATAAAATGATTTTTTGCCTTAAAAAAGCACAGTTTTACAAAGATATACTACCTTTAATTTATAACCTCGAATATTTTATTCATTACTGTGTAGGATTTGCCATGGCTAGAATTATGATACTTGATGATGATCTAAGTATATTGGATTCACTAAAAAGATTATTAATAAGAAAGAAACATCTACAAGTTGAATATTTTTCAGAGCCTGTAAAAGCATTAGAAAGAGCCGAAAGTGGTTTATTTGAATTATTTATTTCAGATTATAATATGCCATTAATGGATGGCATTACGTTTCTTTCTAAAACAAAAGAAATACACCCGAGATCTCAACGTATTATTTTATCTGGATGTGCAGATCTCAATACTGTCGTTAGCGCTGTGAATGATGCCGAAATTTACAGGTTTATAAATAAACCTTGGCACAACCTTGAGTTTATATCCGCAATTGAACAAGCCTTAGAGTACCATAGAGTTGTAACTGAAAATCATTTTCTCTCTCAATTAGCCAAGGAGCATGGCTTATTACCCTAATTAACAAAATATTGATAACAAGGTTGCAAAAAGAATTAGTACACAATAATTCACAAGTTCGGAATTTTAGCAAAAAGTAATTTTCAAACATTTTACAAAAATGTTTACAACCCGCTTGTTTTTCTTAGAATCAACCTCATCTTAAAAAACAATACACAAATTTATACTTTAAAGTATTTGGAATTAATTCATGACATCAGCAAAACATAGTAAATTACTTATTTTAGGTTCAGGTCCAGCAGGTTACACAGCAGCGGTTTATGCTGCAAGAGCAAATTTAAACCCAGTATTAATTACGGGTATGCAGCAAGGTGGTCAGCTTACAACAACAACTGAAGTTGAAAACTGGCCTGGTGGAAGTGCTGATATGACAGGCCCAGGTTTAATGGAGCAAATGAAAGAACATGCTGAACGCTTTGAAACTGAAATTATTTTTGACCATATCAATACTGTTGATGTTAAAAACCGACCATTCACACTAACAGGTGATTCTGGTACTTATACATGTGATGCATTAATTATTGCAACAGGTGCATCGGCTAAATACTTAGGTATGGAGTCTGAAGAAGCATTTAAAGGAAAAGGGGTTTCTGCATGTGCAACTTGTGATGGTTTCTTTTATCGCAACCAAGAAGTTGCTGTTGTTGGCGGCGGTAATACAGCCGTTGAAGAAGCACTTTATCTCTCTAACATCGCATCAAAAGTACATTTGGTTCACCGTAGAGATACTTTCAGAAGTGAAAAAATCCTCATTGACCGTTTAATGGATAAAGTTGAAAGCGGTAATATTATTTTACACACAGATAATACTTTAGATGAAGTCCTTGGCGATGAAATGGGTGTTACAGGTGTTCGTCTTAAATCGACTAAATCAGATGATACAAAAGAAGTTGCCGTTATGGGAGTATTCATCGCGATAGGCCATAAGCCTAATACTGATATGTTTGTTGGCCAGTTGAACATGAATGACGGCTATTTAGCAGTCAATACAGGTCTTAAAGGTAATGCAACACAAACCAGTGTTGAAGGTGTTTATGCTGCAGGTGATGTATCGGATCATATTTATCGTCAAGCAATCACATCAGCAGGAACCGGTTGTATGGCTGCCCTAGACGCAGAAAAATATTTAGATAACCTTTAATTATTAATCAATAAAAAAACCGAACTCACGTGTTCGGTTTTTTTATATAGAAAATAAAGATGTCAAAACAAGTATATCAACTAGGACCCGTAGAATATGGTTTCCCAAGCCCTGAATTAGCGTTGGATGAACCTGATGGCTTACTCGCATTTGGTGGTGATTTATCAAATCAAAGGCTAAAGCTTGCATATCAGTCAGGTATTTTTCCATGGTTTAGTGAGGATGAACCTATCATGTGGTGGTCACCTTCAATACGTGCTGTAATTAATCTATCAAATTTTCACATCAGTAAAAGCCTTAAAAAGTATCAAAAGAAAAATAATTTTATTGTCAAAATCAATACACAATTTGAATCTGTCATTGACAGTTGTCAGCAACAACGTGTAAATCAAGAAGGTACTTGGATCACACCAAGTATGAAGCAAGCTTATATGTCTCTTCACCAAACTGGTTTAGCACACAGCGTAGAGGTTTATCATAATAATAAAATTGTTGGTGGACTATATGGCATAATGCAAAGTGGTGTTTTTTGTGGTGAATCTATGTTTCATACTATGACAAATGCTTCAAAGCTTGCCTGTTGGGCTTTAGTTAACTGGTTGCAACGACATAATGCACACTTTATTGATTGTCAGCTAACGAACCCCTATTTAACTTCTTTAGGTGCATCTGAATTAACCAGACAAGAATTTTTGACTAAACTTAAATTAGCACAAAAATATAAAATGCCAGAAAACATGTGGCAATCTCAAGAATTAGATAATATTTATGAATAGACACCTACCAACAAAGCTAGGTCTTAGCCAAAGTTTTCCCTGTAATTATTTACCCAACAAACAGGAACAACTTTTAGTAATATTAGAGCCCAATTGTTATAATGATACGGGTTATGAAGCATTGCTGAATTTAGGCTTTAGACGCAGTGGAGATCAAATATATCGGCCTCATTGTGCTCCTTGTTTTAAATGTAGAGCTATTAGGGTATTGGTGAATGACTTTATACCAAGTCGTTCTCAAAAAAGAAAAATAAAAAAAGCACAAAAGCATTTTACGGTTAAATCCAGCGTAGTACCAAAAGATGAATATTATTCATTATATGAAAAATATATCAACGAACGACATAATGACAGTAGTATGTTTCCAGCAAATGAAGAACAATATAAAAGCTTTTTATTATGTTCTTGGTTACCTATTACTTATATAGAGCTTTATGATGACGACAAATTAATTGCAATTGCAGTCACTGATTTACTCAACAATTCATTATCTGCCATTTATACATTTTTTGATCCCGAATATGAAAATTTCAGTATTGGAACAGTTATGGTGCTGGAACAAATAAAATTAGCCAACTCTCTCAATAAGAAATTTGTATATTTAGGCTATCAAATTGATGATTGTAAAAAGATGAATTACAAAAATCAGTTTAAAAATCATCAAATTTTGGAGTTTGAGCGTTGGATCAGCATTTAATTAACAAATATCTCTTCAGTTGCTTTACTTATCGTCTTCTTTTGGGCAGAATCTGCACCTAAATATTCTAGAGGTGATACGCTTAAGATGGCGAAAGAAGACGTAATTGAAATGCAAGGTACAATCCTTGACACTTTACCAAATACTATGTTCAAGGTTGAGCTTGAAAACGGTCATGTTGTTATAGCTCATATTTCTGGCAAAATGCGTAAGAACTACATTCGTATACTGACAGGTGACAAAGTAACGGTTGAATTAACACCGTATGATTTGTCTAAAGGACGTATCGTTTTCCGTGCCCGCTAAACACCAGCAGAGTCAAAGATAAATTTTTGATAAAAAAAAAGCTCAGTTAAAACTGAGCTTTTTTGTATCTTTTACTTTTATGCTGGGGTTAATTCAGATTCATATTCAAAATAAAGTTTTTTGTTTTTCACTCTAATTTTCACAACTCCACCATCAGTTAATGAACCAAATAAAATTTCATTTGCTAAAGGTTTTTTCAGTTTTTCCTGAATTAATCTCGCCATAGGACGTGCGCCCATGGTTTTATCATAACCTTCTTTTGCTAACCATTGACGTGCTTGTTCGGTTAATTCTAAGCAAACGGACTTTTTATCCAATTGTGCCTGAAGTTCAACAACAAATTTATCAACAACATGCAAAATCACTTCTTCATTTAAATGATTAAACCAAATAATGTTATCTAAACGATTTCTAAACTCAGGAGAAAAAGTTTTATTTATCTCACTCATAGCATCAAAGCTATGGTCTTGCTGTTTAAAACCCATTGTTGAACGTGTTGTTTCATGAACACCCGCATTAGTAGTCATTACAACAACAACATTTCTAAAATCGGCTTTACGACCATTATTATCGGTTAATGTACCGTGATCCATTACTTGCAATAAAATGTTATAAATATCTGAATGTGCTTTTTCTATTTCATCCAATAAAATAACACAGTGGGGTTGCTTTATAACGGCTTCAGTTAATAAACCACCTTGATCAAACCCTACATAACCAGGGGGGGCACCAATTAAGCGGCTGATTGCATGTCGCTCCATATATTCAGACATATCAAAACGTACCAATTCTATGCCTAAACACTTTGCAAGTTGTTTCGTTACCTCTGTTTTACCGACACCAGTTGGGCCTGCAAATAAAAAGGAACCTATTGGTTTATCTTCACTTGATAAACCTGAACGAGATAAACGAATTGCCGCAGTCAGTGCTTCAATTGATTCGTCCTGGCCAAATACCAATAGCTTTAAGTTTCTGTCTAGGTTTTTTAATGTGTCTTTATCAGAGGATGAAACACTTTGCTGTGGAATACGTGCTATTTTTGCAATTATTTGTTCAATATCTGCAACACCAATCGTTTTTTTACGCTTTGACGTTGGCAGCAAGCGTTGACTTGCACCTGCTTCATCAATAACGTCAATCGCTTTATCCGGTAGGTGACGCTCATTTATATATTTAGCACTTAGCTCAGCAGCAGCTCTCAGTGCTCTTTGAGTATAACGAATCCCATGATGCTGCTCATATCTGTCTTTCAAGCCATTTAAAATTTTAGTTGTATCAGAAACGCTAGGTTCTAAAACATCCACTTTTTGAAAACGCCTAACTAAAGCACGATCTTTTTCAAAAATATTTTTAAACTCACCATAAGTTGTTGATCCCATACAACGTAGTTTACCACTAGATAATAATGGTTTTATTAAGTTTGATGCATCCATCACACCACCTGATGCAGCTCCAGCTCCTATAATAGTATGGATTTCATCTATAAATAAAATTGCATCGGGTTCTTGCTGTAGTTGTTTTAACAAAGACTTGAAACGTTTTTCGAAATCACCTCTGTATTTTGTACCAGCTAATAAAGAGCCCATATCAAGAGAAAATACCACTGCATTCTTAATTACTTCAGGTACATCATCATTAACAATACGATATGCTAGCCCTTCTGCAATTGCAGTTTTACCAACGCCAGCTTCCCCAACTAACAAAGGATTATTCTTTTTACGCCGACACAAAACTTGAACCACACGTTCAACTTCTAAATCACGTCCAATTAAAGGGTCAATCGAGCCTAACTCTGCTTGTTGGTTTAAATTAGAAGTGAAGTTTTCAAGCATATTATTTTCATCACTCGGCGCTTCAATTGGTTCGTCTACTATGTCATCATTATGTACTTGATCATCCGATGAATCTAGTTTAGATATACCATGGGAAATGAAATTAACAATATCGAGTCGACTAATATCACTTTTTTTCAAAAGATAAACAGCCTGACTCTCTTGTTCACTAAAAATAGCAACTAATACATTGGCACCTGTTACTTCACTTTTACCTGATGACTGAACGTGAAAAACGGCTCTTTGTAAAACACGTTGAAAACCTAATGTGGGCTGTGTCTCTCTATCTTGGTCAATTTCAGGGATCAGAGGTGTGGTTTCATTAATAAATTCAGAGAGTGAAGTTTTTAGTGCCAAAGTATCGCTACCACATGCACCTAGCGCTTCAGCGGCTGAAGGGTTATCAACTAAAGCCAATAACAAATGTTCGACTGTCATAAATTCATGGCGATGTGTTCTCGCTTCTCTAAAAGCTGAATTTAGTGTCATTTCAAGATCTTTATTAAGCATAGGCAACTCCTAAGATGTCAGATCAAACTTGTTCACATCGGCATAACAGAGGGTGTTGATTCTCTCTGGCATACTTATTAACTTGTTCAACTTTACTTTGAGCAATATCGGCTGAATAAATACCACAAATTGCTTTACCGTCGTAGTGTACTTTTAGCATTATTTCTGCCGCTTGTTCACTATTCTTATTGAAAAACTTCATTAATATTTCAATGACAAAATCCATAGGGGTAAAGTCATCATTATTTAAGATTACTTGATATTTACGTGGTGGCCGCAATTTTTGCTTTTCACTATCACGTACGGTATCAATTACATCAGCTTGTTTTAAACCACTCATAATTAAATATAGTCATTTCTCATGCACTCAAGCAAACTTGAATACAAAAAAGTGTAAAAAAAAATAAACTGTTAAAAATTAACCAAAAAACTTGACTGTTTGACTAAATAAACTACAGTCAGAAATGAGTTTGGTGAATCAATAACCAGCTTAACCTAAAAATTTAAAATATATCAGTTAAGGTACAACTTAATTTGCAGTACGTCAGCAACTTAAAATTTATATAAAGCTGCTTACTGTTAAGTATACATCAGCATTATTGATGAACAACTTAAATGATATCACCTTGTCACAATTATAATTGTGTTTATAAATTAGGTTCTAACAATAACTAGTCAACTTTCAGAAGGATGTAGCAGTATGGCTTGCGGAAAAGTAAAATGGTTTAACAATGCAAAAGGTTTTGGGTTTATTGTTGCAGATGATAAAGATGATGAAGATATCTTTGCTCATTATTCAACAATTGTTATGGATGGATACAAAACACTTAAAGCAGGTCAAGATGTAACTTTTGAATTGCAAGCAGGACCAAAAGGTTTGCATGCGACAAATATTGCACCAACAGACGATACACTCAGTTAAATCATTATATCAAAATATAAACACGAAATTCTTTTTTAGAAATTCGTGTTTATCTCGTTTTATTTGTTCTTATTCAACTAAAGTATAACCTCTCTATTTTTTTATTTTAGATGTAAACCTGCACCTGTTTACTGTATACAAAGCATTTCAAAATCTTTATAAACTCCTAGTGACTAAGCTATTTTATTTTTCACTTTTTTGCTATACTACCGGGCGCTAAATTCTCTATTTAGGCGTTTAAAACGTAATAATTTAAATTTAGCATCCACGATTGCATTGTTGAGAAGGCTTTAACGCCTGAGAATTTTAGGAAAAATGATGACTACAAAAACGTCAAAGATCATATACACAGAAACAGATGAAGCACCAGCGTTAGCAACACATTCATTGCTACCAATTATTCAAGCATTTGCTAATGCATCTGATGTTGCTGTTGAAACGCGAGATATCTCACTAGCAGGGCGCGTAATTGCAAACTTTCCAGAATATTTAAAAGAAGAGCAACGTATTGCTGATGCACTTGCTGAACTTGGCGAATTAGCTAAGTCACCTGAAGCCAATATCATTAAATTACCAAACATCAGTGCGTCTGTACCACAATTACAAGCTGTTATCGCAGAATTACAAGCACAAGATTATGCTTTACCAGATTACCCTGAAAATGCATCAACTGACGAAGAAGCAAAAGTAAAAGCAACTTACGATAAAATTAAAGGTAGTGCTGTAAACCCAGTTTTACGTGAAGGTAACTCAGATCGTCGTGCGCCAGGTTCTGTAAAACAGTATGCGCGTACTAATCCACATTCAATGGGTGCTTGGGCAAGTGATTCTAAATCTCACGTTGCGGCTATGACTGAAGGTGATTTCTTTGGCTCAGAGCAATCTGTCACTGTTGAAAAAGCAACTGATACACGTATTGAACATGTTGCACAAAATGGTTCTATTACTGTATTAAAAACAAGCCAACCATTATTAGATGGTGAAGTAATTGATGCATCTAAAATGAGTGTTGCGGCATTACGTACTTTCTTAGAAGCACAAATGGTTGAAGCAAAAGAGCAAGGTGTTTTATTCTCGCTTCATTTAAAAGCAACTATGATGAAAGTATCTGATCCAATCATCTTTGGTCATGTTGTCACTGTTTACTATAAAGACGTTTTCGAAAAACATGCAGCAGTATTTGCTGAGCTAGGTGTTGACGTAAACAATGGTATTGGTGATGTTTACGCAAAAATAGCAAACCTTCCTGCAGAACAAAAAGCTCAAATTGAAGCTGATATCATGGCTGTTTATGATACGCGCCCTGCGCTTGCAATGGTTGATTCTGATAAAGGTATTACAAACTTACACGTACCAAGTGATGTGATTGTTGATGCGTCTATGCCTGCATGTATCCGTTCTTCTGGTCAAATGTGGAATGCTGAAGGTCAGCTACAAGATACTAAAGCAACAATTCCAGATCGTTGTTACGCAGGTGTTTTCCAAACAACAATTGAATTCTGTAAAGAAAATGGTGCTTTTGATCCAACAACTATGGGCAGTGTACCTAACGTTGGTTTAATGGCTCAAAAAGCTGAAGAGTACGGTTCTCACGATAAAACATTTGAAATCGCAGAAGCAGGTACAGTGAGAGTAGTTGATTCAAATGGCAATACTTTACTTGAACATTCTGTAGAGAAAGGTGATATCTGGCGCATGTGTCAAGCTAAAGATTTACCAATCCAAGACTGGGTAAAATTAGCTGTAAACCGCGCTCGTGCATCTCAAACACCTGCTATCTTTTGGTTAAATGAAGAGCGTGCACATGACCGTGAAATCATCAAGAAAGTAAATGCATATTTACCTCAACATGATACAACAGGTTTAGACATTCAAATCATGTCTCCAGTTGAAGCAACTAAGTTCTCTTTAGATCGTATCAAACAAGGCTTAGATACTATTTCAGTAACGGGTAACGTATTACGTGACTACAATACTGATTTATTCCCTATTTTAGAACTTGGAACAAGTGCTAAAATGCTTTCAATTGTTCCTCTTATGAATGGCGGTGGTTTATTCGAAACAGGTGCAGGTGGTTCAGCGCCTAAGCACGTTCAACAATTCGAAAAAGAAAACCACTTACGTTGGGATTCTTTAGGTGAATTCTTAGCATTAGCAGCATCGTTTGAGCACCTAAGTGTAACAACTGATAATGCAAAAGCGAAAGTATTAGGCCAAACACTTGACTTAGCAACAGCTAAATTCTTACAAGAAAATAAATCGCCTTCTCGTCGTGTAAATGAATTAGATAACCGTGGTAGCCATTTCTACCTAACATTGTTCTGGGCGCAAGAACTTGCTGCACAAAATGATGACACTGCACTTAAAGCTAAGTTTGCAACTCCAGCTAAACTTCTAACAGAAAATGAAGCTAAAATTGTTGCTGAATTAAATGACGCTCAAGGTGTTTCAGTTGACGTAAAAGGTTACTTCAAAGCAGATGCTACACTTGTTAGTAAAGCAATGCGTCCAAGTAATACATTAAATGAGATCATCAGCAATATTTAATATTTGCTAATACTGATTTAATTTATAAAAGGGCATCACACGATGCCCTTTTTTAGTATAATTAATTTAAGATTACTTTAAATTTTATGCGCAATGTCACAAATTAAGATAAAACCACCTAAATCTAACTACACACCTTCTAAATCAACAATTAAATATAAATCGCATAAATCAGCAATTCAAAAACCAAAAGGGCCAACTAAAGTTGTGCTATTCAATAAACCTTTTGATGTACTGTGCCAATTCACAGATGAAAAGAATGAACAAAAGCCACGTAAAACTTTAGCCGATTACATTAAGGTAAAAAATGTCTATGCTGCTGGTAGATTAGACAGGGACAGTGAAGGTCTACTTATTTTAACTAATGATGGAAAATTACAAAATAAACTTGCCTCACCTAAACAAAAAACCCAAAAGACTTACTGGGTTCAAGTTGAGGGTGTCCCAAGTGATAAGTCTATTAATGACCTATGCCAAGGCGTGAAGTTAAAAGACGGTATAACATTACCTGCAAAGGTTAAAATTATGTCTGAACCTGTTGTTTGGGACCGTAACCCTCCTATACGTGAACGTAAAAATATCCCAACAACTTGGCTAGAAATTAAAATCACTGAAGGACGAAATAGACAAGTAAGGCGTATGACAGCTCACATTGGCCACCCAACTTTACGTCTCATCAGGTACAGTATTGGTAAATGGTCAATTGATAGTATTTCTAATGGTGAATATAAAGAAATAACAGAGTAACTTATACCCATTATTTCAAATCAATGCTCAAGTATAATGAGAATAAATTTTCAAGTGCATTAATTTATTGTTATAGACTAAACTAAAATATCCATATTCGGTAAGCTGGTGTAATTGAGCATTTTTAGACAATTAGGAATGATAACAACCCTACTATTGTACATTTTGAATGTATACTTATTTAATGGAATTGGTATTATTTTTAACTTATCGATAGTGGTTATCTCCAAAGATTTAGCAACTTCAGATATACTGTGATCTAGAACCGTTACAAGACACTCTGTTTTTATCACTCTTTTGTATAAATTTTAACTTCCATTTTATCAAAATACATCTCAATAATTGGGTTATACGCCATCATTAAAGTGTCCTGTAAGTTTAAACTAGATCTCTTTTTATCGCGTTATTTCATAACTATTGAGTCTCCAACATACAAAATGTTACTTTAAATTCCATTGAAGTATTTATACTTTTTTATCTAACATTCCGCTAAAGTGCGTTAACACTAAGGCAAATAAAACAATAATAGCGCCAACCCAAGGTGTATTCATTAAACCAGATGTTTCAACAATAACTCCTCCACCCCAAGCACCCAGTGCAATACCAACATTAAAGGCCGCAATATTTAGACCTGATGCAACATCCACAACTTCCGGTGTATGCTCTTGCGCAAGTTTAACAACATATACTTGTAAACCGGGTACATTTCCAAATGCAAATGCACCCCATATAAATATTGTTAACACTGCAGCGACTGGATGAATTGCTGTAAAAGTAAATAACAGTAAAATTGTAGCAAGACCTGTAAAAATAATCGTTAAAGCTTTAATTGGACCTAACTTGTCAGCCATTTTTCCACCCCAAATATTGCCTGCTGCAACTGATACGCCGTAAACTAACAATATTAATCCAATTGTATTAGGAGCAAAGCCACTAATGTTACTTAAAATGGGTGCCAAATAAGTAAAAGCGACAAATGTACCGCCATAACCAACTGCAGTAATTGCATATACTAATAATAATCTAGGATGTGTTATTACTTTAAACTGTTCTGATACTTTGCTTGGTTTTGATTGCTTTAAATTATTTGGTACCAAAACAGCGCTTCCTATCATGGCTAACGAACCTAAAACAGATACCGTCAGAAATGTTGCTTCCCAGCCGAATATTTGACCTATATATGTGCCAATAGGTACGCCAGTGACTAAAGCAACTGTTAAACCCGTAAACATAATTGCTATAGCACTGGCTCCTTTTTCTTTTGGCACTAAACCTGTTGCAATGGTCGAGCCTATTGAGAAAAAGACCCCATGTGCAAGACCTGTTAATATTCTGGCTGCTATCAAAGCTTCAAAACTCGGTGCTTGCCATGCAACTAAGTTTCCAATCACAAATAAACCCATAACAGATAGCAATACATGCTTTCTATTCCATCGGTTTGTTAATGCAGTTAATACTGGAGCACCAATTGCAACTCCAAGTGCATATAAACTCACGAGTAAGCCAGCTGATGGTATTGATATACTCAAATCTTGTGCCATTGTTGGCAATAAGCCAACAATAACAAACTCGGTTGTTCCTATAGCAAAAGCACTGAGTGCTAATGCAAATAAAGCTAATGGCATTTTTTTCTCCCAATTATTTGTTCATACATCTGTTAGTCAACAAACTAAGTTTGTTTTGATTGCCCTATTATTCCTTGCTACACTTTTGTAATAAATAACACTATTAACAAATTACTTTTGTAAAAAATAGTATGAATAATAAATTAAGAACACGATCTGATGATTTAGAGCTTTTAATAGCAGTGACCGAGTTTGGTGGATTTTCTGCTGCCGCAGAGGCACTCAATATTCAAGTTGCACGTATATCACGCTCTGTTAGTAAAATCGAAAAAGAGCTAGGTATCAGTATTCTCACGCGAACAACACGACGTGTCATTTTAACGGATGAAGGAAAACAATTTGTCGATGCTGTTAGTTTAGGGCTACAAAAAATAGAAAAAGCAGAAATTGATATTGTTAACCGTGGTGTATTACCTATGGGAAAATTAAGAGTCGATGCTGCGAGTCCATTTATATTGCATCAGCTTGTTCCTCATATTAAGGGGTTTAAAAAAGCGTATCCTGATATAGATATTGAGTTATCTTCAAATGAAGAATTTGTAGACTTAATAGAAAAACGAACAGACGTTGCCATCAGAATTGGTAAACTAGAAGATTCAACATTACACACAAAAGCACTTGGTAAGAGCCCACTTTATATTGTTACGTCTCCAGAATATTTAAAGAATAATGGGCTTATAAAAACACCTGACGATCTTTTAAAACACAACTTAATAGGCTTTTCCAATGTTAAAGCATTAAATAAATGGCCTTTAAAAGGGCTAAATATGATAACTCCAACAATATCAGCCAGTAATGGAGAAACAATAAGGCAACTCATATTATCAGGAAATGGAATTGCTTGCTTGTCAGGGTTTATGATCAGTGAAGATATTAAATCAGGGAAATTGATTAGCATATTAGAATCATACTATATGCCTAATACAGACAGAGAATTAGTAAATGCTGTTTTTTATAAATCATCAGCGGTATCTAAACGTATATCTGCTTTTATTGATTTTATTAAACCTAAAATGAACCTGAGTTAATTCATTCTCTCAAATACCTTTGGTATCTGGTATATTTTAGTATCTTAATAAATTTATTAGCCGTTTACCTTGTTGTAACCTAGATGTTTTATAAGACAAACTAATACAAAGTGTCGTAGAAACAGCTGGTAAAGATAAAAAAGTACTAAAAGCGCATATAGAACTATGTGCTATCAAAAAGAAATGCATTTAATAGACGATAAATGGAAGACTCTATTATATATCATCTTAAAGATTAACCTGTTAGATTTAACAATTTAACGATTTAACACAAATGTTAGGTAGCACCAGTAAAAAATGGTCAGGTATTTAGGTAGAACTGCTTTAAGTATTTTGATGCGCTTAGAGTTTGCTCTGAATCTCATAAAATATAAACTTAGCCTTCAATAGAAAATATCTCAAATAAGGTATTTATAATTTCACAATGAATTATTTAGCCCATTTATATTTAGCACAACCAAATGCAGACTCTTATTATGGCAACTTGTTAGGTGATTTTGGTGGTAAAAAGCTAGAAAAACTATTACCTTTACCGATAAAGTTAGCTCTAGATAATCATTATTTAGTTGATAAATATACTGATTCACATAATGAAATTAAACACGCTAAGCTACTATTTTCAATTAAAAGAAAGCGATTCTCAGGGATCGCTTTAGATGTTTTGTTTGACCATTTTTTAATTAAAAATTGGTCACAGTTTAACAATCAAGATTTTAATTACTTTAAACATAACTGTTATAACATGCTTGAAAAAAACCTGTCGATTATGCCCTCAAATATGCAGCATGTTATTTCTCGTATAACACAAGATGATTGGTTCAAGTCATATGAAACACCTGAAGGTATTGGTATTGCCCTTGATAATATTGCTAAACGTATTCGATTTAAAAATGAGTTTTCTGGTTGTATTGATGATATAAATAAACACTATAACGCGTTAAACCAAGTGTTTTTAAGTTTCTTTCCTCAGTTAATTGACCATGTCATATCTCAAGCCGTAGAGAAAAATCTACCTCAAATATTTCCTCAATAAGAACTTTTCTATATATGCTAAGCATTAAACTCTCTAGAGTTATAATATAATGTATCTTATAATGCTGAAATCATCTCTAGTTTGTTTACTCTATTAATAATAATGAAAAATTAATATACAGTTGTTTTAATAATCTGATTGAATTAAATAAGTATCTGTAGGAATTTTAATGAAAAAAACATTATTAGCTTTATTAACTTTATATACAGCAAGTGCATTTTCGGGTGATAAGTTTTTTGCCAATGAAGCAATACAACAACAAACACCGCTCGCATTTGCTTTACAAGAAGCAACTTTTGAGCATGCTCACGTTGGAAAACATTAACATGTAAACAGCAAACACCCTATTTAAAGGAAATATTTGAATTAGAATATGAAAGTTTTGATATAAAACCACCAGCGTTAATTATCGATAATATAAGCTACCCTGATAAATTAAGTAAAATGGATAAATATGCAGCCTTGGCTTTTTTAGTCCATGAAACTCGCCATTCATATCAATTTCAACTGGGTAATACTAGGTTAAAAAGCGCACTTGTAATCGGATATAAAAATGCGTTTGAAGTTCAAAAATTAAGTAAGGCTGGTACCCTATCCTTCAGCGATTTTTTGACGTTATTAAATGAATATGAAGCATTTATGTTTGGTAATTATGTTATTGGCAAGCTTACACATTGGAAAGTTGACCAATCAAAACTTGGTACTTATGCAAGTCAATTTAATAAAAACAGTTCACTTAAAATCAATTTGTTAAAGTTACACAAATCTACAAAAAATGATTCTGTTCTTTTGCAATTTAATCAGTTAATGAAAGCGCAAAAAGAATATTTAGGTAAATAAAACATGAATTACATTTATAAAAGATAGCAAACTACATTTTTTGCTATCTTTTATTATCATCTTATAGTTAATTTAAATTTCGTTAAGGTAGAATATCTAATGTCAATACAAGACGCATTTCGTCTTTTGGAACCGGTGGAGAACGATGTACTATTCCAGCATTTTCATTTCCAATCCATGCCTCACCTTTGAGTAAAGCCACATCACCACAAGTTAAATGTTTAATATCAGTTTCTTTTTTATAAATCCCGGATAAGTCATCACTAAGTCCTTTGTTTCCGGCTCCTAACTTTGATCTATCGACTATCTCATGTGGCAGCCATTGGGTGCCGTTTCCTTTATAAGTTGTAATTAAACGGCAGCCAACTTTGTCGACATGAAACCTAGGGCACATAGGCTCTTGTAACGTAGTTAACCTAAGACCGACACTTTTAAGCTCAAATAAAAAACAGAACATATCAACAAGTTGATAAATATCATAACTTAAGGCTTTATCACTATCCAGTTCATCTAATACCCTTAATAGATCAGCCTGGATACTTTGCGGTGTTACTTCCATAACAAGTTTTAATGATTTTTTTGATTCTAATATGCTATCTACTGTATTATCGATTTGGTTTGAATTTTTCCGTTGCCAAATAACCATATTTTTACCCGATTGATAAATATCTGATAAAACACTGGGTTCACTAGATTCAACTGCTGTTGGAATTTTATTAATGTCATTCTCGGTTTCTACATTTTGTATTAAGTCACTCATACGGACTCCTCCCAAGCAGGAAAAGGATCTACAAGAGCGCACCAATAATCTTTACCTTTTAACAATTCATTTTCACTTAATAGACAGTCATCAAGTGCATTTATCAATTTTTTTTCATTCAATTTTTGACCAATAAAGACCAATTCTTGTCTCATATCGCCAAATGGTTCAACCCAAGATTTATGAATTTCAGTTAAAGATTCAACATCTGTTGGCCAATTTTCTTTTGGTTCAGCATGCCAAAACAGACCTGCAAACCCATAATTTGCGATACCACCCGCTTGATTCCACTGCCCTACAAACTCATGTCTGGTTGCGAGCCAGAAAAAACCTTTAGATCGAAGCAACTTACCGAATTGATCCAAATTATGAAGTAAGTTATAAAATTTTTCAGGGTGAAAAGGTCTTCGTGCTTTATAACTAAAACTTGTAATATCATATTCTTGTGTTTCAGGAACATGCTCCCCTCTTAATTCCTGTAACCAGCCAGCTGCCTTTGATGCTTTTTCGAAGTCAAATAGCGCTGTATTGATTACATCATTAACATCAACTTGACCTTGAGTGACCGGTATAATCTGTGCGCTTGCATTAAGTGTTTTTAAAATTGCAGTTAAATTTTTAAGTTCTGGAGTTGTTATTAAATCAATTTTATTAATTAATAATACATCTGCAAATTCAACTTGATCTATTAATAAATCAGTAACGGTTCTTTCATCTTGATCATCTCGTTCGTCACCAGTACTTTCTAAGTATTGTGCAGCTTCATAATCTTTCATAAAATTAACCGCATCAACAACTGTCACCATAGTATCAAGCCTCGCCACATCACCAAGAGAAACATTATTTTCATCAGCAAAAGTAAAAGTCTCAGCGACCGGTAAAGGCTCTGAAATACCTGTTGATTCGATGACTAAATAATCAAATATTTTTTCTTTTGCTAACTTAGCCACTTCCAATAATAAATCTTCGCGTAATGTACAACAAATACAGCCATTACTCATTTTAACTAATTTATCTTGGCTTTCATTTAAAGATACGCCGTTTCTTACCATGGACGAATCAATGTTAATTTCACTCATATCATTAACAATGATCGCAACCTTTAACCCTTTCCTATTATTTAAAATATGGCTCAGTACCGTTGTTTTTCCTGCTCCTAGGAACCCTGAAAGTACGGTGACAGGAAGTTTTGTATTAACTAATTTCATTTATCTCTTTGCCCCACGCGCACAAATACGCAACACTATAACATCACACCTTGTTTAGGTGCTATTTCTAAAATTGATGAAAAACGCACATAGTCAAAAACGCGAACTCTCGTTTTTACAACATTTGAAAGTATATTTATAGCGCCTCACATAAGTTGAATCGCTAATAAAATATCAATCATTATTCTGGTATATAAATTATTTCACCCTTATCTAATTGATAAGCAGCACCGACTCGTTTGCCTTTGCCTTCACAGCTGGTATTCGATTCCTCAGATTTATAGCGGACTATCTTGCCATCTTCTTTAGTGATAATTTGCATATCGTCTTTACCCGGATTTTTCACCATAGTAAAACCGTCATTGAATAGCATGTCTGCTACATCAAGATAACTCACTAATGCCACCATAAGAGCAACTGAAAAAAACATAGCAACATCAAATAAGTTACCAACACTATTCATTGGATTTAAATCGTCAGTATCATTAATTAGGCGGCGTCTAGATTTGTGTTTCTCATTGCTCTATCACCTTTGCATCCAGTAAATAACCAAGCAATGCTAACTCCTTTATCGCTTGCCCTTTGTTATGACACAAGCCTAAAAATGAAATGTTATATTATAACAACATGAAGCGCAACGTCATTTATACGTAATACCACTAGAAATCAATACACATTTAATTTTAATAATTAAACATTTATTTGAAACTTTTCTCTTATATAATTCTTACTTAGAAGGTAATAGTTGATTGGTAAATAGAAATATTTAGGCTTAGACTTTATTACAAAATTCTGATTTTAATATATTGATTAACCATTTATGAGTTGGGCTGGTATCTGATCTTAGATGCCAAGCTGCAATTACTTCAAAACTTGGTGGAAGTTCATCCAAATCAATCGGGATAAGTTTGGGATCAGGCAGTATCCTTGAAGGCAAAAATGCTATTGTATTTGTTGATTGAATAATATCAGCAGCGGTGGCAAAGCTAGGAACTGACATAATAACATTTCTTATTAAGCCTTTTTTAGCAAACCATGCATCATGAGATCCTTTAAGATTTGGCCTTGAAGGAGAAACAATCACTTGTGGTAAATCAGCAAGTTTCTTTAGCGTAAATTTTTTCTGTACATAAGGCGAATTTATTCCTGTTACACAAATATGTTGCTCATCAAATAGCTTCAATGTTGAAAAGGTATTTGGAATAAATTCAGGAAAAGTAATCACCAAGTCTAACTCACCGGTAACCATCAACTTGTCTAAATTATCTGATTCAAAATCACGGATCACTATCTTTAAGTTTGGTGCTTGTTCATTTACAGCTTTTAATAACTGAGGTAAAACTGTAACAAGGGCATAATCAGATGTGCTGATCTGTAACAAACCAGTCAGACTTGAGGGGTCAAAATATTCAGGGTTTATCAACTGCTCTATATCTAGCAAAATATGGTTTATCTTATGTTCCATATTTTCTGCTACTTTTGTTGGGATCACCCCATTATTCGTTCGTATAAATAATTCATCATTAAAAGTATCTCTTAACTTTCTTAACTGTTCACTGATCGCTTGCTGCGTTAAACCCATAAGATTTGCAACTTTAGATAAGTTTCTTTGTTGAAGTAACAATTGCAGTATTCTCAATTGTTTTATATCGAGACGATTGATACCAGCCAAAATTGTATCCCTAACAAGGTATAGTTGTTTTTAATTGTATGAGTTGAAGCATAACATACTGCTTAAGTTATTTAATAACAGCATTAGAATTTGTTGGAGATAAAGATGCAATTACACAGTAGTGCTAAAACACTTAACGCAACACTCAATTATATATTTCCAGAAAATATAGAAGCATTTGATCTGAGATCGGATGCTAAAAGCGCTGATGTCCTAGCATCTAAAGTAGATGCACGCTTAATGAATATCACTAATGCAAGGGTTTTAAAAACACCACCGGCTTTAAATACTATGGGTTTTGAACTCGCTGACAATGCATACAAAGTGACTGATTATTTTGATGATAATATATTAAAAGAACAGCTTTACCCACAAGTGATAAAACACCTCAAGTTGCAAACTGGTGCACATTCTGGTTTGATTTTTGATCATACTATCCGTTCTGTTGAAGATTCACTATCAAGATCTGAAAAACGTTCTCCTGTAAAAACAATTCATAATGATTACACCCCATCATCAGCTGAGCACAGGTTAAACGTTGAACTTAAAAAATATGGCATATCAGCAAATAGTTTTAGCCATTATCAATTTATTAATACTTGGATCCCTTTAGTTGATTTAGTTGTAGATAGTCCGTTGGCATTTTTAGATATTAATACAGTTTCTGATCAGGAATCTAATTTAATGCCTGTCATATATCCTAATAGAACTGGTGAAATTGAAGTATTTAGTCACAGTGAAAAACATCAATGGTATTTTTATCCACAAATGACAGCTAAAGAGCAACTCATTTTTAAAGTATTTGACAGTAATTCAAACAGTCTGATCAGTAGAGTACCCCATACAGGTTTTACAATTTCAAATATAGATCCTGCACAAGCTAAACGTATCAGCATTGAAGTTAGAAGCATTATGCTTTTTGAATAAACCAACTTTTAAAATTTGAAAACAGAACAAAAATTGGAACAATTATGAAAGAAACAATTAAGTCAATCAACCCGAGTAATGGTGAAGTAATTGGGGAAGTATTGATTACTTCAGACAACGAACTTTCAAGTAAAGTGAGCCAAGCAAAGTCAGCATTTACACAATGGCGTAATATACCTATTGATGTCAGAGTTGAAACAATCTCTCGTGCTTTTGAATCTTTAGCATCTCAACAAAGAGATTTAGCAAGACTTATGAGCATGGAAATGGGCAAAGATGCTAAACGGTCTTCTGGTGAAGTATCAGGTGTGATCCACAGTGCCGAATATATAGCCAATTTAGTATCTGATGCACTTAAACCACTAAAACAAGGACCTAGAACAGAAATTCAATTTACGCCATTAGGCGTAGCTGCAATCATATCTCCTTGGAATTATCCGTTGGCTATGGCCGCTAATCTTATAATACCCGCTTTAGTTGCCGGTAATACCGTTATTTTTAAACCATCAGAAGAAACACCTCTTGTGGCAAATGAAATGGTTGCTTCATTAAATGAGATTTTACCAGAACATGTTTTACAAATTGTTCATGGTAAAAAGGAGTTAGGCCAAAAACTAGTGAAATCAGATATCAACTTAGTTGCATTTACAGGTTCTAAAGATGCTGGTAAAGATATTATGGCTAAAGCAAGTTCGGGATTAAAGCGATTAATTATGGAACTTGGTGGTAATGATCCTATGATAGTGATGAGCAATGCAGATCTTGATGCTGCAGCCAGATTTGCAGTGGGCAGTAGCTTTGAGAATGCAGGCCAAATGTGTGTCTCTACCGAACGCGTTTATGTTGATGAATCCGTAGCTGATGATTTTGTACGTAAAGTCACAGATGTAGCAATGAGATATAGAGTAGGTTCTTGGGATGATAGGCACGCTAATATTGGACCTATTGTAAATCATGCACAATATTCGAAAATAAAAAATCATATCAAAGATGCCACAAGTAAAGGTGCCCAATTAATATTAGGAGATGACTCACACCCTGCCCCATTTATTGGCCCTACTGTTATTACAGATATACAACCTGATATGTTGATAGAAAAAGAGGAAACCTTTGGACCAATTGTTGCCATCGCCACATTCGCACATATTGATGATGCTATAAATCGCGCTAATGACTCTGACTATGCTTTAGGTGCTGTTGTCTTTGGCGGAAAAGGTGCTAATAATATCGCAAATCAATTAGAAGCAGGCATGATAGGCATTAATAGAGGTGTAGGCGGAGATGGTGATAGCCCTTGGGTGGGCGCGAAACAAAGTGGTTTTGGCTACAGAGGTTCTGTAGAAGGTCATCGTCAATTTGCTCAAGTAAAGGTCGTATCAAAATGAGTCATTCTAATATAAATAATAATCACCCATTCTATGTTGTTGCTAAAGAGCCTGGAGCAGAAAATCCAAGTTTGCCTACTTGGACGCCAGATAATGTAAACCCATTTGATCTAAATATAGATACAAGTAACAGTATTATAAGAAAAGACATTCCTGAAGTACCAGGTAGCTTCCAGCTGCTGAATGTACTTTCGCAAGAAGAATGTAATAAGTTAATAGAAGTTACTGAAACACTTGGTTATTTAGGAGATGCACCCGTTTCACTCCCAAGAAACGTCAGACATAATGACAATGTGACTATGGTTGTAGATAAAACAACCGATACCATTATATGGGATCGTGTTGCTGCTTTATTTGATCAAGGTGATGATAATTTTAATGGCTTAAAACCCCTTGGAATAAATGCAAGGTTTCGATTTTATCGTTATCAAGAAGGTGACTTTTTTAAGCCGCATATTGATGGTTCTTGGCCAGGTAGTCGTGTAATAAATAATAAATTAGTCGGTCAGGCTTATGACGACAGGTGGAGTCAAATGACATTTTTAATTTTATTATCAGATGACTTTGAAGGCGGAGAAACACAATTTTTGGTACATAAAGACAAGCCTAATATGCCAGCAAGATCAGAAAGTGATGCAAAAAAAGTTAATATTAGAACACCAAAAGGTAGTGTATTAGTATTTCCACATGGGCATCACCCAATGCATTGTTTACATGCCTCTTTACCTATTACCAAAGGCACAAAATACATAGTGCGAACAGATGTATTGTTTGAAATATAAATTTTTTTTAATTCATTCCTTAAATATTTTATTAAAAACCTACAAACTGAGAAAAGACTAGGTTTAAAGGTTAATATTTAAAAGATAGTGAAATTATGATCAAACTGTTAACCTCCTAATTTATCAAGGTTTTTAAAATATTTTCAAAATGTTATGATAAATCCTCAACCTTACCGTTATTAGATATTAGATATTAGATATTAGATATTAGATATTAGATATTAGATATTAGATATTAGATATTAGATATTAGATATTAGGGGCTGTTGATCTTTCACATTGGCAGCCAAATCATTGCACACGCCAGTGCTAGCATACTTTCAAACTGTAACTTTAATTTATCATATCTTGTAGCTATAGCACGGAAGTGTTTCAGTCTTGCAAATGCATTTTCAACTAAGTGCCTATATTTATATAAGCACCAATCTATATCTCCATTACCCGTTTTTGAGTTCTGCTTTC
>NZ_FOLO01000035.1:52457-56491 GCF_900112265.1 Pseudoalteromonas denitrificans DSM 6059 | reverse complement strand
TTTTATCTTTCTCAGTGTTTTTTACCTCGGTGTACTCAGTGCCCTCGGTGGTGATGCATGTTCATAGCAACAAAACCTTAAAAAATATTTACCACAGAGTGCACAGAGGCGCTTCGCACTACACAGAAAAAACAAATTAGCACTTTGCACTTTATACCTTGTTCACTTTATTTTTCTCTGTGTTTTACCTCTGTGAGCTCGGTGCCCTCTGTGGTGATAAATGTTTTAAATTAAGGACACTTACAGCATATCGTCTATATCTGTGAGCGTGAGTTCACCTGAGGCTGCTTTTTTAAATAACGTTTTAATCGATTCTTTGAGCCAATGTCTTTGTGTGGCCTCTGGACTGTGATCAAAATAAACCGGATATATAGGGAAACGTTGACGCATGCCATCTAAGTCATGCACACGTAATCCATTGCCTATTACTAATTTGGCTTCATTATTCGCATTTTTAACCCAAGCAGAATTTGTGGTATCGGCAGCATCTGTAGGCGAGCTATTATCACTAAATAAAGCCTTAGGCGTTCCAAACCAATAATGTTGTTTATAAATGCCTGAATACGCAGTCTCTGCTGACTTTCCTTTGCCCTGAGCGTCTTCTGATTTTAATGTTTGATAATCAGAGGTAGGTAAATTATGCGGATTCCAATGCTCAATTGGTGTACGTAAAATTAACTCTAAAGGTATCATCCAGCTAAAACCACCTACCACCTGCTTATGATCTGTTTTTGCGACAAATAAATTTGGATCGTTATACCCTCTGTTAGCACTTACACGACCACTGGCGTCGTTTCGATTAAAGCGATAACTGCGATTATAATAAGCCGCATTTAAAGGCTCGCCATTATTATTTTGTAGCACATCGTTTAAACCATATTGGTTATATTCTTCCGGTAAAAAAGCCCCTTCACCTTGCATGCCAGGCAGTTTTTCACACAAAGAAGCCAAATCAACACATTCAAAACGCGCCATGCGCGACCTGGCTATATTTTTCCAACTGCGATGTTTTGATCTGGTGCGTAAATCACGTACTAATTTAAAGCGATTGGTTTTATCTATAATGCCTTTAACCGCTTTATCTTCATCAAAAGGCAATTTACCGTTTTTAGATTGGATCACAACCACAGGATGTTGATGAGAACTATGTAAGTCTAAACCATTAAAGCGAGAGCCATCCCAGGTGATTTTAATATCATGAGAGTGATTAAAATTGGTACTTGTTGTTAAAATAACCTCAGTTAAAGTGCCATTTTTTAACCCAGTTATTTGCGCAGTGGTTAAAGATACCGATAAAGCATGGTAATGGCTGGCACTATTGCCAATTACAAATTTAGGGCTGTTAGTACCATTGTCTTGCTCTAAACTGGCAACCGGATAGCTATTAATACGATATTTTAAAATGCCAAATTGCGGCACACCAAATTCATCAACATAGTTTACCCGCATAGGTTGATACGGAATATTTTCAAGCCTATTTTTATGGCCCGATGCATTTAAATATCGCCCTTTATCAAACAATGTTTTTAACGAATTACCATCATTACTATGCCTAAAGCTATCTGCTGGGTCTTGTAAATTATCGTTTTGCACCGTTTCTATCCAGCACTCTAAGTACGATAAGTGCCAAATACAGTTTTCAGGGTTTTGCGTTTTAATATTTTTAAAATAACCCGCTTGCGTATCTGTTAAATTAAGCGTGCCATCATTATTAACACCTGTTGGCAGTGCTAAAACGTTTTCAGGTATTGCAGGCGCATGCAGGTATTCTCGCTTTAAAAATTCACCTTGAGTCGCATATTTTGTTTTATAGTCGTTATGTCGGGTTCTAAAATAATAACCATTAATACAAGCACTTATTTCTGCCATACCAGGTTGCGATTGATAATTGGGGTGATTATGTATGTTTAAAGTTGCATAGCTCACATCTGTTACTCTGTGACCTACTTCAAAACCTTTATCGGCCTGATATTGTCGTGTACCTACAATGCCACTGCCGCCATTCATGCGAATTAATTCGGCCATGCCCTCTTGGTAAGACGCGCTAGATAACCAGTCACGCTCTATCATATTAAATACAGGAAGTTTATGTGCTTTGTTTGGTTCATGAATACCATCAAACTCATCTTCTGGTACGCCTAATTCCCCCTGATTATTCAATGCCGTTTTTAAATCTTGATAGCGAGATTCTAGACGATTCGATAACGACTCAAGCTGCTTATTTAAAGACGTGATCGCCAAGCCTTTTTTAAGTTTATCAATCGCATTGTTTGCAAATGCCACTACAAACTGGGCATAAGCTGTTTCGTTATTAAGCCAGCCTTCAGATATTTGGCCATTGCCATCGGCCATAGGTACTTTACCCGGTGCTGGCTCAAACGCACTTTGGTAATTGGTGGTCACAGCAACAGCCGCTTTTGCTGCATTATCTGCCAATGCTAAAGTATCATCTATTTGTGTGATCGCTTCGCTGATTGAAGTTGCAATGGCCGTTTTATCTTCACTGACTTGAATTCCCGATGCAGCCGCTTCATTTGCCTGTTGTGTCGTTTGCGCTAAATACTCTTTAGCGGTATTGGCATATTGCTGTGTATTTTTAAGTTTTTCAATTGCTTGGTTTAAAGTCTGTTCGCTATCTGTTGCAGCCGTTGTTGCATGACTTGATTGCTCAGTTGCCACAGTTTGGCTATTTTTTGCATCTACTGCCGCTGTTGCCGACAACAAAGCTTGCACATCGGTGGCTTTGGCTTTAATTCGAATTAAATTTTGATACTCATCAGACTCTTTTAACGCTTGATCTAACGTATTTTGTGTTGCCACCACTTGTGTTATTTTTGACTCAACCAGGTGTTGGCTATTTTTAGCCTCTACCGCAGACTGTTTTGCTTGTTCTGATAAAACTTTTACCTGAGCTTTAATTTGATCATTGCTTGTTTTTAAATGTGTGACATGTGCTTTATCGTCTGATACTTTTTTAGCCAATGTGGGTGCATCGCCCATTAAGTCAATTGCTTCATTTGCAAAACGATATAAATCACGCCCGGCGCGGGTGGCATCGTCAACCAATTTTGGCACAGTCTCATTTAATTGGGCTAAGCCTTTTGTTTTATCAACAATATAGTCATCCATTTGACCCATTTTTTGCTGCGTTTGTGATGCAAGCGTTTCAACTGCATCATTTATTTTACCCATTTTACCTGTGACTTCACTGGCCAAAGAAACACTGGCAGCAGTTTGTTGCGCCGATGCTTCATTTAACTGGGCAATACGTTCTTCTAAACTCATTTTATAATCCTGCTTGTCTTAAACGTTCAGATAACACCATTTGCTGGTGAGCCTGTGTAATAATTGATGTGCCCTGAATCATGCCTGCGTGGGCAATTCTGGCAATTTCGGGTGTTATAAATAAATTAGCGTTGTTAATGCCCACTTCAAAACTGACCGACTGTTCAGGCAAAACAGAAACATTTAAAATAAATACTTCAACCCATTTGGTACGCGCTGATTTAAAGTGCAAACTGACATTTGGCATACTATGTACTGCCACAAGTATATCGTTTGACCAAAAACCAATTTCCCTGACATCAAACTCTAAATCACCGTCAAATAATGCTGAAAGACGAATTTGATTGGCGTCGAGTACTTCACCGCCACCTACCATGACTTTTTGTTTTTCATTACGCAGCTGCGTTTGATTTGGGTCTGGGCTATAACTTCTATCGCCTGCAGATACATGAGTGATAGACAGTTTAAGCCCTTGTCCATTCGCATTGACCACACTTGATAGACCTTGATGGGTCCAAACCACAGGTGTGAAATTCATAAATATTAATTCCTTTTATTAACTGGGTTTATACATAAATTTGTAAATTGATTTTTTGAGATGGCGACCACTGAGCGAGCAGAGGCTCAGCAATGAAAAATGAAAAATGAAAAATGAAAAATGAAAAATGAAAAATGAAAAAATATATTAGAACTTTAATGCCTTGACACTTTTATCTTTTCTCAGTTTTTTCTCGGTGAGCTCGGTGCCC
>NZ_FOLO01000035.1:0-51962 GCF_900112265.1 Pseudoalteromonas denitrificans DSM 6059 | reverse complement strand
TCGGTGAGCTCGGTGCCCTCTGTGGTAGAAAATACTCAAACTAAAAAATTCAACCACCGAGAGCACAAAGACGCTTCGCAACACAGAGGAAAGCTGTGTTCCGTAACTTACTATCTTCACCTTATTGCTTGTCACCTATTACCGCCTAATTATTCACTTGAAGGCTATTTATTTTCAGGCAATTCAGTTAAAGGTAAGACACTTTCAAGCTCAGTATTATTAATCATTAATGTGCCCGTATTCGCAGCACTGACTTTTAATCCACCTATGCTTCGGCTATAACTTGCATTAATACCTACAACCCCATAACGGGCATTTAACCAAGACACATCGCTCCAGCTACCAAGCCAAGTTCTGGCACCTAATAATAGGGATGCTGTATGGCTGCGATTATTAATCGTATTACTGGCAAAACCCGTATTTAAGCAGTCACCAAAAATAAATTGGCTGAGTATGTGTTTTTTAAGATATGAATGCGATAGGCTTCTTTGTCGATTATGAGAGACTTCAATATTTGTATTGGAATTTTCATTGCCGTTGTCATTGTCGTTGCCATTACCAGAACGGGTATCTTTATAAGTTAAATGAACACTGTGATCCCGTGCAAAGCTGACTTTGCTTGCGGTAAATTCACCATCATAAAAATAAGTACCCGAATAATCAGATAAAAACTGACCAAATTTGCCATATGATAAATCAAGCTTTCGCACATCATAATTATGATATAAACGCGCTAGTTTTGAGCGTGTTGGTGCCGACAACTTTGCTAAATTTAAAACACGAGATACATCTTTATCCCCTGGAATTTTGCCTGTTTCCAGCTGGTATTCATAAAAGTGCCTGCCTGGGGGCTCAGCTTCTATGGTGACATTATTTAAATCTATCCACCCTAAGGCTAAATTTAAACTGTTCGGTGTGCCACGAATTCTTTGCCAGCTTAGGCCATCTTTAAGTACTTTTTTTAAATCATGGCTATAAGGTAAAATCGCTTCAAGACCATATTCCCAAACTAACCAATGTAATAGATTTTCTGAAGGGTCTGATTTTAACGTTTGCAACTTCCCTATTGCAGTATCTATGCTCAGCGGCATTTGGTTGATATTTTCAAGCGTATGAACAAGTGGTTTTGCGCTAGGCGGTAATATTGTCATAGGGATCCTATTTTAGAGTCAGTTTACCTGCTATGGCACACTGAGTTGAGGCAATAGACAGCAATTGAGCGGTATTTGTATTTTTGATTGAAAGGTTTATTGTAAAAATGCGACGGTTGAAAGAAATTAACGCACTGCACTGAGAAATAGAGAATGAACTAGGTCTTATAATCTTTTTTCGGTGTTTGAACCTCAGTGTACACGATGCCCTCTGTGGTGAAAAATATCTTGAACTAAAATCAATTCAACCACCAAGTTCACAAAGGTGCTTCGCACTGCACTGAGAAATAAAAAAGAAATGAGGTTTATAATCTTTTATATTTTCTCGGTGTTTGAACCTCAGTGTACTCGGTGCCCTCTGTGGTAAAAATCTCTTGGACTAAAATCAATTCAACCACGGAGTTCACAAAGGTGCTTCGCACTACACTGAGAAATAGAGAATAAACTAGGTCTTATAATCTTTTTTCGGTGTTTTAATCTGGTGTACACTGTGCGCGCTGTGGTGAAAAATCACTTAGACTAAAACAATTCAACCACAGAGTTGACAAAGGTGCTTCGCACTGCACTGAGAAATAAAAAAGAAATGAGGTTTATAATCTTTTATCTTTTCTCGGTGTTTGAACCTCAGTGTACTCGGTGCCCTCTGTGGTGAAAAATCTCTTGAACTAAAATCAATTCAACCACAGAGTTCACAAAGGTGCTTCGCACTGCACTGAGAAATAGAGAATGAACTAGGTCTTATAATCTTTTCTCGGTGTTTGAAGCTCAGTGTACTCAGTGCGCTTTGTGGTAAAAAAATCTCTTGGACTAAATCAATTCAACCACTGAGTTGACAAAGGTGCTTCGCACTGCACTGAGGTGTTTTAATTAAAAAAGCTTTGGCGCTCTTTCATAAATTGCAAAGCAAATAACTCAAACTCATCTTGATTTTTAAAACTAATCGTTTGATTGCCTTTAGGTGTTTGCGCATTAAAGTTGATTGGGAATATATTTTGGCTATGTTTTTTAGCCAGCTCTATGCCTTTTAAAACAGCAGCAATGCCATTTTGGTTTGTTTCATCAACCGATAATGACAAGTCATTAATTTTGACACCTTGTGCTTTTAACCAAGTTTTATAACCCAGTGTATTCGCTAAAACTTGTTCTGGAGTTTTTAAAGCTGGGCAAGGTGAAATTTCATCTGGTATCGCTTTGCTCTTTACCTGAAGCTCACTTTTCACCTTAATCTCACCTTTCACCTTAGCCTCACTTAAGTCATCTACATTACCCTCAATATTGGCTATTTTTGTTGCATTATCAATATTATCATTTTGGACCAGCGCAATATCATGACAGTTTATAATGTAGTCATCCCACCAGCGCCAAACTTGTTCTAAAGCCACTAAATTAGCAAACGCCTTCACAACAGGCTCAGGTTTATTAAGGCTAAGCACACGCTGTAAGTCTTCAATCGACTTAGTATTAGGTCTGGTTTTAAAAGTTAATTCGCTATTTTGGTTTTCTGTTTGAAATAAACTTAAGTCCATTTTTTTACTCCTCCCAAGCAAAGTATTGTGAATCAAAGCCCGCAGTGCCAAATAATACGGTTTCGCCATTGTCGTCTGTCATGCTTGATTGCTTATCTACTATTTGAAATTTATTATCATCCCCCCACGAAGTGCCATTATGTTTCATTTCTTTATAAACATGATTCAAGCTAAATAAACCATTATTTTCTGTGAGATAATTAAATGTTTTTACACCTGTAATATTGCTTGGTAACTCAATTGAAGAGTGTTTATTATTAGAAGTCCAAAAAGAATATAGTTGACCATCTTTTGGCTTTATACCTACGTTATTTAATTTTGATTCAATCGCATAATTATAGCTGTTTGAGGTAGGCACTTTACCTGTCAATGAACTCACTAATAAAGCCCCCCACTCAATATGCTCGGCATTCGATGCAAAAATATTTCCTAGCTCTAAGATTTCAGCATTATTAACATTATCAGTAAAATGCGCTGGCGTTTGATAGTGGTGTAAAATTATCGTATCTGAAGTGGGTGCCCAGTCATATGTATTCTTAATTGTATTTAAAAAACTTTCTTGGCCTGAAGCCCTCCAGCTTAAACCTTTATCATCTGAAATTTCTTTTTTATGATAAATGGTACATTTTCGACTTAATTTGTAGGCTTTATTTGTACCATCTGGTAGCTCAGGGATCCATCGACCTTCTATACCATCAGGAAATGCTAAAGCTAAATTATCAGGAGTACCTATAATATCAGTCCAAGTTGGTTGTGCCTGTTTGTGACTTTTTTTAGTTTCTAATACAAAACGAAGTGGTCTCGCAGCTGCGATTTCAGCTCTTAAATATGTTACTAAGTCAGGTTCCTCTTCCTTAGTTACTTCAAACTCTATTGTATGATAATTTTCAATTGAATATACACATTTATGATAACGCTTTCCTCCAAAGACATAATCTCCAACTAGGGGTCGAGTACTTTTATGCATTGAATGTCTATGAATTGAAACTGTATTTCCAACAGTATTATGATTTGAAAATATCGCATTTGTCCAACCACTTTGAGAAAAGTTAGCCACTGTTAAAGCTGGAAATCTTGTAAAAGGTACAGCTTCAAATCCTCTTACCATGCCAGCGACTGCTTTTCGCTTATATCTCTCATTAATATCTGCTTTAGATACTTTGTTTGAAGACATACGTAAATCTTTTACATCACTGGCATAAATTGCATCAAAGGCTTTATTATCTGGACGACCATTATCCCAACCTTGCTTATGAATAATTGCACCACTATTAATATATACTTTACTACTAGCTGGGCTGCCACCCACATCAAAACATTCTGAAGCTGATGTTAATTTATATGTTTTCTCTAACCACCATTTACTTGCACCACTAGCATCATGCCACCAAATAACTCGGCATCCACTTGGGTTATATACCGGATGTTGTGCTCCCTGATTTCGCCGCTGAACGAGTGCAATAGGCAATGCATAACACATGCTGTTATGTGCATATTCAAAATGATTAGAAGTAACAGCTAGGCCTTTTTGTTTACTGACATTTTTGTGCCAAGCATCATTGCCCGTTAATAATAAAAAATTTGAGTGCGTCTGAGTAAAGTCGTTAGCAATTAAATGGCTTCCTTGTGCATTTATATATGCATTTTGATTATAATTGAGCGCACTATTTTCATTGTGTTTTGTATCTGGTAAATACCAGTTATCACCTAGGCCTTGTAATACACGAATACGATAACGTACTTGTACCAGTTCGTTATTATCTAGATATATATTATTTGCAGGGTTTTGTTTAAAATTTATTTGTTCATTGACTGTTAAATCAGACCATTTAGCACCATAACCTAGTGTCTTTTTATCCCATGAACCAAAAGCACTATAGCCTTGTGCGACTAAATCTTTTTTAAGTGTTATTGCTTGATTAGATCCCTGACTTTCACTTTGATTAGAATATAAAAGCTGATTATCAGCATATTGCACATTGCCCAACGGGTATACGATATTTTTATCGCTAATTTTTTCATGCCACACTTCTAAAAACACATAATCTTGGCGTGATAAAACTGATTTATTTAATGCATTCCCACCCGAAGCGATTGCTTCAGCTAAATCATTAAATCGACCTGAGCCATCAGTTTTATCTAACCCATCGGGCGCTGGTGGGAATTCAACAATACTAGGTGAATAATCAGTTCTTCCAGCAATTAACCTTTCCATTGCTTTTAACATAAGCTCAATGCCATTGACAATAACAACGGGATATTCACTTGTAGATATGCCTTTACTGTCTAATAAACGTCTTCCAAGGTGTAAAACCTCAGATTTACCAGTTCCAATATCCTGATGATGCGTCCATAAACCTTCATTTATAGCGACTGCTGTTGTGCTCACATCAAAATGCTTTCCCCATTCACTAAAACCACTACCAGCACTGTTGCTTTTTCTTTGTTCGGCTAAAGCAAAAAATTCAGCTTTTGTCATGGCCGATATATTTTGGGTTTTAGTTTCTAATGCTTTATCTGTGACATAAGTAATTTCTGGCACTAAAGAAACATTAAAGTCGGTATATTGACTGGTACGTATGGTGTACTTTAATTTAGCCTGACTGCCACCATTTTCTATGGTGCGCGCCGCAAAAGGTGAGGCTAGCCTAAAGTAAGTATGGGGAAATTCGGTATTGCCATATTTGGCATATAACAAGATTTCAATGGCGTTAAAATTAGCTTTAGGCGATATAACCATATTGATAATACGTTGGTTTTTATCATTTGGGTCTAATTGATGAGACAGCAATTCACCGTCTTGCACTTTATTGATAAGTTGTGTTGATGCTAAATTTAATGCGGGCGTTGTGCCGTTGGCATCACCCACTTCTATACGGGTAAATTCAACCGCTAAATTGAGCGCTCTTGCTTTATTTTCGCCTTCTTGGCCACTGGTGAGCCAAAGTGATTCATTTTTAGTGATCACGTTATTTCCTTATCGGTCTTTGTTTGATTGAGGTATTTGTTTTATTGATGAACTTGTTTGATTGAGGTTTTTATTAATGTGAAATTAAAACGTTATGCAGAGAATAATCACCACTGAGAGCACAGAGGTGCTTCGCACTGCACAGAGAAAAGCAAATCACTACACTGAGGAAAAGCAATAAACTGACTACTTTATACTTGCTTCTATCTTTTCTCGGTGTTTTATCTTCTCTGTGAGCTCGCTGTCCTCTGTGGTGAGTCCTGCTTTTGTAAATTTTCACCACTGAGAGCACAGAGGTGCTTCGCACTGCACAGAGAAAAGCAAATCGCTACACTGAGGAAAAGCAATAAACTGACTACTTTATACTTGCTTCTATCTTTTCTTGGTGTTTTATCTTCTCTGTGAGCTCGCTGTCCTCTGTGGTAAAAATGACTCAACTAAAAAATCAACCACCGAGAATACAGAGAATACAGAGAATACAGAGAAAAAATTAGAGCTTGCTTTATGCCTTGTTCACTTTCATCTGCCCCTAACTTTTCCTTGACTTAAGCTCTTTTAGACTCACTTGGGCTTATTTAGATTCATTTAGACCAAAACTTTCCAGATACCAGTGTGGTTTTTATAAACAGTGTAAATAACACCAACATCTTTAATATTAAATTTATCCGCTAAAACCTTGCCTAAATAAATTTGTTTCCCTGTGGGGGCTAATAATTGACATTCTCCAGCAGTTAAATCAACAGTATCATCTACTATAAATTCAAACTTATTGCCGGAATCTTCTGGTATTTTAAGCGCGGCATGTTTGGTAAAAATATGTAAAGTACCTTTGGTTTTAGCCGTTTCATTTTGTGCAACTTCAAAAGTGCCAGTTTGGGTGTCTACATCAGCTTGTGTAGCAACTGTTTGGTCTTTTAATTTTAGCCCTTCTGGAAAGTTAACTATTCCATCAAGATGACTTCTAAATAGCGTTTTATTTGAATAAGATAATGTCAAGTCATTTAAATTTCCAGCACCTGTCCCATGGTAAGTGAATCGATAACCAGACCCTGAATTTCCCATATATAAACTAATATCATTTTCAGAATCAGGAGACGCTTCTAATCTTAAAATATCACCATTGCTGTTCTTTCTAATAATGCCAGTACCGTCGGTAGGCAAAGCGCCAATGGCGGTGGGGGTTGGTTTGTTTTCATCACTGTATAAATGAATCTTTTCGGCTAATACGGCTCCCGAAGGTAAATCGTCTAAAAATGGCTGCTCACTTAGGAATGTTATTAATTCATTTCCTCCCTGATTTACAACCCAACCTTGACAACAAGAATATCCCTCCGTCAACCTAATAAAAAGATCTACTGTTGTTGTTGGTGTGTTTTTAACGATTTGATAACAAAATTGATAGTTTGTATCGCCGGTTCTTGATTGCTTTAAAAAAACTTTTGGATCATTACCAAATGGATTTTGTTGTTTAATACCAATTTCTAATGTTTCATGATAAATTTCACCTGATCCCTCATAAGTTGAGATGGTTTGCAGAACTGCGGTTGCGCCGTTATATCGGAACGGTAATGTTACAGTTCCGATCTTTGTCCATTTATTTAATTGATTTGTTGTATTGCTAGTTTTAAATACTTGTTTTGCAACCTCAGAGCTACCTTCGTGATAAACTTCTTTTCCACCTTTAGCATAAATATTATCTCTAAATATCCAATGGTTATTTTCTACTGAATTTCTTGCTGTCCAATGCCTTGCGCCGCCAATCGTTCTATATAGTGTTAAAAAATCTTGCCCCGTTTGCGTTGATGGTGAGGCATCCCCGTTGTACGCAATGCCACCCCCAACTTGTGTACTTTGCCCGAGGTAAATCAATCCTGTTCCTTGGTTATCACCTAATAATTCTAACTTAGACATTCCATTATCATTTGATTTAATAGTTAGTGTGGTATTGTCGCCATTATCAAGCACCCCACCTTTTGTAGATAATGCACCTATATCTTCAGCATTAGGTTTATTTTCAGCACTATAAGGTGCATCAGCGATGAGAGTGGAAGTTATATTTTCAGCAAGTTGTCCACCTACAGAAATAGACCAATTTTCATCCCATAAACTTGCTTCATAGCTGCTATAGCCAGTTACTAAGTCTGTAATGTTTAATTGAACAAAACGCCAGCTTTCATTATCTTCTCCTATATAAACGCAGCATGTATCACCGTCATGACCAAATCTCACTTTATAAGTTCTACTACCACTTGAAACAAAAGCACTGCAATTTAACCATGATGATGAGTTTCTATAGTTATAACCACTCACCGCCAGCTGAAAACTATGATCTGTATTAAATTCATACACATTTACATTAAAGCCCAACATAGTTGATGACCAAGACTGAGGCAGTTTTATTTTAATTGGACCCGTTAATTGTGAAGCTTGCGTATTAAAAACAGCTCCTTTAGGAGCTGGAATACTCCCATTTTGTAGCCCTTGGTAATCTTTTGCTATTTGCGCATTATTTTCTTTTAATGCGATATTTGTCACATAAGAAAACTCAGGCACGACTGAAACTGTAAAATCCGTATATTCGCTGGTACGTACCGTATATTTTAACTCTGCCTGACTGCCGCCATTTTCTATGGTACGCGCTGCAAAAGGAGATGCTAATTTAAAATAAGTATGGGGGAATTCGGTATTGCCATATTTAGCATATAACAAAACTTCAACGGCATTAAAGTTGGCAGTAGGCGGTATCGCCATATTAATAATACGTTGGTTTTTATCGTTTAAGTCAACCTGATGTGATATTAAATTGCCATCTTGTACTTTGTTAATCAGTTGCGTTAAATTAACGTCTAATACGGGCGTCGTGCCATTGGCATCACCCACTTCAATGCGGGTAAATTCTACTGCTAAATTAAGTGCTCTTGCTTTATTTTCACCTTCTTGGCCACTTTTAAGCCAAAGTGATTCATTTTTAGTCACCACGGTATTTCCTTATCGCTGATTATTTTTATTGAGGTTAATGTGTTATAGAAGTCTCACTATCGTGTAAGAAGTCAGTTTGTAATGTTTTATTTTGGGAGATTTAGTTTTTTGTAAACGACATAACATATTCAAAGCATTAAGTGTTAAATCAGGTCTTTTATCACATAGCTGTGATACAGAACGTAGAGGAATGTATTCACAGCAAACCTGCTTTAAAATTTGCGTTTCGTATTACATAATTTGCGTTTCGTATTACATAATGCTCATGATGTTATGTAAAAAATAATCACCACTGAGTTCACAAAGGTGCTTCGCACTGCACTGAGAAATAGAGAATGAACTAGGTTTTCTCGGTGATTTAACCTCAGTGTACTCGGTGCCCTCTGTGGTCAAAAATCACTTAGACTAAAATCAATTCAACCACTGAGGGCACAGAGGCGCTTCGCACTGCACAGAGAAAAATAAAAACTCACTACTTTAAGTTTTTAATCTTTGCTCGGTGTTTTTCTCTGTGTGTACTCGGAGCGCTCTGTGCTGATTAAAGCTATTTTCCAACTATTTTAGCTTTGAATTGCAAAGCCCCCGTCTACATGAATGTGACACAGAACTTACAAGAATGTATTCACAGCGAGCCTGATTTAAAATTTGCGTTTCGTATTACATAATTTGCGTTTCGTATTACATAATGCTCATGATGTTATGTAAAAAATAATCACCACTGAGTTCACAAAGGTACTTCGCACTACACTGAGAAATAGAGAATGAACTAGGTTTTCTCGGTGTTTTAACCTCAGTGTACTCGGTGCCCTCTGTGGTCAAAAATCACTTAGACTAAAATCAATTCAACCACTGAGGGCACAGAGGCGCTTCGCACTGCACAGAGAAAAATAAAAACTCACTACTTTAAGTTTTTAATCTTTGCTCGGTGTTTTCCTCTGTGTGTACTCGGAGCGCTCTGTGGTGATTAAAGCTATTTTCCCACTATTTTAGCTTTGAATTGCAAAGCCCCCGCCTGATGCATATTTGATTCAATATCACCTATTAAGGCCGGCTCAGCTATTTGACCTTCAATATCATTTTGAATTTGTAAGTGCCCTGCACGCAGTGTATTGAGTTGAATATCATCAATCGGTAAAGGTGCTGCTATGCCCCCTTCGATTGTTGCCTTAAGCTGTAAATTACCCGCTTTATAAAGACTAGAGAGTGTATCACTGGGCGTTAAAGGTTCAGCGATGCTCCCCTGTAACTGGGTTTCAACTTGCAATACACCCGCTTGAAGTGCTGAAAAGTCTATTTGCCTGTAAGGGCTATTTTTGATTGCGATAACACCATATCTGGCATCAGCCCAGGATACATTCCCCCAACCAGCAAACCAGGTTGTTGAACCTAATAATTTTGCAACTGTATAGTGTCTGCGACTGGCAATACGGGTAGTAAAACCAGTATTAAGTCGCTCACCTAAAACAAACTGACCTAAAATTTGTTTATTAAGATATGCAGACGACAAACTATAGTGTCGAGTATGAAATATGTTTGTTTTTACTTCATTTTTATGACTCTGGTTTTGACTGCTTTGGACTTGATTATGTTTTATTGCATTGTTTTTAACAGCATTGTCTTTAACAGCATTGTCTTTAACAGCATTGTCTTTAACAGCATTGTTTTTAACTACATTGTTTTTAACAGCATTGATATTTAGAACATCAAAAGCATTTTGGCCATAATGCACATGCGTTTTATGATCTTGTGCAAAACTGACTTTACTTGCGGTAAACTCCCCATCATAAAAATAAGTACCCGAATAATCAGATAAAAACTGACCAAATTCACCTTGAGATAAATTAAGCTTTCTGATGTCATAATGATGATACAGACGCGCCAACTTTGAACGTGTTGGCGCCGAGAGTTTCGCTAAGTTTAAAATACGCGATACATCTTTATCGCCAGGAATTTTACCTGTCGCTAACTGATATTCGTAAAAATGTCTGCCCGGTGGCTCCGCTTCTATGCCAACTTGCGTTAAATCTATCCAACCTAATGCTAAATTTAAACTTTGAGGTGTACCTCGTATTCTTTGCCAGCTTAAACCGTCTTTGAGTACTTTTTTTAAATCATGGCTATAAGGTAAAATGGCTTCAAGCCCATATTCCCATACTAACCAATGTAATAAATTATCTGACGGTTCTGACTTTAAGGTATGTAATTGACCAATTGCATCATCTATCTGGAGTGGCATCTGATTGATATTTTCAAGTGTATGCACTAAAGGTTTTGCGCTGGGTGGTAACACAGTCATTAGAATTTCCTATATTAAATTCAGGGTAATTTCACCTGCTATCGCACACTGATTTGAGGCAATAGACAGCAATTTAATAGGCGTTTTTAACTCGACATGGCGTACGCCATCTTTATGTAACTGGGCATTAAGCCAACTGGGTGTTAAGTCCCACCCTAAGTTTGCAGACTTTTCCCACATGGCTAATAACTGAGGCTTTAAATTTTCATACACTAAAGTAGAAGTGCCCGGTTGTAGGTAAATGTCGGCAACCACAGGCACACTGATTAATTCAGCAGAGACAACATTAACTGTATCTGTAAGCATTTTTACATCATCTGAGGTTACACGGGCTTTTACTTTATTCACTATGGTGTCGATATCATGACCTGTGCGCACTAATACAGATACACGTACCTCCCCTTCAACTGGGCTATCAACTTCGACATCACGAATGGCTAATGGATCAACCTCTATTGCTCGGCTACGATAATGCGCCTTACTGCCAGCTGTACTTGATGCTATGGTGCGATCTCTAATGCGTAAACGAAAGGCATCATCTGACTCATTGCCCGAACGATTAATACCGTAAAACACCCCCAGGTGGTCTAAGTCAGTGCCCGTAGCTGTGGCTAATAAGTTGGCATGTACAGCTTCGTTAATGCGTTGACGCAGTAACATTTCACGATAGCTTTCAGCTTGCATTACAACTGCAAGCGGATCACTTTCTAAGGATAAGGCTTCAGCATATTGTGGTGCAACTTCTAAAAAACGTTGTTTTCTTTCTTGATATAATTGTTCAAAATCAATTGGTTCAATAATATCAGCAGGTGGCAACGCGGCAAAGTCTATCTGACTCATATTTAATTCCATTGAGTTGTTAAGTTAAAAACCAGCAACAAGTTTAATCACTTGTCTGATGCTCATTTTCAAAAATTAAAAGGCATAAAAAAGCCCTGCAACATTAAGTTACTGGGCTTGAAACGAAGGAAAATGTTTAAACTAACGACTTAATTCAAAAATATGAATACATGCTAGCTTAGTTAAATCATACTTTGTTTAACTAACAGAAACAGGTCAAGTATGACCTAATGAAGGTATTTATTAATAACATGTATCAATTAGCTTTTTGTCGCTAATATTTGCGCAACAGATGTTGCTCTGGTTTCAATGTCAGATATTACCTGCTCAATGCCTTTTGCTTGATAAGGTAATTGCACTTCATTGCGCGTCACTTTTGCTGCAAAACCAGATAACAAGTCAGTTAAAGGTTTTGCTGAGCTTCGCACTTCTGCTAAGGTAGTTGCTTTATTAAGTGACTCACATAGTTTTGCTAATTCAAATAAGACTAAGTGAATTGAGTCTGAAGTGGTGCCTAAAAGGCTAGGCGTATCAGCCACATTTATGGATATTTCACCCCTTGCTACCAGCTTATTATTTTCCTGCTGTTTTTGTAAAAATGCGTCTTTTGTTGGAATTTGTTCATTAAAATCAGTCATGGTTATGCCTTAATATGTGGGTAGTTTATTACTTTTGTAACCGATAACGTGGGATTGCCACCAAAGTTAATCACATTTTGTGGTGCCTTACCCGCTACAATTGCATGGTTTATATAACGAATGAATAATCGACTATACGGATGCTGCCCTGGCACACGAATCACTTTAGCATCAAAAACACCCGTCCCATCCCACCATCCACCATAATAAGGATGATTGCTATTTTGAAGTGCTAATTGCGTATTGATTTGCTCACTTGTTGCACTGTCATTTGCCAAAACAAACTGTACATAAGTACAACTATGATCATTGCTATGTTGAGGGTCTTCATAATGGCCAGGATAATAGCTATAACAATTGGTAGAGTGCACTTTAGTTAATTGACCCACAGATGGATACATATGAACAGCAGTACCCGTTGTTGGCAAAGCTTTCCATTTTGTTTTAGTTTCATCGAGTGGATCTATTTCAGGGTTTATACTTGTTTGGGAGTGTCGTGCATTATCATAGTATGAAACAATTTGTGATGAGTGACTATTTGCAAAGTTAAGTATTGCCGAGTCTATTTTTGTTTCAGCACTTGTTACCTTTGAATCAATCTGTTGAATTTTATCATCAACAACTTGGGTTAAATTATTTGATGCTGTGACGAGCTCTGCGATATCTTGTTCCAACGCCATAATATTCTCCTTTAAATTTAAAAATTGTGTAAAGCGGTATTAAAAAGTTTATTTTCAAAATCAATTAATGAATACCAGCCTTTAATAAGGTCAGTTTTTGTTTAATATATCGATACATATTACTAATTTGCGCAGTTGCCATTTTGGCAAGCTCTGGTGCTATCAAAATATTTAAGTCGATGCCTTGGTCAATAATATTGACAGAACCTGCAGGTACACCTGTTAATGCCAAATCAAAGGCCAGTAATAAATCGACTTCTGGTGATTTAAAAGCAAGTGCTTTACCTGCCTCTGAGTAAACGGCAAACAAAGTGCCATCAGATAGATAAAACCCGACTTCTCGTACCCAAAAAGTTTTATTTGAGTCATCTATTACACTCATATGAATTTGTGTTGGGGTTACCAGCCTGCCACTTGCAATATTAATGCGGTTTTTTTCTGAACTTAACGCAGTGCGATTTTGATTGGGGTCATAAGCTTGATCACCTAAACCTATTTGGGTTATTTTTGCTTGCAAGCCATTGCTATCAGCATTAAAAATAGCTTGCAGCCCCGCAGTTGTTATTGTGGGCTTTAAAATAGTGCTCACGGTTCACTCCTTATGTTAATTAAATTATTTGCATGTTTTCACATACCTTTTATGAATAAGAGATATAAAAAATTACTGAGGTGGTTTATATAAGTTGGGTTAAACCAAATAGAAACGTGATACAGCGTAACGTTTATTATTTAAATGGAGCGCTGTACTGAGCTTGCTTACACATTTTGTTAATTGAACTGGCGTCGTTTGCTGCGACATACGTGATACTTGAATATTTTGACGGCTTGTTACTAAACCTGCTGATAACTGTGCTTTACTTGGTGGCACTATTACTGGTTTTGTTTCATTGCTTAATCGCCTTACCTGACACCAACCACTTGATGCTGTACCTAATGATAAGTCTGCATTTATTTTAGCGCCCACTAAAAAGTCAAAATGGGCGCGAGCAGGTTTCACCTGATTGATCACTCTAAATAACACATCATATAAATCAGGATTTAAAAAAACTTCATTACTTGTATATGGGTTTTCATTTGCCCAAGCTATAAATACAAAGGTATGGGGCTGTGTACTATGAATGGGGGCTAAGGCGATATCTTCACACTCTTCAAACCATTCTAAAAAATCAAATTCTATATTAAGGGTTTTAAGCGCTCTTTTTACCGCGCCCACAGTGCCTTTATGTTTATGAATAGACACTGACTGTTTTAACATGGCGCGTTTTGAGTGCTCGCTCCAGTGCTCATCCCATTCATCAACAGATAGTGCCCAAGCGAGCCAAGGTAATAAATGTTCAGGACACGTATCTGGGTGCCATTGTTTGCCTATTTCAACGGGGATTTGACCAAGCCTAGTACACGCCGTATCTAAATTTTTTTCAAGCCCAGTCGCATTGGGTGGTAATAAACTTTTTTTAATATCATGCATGTTTATTATCCTAATTTATTGCACTGTGTTAATTTTAATATCATTACAATAAGCCGCTTGTTCAGTAGTCACTTGAATATCTGATACCGGTTGTAATAGCTTCACCTTTTTAACGCCAACTTGATGCATTGCAGCATAAAGTCCAGATACAGTAATTTCATTACCTAATTGATGAGCTTGTTGAATAAATTCATTCACTTTTAAGTTTACATTATCTAAAGTTTGCGTTTTACCCGGGCCAGAATTGAGTTCAATATTCGCCTCAATCTGATAGTTTATAATATGAGCTGCTTGAACATTCACCCAGTCTGTTAATGGTCTGATGTCTTCATCATTTAACCTTTGTAATATTTGATTTAATAATGCTTGAGAAGGTAAACCTGTTTGTGTGTTTGCTAATACGGTTACCAAAACCTTACCTGGCTCTGGTGTTGCTACCGATACGTCTTTTACATCAACAGATGCAGACAATGTATGAAACTTATATGCACCAACAGGGCCTGCTGTACTGTGCCCTTCCAAAGACAAAGGGATCCTCATTCTGAATCGTGTATCAGACTCCATGATTAGTTCGTCTGATTCAGAGTCTGAAATACATTGGCGTTTTACACCAAATAAAGCAGCTAAATTGTCTAAATCATTGCCCGTAGCATAAGCCAACATGACAGATTTTGAGGCATCATTAACTCTTTGCCTGAGTAACAATTCTCTATAGGCCGCAACTTCAAGAATTTTAAAAGCAGGATCTGACTCAATTAGGGTATTAAATTGGTCTGTTTTATTTTGTAATGCTTGAAGCATTTCATCAAAAATAGTTTCATAGTCTAGCGCCTCAACAATATCTGGCGCAAAGAGCTGAGTTAAATCAATCGGGGTATTCATAATAAAGGCTCATTTGGTATATCGGCTTTTTAGGCCAGATGATTGAAGGAGTATTAGCTGTTTTTATATCCTGATCGGCTACTTAATAAGGTATCTAATTTTTTATCAATAGAATCTAGACGCTTTTCTATTCTTTTTTGATCTTCATTTCGGATCTGTTTTAAATGTAATATTTCTTGTGAATTTGTATTTATACGTTTATCTAAGTCGCCCAGATAAAGTATGCCAGAGACAAGCAACATCACAGTTGTTATAAAATGTGCCAAATTAAGCTCTTTTTTCATATGCCATTGATTTTGTTCAGCTTCGGTCTTGCTATCTTGTATCATTTACTCACCCCCTTTATTTTTTCAATTGTTCTTAAACCTGCAAGACCCAACATGCCTAAAGTTAATTCCATCATAGTATTAAGGGGGAGTTCTGGTGCCCCCACTTCTGGGAATAGCCATTGCAAAATAGGATTAACAATAAAAGCAAACAGAAAACCAAAACCACATACCCACATTAAGAAAGGTCTGGCGCCAGCTACAAATATACTGCGATGCTTTGCTTGTACCTTGTTTATTTCAGCCTGTACTAAATTAGGTTGTTGTTTTAACCTTTGTTTAATAAGTGCTAAATTCAGCTCCTCTTCATCACTGGTAAATATTTCATCCAAAATGCCACCTACAGCATTAATAGGCTCAGTGATCTGAGTCGAAAAAATACTTTTTAACCAACTCATTAAGACTGCCACTCCCCAGTTTTCATCTGCAAAGAAAGTTCGTGTGAACGCTTTGGTAATTGTTTTGCCCAGCGACTGTTAAGCATTTCTGCTGCAGCTTGTTCAAATTCACCCACTTCTATATAACTCATTGTTTTTTTAAAGGCTAATAAGCCCTCTAAACCTAAGTTATATGCCATATTTAGCAGCACAGCAAAACGGGCGGCATTACAATATCGGGTATCAACATTTCGTTTAATGCCTGCTTTACGAAGTGTGAGATCATTTAGTAATAATGTCTCCGCTTCTTGTTTTGATATACCAACATCATCTAAATTACGCCCATAACCTATGGTGAGTTTTTCAGCGGTACAATAATAAGGGTGTTGTCTGAAACCTTCGTGTTTTTTAACTTGTTCAACAGTATTTTGAATAGACATAAAAAAAACTCATACAGTTATTAGCCGTTGAGTTCCTATAAAAGTAAATTAAGCATTTTAAGATGTAGTACCAACTCTTTTTAGTGAGTGCTCAAATATAGATATGGATAAATTTTCAAGAACACAGATTTATAGTTCCAAACTAAATCTAAGTACCTGCATCAGTGCAGGCAAGGCACCTGATTGAGTAATAGCGGGCTATGAGGATTAAAAGTAACGCAGCTATTGTATATTTAGTCCATTTAGAATGATCACATATTTTATGGAATTGGTATCAGGTCTGGGTTAAGACCTTTCGCACTTTAGAGGTATCATAATGATTTAAATTTAAATTAAGAGGTCAACTCTGCCCTACCTCTAAAATAAGATGATTTGAACCAACTTAAAAAATACCTATTTAACTTCCACTTTGTTGAAGAGATAAATAATACTTTGAAATAACAACTTACATTTGACTCAACATTTCACGCTCAGCTTTAACTAACCAAAATTCAGCAGAACGTTTTGATTCAAAACCTAATAATATCGCAGCTTCTTTTAAAGGTGCTTCATGAATATAACGCGCACGTAATGCACGGATGCACTCAGGTCTTAGCTGTGACATTTTATGTGTTAAGGCTTCTATCATGTGTGGTACAAAAATATTTTCAGAGTGATTACGATTTGAAAAAGTTTGGTCGCTTCTTTCATTAATAGATGTTGTAGCGAATCCTTGAATTGTTTCTTTGCTTCGCCAGAAACGTCCCCACATTTTTAAGTTTTTTCTTAACTCTTTAATTGTTATTTGTTGTTCCAAAACTCAGCTCCTCAATTACCTTTATAACTTTAAGCGAATATACATCTTCAATTAATCCAATAACATCATTCCACTTAGGGTTAAACTCGTTATTTTCCCATCGGCGTAATGTGCGTTCTTCAATGCCATAAGAAGCTGCTGATTCAGCTTGGGTATAACCTCTAAACTTTCTTGCATATTTTAAAATATCAGCCCCTTTAGGTGTTCTACTAATAAGAGCTGGATCATTTGGTACTGCAAATTGATTCATTCCATAACCTATATTTATTTTGTGCAGCTTTGAGCTTTGTAATGTCGCACTCAAGTACTACAAGATTGCTTTTTTAGCCCCTAAATCCAAAGACTGAGGCTGATCCCTAACGTTTAATAAAGTTAACGTGAGTTACCAATGAAAATGTTAATTAAGCGCAAAAAAACTAGGCGAAAAATGTGCTGTATTCTATTAAGAAAAACACGGCACATTTCAACCAAGAGATTAAAATACTTTTTAAATTACAATGTTTTATGACTCAGTTAAGCGTACCTAAATGATAGACTTTTCATTTAATTAAAACAGGTCAATTTCGACCTTATCCCTAAAAAAGGGTCTCATTTATCGTTTATTAAAATACATTCATTTCTAATCACAAATTATTAGAAACAAATCAAGCTAGAGTAAGTCATGAACTTCTTAAAAATTTTGATGTGGAACAAGAACAAATTAACTATGAAATGATGAAGCTGTGCTTAAATCTTCGATGACTTTAATCACTTTTAAAGCATATACATCTTCAATTAAGCCAATAACATCATTCCATTTCGGATTAAATTCGTTATTTTCCCATCGACGTAATGTACGCTCTTCAATACCGTAATAGGCAGCAGACTCTGCTTGAGTATACCCCCTGAACTTTCTTGCATACCTCAAGATATCAGAACCTTTTGGTGTTCTATTAATCGGTGTAAATTGAGAGTTTCCTGCTGGTAGATTCATTCCTTGCTCCTTAGCTTATTTGTTACACGCATTTACTTGTGTATAATCATTCATTGCATACGCATTGCGTAAAATATAAAATACAAAAGTCTGATTAGCATCAAGTGGTGCGTAACTTTTGAAATAATATAATTCCATTTATGACGCATTACAACAACTTTTTGCTTTGTGCGTAAAATAATGTATTTATAAATTTAAAATCGATTCATCTCACTCTAAAATTAGCTTTTAATTGATAGCGTTTGAGCTAACACATTAAATGGATAAAATTTTTATAACGTAAGGTATTAGTTAAGTGGCTAAATTAATTAAGAAAAGCAACAATCGGCAACTTGATTCAGAAACAATCACACCAAGTGAAGCACACCATTTTGCAATGGAAACACTTTCTGAACGCGTAAAAAAAGCGATAGAGCCCGATAGCATTCGTTCTTTTGCGTTAAAAATAGATGTGTCAGAAGGTACTTTGCGTAGAATATTAAAAGGTGAAGATCCAAAACTCAGTGTTGTTGAAAAAATAGCTGAGCAAGCAAAGGTTGATTTTCTTTGGTTAATTAAAGGCGTTGAAGCCGACCAAGAAAAATATGCAACAGCTCAAAACCAAGGCTCATATGATTGCGCAAGCATCGAGTTATCTGAGTTTAACGAAGAATTTGCTTTGATCCCTGGTTATCACATTTCAGTTAGTACAGGCCACGGAGCTTTTAATGGCGATGCTCAAATTAAACGACATCTGGCATTTAGAAAAAAATGGCTTGATTACAAGCACCTCGTAAGTAGTCAGCTAGCAGTGGTATTTGCTAAAGGCGACTCCATGGAGCCTACTATCCACAATAACAATACGATTCTTGTAGACTTATCGGATAAAAAACTCAGTGAAGGCCTCATTTATGTTATTAGAATTGGTGAAGAACTATATGCAAAACGACTTCAACAATATATTGATGGTTCAGTAAGGCTGATCAGTGATAATAAAGAATATATAGATCAACTCTTAAAACCTGACGAATTAGAACAATTAGAAATCATTGGTAAAGTGGTATGGATAGGTAAAGACTTAGCATAAAGACGATTTTTTGATTGATGATTGATGATTGAGGGCTTTTAAAATGAAGATTATCAATCATCAAATTATGCTATTAATTTTTATTGCCACTTACCTGTTTCCATTTGTAAGATCAGCTCAACAGCTCTCATAGGTGCCTTTCGCGCCCAATGACTATGCAGTAATTCACTTGAAATACAGTCAAAGCTGCCTTTTTCTACAGATTCTAAAGTACGTTTAAAATTCATTAAACCATCAAACCCCAAATTATATGAAAGCGCAACCAGTGCAGCCATACGCGGGGAGTTACACTTTTTTGTATTAACTGATATTTGTATGATGTTTTGCAAAAAACTAAGATCATTTGCTAATAAAACCTCAGCTTCCTCTTGTGAGATCCCTAAAGTATCAAGCTTTCTACCATATCCAATACTAAGTGTATTTGAATCATTGCTGTAAGGATGACGGTTAAACCCTTCATGTTTTTTTATTTGTTCCAGAGCACGTTTCATAGTTAAAAAAACCCGATAGGTTATTAGCCTTCGGGTTCTGTATTATTTTATAATTAATTTACAAGCCGAAGTAACTTTTTATGTCATCAGCTTGTTTAGCATAATTAAATCATAATATTTTTAGCCTAATTTAACAGGTCAAGTTCGACCTCACAGATTAATTATTTTCAGATAAGTATTTTAATAACTGATCTTTTAAGTTAGGTGGTACGCCTTGGATAGTTAAAGTATCTGAGTGTTCATTATAATGAATACGCTCACCTAAATGTTTACGTTCAAAACTAACACTCACACCCGCTCCCATACCAGAGAACTTCACCATGCTAGTGACTGTTTTTTTATCAACTGGAAAACTTTCTTCTAATTCGTAGCTTTGCTCTTTATAAAAAGTATCAAAATCGACACCATCACCTTTACTAATGGTATCAGATAAAGTATTGACTTGTGCATCGGAGCCTGTGCTCACACAGTCTGTACAGTAATCAAAAACTTGCTTACGTAAGTCTGTTTTTTCCTGTTTGTCATACTCTTGTTCGCTTAAATAATCTTCTACGGCCTCTAACATCACTGTACTTTGTTGTTTTGCGTCGATACCTTCGTCACACCCTAAAAAGTCTAAAAAGAAGTCAGCCACTTTACGCCCAGCTCGCCCCTTAATAAAAGAAATGTAACGGTTAGATTCTGGATCTGCTGACCATTGCTGTAAGTCAATACGCGCAGCTAATTGCATCCTGCTAATATCTAAATGTCGTGATGCAGCTAAATCAAGCTCAGATGTAATTGAGTAATGATCTTTAATATTAACCATAGCGATTAACATATAGTCAGTTGCAACATATTGGTAATGACAAAAGATCAAATAGCCTGTTTCATTAAACGCATATTTATTTAACTCTTCTTTTAAAATTTCAGTTGCTTGCTCTGTCATATTCCAAAAATGCAATTCACCCATACGATAGCTTTGCATCGCAGTTGCAACTGTGGCGTTTTTATCTCCACTAAAACCACAAAACCCTTTTCCTGGTTTGCCGTTATAGGCATGGTGAAGCTGTTCAATGAAAATATTGACCTTATCATTCACTATCATTTCATCATTTCGTAAATGAATTTCAATTTTTTCGTCTTTTTTGTCGACATAATGAACGACTAGCTTTTGAACTTCAGTTGTCATCTTTGTTTTTCGCGCCTCAAATGTTAATATTCAAATAATTTTTTTTATCGTAGAATTTATAAATGCCAATATTATCAAAATACACCAATAAAGAAGTCGAAACTATTATAGATGAACTTATAGGTGTGCTTTCAAAACATAAAGCTCCGGTTGATCTTAGCTTAATGTGCTTAGGTAATGCTATCACTCATATCGTAAAAGAACATGTTCCTGAACCTCAACGTGCAGAATTAACCAAAAACTTTGCTAATGTACTTACACAATCTGTAAAGTAATAAAATATAAAATTGTTATACTACTTCAGGTTAGCTAAATTAGTCGGTAAATAAATACATGAATCTATCTACACAAAGCCCGTTTTCATCTAAAGCGAGCCAATTATTAAGTTGGGGCCATTGGTTTACATTTGCCAATATTTGCCTTGCACTCGTAATTAGTCTTGGTTATTTATTTTCCGATTCAAGCCCAAAAACAGGTATGGGCTCAATATACATGGTATTAACTTGGTTAGGCCATATTGGATTTATCACCTTTTTAAGTTTTGTGCTTACAGTATTTCCGTTAAGTCTAATATTTCCCTATCCCAGACATATTCGAGGTATGGCAGCGGTACTTGCCACCTTAGGTGCATCGACTATGGCCTTTGATGCCTATGTCTATTATAACTTAGGTTACCATATTAGCAGTTCAGCGTTACCGCAAATTATTTCTTTAATTTGGCATACAATTTCAAGCTCTCCCGTAGTCGCCACTTTTTTATCGGGCGCTTTAGTATTCATAATTTTAAGTTTTGAACTCATAGTCAGTAACTACAGTTGGAAACATCTTAATAAATTAAAAGAGCTAACATTTGGTAAATTTTTCACCGTTATTTTATTATTTTGTTTTGCGTCTAGTCACTTGATACACATTTGGGCCGATGCAAACTTTAAATTTGATATTACAAAACAAGATAATATTTTGCCTTTATCTTATCCTACAACGGCAAAAAGTTTATTAGCTAAAAATAACCTGCTTGATTTAGATGTATATGAACAGGCTAAAAGTGAAAAGTTAAAAACCACACAATCAGCTTATTTATTACCAAAAAATCTGCCTCAGTGTGGTACTCAAAACCGAGCATTAACTGATATATTAGTTTTCAAAAATAACGCTGAATTAACAAAGTTTCAGCAATCTTTTGAAATACCGCTCACAGAACTTAAGTTGTTTTTGCAACCTACATCACATCAAGATGCAATATTTAACCTTATTTATGGATTACCTGCATTTTATAAAAAGCCTATTTTAGAACAAAAGGTTAATCCGGCATGGGATACAGCTGAAAATGCACTTTTTATTGATAATTTAAAAGATTTTCAATATATAACAAGTAATAACCAAGCACCTCTACGCATTGTTGCAGCAGACAAAGATACAATAGCAAGACCAAACTCTAAGCATATTATTGCTTTGGCACTTGCTGAACAACAAGCAATCCCAGCGATTGTTGGCTCTGTATTTATAAACGATAAAAAACTCACCAATGCAAATCATTTAATTCAACCTATGGATTTACTTGCAACAGTCATTAACGAGTATTGGCAATGTGACAAATTAGTAGCGCAAAGCCTTATTGGTAAAAATATTTATCAGAATAATGACGATTCTGGAATAAATTATACTCAAGGGGTATTCATAGCTTATAAAAAAGATAAAATAACCTTGATTGAAGCCGATGGATCATATAAAAATATATCTGCAGCCCAAGGATTTGTACTTGATAAAAAGTTCGATGTACCTTTTTTAGTTGAAAGCATTAAAGAGTTAAAACGTTTTATTGGTAAATAAAGTTAATTAATCAAAATAGAGGTGCCTTTTATGAAATTTAAATTTAATAAGTTTATTGTTTATTTAAGCACTGTTTTAACTTTATGTTTGTCTGCAGCTGTTTTAGCAAACAAAACCAGTACCAACTTTTATCAATGTGATACCGCTAAAGGTGTTGTTTTTAGTCAATTTCCTTGTGCTAAAAATGCAAAGTTAAAAACGATTTCAACTTACACCCCAAAAAAAACGCGTAGTACAGATTTAGATATTAAAAATTTAAATAAAATTCAATATCAACAAAAAATAGATATCGCAGAAACTCAAATCAAAGCTAGCGAGAATAAGGTACGTGTTTTAAAAAGAGCACAAGCTAAAGAACAAATTACAGAAAAACAAAAATTAGAACGCATGATGTCTGATTTAGACAAGAAAGCATTAAAAAAACAAGTCACTCAAACCTTAAAAGATATCGATAAAAAATACAAAAAATTAGTAAAAAATGAAGAACTGAACCTGAAAAAGCTCACAAAATCGTTAGATAAATTACAGAAAAAAAACTAATTTCACATAATAATTGGTTGCCTTAATTTTCTTACAAATTAAACTAGAAATATTCAGTTAAAATAACTTATTATAAAACTCATGTTTTTTATTCAATTTCATAAACTAAATACCTTTATCGTTAAATTTTTTATTTTCTTCTTTCTTTTACTCAGTATGCCCAGTTTTGCTATTTCATTTGATGCACAAAAATTTAAACTTAAATTTCCTATCAAAACTGATATTGAAAAACTCTGTAAAGTTGCCGCAGCAACCAAAAGCTATTTAGATAAAGGTGCTCAATATGACGCTAAAGTTATTCATAGCAATACGCTTAACGACTTAGGCATAAGCCCAAATAAAATAAAAGAATCTCTCAATTTTATTTGTCTAACCTATCAACAAGACCTTCAAGCTAACCTGCCATCACGTTTATTAGATGCAGGATTTATAACAAAGCATTTTGACTTTATACGTTGGCAACCAGATGTAAAACATGCAAAAAAGTTATCAAAAAATAAAAATTTATTAATAAATTTACCTTCCGATAAAATTTTAATGACCAAATATTATATTCACGAAGCAAAAGCAAAAAAGGTTAAATCTGAACAATATACACATGCACTTTATGCATTACCTAAAGACGAAAGTGATTTATCACTTGAGCAAGCACAGTTAGAACATGCTTCACTCACACGATTTAAATATACAAAACAGGAAATATTAAAAGGCGTCATTGACTCAAATAAGCTAGCCGAACCTCTCATTTTTTTATCTCGTGAAGATTTAGAGTCTTCATTGTTACAAGGTACTGTTGTCGCTGACATTAACGGTGATAAAAAAGTATTTAATGTACATAGAAATAATGGGATTGCATACGATAGAAAGGTTAAACCCTATGAACAAAATCGTTACTGGTATTTCAAGCAAGTTGACGGCATATTAGGTTATGGTAAAGACGCTAACCATAAAATAACCGTGATCCCTGAAGTTACTTTTGCTGGCGATATTAATAAGCTTGGTTTGGGACATTTATTATTTACACAGTTTGATTATCAACATCATAGTGAATATAAAATGGCTATTTTAGCTGATACAGGTGGTGCTTTTGAGGATAACTTGTATCAATTAGACTATTTGTCAGGCAGTTATTCAGGCTTCAAAGAGTATGCAAAAGCAAATAAGCATTTACCAGATTATATAAGCGTATGGTTTATGTTATTAAAATAAGTTAATGTAGAATAAATTAGAGTGTTTATTCTACGGTCGATAAATGTTATCTGAATTTCAAATAGCCGATTTAATATTAAATGGGTTTAATAAACATTTTTCATTATTTCAACAAATAACACATAAAGCGCATTATGCTTTTTCACAAGCCAACTGGCAAAGTGTGCATCAAGCTAATAGTGATCGTATTTGTTTTTACGATAAACGTGTTAATGAAACTATTTTATCACTAAAAAAAAGTATACCTGATCAATTAGATAAGTCGTTATGGTTAAAAGTTAGAGCAACTTTTCAAAACTATCTGCAATTTCATCCCCAAGCCGAATTAGCTGAATCTTTTTATAATTCTGTATTTTGTCGCTTGTTTCATCGAAGATACTTTAATAATGATTTTATTTTTGTTGAAACAACAATTAAAGAAAATATTCCTGTACCAATAGAGTCTGAATATCAAAGTTACTTCCCCGTTATAGAAGGCCTTAAACCCACAATAAAAAATATTATTGAACAGTTTGATTTTAAAGCACCATTTATTGACTTATCTCGTGATATTAAACTACTGGTTAACGCTTTTTTAAAACAATCTCCAGATACACACCACCGCGCTTATCAAATGCGATTCGATATTTTAAAGCAAGCATTTTATCGTAATAAAGCGGCTTATATTATAGGTAGAGTTGTATCAAAAAGTGGTATTCAACCTTTTATCATACCTATTCTGCATCATAAGGATAATGGTCTTTACTTGGATGCTTTGTTAACAGATTCTACTCAAATGCGCGTGATATTTGGTTTTGCACGTGCTTATTTTATGGTTGATACGTCTGCTCCCTCAGCTTTAGTTCAATTTTTAAATCAGTTAATGCCAAATAAAACACCTGCAGAACTATATAGTGCTATTGGTTTTCATAAACAAGGAAAAACACAGTTTTACCGTGAGTTACATTCACATTTAAAAAACGCCAATGATAAGTTTATTCCTGCACCGGGCACTCGAGGTATGGTCATGATGGTTTTTACGCTTCCATCTTTTCCTTATGTTTTTAAAGTGATCAGAGATAAATTTGGTGAAGGTAAACCTTTTGGTAGAAAAACAGTTTTACAGCGCTACCAATTAGTAAAACAACACGACAGGGTCGGACGTATGGCAGATACAATAGAGTATTCTAATGTTGCCCTACCAATTGATACTTTTTGTCCTGAGTTATTACAAGAGCTAAAAGAAACTGTTGGATCGTCACTTGAATTTGAAAATGACTTAGTGATCATCAAACACTTGTATATTGAACGCAGAATGACACCACTCAATTTGTACCTACAAAAAAACACAGATGAAAATATATTATCCGTAATGGATGAATATGGTAAAGCACTTAAAGACATGATCAGTGTTAATATTTTTCCAGGTGATATGTTATTAAAAAACTTTGGTGTGACAGACCATAATCGTGTGATTTTTTATGATTATGATGAAGTGCAATATTTAACCGATATGAATTTTAGAAAACTGCCAAAATCAACAGGCTATAATGATTATTTATTAGAGGATGTGAGCGTTTCCGTTGCCCCTCAGGATGTTTTTCCTGAGCAGTTAACCACATTTGTGACAACTAATAATAAAGTGAGAAGTGCATTAGAGAAATTTCACCCTGAACTCACTGATGTTCAGTTTTGGAAAAAAGCGCAATATAATATCAACCAAGGCTATTTTACAAATATTTATCCTTACCCTGAGAAACAACGATTTATGCTCCTTTGGTAGTAGAATTTTTTTATTTTTATCGTTACTATCATTCATATAATTAATTAAATTCTACAAGAGTATCTATTTAGTGAATATTAGTAAGGTCGACCTTAATTTATTAGTTTATCTTGATACCCTATTAAGAGAATGCAATGTAACCCGTGCAGCCAATCAGCTTAACATCACACAACCCGCTATGAGTAACGGCTTAAAACGTCTGAGAAACTTACTCAACGATCCCATATTGGTTAGAACGAGTGATGGCATGGTACCCACTGAACGCGCAAAAGAATTACAACCTGTGATCAGAGGGGTGTTACTCACTTTAGAAGAAACGTTGCAACCTAATCATGATTTTATACCTAGCGAAAGTAAACGCGTATTTCGTATCATGGCCAGTGATTATGCAGCAAGTACACTCGCACCAAAATTACTTAATAAATTGCAATTGCATGCGCCAGATACAACTTTAGACATAGTAACCCCAAGCGATGTAACATTTCATGATGTAGAAAATGGTAAAGTCGATATGGCAATTAATAGATTTGAGAACTTACCTCAATCTTTTCATCAAAAAAGAATTTGGAAAGATAGCTTCTCTTGTTTAGTTAATGCTAACAACCCAGTGATTGAAAGCTTTAGTTTAGACTCATATTTAAAAGCCAGACATATTTGGGTAAGTAAAACAGGCTTTGGTGTGGGAGTAGGTATGGATCCTGCCGATGTACAAAAGCTTGGTTGGGTGGATGAAGCCTTAGCCAAATTCGGAAAACAACGTAACATTGCCTCTTTTACACGTAATTATCATGTTGCAATTCATTTAGCAAAAGAGCAAAACCTGATAGCAACTTTGCCATCAAAAGTCGCAAGAATATATCAAAATGATCCTGATATAAAAATATTGGATGCACCTTTTCCTATCGCACCATTTGAACTTGATATGATTTGGAGTCCTCTTTTACACAGAGACGCAAGTCATATTTGGTTAAGACAACAAATTAGTGAAGTAGCACAAGAACTACAATAAAACTAAAAAGGGGTCGGAGTTAATTAATTGAATAAAGCATTAATTAACTCCGACCCCTTTTAAAGATAGGTTTACTAATTTATGAGTTTTGCCAAAGTTGCAACTTGATCTAACATGCGGTTAGAAAAACCCCATTCGTTATCATACCAAGCCATAACTTTAACTAGTGTCCCGTCAACTTTTGTTTGTGTTGCGTCAAAGATTGAAGATGCAGGGTTATGATTAAAATCAATTGATACTAACGGTAATTCGTTGTATTCAAGCACCCCAGCCATTGCACCTTCTGAAGCTGATTTGAGTATTGCATTTACTTCTTCAATACTCGTTTCACGAGATACAATCAAAGTTAAATCAACAACAGATACATTAATAGTAGGGACACGTACAGCCATACCATCTAATTTCCCTGCAAGTTCAGGTAATACTAAACCAACCGCTTTCGCAGCACCTGTTTTTGTTGGGATCATAGATTGTGTCGCACTACGAGCACGATATAAATCAGGATGATAAACATCTGATAAACTTTGATCATTTGTATAAGCATGAATCGTAGTCATACTACCTTGTTCAATACCAATTTCATCATTTATTGCTTTAGCAACTGGCGCTAAACAATTCGTTGTACAAGATGCATTCGAAATAATGATGCTATCAGAAGTTAATACTTCACTATTCACACCATGAACAACAGTTGCATCTAAGTCTGAACCAGGCGCGGAAATAATAACGCGTTTTGCACCTGCTTCTATATGTTTTGCAGCTGCATCACGACTTGTGAATAAACCTGTACACTCAAGTACAATATCAACTTCTAGTGCTTTCCAAGGGAGACTTGCAGGATCACGCTCTTGCGTTAAAGTAATTTTATCATCACCTACAACAAGCGTTTGACCGTCAAGTGCTACTTTTTGATTAAAACGACCGTGAACTGAATCAAATTGTGTTAAATGTGCATTCACATTTGCCGGTGCTAAATCATTGATTGCAACTATTTTAATTTCTTCATTGCGTTCTGACTCATACAATGCACGTAATACATTACGACCAATTCTACCATAACCATTAATTGCTATTTTAATCATTTCTCATTCCCTCAATTTCTATAATTGACTTGCTTGACGCGCCAGTTCTTCAATAGCCGCCCAGTTTTTATCTTTAATTAATTGTTTATCTAACATCCAAGTACCACCAACACAGACTACGTTTTCAAGCGCTAAAAAATCTGGCGCACTTGTTAAGTTAATGCCACCAGTTGGACAAAACTTAATATGCGGTAATGGCCCTGCAATTGACTTAAGCATAGGTACACCTCCTGCTGCAACAGCAGGAAAAAACTTAAGATATTTAAAGCCATTAGATGCCAATTTCATCACTTCGCTGGGTGTTGCAGCACCGGCTAAAAATGGAATATCCGTTTCTTTAGCCAGAGATAATAATTCGTCATTAACACCTGGACTGACCATAAAGTCAGCGCCCGCTTCTATTGAAGCATTAAATGTTTCTTTATTGATAACTGTACCAGTACCTACATATGCGTCAGGGACAGCTTGCTTCATGAGTTTTACCGCTTCTGCTGCAATGGCTGTTCTTAATGTAATTTCTAATGTTTTAAGACCACCATTAAATAGTGCCTGGGCAAGTGGTACTGCATCTTCTAAATTTTCAATAACAACAACAGGAACGACAGGTGCTGCTGTTAATATTTTTTCAATACTCATTTTTATTATTCTCCTTGTTGAGGGTAAATAGCACCAAAAGCGCTAGCCCCCATATCTGCACTACTTACAGTTTGGCGTAACCCTTCAAATAATTCACGCCCCGTACCAAATGTGAGTGTTTGTTCTGATATTTCGATTTCTCTTTTTTCTAATATTTCATCTGATACATGGACTATTAGTTCACCTTTAGGCGCATTTAAAGAGATTAAATCACCTTCTCGGATTTTAGCTATCATGCCACCTTCAATCGCTTCTGGTGCTAAATGAATAGCAGCTGGTACTTTACCTGATGCACCAGACATTCGACCATCCGTTACAATAGCCACTTTGAAGCCTTTATCTTGTTGTGATGCCATAATAGGTGTCAGTTTATGAAGTTCGGGCATGCCCTTAGCTTTAGGGCCCTGCTCTTTTATTACCGCAATAAAATCTGTTTCAAGCTCACCATTAGAAAAGGCCTGCTGTAAACCAATTTGAGAGTTAAATACTTTTGCGGGTGCAGTAACAACTTGATGTTCTGCAGCAACGGCTGATACTTTAATGACAGAGTCACCTAAGTTACCTTTTAATAATTGTAAACCACCTTGTGGGCTAAACGCGTCTTTGTAAGGTCTTAAAACATCTTCATCTAATGAACTTTCGGCACACTCTACCCATTTAACTTTTACCGGTGCATTTGAGTCTGTCATGATCACATTAACATCAGCATCAATTCTGGGCTCTTGTGCATAATCATTTAAAGAATTACCCACAATTGTTTTGACATCTTCATGCAACATACCTGCACTTAATAATTCTTTAATTAAAAAACCCATACCACCTGCAGCCTGAAAATGATTTACATCAGCATGACCATTTGGGTAAATACGTGTTAATAATGGCACAACCTCTGATAAATCAGCCATATCCTTCCAAGTCAATTCAATACCAGCCGCTTTAGCAATCGCTACAAGATGAATTGCATGATTTGTTGAACCACCTGTTGCAAGTAAACCAACTAAGCCATTAATAATTGTTTTTTCGCTTACAACATCCGCTAAACAATTGGCATCTTTTGTTTCTATTAGCTGTTTAAGCATTAACTCTGTTGCACTGGCCGTTAATCCATCTCTAAGTTCTGTATATGGATTAATAAAAGAGCTACCAGGTAAATGAAGGCCCATAATTTCCATAAGCATTTGATTACTATTGGCTGTTCCATAAAAAGTACAAGTACCCGCACTATGATAAGAAGCACTTTCAGCTTCTAATAAAGCTTCTCTACCAATTTTACCTTGGGCAAATTGTTGTCTAATACGTGCTTTTTCTTTATTTGCCAAGCCAGAGGCCATTGGACCTGCCGGCATAAATATCACAGGTAAGTGACCAAATGATAAGGCACCAATTAAAAGCCCAGGTACAATTTTGTCACATACACCTAAGCAAAATACGCCATCAAATACGTCATGAGACAAAGAGATTGCTGTAGACATTGCAATCACATCACGTGAAAACAACGAAAGCTCCATACCATCTCGCCCTTGTGTTACACCATCACACATAGCAGGTACACCACCGGCAACTTGCACCGTCGCATCATATTTTTTAGCAACGTTTTTAATTAAATCTGGATAATCTTTATAAGGTACATGCGCTGAAAGCATGTCATTGTATGAATTTATAATGGCAAGATTTGGTTGAATATCGCTTTTTAATAAATCTTTTTCGCTTGGATCACAGGCAGCCATAACATGCGCTAAATTACCACAACCAAGTCCAGCTCTTACACGAGTTTGTGATTTTGCATGTGCAATGCGTTCAAGATATGCTGTTCGACTTTTTTTACTCGCGTTGATCACGCGTTGGGTTACTTCTTGAATACGAGGATGCAGCATAAATTCACTCTTTTAAAATACGGTTCTCTTCTCTTTGTTATTAAAGTATCGAGAAAAATAGTGAGAAAATCTTAGAGAAAAGGCTCAGTATCAACTTATTCGACTCCACGTTTAAGCACAATACTGAGCACAGTAAATACCCGTTCAAAGGTTCGGTATAAATTATGTCTCTCACAATCACAATCTGACACCGGTGTCATTATTAACTCATGTTTATGACACCGGTGTCAACCTTATGTTTTAAATTTAGTCAAAAAAGTTTATTTTTGCCACATTAAAACGATAGAATACGTGCTAAATCATGAATTGTTTTAATGTCACTTTTATTAAAATAATATTCAGTTCAGTTATAAATTTGAGAGTTTAATGCAACAATCCGTAGATATTTCCTGGTGGCAGCTTGCTTTTTTTATGTTGATCTTATCAGTCCCTTTTATGATAAATCGATTTCTCAATTTAGGTTTAGCACAAGAGTTTGCTATTTCAATTGCCAGAATGACTGCTCAGTTGCTCTTAGTTGGTCTGTATTTAGAGTATTTATTTACACTCAATAATGTGTTTATAAACACAATATGGTTATTGGTTATGCTATTAATAGGTGCCAGTGCCATTTTAAGTAGCACAAAACTCACAAAAAAACACCTTTATTTACCTGTACTTACAGGGTTGTCTTTATCTTTATTGCCTATTTTATTTATTTTATTATTCTTATTATTACAACCTGCGCCCTTTTATAGTGCACAATATCTTATACCTATAAGTGGCATGTTATTAGGCAATAGTCTAAGTGGTAATATTGTGGCCCTTCAGGGATTGTTTTCAGCTTTTGATGACAAAAAATCTGAGTATGAAACAGCTTTATCACTTGGAGCACGGCCTTTACAGGCTGCATTTCCTTTTATGCAAGCAGCTTTTAAAAAAGCATTAGCGCCCATTTTAGCATCTATGACAACAACAGGAATTGTCACTCTTCCAGGTATGATGACAGGTCAAATTTTAGGTGGGATCAATCCAATGACAGCAATAAAATATCAGTTAATCATTATAGTCGCTATTTTTGTTATGCTTAATGTATCAGTTGCGACAAGCCTTTATTTAACCCTTAGAACTGTACTGTCTCATACCGGTTTAATTAAAGTAACTAAGAGCAATTGACTTTTGAAGTACACATTCGGTGCTAGCAAAGCACTAATTCATTGCGTACTAAGATAAACTTTAGTTGTTCTGAATAAATGAAGACATACTGACCTTAACATTTAAAACGATTTGATAATTCAGCAAGTTCATTTGCCAAACCTGTTTGTTCTCGCCCTGCGGCTGCAATTTGATTACCGCTAGAGGCATTTTCTGTTGATAGCTCACTGATGGTATTTATGTTAGACGCCATTTCACTTGCAACAGCAACCTGCTCTTCAGTTGCTGATGCTATTTGTGTACTCATATCTGTAATTGATGTAGCAGCTTCTTTAATATTATTTAAATTATTTGCAAGTTGAGAGATTTGATTAACGGCTAATTCAACCTCACTAGAACATTTCCCAATGCAGTTTGATACACTCATTGCATCTTGCTGAAACTGACTTACTATGCTCTCTATTTCAGAGGTTGATTCTTGTGTACGTTGTGCCAAGGTTCTTACCTCATCGGCAACAACAGCAAAACCTCGACCTTGTTCGCCTGCTCTGGCGGCTTCAATTGCAGCATTCAAGGCAAGTAAATTCGTTTGTTCAGCAACACTTTTAATGACTTCAACCACTGAATTAATATTTGTACTGCTATTTTGCAGCGCTAAAATCAATTCATTTGCTAAAGTCATTTCATCTGATAATTTGTCCATTTCATTTCGGGTATGGGTGATCTCAACAACACTACCATCAACTGAGTTATCTACTTCTATTACAAGTTCTGCTGTTTTTGCTGTATTACTCGCCACTTCCTGAACTGAATTAGACATTTGCTCAATTGCTGTAGCAACTAACTGAGTCTCATCTTGTTGTCTTTGTAAGTTCTGCATGTTTTGCTCAGTGGTTGTAGAGGTTTCTTCTGAACTTGCAGCTAGTAAAGTGCTACTTTGTTCAATATCACCTACAGCCGTTTTAAAGGTTACCAACATCTTATTTATATTTTGAGCTGCATCACCTAGCTCATCTAAGCTTGAAATATCAATTTGTAATGTAAGGTCATTATTTTTTTCAACCTCATTGATTGTTTGGGAAATAGACATCACTTGAATTGTGATCATTTTACCAATTAAAATCGCTAACATGATAATAATAAAAAGAAGGATGGCTGTTGCTAATATCGTCTTAACTAATGAATTAAATGCATTATTCGACATATTTTCAGTCAACTTAAGTAGATATTGTGCAATATTATTTTCGATTGTTTTAAGCTGATTAATTCTTATTGTTGATTGTTCAAACCATTGTTGATTATCTACTGAAAAACCTCCAGTTTCTGCTTTAGTTATCGCTAATGTTCTTTTATCATTTACATATCTAACAGAAGAGTGACTTAACATTTTCTCAAAACTAGCCATAATACTTTTATCTACCAACAAAGAAAACTGATCGAAATATGTATCCTGTTTGGCTTTTACAGTCAAAAATTGATTTAAACTTTGATTAGAAAATTTGTTATTGCCAAAAACAGAGCTCATGACAGCACGCTCAATTCCTGCATTTTCTTTTGCTTCGAGGAAGTTAAAATAGGCGACTAACTGATTTGCTATATGTGAGTTTGTCGCCATTTTTGCAATCTGAGGTGTAATATTTAAAATTTTATTATGTATATCTGTATAAAATTTTATTGCTGTTGCTGTTTTAATTAAAAGATCATCAACTTGGGACCTCATATGCGATAATTGCATTAAATCACGTTTAATAACATTGAGCTGTGCAACAATCTCTTTATCTTGAAAGCTACCTTTGTTTTTTTCTAAAAACAAACTGCGTTTCAATTGTGCTGAATCTGTTAATTGACGTTGGGCGCGTAAAACATCGCCAAACTCTTCACCTTTAGAGCCCAAAAAACCAGCCGTAGCGCCACGCTCTTTTTGCATTTCATGCACTAAAGTATTATTAAAGGTACTTAATAAAGTTAACTTATTGATTTGGTTTGCACTTGTATTATCTTTTATATCTAAAGAAATACGCAAAATTCCAAGTAATAATAACCCTAAAATTGCAGGTACAATTAATATTATAATTTTAGCTTTAAAATGTAAGTTACGAAGGTATTGCATTTAATTTCCTTTAAATAACACACGCTAAAAAACCTTTATAAATAACACTAGGCATAAAATACCAATAATAAAGTTTTTAATAAAACAATCGCTTTTAAAGGAAACTTTTTGAGAGTTTATTGATTTAGATCAAGTCAAAGTTGACACGTTTGTTAATCGTTTAAAGATTTCTTCTGGAATTGGTTGTAAACGCTTTTCAGTATCAAGGCATACCATTTCTATCTCACCAATTACCGCTGGTTTTTTCGCCCCTGGTCGCCAAACTTCTTGTCGCCATAGGGTTTTATATTTACCTTCAAGTTCATAGCTGGTTCGAATATCACAAATTTCAGCAAACTCGACCCCATCTTGGAATATCATATTGGCTTTATATACTGCAAACCCCAAACCTTTTTCATTCCAAAGTTTTGCAAGCTTATCGCTATCAATCACATGCTCACGCGCGCGTTCAAAATATTTTAAAAAATTAGGATGGTATACAACACCGGAATGATCTGTATCTTCGTAATAAATTTGCACTGGATGATGATAAATTTTACTCATTGATGTTCTTTCTCTTAAATATTACAAAGATTTTTTTAATATTGTCATGCCCTGCGAAATCGAAACTAAAGGCTGATAACCTAAATCTCTTTTGGCAGCATCAATATTAAAATAATGGCTGGTGGATAGTTGCCTGGCAACAAATTTGGTTAATATCGGCTCTTGTTTTCGACCTAACATGAGATAAACCCTTTCTAAAATACTACCAAAGATATAAGCCGCTAAGCTTGGTACTCTTTTATTAACTGGGGGTAAGTTAGCACATGTGAGAATTTTATTTAGCATTTGGGCCATAGTAATGGGCTGATCATTACTAACAAAGTATGCTTTTCCCCCACAAATAGGTTTGGGTTGCATTAATGCATCCGCCGCTAAAATATGCGCATAAGCTGCATTATCAATATAAATTGTATCAACGAGTTTATCTTCTTTACCAATCAACTTTAGCTTTCCCGCTTTAGCGCGAGACAATACCCGAGGCACTAAATGTGGATCATTTGGTCCCCAAATTAAATGCGGCCTGATTGCAATCGTTTTCAAATTTTCATTATTACTTTTAAGTACCATATCTTCAGCAATTGCTTTAGATTCACCATAATAGTTTAAATACTGTTTTGCATAAGGTTGTGATTCATCAATGCCATTTTCATCAACGCCAGAAAATGTCACACTGGGTGTACTGGTATAAACTAAATGTTTAATATTCAAATCACGACATACATCAAGTATGTTTTTAGCACCCGCGACATTTGGCTCAAAGTAATCAGCTTTAGCGCCCCAAACCCCAGCTTTAGATGCAACATGAAAGACTAAGTCACAGCCCTGCATGGCAAGTTTAATTTCTTCCTTATTCGCAATGTCACCTTGAATCATGGTAACACCTAACGCATCAAGTGATGGGTAGGCTGAACGTGCAAATCCCGTAACTTTTATATTTGCATTGAGCAATGATTTACATATCGCTTGCCCCAAAAAACCACCCGCTCCCGTGACAAAAACATGTGTCACTTTTTGGCTTAAATTTTTGAGTGCAAATTGAAATGCCTCATTTTGCTTAATTGTATTTTCGATTGACATTATTAGATTCTTTTAAATCGTTAATCACCGGGGTTAAATTTTTTTTGAGCCCATATAGCAAGTTTTTCTCGAAAGATTTTTGCGTTATGGCGTATATCAACAGGAAAACTTGGATGGATCAGAAAATCAGAAATACCTTTTGTTTGCGCAAAGTTTTTACCAATATCTGTAAGTTGCGAAAATAATTCAAATTCAGATATTTTTACACCTTTATTCAATTCTATGCATAATAAAGGTTTGGTACTATTTTTATGCGTAATAGCCACTAAAGCCGTGCGTTTGACTAAAGCATGAGTATTAAAAATACGCTCACAGGGAATAGAAAAAAAAGTCTGTTCTAAGGTTTCAACTCTATGGGCTTTACGGCCACACATCCATAACTGTCCAAGTTGATCTAAATACCCTAAATCCCCCATTCGGTGGCGAACATGTGCTTTATCTTGTATTTTAGCAGCATTTGTAGCACTAATACGTTCATAATAAGCCTGACTCACCATAGGGCCTTTTACAACTATTTCACCTATTTTATTTGCAGGCATGAGCAAATCGTTTTCTATTACTTCTTGCCAATCACAAATATTTTCTTCTGTAATTTTTATGATTGCCACTTCAACATCTAACACAGGCTTACCAACACATATGCCACCACCACTATCTGTTATATTTTGTGTTGCCAATAATGTTTTACTACCAATTTTAGTCAATGGAAGTGACTCAGTTGCACCATAAGAATTAAGTACTTCAACATTATCGTTGAGCATATGACTAAAAGTGGTAATAGAAGATAACGTCGCTGGTGCCCCAGCAGAGATAACCCGCTTTAAACTTGGTAATTTATGTGTTTGTTCTTTACCTGCTTGGCCAAGTATTTCGATTAAAGCAGGGTTAGCAAACAAATTACTACATTGATATTTTTCTATCGCAGCAAATATATATTTAGGATTAGCTGTAATAGGTTTACTGGCATCCATATCAGGCACTATTGATGCCATGCCTAGTGCTGGGCCAAATAAAGAAAATAGTGGAAATGTTGCTAAATCCCGCTCTCCAGATTCAATTTTATAGTCATTTTTGAGTGCAAAAATTTGTGCTTCAAACATTTTATGGCTATAAACTACGCCCTTTGGTACACCCGTACTGCCACTGGTAAATAAAATAGCAGCCATATCGTCATCAGCAAGCATTTCTATCGGGTAAGGCTTTGGCACTGTATGCTTTTCAAGCAACCTCGCTAACGTCATTTGACCTGTCATTCGAGTAAAAAACTTATTACCGCCTACAGTCAAAACATGTTTTACACTCTTATCACCCCAAGAAAATAACTTCCTAGCAATATGTGCCTTAGGTATGCCAATAAATGCATCAGGTTTTGATTCAATAAAACATTGCTTAAGATTTTTAATTCCCATACCTGGATCAACCAAAATTGGAATTATGCCAGCCTTAAATAAAGCAAAAGTTAATGCAAAAAAATCTATGCTTGGGGTGACCATTAAAACGGCCTTCATCCCTTTTTTAATACCGTAGGCATTTAAGGCATAAGCAACAGCATCACTTTTTTCATTTAAGGTTTTAAAATTAATTTCATCATAGTAAAGCTTACCAAATTGGCTTTTTTGCACTGCTACGGCTAAGTCTGAGGGATTTTTAAGTGCGGCACTTTTTAAGTGCCGACAAAAACTTGTATTTGTACCATTATCCATGAGTTTATCTCATTAGGTATTAATTATTATTGATAAAGTCTGTGACAAGTGGCACAACTTCAGTGCTAGCATCTTCCAAAATATAATGACCACAATCATTAAATTCATGTACTTTCGCTTTTGGTAACTCTGTTTTCCACTGAGCTAAAAAATGTTTGTCAAAAACAAAATCTTTCGATCCCCAGCAAATCATACTTGGTAAGTCTTTAAACTTACTTAAGCTTGCTGTGATATCTGATACCAGTTGATAATTTCTATCATGCGGTTTAAGGGGAATATCTTGTACAAACCTCAGCGTAGAAATACGGTTTTTCCAAGAGTTAAATGGTGCAACATATGCTTGACGAATTTCTTTTGTCATAGGTTCACGCTTTACACCCACATAGGAAGCGATTGATGAAAACGCATTAAAACCGCGTACTAAAAATGTACCCACGAAAGTATTGCGACAAATCCACAAAGCCCATGGAAAAGGCTTGGCTTTTGGTAAATGAAATGCACCCGTATTTAAAATCACTAAACGTTTAATGCGCTCAGGATAGCGTGCAGCATAACCCATACCTATCATGCCACCCCAGTCGTGTACAACCAGAGTAATATTTTCTTTTACATTCAAATGTTCAAGTAAAGTTTCAAGGTCATCTATACGCTGTTTTAACGTATAGTCGTATTCTTCATCACCGGGTTTATCAGATAAACCACAACCAATATGATCAGGCACGATACATTGATGTGTCGCACTTAGAGAAGAGACCAAATTACGATAGTAAAATGACCAACTAGGATTACCATGAACCATAACAACAGGTTCACCCTGACCTTCATTAACATAATGATATTTTTGGCCATTTAAATCTAAATACTGTGTTTTAAAAGGAGAAAGTGATTCCATTACCATTTCAGTCCTAACATCATGCAGTTTAAACCACTGCCTATGCCTAAAAAGCTAACATTATCACCTTTTTGTAAAAAGCCATCATCATGTGCCATCGCAGCTGTCACAGGTAAAGAGACAGTGCCCATATTACCCAGTAATTTATAAGTCGGAAATTCTTTTTCTGGTGGGATATTTAAAGCTGTTAATACTTGTTTTTGATTTGACGCACCCACTTGATGACAAATAACTTTATCTACTTGCTCTATCATCCAGTCTCTTTGTTGCAAAAAGTGTGTCCAGGTATCTTTCGCTAAAGAAACACCTTCTTTTAATAAGGTAACCGCATCTGTACGCATGAATTCACGATATAGTTGAGGACCAACTTCTTTTAATCCCCATTGGCATAAATTATTGTGCTCTGGTGCTGATAAGTGACTAGCACCTAACAATTGATGATTACGATCGGTTTTTAAATTAAACGAACCATCCGTTATAAGCACAGCAACAGCCCCAGAACCGCCCGTTAAAGTTGCTAAAGACCTAGCATAATTTTGCATAGTAGGATCTGCTAACATATCATCAATAGTGACATCAACGATATGACGGGCCGATTCACACGATACAACAAGACCAGCTTTTATTTGACCTAATTCAATCCGGTTTGCAATATCTAAAATACCAGACAAAACACCTAAACAGGCATTGCTAATATCATAAATAGCCGTATCTTTGGATACACCTAATTTACCTGCAATACGACATGCTGTTGCTGGTTCATGCTGATCACGGCATACACCGGTATATACAACAGCACCTAAATCATCAACTGATATGCCAGTCTCTGTGATTGATTTTTCGGCTGCAATAATAGCACCATCAGATAACTGATGTCCTTTAGGCCACCAGCGACGTTCTTCTATTCCAGTTAACGCGGCAAGTTGCCCCATTGGAATACGAAACTTTTGATATACAGGTGCTAGTCGAGATTCAAGTACAGAACTTGATATAACATGGGGTGCTAACTCATAAGCTAAACTATTAATAAAAACGCGGGTATATTTCATGAAACAGTATATTTTTCTCTTATTCTTTTATAAAAAGCGTGGCAAATTAAAAACCAAAAAAATTGCTTTTATTATTATAGGGCGCCATTTGAGCAAGAAAAGCGTCATGATTCAACTAAAACCTTTTATTAGCCTATAAAGTGAGCTTTTTACCCCTTTAGATGGTCTACTATGATATAGAAGTTGAATCTTTTAGGTAATACAGTGAAGTTAAGCATTATTTTTATATTGTGTATTTTTTCTTTTTCGACAACCTCAAAAGAAACATTGAGAGTTGTCACTGAAAACCTTCCCCCTTACCAAATCGTTAAAAACAATAAATTAGTGGCTGGTACCTCTTATTTAATCATGAAAAATGTACTCAAACGTGCAGGGTTCACAAGTAAAATTGAAGTATTGCCATGGGCAAGGGCCTATCACACTGCTTTAAACGATAAAAATGTCATTATTTTTTCAATTACCCGCAGTGTAGAACGTGAACACCAATTTCATTGGCTTGGTACACTTAGAGAATTAAAATATCGTTTTTATTCTTTAAAATCGAAAAAAAGCATAGAACTAAACTCTGTTAAAGAAGCATTAAACTACAAAGCTGTAGCCGTAAGAGACAGCTTTGAAGCGGATTCATTAGTCAAGCTTGGCTTTATTTCAGGTGATAACCTGACGCTGACCGTAGGATATATTGAAGCATGGAATATGCTTTTAAAAGGTCGTGCAGATATTACCTATGCCAATGTATTTATTGGCGATACAATTCATAAAACACTATCATTTGAAAATACGCCCTTTCTGAAACATGGTTTTACTGTTGAAGAGTACACTCTTTATGTCGCAGCGAGTATCAATACTTCAAATGCAATACTCACTAAAATAACCGCAGCGCTCAATAGCCTAAAAGCAGATGGTACTTTTACTAAAATCCTATCAGCTAAAGAAGTACAATAACTATCTTTAAGAAAAGTAAAATTATGATAACCGCTCATATAAACCTGAACTACGTGATACCGTTTTTTTCATCGCATCAAGTAACATGGCTCTTTGTACTATCATATCGAGTTTATTTTTAGCACGTGTTATACCTGTGTAAACTAACTGACGATTAATGCCTGCACTGGCGTCTTGCAATGGCGGTAGTATTAATGCCGTATGAGAAAACTCTGAACCTTGTGATTTATGTATTGTCATGACATATACTTTTTCGTGTGCTGGTAATCTTGCAGGAAAAAATGCCCTAACTTGACCATCATCAGAAATAAACATGGCTTTTAATGACTTATTTTCATCTAACATTAAAATACCAATATCACCATTAAATAATCCCAGTTGATAATCATTCTGATTGATCATAATTGGCAAACCCACATAGTGACGACTTTGTGAATGTGTTATATGAATCAAACGCCTTTTTACCAGTTCTTGTTCTATTTTGTCATTTAGCTCTTCAACACCATAAGGACCTTTTCTCACCGCAGCTAACAATTGATAATGTGAAAAAGCGTCATGTACTTGCGCCACACTTGCATTATCTTTTATCAATTGTAAATAATGACTATACGCATCTGCTGCACGATTGATCATTGCTTGACGACTTTGCGGTTGATAAAAAGTAATATCTTCAAATTCCCCTAAGGTTTTTTGATGATCAATTTTTGCCAGCAAGGTTAAGTTATTTTCATTCACAGCTTTAGCCAATTGCCCAATGCCACTGTTTTCATTAAAACGGTGACTTTTTTGTAAAAAAGCCAAGCTATCAGTTAATGCAAAACGCCCTTGCTTTATTGCTTTTGGTTTAGCTGCTAAACCTAAAACCTTTAATTTATTATCTGAATAATTGGGCACATCCCCTAATATTAAATCTTGACATAAATCAGATAAAATATTGCCTGTATCAACTGACGTTAATTGATCTTTATCACCTAATAGAATAAGCCTGGCATGGCTTGGTAATGCTTCAATTAATTTAACCATAAGGGCTAAATCAACCATAGAAGCTTCATCAATAATCAATAAATCTAAGTGCAGTAAATTGTCTTTATGGTGTCTGAATTTATTTGATTTAGGAATAACACCTAATAGTCTATGGATGGTTTGTGCTTTTTCTGGGATCAAGGTTTTTAATGCATCTGATATTTTGCCTTCTTGCGCTATTTTTATTTTAGCGCCCGAAATAGACTCAGTTAAACGTGCAGCTGCTTTTCCCGTAGGCGCAACTAATTTAATGGTTAAAGGTGCTAATTGATATAACGATTGTAATACAGCTAATAATTTTGTTACTGTGGTTGTTTTTCCTGTGCCCGGCCCCCCTGTTACGATGCAAAATGCACTTTGTAATGCAACAGCACAAGCAATTTTTTGCCAGTCAACCTCATTATCTGATGAAGTAAAAAACTGATCTAATAAAGTGTTTAGTTTTACTTCATCTAAATTAATTTTTTTATGACTTAACGCAAGCAATCGATTAGCTAAAATAGTTTCATATTCATCATAACGGGAAAAATATAGTTTTGACCCTAATAATCGCAGCGGTTTATTTTCGCCGACACAGGCATGATTCTGTAATAAAAGTAAAACACTGTTAAGATCAGTAAATGGACAAAGGTGATTATTTTCTGCCGCAAGCACTTCAGACTCAGGTAACTTATTAACAATGCCAAAAGGATTCACCCAATTTACCAAACTTAAATCCAAACAAGTATGTTGCCTGCTATTAGCGATGCTTAATAACAAAACCAAATAAAACACTTGACTGTACTGAGCACTGTCTTCTAAGTCAAACCGCTCATTAGTCAGTAATTTTGCAAGCTCAATATCAAGTTGTGTTACTTTTTCTTTTTCGATTAATAATTTTAACATGATACAGAGCCTCCCATTTCAGCTAAGTCAAAATCAAACTGCTGGTCTTTTAGCGTGAACATGGCATCTAACGCTAAAATAATGTCCGTTTCTATTTGTTTATAAAAGATGCCTTTACCTGATGGCATTCCTCGTAAAAACACATAATACACTCCTCCTAAATGTGTTTTAATATTGTAATCAGGTATGCGCTGTTTCAGTAATCGGTGTAAAGCAACGCTATATAACAAATATTGCAAATGATAATGATGAGAGGCCATTACCTGCTGCATATTTTCATCGTTATAATCATCACTGCTTTCGCCTAAATGATTCGACTTATAATCTAAAATAAAATACTGGCCATTGTACTCAAAAATTAAATCGATAAATCCTTTTAACATGCCCTGTATATCACCAAAACTAATCGGGTGATATTCCTGTCCGCTTACGGCTAACAATGCTTTATTTACACCTTGTGCTGTTAAATTACCCAGAGGTAAATAAAACTCCATCTCAATTAAACAATTTTGTAATGCCAAACTGCTCAGTGATAAATTTTGTGTCGCATCATTTTGTGCAAGTGAACAGCTTAAAACCTGCTCAATCCAATTTACAGTAACAACATGCCATTTTTCGTCATCAATACCGTATTTAGTTAATTGCTCAGTAACCACAGAATCTAAATTTTTATCGCTACCCTCTTCATTATCATGAGGAGATTGAAAGTTTATTTCTTCTAAAATACCGTGCAAACAACTTCCCGGCTTTGCCCCTTTTGGAAAACTAAAAACGTCAAGTTCGGGTTCTACTTCAATTGAATGCCAATCAAGTTCATGGCTTTCATCTTCAAAACCAGGGGTAATATCATCTTCAATAATATTTTGCGTATGGTGCGACTGATTAAAGGTTAAACCACTAAAACTCGTGATACGCCAATCTCGTTCGATTTGACCTTTAAAGAGCTTAACTGATTGATTAATTTCTGATTTATTTTGATTCAATGCATCTTCATCAATTTTATTAACTCCGACCCCTTTGACCCCAACTCCGACCCCTTTATTTTGGGTATCAAGCTCAATGAAGTGTATATTCATATCTGTATTTTTGTGGACAAACAACTCTAAAGCTTGATGCCAATCATTTGCAGTGGCTATTTGTTCATTGGCAAATAATAAGTAGCCTAATGCAGTATGTTGAATACCTGATTTAGAGCGACTTTTACCTTCAGCTAAGTTATACAGACCTAAACAGCAATAGTGTACAGCACGTGTTAGTGCCACATATAATAGACGTAAATCTTCAGCTAAACGCTCTTTTTCAGCTGCAATTAAGTTATCCTCACCATTTTCTAGGTCATAAACCAACTCATTTTTATCGTTATGGAATACAGCTTCACTGGCCGCACGATAACTCGCTGCAAATGGAATATAAACCAGTGGATATTCCAAACCTTTAGAAGCATGCATAGTAACAATTTTCACTAAAGTAGCATCACTTTCTAAACGAAGCTGTGTACTGTCAGTATCATGCTGAGCTATTTTTTCGCTGAACCAACGAATTAAACGCATATTACCTTCAAGTTCCATTTGTTTGTGTTGCAATAATTCAGATAAATGCCTGAAGTCGGTTAACCACCGCTCTACGGGATAACCGAGTGCTTGCCAAAGCCCAGCTAAATTATTCGTTTTAAGCAAAAGTTCAAGCATAGCCATCGCGCCTTTTTGTTGCCATGTTTCAAGCAACACAGAAAATAGTTCCAGATAATCTTGCCAACTTTTAGAACCAGACTCTCTATTGTGTTCTTGATGTGCTTTATTTTGTGTTAAATCAAAAATCTGCTGATAATTCAAACCAAATAAAGGTCCAGCAAGGACACCACGATATAATGCCTCGTCATAACCACCATGTAGTGCCGTTAAAAAATTCAGTAGGTGTTCACTCAGCTGAGCGCTAAATATACTATCACGCGCTAAATACACGCTGGCAATATTACGCTGAGATAAAGCTGACTTTATAGCATGTGCTTCACGTCTATCTCGTACTAAAACACTGATATCAGCAGCTTGTACGGCTTTATCACCTATTTTGGCCTTACCTTGCGCAGCTAAATCTAATAAATGGGATATTTTATCCGCAAAAATACTGGCTAATGCAGCTTGACCATTAGCTTTGCTTGTTACTTTTTCATCTGATTTAAAAATACAAAATTCAAAACTAGAAAAATCATCACTGGAGTCTATTATCAATGATTTGTCAGAAGATTTTCCTTGAGCAGCCACTTTAACAAAGGGAATATCTTTATTATAAATAAAGCTGTTTATATTATTTGAAAATAAGTTGTTGATATTATCAACAATTGACGTTGCCGATCTAAAGTTCTTTTTAAGCGTAAATTGACGACTTTCATCAACACTATGTTTTGCATCAATATAAGTGAAAATATCTGCGCCTCTAAAACCGTAAATAGCCTGTTTAGGATCACCTATCATAGTCAAAGCAGGACCTGAGCTTTTATCTTGGTTCAAGTCACCAGTTTGAGCATAAATGGCATTAAAAATACCATATTGAATCTGATCAGTATCTTGAAACTCATCTATCATGGCAACCGGATAGCCAGTTGCTATTTTTTTAGCTAAGGCACTGCCTGAGTCTGATATAAGTGCCCGATGTAAATAAATTAATAAATCATCTGGACTGATAATACCCTGCTCTTGTTTTTTAAAACTTAAGGCCTGCTTTATCCAATCGGCTGCTTTTGTTGTGATGGCTATGGGCAAACCTAATTTTATTTTTTGTTCTAAATCCGCTAGTTTTGAGAATAATGATAATAAGGCATGCTCAAATATATTGGCCCCTTTTTTATAAATTTTTGCATCGGACAACCTTTCCTGTGTCCAAATATCAAAGCCTTGTTTTTTACTGCCAATAATTAACTTAGTGTCATCCGAAATACAAAAATCATATAACGCATTTAAACTGGTTTCTTTAACGGCAATATTGGTTTTTTTAATGCCAGATGCCAATAATTCAGCGGTAAAACTTGATGATAAAAAAGCCTGTTTAAATTCAGCCAGCTCAGTAATGAATTGGGCTTTTAATTGCCATAACTGTTCGAGCTGATATTGAGGTACTATATTGGCCTCTTGTTTACTTAAAATACTATAAACTTTTCTATATAAAGATTCAGGCACAGGGAAAAGTTCAAGTACATCCTGCGTTTTATCTATCGATAAGGGATAAACAAATCCACGCCAAAAATCTTTAAGTGCCTCATTCAATAACTCTGTTTGATCTAATACAAACTCTAAATTGAACGCAACGCCAGATTCAAACGCATGTTGTTTCAACATGCGCTGACAAAAGCCGTGAATGGTAAAAATGGCCGCATCATCCATAGACTTTGCGCCAGCATCTAATAATACAAATGCTTGTTTTTTTTCTTCTTCATTCATAGGTGCAATAATTTCGTTTATGGCTTCGTCATCGCATTCTTCACCTAATAAAGCATCACGGGCAACAATTAAACGTTTGCGTACTCTATCTTTAATTTCTGAAGTTGCTGCTTCAGTAAAAGTCACAACCAAAATTTGCTCAATCGATAGAGGAGGTGATTTTACAGAATTACCTTGTAAGCCCAGTAAATACCTCAAATATAAGGCAGTTATAGTATAAGTTTTGCCAGTACCCGCACTTGCTTCAATTAAGTTATGAGAATCCAGAGGCATAGTGATAGGGTTAAGTTCTTGCATTGTCATTAAACAATCTCCTCAAGTTGCTCTACCAGGGGCAGCAATAATTCATTGCTCAATTGCATAAACTCCTGCTCTACCTCATTCAACGATTTAAAATTAAGTCTGATATAAGGGTCCTCAAACTCACCTCGACCAATATATTGCCCACCAGAAAATTTTAATTTTGCTTTATTTATATCTTGTGTTTTTGCATATTCCAAGGCACTTTGAGGGAAAAATGGCACTGGTTGCGTCAATGATTTTGCATATAAATTAAACCAGCTTTGTAGCAACTGTAGTGCAACATCTTTATCGAGTGAGCTGAAAAGATATTGCTCATCTAAACCCAAAATTAAAGTGTCTAATTTATGGTTGCTGGCATGCGCAATTAAATGATATAACCAGGCCTTAACTAAATCTTTTGCTTTAACTGATGCTGGGCGGTAAAAGAGTTGCTTGCTATGACTATTTTTATCATTCCCTTTACTAACATTTTTTAACCAACCTAATAGTGTACTCGTGATTTGGTTTTGTTCATCACAACCTTCGTTTGATTTTTTACTCATACTTATTTGAATATTCAGTGGCTCTGGATTTAAATCAATATTATGACTTCTGATATTCAACAGCATGTGTGAAATACGCCCTTCAATTTTATCTAAGGTTAATTCACCAACATGAGCCAGTGGTAGGTTACCTCTTTGTAAAATTTGTTTTGCGGATATATTTTCTTCTTTAAGTGCTTTTGTTAAAAATTCATCTAAATAAAAATAGCGTTGTAAATGATCTAAACTGAAAGGTTCCTCATCTTTATTGATGTCTTCACCTTGGGGTAATTTTAAGGCTAAACTGCTTTGATAAAAACGTTTTTGAGGCTGGCATAATGCACTGATAAATGAATCGATTTCAATTTCTACTTCAGGTTCAATATTTAAAGGCTGTGCAGTATCAGCCATTTGATAGGGTGAAATCATCCAAGTTGGATTATAACTTTGCCTATTTTTTTGTGTTTCATTATTTGCAGTATCAGGGATTAGAGTGTCATGCTTTGAATCATTATCCGACGTTAAATAATATGCTGAATTAAATGGTTGTAAATGGTGCTGTTCAATTAAGTTATTTGGAAAAGCAGCATTGATTTTATCCCCCTCTTTTTGATAAAAACTACGCCCTATATATTCTAATAACTCACTCACTAAAGTCGATGGCACACGTTCAGTATTATCAAAACAAGAACGACCTATATAACTTATATATAAGTGCTCGCGTGCACTGAGTAAAGCCTCTAAAAATAAATATCTGTCGTCTAATTTTCGAGATCTATCCCCTTTTTGACGTCGACTTTGTGGTAATAAATCAAACCCCATTGGTTGTACACTTCGGGGGTAATCTGCGTCATTTAACCCTAACATGCATACCACTTTAAACGGCACTGAGCGCATTGGCATAAGCGTACAAAAGTTAATTTTACCTATTAAAAATCTTTGCCCTACCCCTTTTTCTTTCAAACCTTGTTTAACGAGATAACACATTACTTTATGAGAAATATCCCCCTGATAATCTTTATTATCATAATGATTTTGAATGTCTGATAATAAATTTTCTAACACCATCAGATCCCAGCTTTGATCCGTTTCAGTATTGTAAAATTCGCTGATCATGGCTTCTAAAATGTGTGTTTTATTAAGTAAACTGGCATCAGGTAACAATAGTTTTTTATATTTTATTAACTTATCAAAAAAGGCCAATAACTTACCTAATATATTGGCCGCCATACCCTCCACTTGATCTGATGCATAAATATCATTAAAAGGTGTTAACTCATCACGTTGCACCACCCCGAGTAATAATTTATTTAACCCTTGTATCCAAGTATTAAGTTCAATGTTATCTTGATCAAATTCAGTTTTATGTTCTCCATTTAATCCCCATTTGACCCCAACCTTATCAAGCCAGTAACGAATTTGATCTAACTCATTTTCTTCAATTTTAAAGTGGCTAGCAATATGGCGCACTTGTAATAAGTCTAAAATATCAGACACACCAAAGCGGCTAAAAGGCAAATTGACCAATTGGTTAAAACTACTCAAAATAGGCTTTTCTTGCTCTATTGCTAAATCGGCTAAACCATAAGGAATAAAACGTTCATTTTCAGCGGAACCAAATACAGCTTCAATATAAGGGCTATAGCTTGCCACATCAGGCATCATGACAATAATATCTTTAGGCGAAAGTGAGTTATTTTGTTCAAATAAACTCAGCAAATGATCATGTAAAACTTCCACTTCTCGCAAAGGGGTATGACAATCATTTAAATGTATGCTCTTATCTTGAGCATTTACAGCCAATTTCCCTTCATCTGAAATAAACCAGTTTTTATCACTTGATAGAGACTCATCTTTAAAAGCTAACTGATATACTTCTTGTTGTATTTTACCCAATAAACAATTAGCAAAATCATCAACAAAAAAGTCATGCCAATTAGCCTCTAACTGTAATAGCTGCTCTAAGTAGTCTCGACCTAATTTCCCCCAAGAAGATAACAATGGATTACCAACAAAATAATAATCTTTTCCTTGTGCCGCTAAGTTAGGTTTTACGCTATATTTCACTTCAATTTTCGCTAAAGTTTTTTCATCAACTAAATCCCCCCAGTAATGCTCACTAGGATTAAAGAAATATAGAAAAACATCAATTTTACTGGCTAACGCCGCAAAAACTTCCAACTGGGCATTAGGCAAAGCTGAAATACCAAATATGGTCAAACGTTCAGGTAATAATGTTTTCAGCTCAGCAGCATTGATATTTTCAAGAGCCATTAATAAGGCTTCATGCATATTGCCACGATGATAGGCACTTTGCGTTAAAGTAATTGTGGTATGTTCAACTAAACGACGCCACAATTCTGGTTGCCACAATAAATGGCTAGTATCGACATCGGGTAAATTATCTTCACCTTCTTGCCAAGTTACCAACCAACTAGGCCGATACATTAAATATTGGTCATATACATCGGCTATTTTTTCACACAACATAAATAGCTTTTGTTGCTCTATTGTTAATTCAGCGCTTTTATTTTCAGTTAAGGTTTCGTTTATTAAATAGCTTTGCAAAGACGAAAATAAAGGTTCATTTAAAAAGCCAGGTAAAATATCAAACAACTTCCACGCCATATTATTTTTATTAAAGGCGGACTCTGCGGGCACATCGGGTAATAACTTTTGATATAAACGCCATATAAAACTGGACGGTAACGGAAAATCAACCTGAGCGACTATGCCTAATTGTTGTGCTAAACCAATTTTAATCCACTGTGACATACCCGGCGATTGAACTAAAATAGCCTCTTGTGCAAACGGACTCGATAACGGTTTTTGTTTGAGCAATAAATTTAACTGTAATTGCAGCGCTTCTAACCGATTCGATTGAATAATGTGCAGCATGAAGTTGATGTTCCGTAAGCATTTTTATCTTGTAAGCAGTGTAAGGGATAATGCAATAGAATTAAATGTAGGTTATGAAAGTTTAACTATATTTCACACTTTGATTTGAGTTTTTATGAATTATGAAAATCAATTTTTGCAGCCCAAAAATTCGATTTCTTTATTTTCCGCAGTAAAATTTGATTTCCAGCCACGCCTTTGATCAGCACACACTAAATAAGTCTCGCTAGGCTAAATAACCGTGATAATTTATTGCGATTTATTTTTGAGTTTATCATTTATGTTTTTACCTCCTAAAAAATTAGACCTAGGTGTGTAATTAATCCAATCTACTTGTTTAATGATTTTATTGTTGGAGTCAAACTCTTGAACAATTATAAACAACCATGGGCCTAATTTTTTCCCATCATAACTAAACGCATGAAAAAAACCTTCAGTTACAGCTGTTTTATCTCCCAAAACTTGCTTTGTAACAGTGAGAGCTTGCTCTGTCGAAAGTACTTTAAACTCGCCCTTATCCCAGGCTAAAAAATTTCGTATCTCGGCTTTATTTTTTAAACTGTTTCCATAAATCATGTCTTCGAACTGGGCATTATTTGCATAAAAAGACATTAAGCCTTCAAAGTCATTACGCTCAGAATAAATAATAAAATAATCCTCAACTACTTGAGCCAAGTTATTACGTTTATTGGTAGAGGCACATCCAGTTAAAAACAAAAATATTAAAGCTGTGAAAAGTATACGCATAAATAATTATCCAATAGTGATAAATACAAAGCGCTCTAAGGGAATAGCCGATACATCTTTTATTCATATCGAGTAACCACAAATAAGCGCTGTGCTTTAAATATTAATCCAATATAAAAGTGTCCATTCTTTCTATTCACAAAGAACTTATGATATTTCATCTCATTTTATGCGACCCTTAGCTGTACTGAGCAGCCTAGGGATTATTTGATAAAATGATTAATTTAAACTTTTCGACGCTTTTAAAGTTCGTTGAACTTTTCAATCCATTCAGTGAAAGAGTTAGATACTTTTTTAACAGAGCAAAAATTACGGTCAAAAAACCATACGGGTAAATCTGTTTTTTTGCTTACGCAATCAGCAAGCTTGAAACAAAACATGTTTCCTTTACAATCAGATGCAAACAAAATATGCCCTTTTGGCATACCCGTCATTTCATATAGTTTTGATAGTGAAAATATATCTTCTAGGCTTAAGAAGTCTTGCACTTCAGAAATATCGACACCTAAATCACAGATTTTAGTTAATACATTTGGAGTATGAACTAAACCATAGGTAGATATTAAATATTTATATGAGTCAGGTAAAAAACCATTTAGTTTTACTTCTAGTTCTGCAATATCATGATTATCTATTGGAACCATGGCATGTTTACTACCCCAGCTTTTTACAAATAAATCAATACTATTCATTTAGAAATACTCCAAGGCTGCTATCGCTCTAATAAAAAAACTTTTAGCTCTTTAGATGTTAAGCAGCCAGGTGAAATGTCTTATTTTTGATTAGCTCATTAAATTAATAATTAACTCGGACATTAAGGTTTTTAATTTGGCCTACAATTTTAGCCACAACATTTTTTGTACTTTTTACCACTACCACATAAACACGGGGCATTTCGCTCTGGCATTTTATCGACTACTTGTGTTTTTGGTTTATTAAGCGCAAATTCCAACTCATTTATATCTTCTTCGCCTTCAAGATTAAGTTCAATCGAAGCAAAAAGTTTATGATTTGATATTATCTCTTCAATTTCTAACTTTCGCGCTTCTGAGTTAACAACTAAAGATAGAGGGTGAAGCTTGCTACCCATTTTTTCATTACGCTTAGGGCTAAACCCCTTTTGGTCATATTTACCCATGACGTCAGGTCTACCCATAAAGAAAAATTTTGACATTGTATTTTCTATAATCTTTTCTGCATTATTAAGGCGCAGCATACTAACAGTTTACGGATACTAAGGCTAAGGTGAAAAAAATATATATAAGGTAAATTGTATAAGTTGAATAAATAATTTTTTGTAAGATCTAAAATACGCTTTTAATTTTGTAGATTTTCTTGAACAAATTGCAACCAATTTAAAGCTTCATCACGGTTAGAGTATATTTTCAATATTCCAGTCTACTGTACGATGAACTGACAATGTTAAATAGTCTGCACTGATTTAGGTAGAACGTGTATATGCTACAACGGCCATTACATTAATTTCTTTTAATGTCGCTAAATTGACCTGTGCATCAAAGTCATATGTGTAGGTATTCACTTTATGTAACCTGAATTCTGGATAAGAAGTGAACTTATTGCCCACCTAGCGATCAGATCTTTCGACCAAGAACGATTTGAAAGCATAACGGTGGGCAGATGAATAAACTAATTGAAATTTTTTGCGATGTCGATGATTTTTGTCATCA
>NZ_FOLO01000114.1 GCF_900112265.1 Pseudoalteromonas denitrificans DSM 6059 | reverse complement strand
TCATTTGATGTCTGTATCTGTTAGGTTTGTTTTTTGGCGAAAGTATATTTAACAGATCACAGGCATCACTTCAAAAGTTTGTGGGGATCCTTAAGCCTTTAGGCTAACTGTTTATTCAACCTTATTTATAACCAAATAGCATCCCAATGAGGGTATTCTCCTATATGTTTAACTAAACCTGCACGTAATGGATTAGCAACAATGTAACGAGCTATATTTTTTCTATCATCTTCATGCCTAAGCGCCCTATCGTAAAAACCTTTTTGCCATATTTCCCCTCTATGATTTATCATTTTATTTATATCTCTTGCGGATCTGCCTTTAATTGACATCATAAGGTGTTTTAAGTCACTTTCCTGTAATGAAATAAGTATATGAAAATGATCTGGCATGATTATCCAACTAAGCCAAGTCGCATTATTTTGTTCCTGTTGGTTTTTAAATTCATTAACTAAAATTCTGGCCAAGTTAAAGTTTTTAAAAATGGGTTTTCTATTATGCGTTACTGATGTGATCAAGTATTCTTGATTTAATTGTGAGAAACGGCCTTTAGTTAATTCATGGTATGTCATAGCTAATTCCTTTAGCTTAAATGTTTATATTAGTATAAATAAATGCATTCTGTAGATTTTAATTTTGGCAGGGTTGTCTCTAAGCTAACTGTTTAGGACTTTTAAAAAGTAAGGCTACCGGCAATAGCTCCTGCATTGCTCTAGTACCAACATCCAAGTAGGCAAAGCCTCACCTACAAGATTCGTTATTCTGTAGATTGGCCTTTAGGCTAACTGCTTAAGATTTAATGATAATTCAAACAATAAAAGCTATGAACATGCTAATTCTATTTGCGTTGTTGGTAGGTAAATTTTAAAGCTCGTACCTTCAGAGCTAGAAGTAACATCAATTGTGCCATCATGTTCATCACAAATAATTTTATAACTTATGAATAATCCTAAACCTGTTCCTTCACCAACAGGCTTTGAAGTGAAAAATGGAGAGAAAACATTTGAAATATCTTTTTGCGGAATACCTATGCCATTGTCTTTAATGGTAATAACAATGCCGCTTTTGTATTTTACTGTTGTTATAGATATTTGACCATTAACATCACATGCTTGACTGGCATTTATCAATAAATTCATAAATACTTGATTCAACTTACCTGAATCACCATAAATTTCTGGTATTACATTTAGATTTAAAATCACTTTACATTTATTTTTTAACTCATTTCGTAATATGTTAAGTGTTGTTTTTAAATTTTTATTAATATCTACCGATATAAAGCGCTCGTATTTTGAACGTGAGAAGTTACGCAAATCTAATACAATATCTTTTGCTGATTTCAGACCAAATATTGATTCTTTGATCAGTGAGTTTGAGTCATTTAAAATATAATTAAACTCATCATCTAATAAGGGGGCTTTATTTTTTATATCTATTTCATCATTATTAATAATTGTATGTGTCACTTTTTTAATCTCGTCTATGTAATCTTTTAATATTGAAAGATTACTTAACGAAAACCCTAGCGGTGTATTTATTTCATGTACAATTCCTGCCGCTAATAAACCAATTGATGCCATTTTTTCAGATTGAATTAATGATTGTTGATTTTGAGCGAGTTCAAACATACTTGCTTTAATTTTTTCATTGCTTCTTTCTAATCGCAGTTGTGCTACTTTTAATGAATTTTGATACTGTGCGGATGCAATTCTAGGTGAGGCAATATTGGCTATCACTTGCAGTATTTCTTTATCAAAATCTGAGTAGCCATTCACTTTATTTGATTCTGAGTCTATCACTGCAATTGTAGTACCTTCATAAATTACAGGTACAGTTAACTCTGATTTACCACAAAATTGATCAAAAATGTAACGTGAATCTGCTTGTGTATTTGGAATATATTCAGCTACTCCCGTTTTTGCAACTGTACCAACAATCCCTTCTCCAACAGGGATTTCTATACGTTTAAATATTTGTCTATCTTTTTTATTTTTAAGGCCAAATGCAGCCATTTGAATTAGCGTATTGTCATTGCGTAAATATATAACACAGTCATTAAAGCCCATTATTTCACCAACGCCTTGAGCGATTGACCAAAGTAAATCGTCTAACAATGCTTTATCGAGCATAACTATGGCAAAGGCGTTTATTTTTTCTACACCCAATGATGACACGAGCTTATCCTCATAAATAAGTATGATTACTATAAAAGAATCGGCCGCAAGCGACCGAGTTTAAAAGAGTCCCAGCTGACTTCCGTGAACTTCTTTTTTATCTAATTCAATCAATTGGTTTTGCA
>NZ_FOLO01000036.1 GCF_900112265.1 Pseudoalteromonas denitrificans DSM 6059 | reverse complement strand
CTCTGTTACCGCTCGACTTGCATGTGTTAGGCCTGCCGCCAGCGTTCAATCTGAGCCATGATCAAACTCTTCAATTAAAAGTGTTTTTTGAATAACTTAACAAGTAAGTATTCAGCTCAATGAATTCTGTTTTTGATATTATTTATTGGATAGTTGAAACGTTTGCGTTTCGACATAATAAATAACGTCGCATATGACTGTGTAGTCACTCCATTGAAACTTTCGAAAAAGTTAAAATGTAAAACATAATTACAAATGAGACTCTAATTTTTTGTTACCGTCTAAACCGAAGTTAAGAAGGTAACTTAGAACTCAATCTGCAAGAGTGCCCACACAGATGATTACTTAAATTTTTAAAGAACGTTTCAAGCTTTTTGGCTAGCGCCGTTTCGCTTGGGGTGTGCATAATACACCGTGATTATTTTGAGTCAAGACTTAATTTAAATTCTTTTTGAAAAGTTTTCATTTCAAGTTTTAATCAACTCTACCAACCTAGCTAACTTGCTACATCCCTTTAAGAATGTTGCTTGCCGTCTGTGTCGGTGGAGGCGCAGTATAGAGAGATCTCGTTTTAGCGCAAGTGTTTTTTTGATAAAAATTGAAAAAACAAATTGTTTGCTCATATAACCAACGAAACGCCCTAAAATCAGACGTTTCATTGGCTAAAACCAGTAATAAGTAGTTTTTATTTAAATTGAGTTAACAACTAATGTTTATTTTACAAAAATTTCCATTTCTTCACCTATTTGTTTACGCATTTCCATTAAGCGCACAGCAGTATCATGCTGCTTGATATCAGCATCTGTTTCAGGGACCCACTTTGGTATCTCAATCTTTTGCCCTGTTTCATCTACTGCAACCATAATAACAATACAATGTGTTGTTATACGTCTATTAAGTGACTTTGGATCGCATGCTGTTACTTCTAATGCAATATGCATAGATGATGTACCGGTATAAATCACTTTTGCCTCAACCTCAACTAAACTACCAACATGTATAGGAGCAACAAAACGAATTCCACCAGCATAAGCAGTAACACAATAACGACCACTCCATCCAGCTGAACATGCATAAGCCGCTAAATCAATCCATTTCATTACAGCGCCACCATGCACTTTACCTCCAAAATTAACATCTTGCGGCTCGGCTAAAAATCTTAATGTGATATCTCTTTGTGGTTTTTTCATGAATGACTCTCTGTGATGCTTAATGAAATAAGCTATTTTTCAACTATATAAAGTATTATTTAATAATAGAACAAACTTAGTCAAAGCATAAAGCAATAAATCTGATATTATATAGGGTCGAAATGGCCTAAAAGTACAGCTTTGTGCTCAAGGTCTATTATATAACGATTGAAAAAGATCAATTATAGGAAAAGCACCTTGAGTCAAACCACCTTTACATCCGTCAAGTTACAACCTGCCCTTATTGAGAACCTAACTTCTCTGGGTTATAACAATATGACGCAAATCCAAGCCGAAAGTCTGCCCCATGTTTTAGCGGGTAAAGATGTAATAGCACAAGGAAAAACAGGCTCAGGGAAAACAGCCGCTTTTGGTTTAGGTATATTAGAAAAGTTAAAAGTAAAACAATTTCGCATTCAATCTTTAGTATTATGTCCAACCCGAGAATTAGCAGATCAAGTTGCAAAAGAAATTCGTAAACTGGCACGTAGTATCCACAACATTAAAGTCTTAACAATTTGCGGTGGTATGCCATTTGGACCTCAAGTTGGCTCTTTAGAACATGGTGCACATATAATAGTAGGCACACCAGGTAGAATTGAAGATCATTTATATCGCGGTACACTTAACTTAGATAATGTAACAACTCTGGTACTTGATGAAGCTGATCGTATGTTAGAAATGGGTTTTCAATCTGCTATTGATGCCATAACAGATGCAACGCCAAGTAACCGTCAAACATTGTTATTTAGTGCAACCTTCCCTGATTCAATCAAAACTGTTTCTGAACATATTATGGTTGATCCTGTGATGGTCAAAGTGGCCTCTTCCGATAACAATACGAATATTCGTCAATATTTTTATAAAGTTGAGAATAATAAACAACGCTTAGTCGCACTTCGCTTATTGCTTTTAAAGCATCGTCCCGAAAGCTGTGTTGTATTTTGTAATACAAAACTTGAAACACAAAGAGTATCTGATGAGCTCAATAACTTTGGTTTAAGTGCACTAGCATTAAATGGTGATTTAGAGCAAAGAGATAGAGATCAAACTTTAGTACGCTTCACCAATAAAAGTGTCTGTATTTTAGTCGCAACTGATGTTGCAGCTCGCGGTTTAGATGTAGATTCACTTGATATGGTGATCAACTTTGAAGTTGTCCGTGACCCAGAAGTACATGTACACCGAATTGGACGTACAGGCAGAGCAGGCAAAAAAGGCACCGCTCATTCTATATTCATTGAAACTGAAATGCATCGCTTTGAAAAAGTATCTGAATATATGGAAAAAGAGTTCGATATTTCAGTATTACCTCCATTTAGCATATTAGAAAAACCAGGTTACAAGCCTGATATGGTGACATTGCAAATTGATGGCGGTAAAAAGCAAAAAGTTCGCCCTGGTGATATTTTAGGTGCATTAACAGGTAAAAATGGCATTGCAGGTAAACAAGTTGGCAAAATAAATATGTTTGATAACTGGGCTTATGTTGCCGTACATAAAGATGCGTCTAAGCCAGCACTTGCAAAATTATCAGAAGGGAAATTGAAAGGTCGCTCTTTCAGAATAAGACGTATTAGATAATTACACATAATCAATTTTGTATTATCACCTTAAAAATTAGATATTCATTCAATACACAGAATTTAGGAAATAAAGCTCATGGCACAAGAAAAGAAATTTGATTACAAAGTTATTCAAGACGGTGAGAAATGGCATGCAGAAATAACACGTCGTGTTTCAGCTAGAAAAACAAGCGTTTCTAAACGTAAAAAGGGTTTTGAATCTCAAGAAGCTGCCCAGCAATGGGGCAAAGAACAATTAGAAGTCTTTTTACAAAATTTACAAGAGCGTAATAAACGTAAAGCAGATAAACGTGTTGTAAGAAATGAACTTGAAGCTAAAGCAGCAGAAAAAGAAGAAGAATATAAAGCAAAACGTTTAGCTGCTCGCCTAGCAGCTGAAGAAGATCAAGAACAAGACGAAGAATAATTAATCCGTGATTTGATAGGAAAAGGGCTTAAGTTTAAGCCCTTTTTTATTTCTGATTGTTAAGAAACTCATGAACTGATTTTTTAGGTGTTTTTATCAATTTCTTCACTAATGAAAATGATATATCCTTTAGACCATAATCTTGTTTTATATCTTCTAGCATAGTTAACCAAAGTTTAACTGTCATTTGAGAATCATATAAAGCACGGTGAAAACCACCATCAGAAGGAATATTTTTATAACGTATTAAATCTCCCAACTTATGAGTGGGCGCATTTTGGTAAATTCTTCGCGCCATCAGCATAGAGCAGGCAAATTGCCCAGAATAACTTTTTGATAATAATGCCAACTCTGCATCTAAAAAACGTTTATCAAAGGAAGCATTATGAGCCACCAAATTTGAATCGCCAATAAAGTCTGAAAATTCCCCCATCACTTGAGCGCATGAAGGCATCCCCTTAAGCATGTGATTACTTATTCCCGTATAGTCTTCAATAAAGCCAGTAATACGAAACCCCGGATCCATCAATTGGGAAAAAGATTCCGTTATTTCACCATTTTTAATTTTTACCGCACCAATTTCTATCGCCCTATCTCCCATATTTGGAGATAAACCTGTAGTTTCAAAATCAAGTACAACTAAAGAATTTGCCTGCATTGCTCAGTTACGTTCATAAAATTTTTGTTCATTTTACTTATTATTAGACCTTCATACTAGATTATTCACATTTACTTACGTTTGCCTTTTGTGGCAAGAAAGTAAAAAGTGTAATTTCTATCAGTGATATAAAATAATTTAATAAAGGAAGTTACCAATGAAATTCTCACGTATTTCTCTGGCCCTAATATTTGCAATTGCTGGAAATTGTTCTGCTTACGCCGCAGACAAAGACAAAAAAAAGAAAAAAGATAAAACACTCACGGAATTATTAGCTAATAAAATTGAAACCAAAGGGCTTTTAAACTTTTATCAAGATAAAAAAACAGGCAAAACTTTAATGTTACTCAATGAGAGTCAGCTCAATTCTCCTATTTTATATTTTGCCCATACAGTCAACGGTATTACAGATGCGGGCCATTTTAAAGGCGCATACAGAGAAACTAAAATAATTGAATTTAGACGCCACTTTGACCGCATAGATATCATAAGTAAAACTCCCATACATAAATTTGATCAAAATAGTCCAATCAGCAAAGCGCAAGATGCCAACATTAGTGAGGCAGTTTTAGCCAGTATTAAAATAGAGAAAGAAGAAAAAGGACAATTTGCACTTAAAATTGATAAATTATTTTTAAGTGAAGCGCTACACAAGGTATCTCCCTGGGCACGAGTTGACGATAAAAAAAGCAAAAAAACGATTTAAGCTAGGAAAGTTAAACGACAAAAAATCACGTATCGTAAATAAGCGTAGTTATGACAATAATGTAGATATCGTAGTTGATTATGTCTTTAATAATGCAAATCCAAGTATTTATGGTTCTAGTGCAGTGACAGATCCGCGTTCAGTATCTATAAAAATACAACATTCATTTGTTACCTTACCAAAAAACGATTTTAAACCTCGCCTTGATGACGCTCGTATAGGCTATTTTACCCAGCAATATGACCAAATGACTTCAAGTGAATGGGCTCCCTATCAAGATGTGATCAATCGCTGGGATCTAAAAAAGAAAGACGCTTCGGCAACATTATCTGAGCCAATCAAACCTATCGTTTGGTGGATAGAAAATACCACACCATATGAATGGCGCAATACGATCAAAGAAGCAGTTTTAAGTTGGAATAGTGCATTTGAAAAAGCCGGTTTTAAAAATGCAATGCAAGTTAAAGTACAGCCTGATGATGCAAAATGGGATGCTGGCGACATTAATTATAATGTTTTACGTTGGACCTCATCACCTAAACCACCATTTGGCGGTTATGGCCCCTCATTAGCCAACCCACTTACAGGTGAGATTATGGGTGCCGACATAATGTTGTAATTCGTATTTATGAAAAACCGTTGGGTTTACGACAAACTATATAGTCAAGGTGCCACCAGCTTAACTGATATTACAACTAAAATTGAAGGCCTTAACTGCAGTGCAGGTCACGCATTACAACAAGGGTTGATTTTAGGGAAAACCCTAGCAAGTGGTTCATCAATTCAAGAAAAAGCTTTATTAGATGAAGGGCTACGCATGTTAATTTTACATGAGGTAGGCCATACCTTAGGGCTGAACCATAATATGAAAGCCTCTATTTTATGGGACGAAAAAGACGTTCACAAAAAATCACTCACAAAAGGTATATTAACAGGCTCAGTAATGGATTATACACCCGCTAATATCGCACCGATAGGCATAACACAAGGCGATTATTTTCAGGTAAAATCCGGTCCTTATGACTTATGGGCGATTGAATACGGTTATTCAACTGCTTTAACGGATAAAATAGCAGAACAGCAAAGACTTAATAAAATATTATCTCATTCAGCAGACAAAGGCTTAGCATTTGGTAATGATGCCGATGATATGCGTCCCCAGGTCTTCATATTGATCCTAGAGTTATGATCGGAGATATGTCATCAAACCCAGTAGCTTATGCGACAGATCGTATGGCTCTTATAAACCATACTTTTGATGAGTTAAAACAAAAATCATTGACTGATGGAAATTCATACCAACAATTATTAATTTCAACGAATGTTTTATACGGCCAATATAAAAGGCAAGCAGAAATAATCTCCCGTCAAATTGGCGGGGTTTATGTTGAACGACATTTTATTAATAACAACTCTGCTAATAGGCAAACTAAAATACAACCCTATACACCAGTACCAAAAGCCACACAAAAAGCTGCAATGGACGCATTAGCTCAATATGTTTTTGCGCCAGATACATTAGCAGCAATAAAACCGCTTTATACTCATTTACAACATCAACGCCGTGGCTTTAGCCATTATGGTAAAAATGAAGACCCGAAAGCACATAAAATGGTATTAAATGTGCAAGTATCAGTATTAAATCAATTATTACATGCCAATGTATTACAACGTATTTCGGATACTAGCTTATATGGTAATGAATATGATTTAACAACTTATATGAAAGATTTAACTGCTGCTATTTTTATAGATGAAAAGTCGTAAATTCAATGAGTCAAAATTTGCAAATTGAATATGTGCAAAGATTAATAAAAATTGCAGGTATAGGGAAAAAGTCCAAGTATGATAATTTAGCTAAAACCTCGGCGCTTTATCAGTTACATACTATCACTCAACAAGATACCTCTTGGGGGGCTGATGAGGCAACTAAAGCACACAAAGCGTATTTAGATTTAATCATTAAAAAAGCGTTAGAGGCTTAAATTAATATAAAGATTGAATGTAGCTCATATTTTGATATACATTCAATCTTATTAAAGTACTTCATTTACGACCACAACAAGGCTGACCTGCTTGGGTCGGTGGGCAAGGCACTGAGCCATAAAAGCAAAATACACAACAATCATCTTCTAGCGGTTTTAGTCGTTTTTAAAAGCCCTGCATTCATAAAACCACTGACAATAATTTCTTGGCATTTCTAATAACACTTTAAACCACATTGTGGACAAATTAGTTTTGAATTTTTAATAATATGCATTTTTTATTTACTTAGCTTAAAACCAAACTCATGAGGCTTAACGATATAAGATAATAAAGGCTTTTTAATTTGAGTGATCACATTACCTAATACAACACACAATAAACCTAAGGTTGAAAATATCGTCCATTGGTAATTTTCAAATATGCTAGAAACAACTAATGCCACAATAGGTGTGATCACTAATAGATATGCAGCATTATTGGCACCTATTCTATCAACCAATAATAAGTATACTGTAAATCCTATCACAGTGGCTGGAACCGCCAAATATGCAAGGCTCGCTAAATAACGTAGCTCCAACATAATTTCAAAATTCAAATCTTTAAATAAAATGATCATAAATAAAGCGGCACAGCCATATAACATGGCATAACTTGTCGCAGTAAAAGGTTGCACATTATTTTTAGTATTGCGTATGCTGATCATATTGCCAATAGAAAAACACCAGGTACCCGCTAAAGCATAAAACAAGCCTAGCAAAACTTCTTTCGACCAATTGGTTTGCAATAAGTCTCCTGCAAATAAACTGCAAATCCCCATTAATCCAATAATGACACCTAACCAAAAATTGTTATTAGGTGGAGTTCCATAAAAAATTCGACCATGTATCGCATTAAATATAGGTGCTGTTGCCATTACAACTGCGGTTAAACCACTGGCAATATAAGCTGTAGAGCTATAAAAGAATAAAAAATTACAACAAAATAAACACAAACCTTGTAATGCAAAAAATTTTTGGTCTGCTTTATGTACTCGCTGTAATTTATTAAATAGCTTCCCAATAACAAACATCACTACGACAGCCAAAGAAAATCGATATAAAATAGAGACTTCCATTGGTACATTACCTTGTTGCCACTTTATGGCAATCCAAGAAAACCCCCAAACAAAAATCATCAAAGCATATAATATCGCCGACATTAGATTCTCACTTATCAAAATGCTAAAAATTTATTATCAATCAATATATATTTCATTTCTGTCATTATATTTTGAAAATTAACACGATATTGCGGTTATTATGATGCTAAACCTTGAGTGACTAATACTTAAACGTTAGGCTTATTTCATGAGCAAATTTATTAAAAAACCTATCAGCTTTGAGCTATCAAAAAAAACCTGTGTAAGACATAAATCTTTAACACAGGGGTTAACGTGGGCTCATTACCAAAATGAACATGAACACCTCACTTATGAAAATAATAAACAACATACTTTAAGCATGTATTTATCTGGTGGGCATGGCACTTTTAGAACCGACATAAATGCAAATAAAGGAGCTCCTGGTCGATTTTGCTTAATGCCTAAAGGGTGTGAGAGTGAATGGCAGGTAGGTGAAACGCAACAGTTCATGCATTTATATTTTGATGATACCTATATAAAACGTTTAGCATTAAGAGTATTTGATATAGACCCCAGAACAATTCAATTACCTGAACTCACTTTTACTCAAGATTTAGGGTTAGAAGCTTTATTTCGCCACAATATGGCAACAGCTAATTGGCACACATCTGACTCTCAGCTTGCAATAGAACAAGTCACAGATACTATTTTAATCTCTATGTTACAAAACATGAGTAATACAAAAATTAAATCTCCCTTAAAAGGAGGTCTATCACCAAAAATATGTGATCTTATTTGTGATTTTATGCATGCAAACTATCAAAGACAAATTTACTTATCCGAACTTGCTGATCTAGCGCAGTTGAGCGAGTTTCATTTTTGTAGAATGTTCAAGGAAAGCATGGCACAAACACCACAAGAGTATTTAACATCAGTCAGAATTGATCACGTAAAATATGAACTTGCCCACTCACGTTTAAATTTAGCTGACATTTCACTAAAAGTGGGCTTTTCAAATCAAAGCCACATGGGCCGGTATTTCAAAAAGCTAATAGGTATATCGCCGAGAGAATTTAGAAAACAGTTATAGTTTTCAGACAGTTAAAATAGTAGCTACCTCTTACATGGGTAACCACTATTTAATTCAAACAACTATAGCTAGCTAGAAACTTGATTACTAAGCCAAGTAGCATACACTTCTGAAGTTAAAAATCCGCTAGCCTCCTCTAACGTTTTAATTTCTTCTTCTGTCATTTTGAAATTAAACTTAGCATTTAAAACATCAATTACATCTAAACTAATAGCATAGTTTTTTGATATAAAACTGACTTGTAATAGAACTATAAAAGCTTCAGTATTATAAGGTTCTGCTATTATTGCATTAGTAGCAGCAGCATATGAACGCTCAAAAGACTTTTCATATGCATACAACAGAGCCAACTCACTTTGCATTTTACTATCTTGCAAAGCATGCTCGGGTAAGGTGAAAATTGATTTTATTGCTTTCATGTAATTTTTTTTCTCAAAATAATGACCTTCGAATGACAAAGAGTCTTTATTAATTTTTTCATAAAACTTAACCACTTCAGGCCAAAATAACTGAGCTTGTATTGCTGGCAGCTTACCCATCATTCGCAATAGAAATTCACCTATAACAAGTTCTTTTTTTAGACTGCTATCTAATTCTTTATAAATAGATTGAAAAGTATCAAAATCGCCTTTTTTTATCGCACTAAATAACTCTTTTAAAGATTTAACTTCGTGTTGTAACTCTTTATCTCTTGCAGTATTTAGCATTAACTCTGATATTTGGTAAACAAAATCAATAGCCGAATACTCAAAACTTAAAGAATGCTGGTCCACTATTTTAAAATCATCGTGTGTTAAATATATATCAAGGTAATTATACCCTTCATCACTATTCAAACGATAATGTGCAATATAATCACCATCAATATCAGTTGTTGAAAATAAATATTGCCAAGTAAATAAATTAGAAACCCCCATTAATGCACTCAAATAATTAGTCGCTAATGTATTACTTAATTTATAAGCTTTATTTTGTGTATTTAATAAATAAGGATGCTTTAAATGAATTTTTTTATTAATCGCCTTAATATTTAATTGCTGTTTTAAAAATTCAGTATCTTGTTCATTTAACGCCTTTTCTAATAATTGATTAAATTTAAATATCGTTAATTTTGGATCTTTTTTACTAAACGAATCGCTAACACTCGATAATGGCACTTCTTTAGTTGTGACACATGCTTGCAAATAAAAACACATAACTAATAAAGTTAGTTTAATAAATAGTTTCACTTTAAAGTCCTTGCTTTATAATTTTCGCTGATTGATATGTTTTTAATGTAGTCATTAGATTTTTCATAGACTTATAGCCAGGATCTTGAGTTACATTAGATATACCATTTGAATAGCTCATCTTATTACTTATTTTTTTCAATAAGCTAATATGTTGAGGCACATCTGAAACATGGACCGTATCATTTTTACTACGATAAATATTTTCCACGGTCAACTTCCTATTGTCATAAGACAAAGTAGACGAAAAATAAATATATTCATCTTCATGCTTGCTTGACAAATCTTCGACATTAAAATTTACATGTTCTGGTAATTGCAATGTTACTTTATGCTTGGATGAGATTGGCCCATAAACATAAAGTGGCTGCTTTCTTTTTATCATATGAGGTAGCACCACATATTGATTTGAGTTATCCGCAAATAAAGTAAACTCAGCTTGGTTATTTTTATTTAGAGCCCAAAATTCAGGAAGTAAGTATGATTCAAATAGCGTTATCACATTATTTACCTTATCGTCTTCAAATATCATTCCATCAAGCTGTTCAATGTCTGGATAAACTTTTGCGTAATAATTAAGATATTGATTTACTAGCTTTTGTTTTCCGTGAACTTTTATACGATAACGTAAATTATCGGCTTTATTGCCTTTAGCTACAGTTTTGATTTTCCATTGTACTGCAGAAAAATAATCAGGTGCAATTAAGTTTTCTGTTATAGAGATTTCACTTTCAGATCCCACCCGATCTTTAAATAATGTTATACCGCCAGCTTGATGATTAAGCAGTAAAGCCTCACCGTAGTTAGGTTGAAATTTACTTTCTAAATAATCACTTTGATGCGTAATTGTAGGATCAATCCAATAAACTTTATTTTTATATTCTATTTGAACAATAACATGGTCAAAGACCGCGTGAGTAGGTAAATAATCAGATACATGCCCCTTTGAAGTGCTTGAAACGAGAGCAGGGTAAGCTTTGACTCCTATTTGTTTTAGCAAAGTCACTAATAATAGAGTTTTATCTTTACAGTCACCATACCTCTTATCAAAAACATCATTTGGTGCATGTGGTTTATGTGAGTTTAAGCCAAACTCTAAACCTAAATACCTCACTTTATCCTGAGAAAAATGTATCGCTTTATTGATAGCCTCATCAACCTCTAAAGCCTTTAGTTCTGTGATAAACTGCTGTAAATCTTCTGAAAAATCACCTTTAACATCAAATAAGTCGTTGGCCCAATTAGATACTTGCTCCCAAGATTCGTACTCTGAAAATTGAATACTTGGATAAGGATCATACCAATCAGGTAAACTATCTTCTTCTACCACCGCTGGTGTATTAAACTGTGATATTTGGTAGCGTCGACGATCTGATGTTGAATCCTTTATAATTTCTGCCTCGACACCTTTTATCTCAAATTGCAAAACTCTATCAATTGGCATATCTACATTTACATGTATTAAATCCACTGCAATATTACTGGCTAATGAAGCAAACCAAGAGAATTTATCACCCAATATTGGGTTCTTACCTATTATTGTAAAACTGTAATCAACAACATCACCTTCTCTTATGTTATCAAGTAATATTAAAGCCTCAACATCTCCTGAATAAATATTTTGCTTCTGTTGGTTTTCTACATTAATAACTTGAATATCCTTCGATTTTAAAGTGTAAATATTCCTATTATCTCTTATTACTTTTATTTCATGGATATTCAATGTTTGATAAGCAGGACTAAAACGAATCCGAATATTTGACTGAGAAGCAATTGCTGAAGGATCTGTCAACGAAAAAACATAACGTGTATAAGCTTGTTGAGACTCTGTAGTTTTAACTTGAGAATCAATTAAATAATAATGGCTCGGTGCTCTTAAACCTTTAACATTTAATAAGTCAACATCTTGCGGAACTATCCAATCGGGAGTTTGAACAATGTGAACCTTTGGCTTAATACTATTGATCTGTCCTTGAGCAAGCCCTGTTGCTAGTAAACATACCAACCCCAACATTATAAAGTTCCAACTATCTTTAAACCTTAGCATCTCAACTTCCTTAAAATAAATTTCGCAGGAGTGTATATTTATTAGAAGACAATCGAAAGTACTATCTTACAGCCTAGTACTTTACTTCTTGTTCATCTAAAAAACCGTTCTGCATTTACCCCCTGTAATAAAGATAAAGTTGTTAATATTCCTGCCGTATACATTAGGATCATAGATAATTGGGAAACCTGCGGGAATCGACTTAAAAAGTTCTCCCCCCAAGTAATATTCGGTATCCAGATAAATGCTGTTCACTGTAAACTCTTGTGTTGAATATTTATTTTCCATTTGATTCATCCAAGGAAATAGTTTCGGCATGAATAATATCAAAGAATAACTTTACCTTAGATTTTCTAATTGCTTAACCAAACTCTTCAACTCTGAAATATTTTGATTACGATTAAATAAAGTGAAGAAATAAAACACTCATTAAAATAAAAAGTATTGACTAACACAAAGACCTAACTGATAATCATTATCATTGATTACCAACCTCCTGACTCCGGTGATCAATAACTCTATAAACTACTTGCTACATAAATTTTATCGGTGACGGTCGATATAATGCTCCAAAAAAGCCCTTTAGGGCTTTTTTATTTTCTAATATTGGAAAATAAAAATAACGTAGTTTCGTCAATGCTCACTATAGTTTATAGATGTTCCACTGATTCGTACTCTTATGTTTTCTTTAAAATATCATTTTCTAATTTTACTTCCATTACTTCAACTCATAGCCTGTGAGTCCGATAATAATAACCAGGAAAACAAGCGTTCAACTCCTTACTCCTACCAACAGCCAATCAATAATAATGACGGTTGGCAAACAGCAAGCCTAAATGAGCTTAATATTGACAGTGCACCTTTAGTTTCTCTGATGAAAAACATCAATAACAATGAAAACGGCTATCGATATATAGATTCTATTTTAATAGCAAAAAACAATCGTTTAATTTTCTATGAGCAAATTAGAGAACAATTGGATTTCACCGATAACTGGGGTAATAATAAAAATGTAAATTTGCACATCCTTAATTCTGTGACTAAAAGCTTTACCAGTGCATTAATTGGTATTGCAATAGACCAAGGTTTCATCCCAAATACAGAGGTAAAAGTATTCGATTATTTTCAACATAAGTCTTTGAATAATAATTGGGATAACCGTAAAAATGAAGTAACCCTGAAAAACTGGCTTACCATGCGCCACGGATTTTTATGGGACGAGTGGAATGTTTCTTATTTAGACTCTAACAACCTAAATAGTCAGATGAATAATAATAATGATCCCATTCAGTTTTTATTAGACAGACCTATGGGTACTAACCCCGGTGAAAGTTTTGCTTATTCAACTGGCATAAGCTTTGGCATAGGTCGAATTTTACAACTTGCTACAGGATTAAGCGTAACTGAGTTTATGCAACAAAACTTATTTGCTCCTTTGAATATCACAAATTTTGATACTTGGTCTTTAGATGACCAATTACACACGGGGAGTGGTTTATATTTAAATACCCGAGACATGGCTAAATTTGGTCAATTATTTCTGGATAAAGGAAAGTGGCAAGGTCAACAGGTAATATCTGAAGCTTGGGTTAATGAATCGACGACTCAAATCATCGACAAAGGTAATTGGGGATATGGTTATCAATGGTGGATGACATCCTATGATGTTAATGGAGAAAAGCTTGAGACTTTTTATGCTGATGGATTTGGCGGTCAATATATTTTTATATTTCCGAAAATTAATGTCGTAATAGCTATTACTGGTAGCGCTTATGAACCAGAGCAAAGATCACAAAGAAACTTAACCCAAGTTTTAGAGCAACATATTTTACCTGTATTAGTAAATTAAATAAGGTAAAATATATAAAAATAAATTGAGACACCTGATGAAAAATCATTCCACCAAAAGTGAACTGAAGATTATTCCACTCGTATTATTGGCTATTGTTTTAGTGGTTGCAGGACATTTTTTAATGAAACCTATTTTTCATAATACAGCCTGGGTTGAGTACTCTTTAGCATTGTTACCTTTTATTTTAATTGCCTTGGTTATTTGGGCCTTTAGAATTGCAATAAAAAATGAAAACAATAATGATGACCGGACTGATTAGTATTTATGCAATCTTTACCACAATCATCAGATCCGACACTATCCCCCGCCTAATTCACCTTTACAAGATGAAATACAAAGAAAAGTAACGATTTTAGCGATTGCTAATAATACAAAAAATGAAAATTTTAGTTGTGAAAATAAATCTCTAAAACTTGATACTGAATTCAAATCAGTAAATAACTAAACCTAAACAAGTCGATATCCACAAATTCAACTAACTCCCGATTTTAAGTGGCAATCAAATATAGATGAATATAAATCTCTAGGCGTAAAACAGTGCATGCGTTAGCATATGCAAAACTAATACGATGAAAAAAGTATGGATGTAGAAACAAAATGGCTAAGAGATTTTTTGATGTTAGCGCAAACAAAAAATTTTTCGCGCGCCGCGCAACTTAGGCATATAACACAACCTGCTTTTAGTCGTAGGATCAAAGCACTTGAAACACATCTTAATTGCAAATTAATAAACCGCTTATATCAACCAATAAAACTCACAAAAGAAGGTTTATTATTTGAGCAAAGCGCACTAAAAATAATAAACGAATTAGATTTTAGCTTAGATCAATTACATAAAGCTGATGATAAACAAGTAGATTTAACGATTTCGGCAACCCATACATTGTCATTGGGTGTATTTCCATTATTGGTTCAACATTTAAATCAATTAAATGATCAGATAAATACCAGCCTAAAAGTTGCAGATGCCGATGACTGCATTAATTTACTCAGTAATAAAAGTTGTGACTATTTATTAGCTTTTAGCGATCCATTGCTGGCAACGCATCAAGCAGACTCAATTTTACTTGGTACAATAAAACTACTTCCTGTATGTAAACCCGACGATAATGGAAAAGCACTCTATAGCTTAACAGACCATTCGCAAAAAGTGCCTTTCCTAGCATATCAATACAATATTTATTTAGGACGTGTAGTCAATCAGCTACTAAATAACAATCGACAAATACTTAAAATGCGCCAAATATTAGAAGCACCTATGGCTGACACTTTAAAAATGATGGCCATTCAAGGTTTAGGTATTGCATGGATCCCTGAATTTAGTATTTATGATGAACTAGCCAACGAACAACTTACTATTTGTGGTGAAAAAAAATGGCACCCCACTTTAGAAGTCAGGCTTTATCGGCATCATGATCAAAAAAAACTACTTGAACCTCTTTGGCAACATTTAATGGGGTTTCAGCTATAACTTAAGTTAAACCATCTTATGCTGATTCAGCATAACGTCATATCAAAAATGGCATTGGTCAAAATGAACATTAAAACCTACCTTAGCATCACATTCATATCCTAAGGTTCATCATGGCTCCAAACTCTCTTACAAAACGCTTAGAAACTGACTTACTTGGTAGCATGCAAATTTCTAACAATGCTTATTATGGCATTCAAACGCAACGTGCTATGAATAATTTTAAATTATCAGGTAAAAAATTAAAACAGTATCCAGAACTTATTCAAGCATTAGCACATGTGAAATCAGCCTGCGCAACAGCCAATAATAAACAAGGCTTATTAAATAATAATAAAACCAATGCCATCTTAAATGCAGCCAACAAGATCATTAATAAAGAATATGACAACCAATTTTTGATCGATATGATCCAAGGTGGTGCAGGCACTTCAAGTAATATGAATATTAACGAAGTCATCGCTAATATTGGTCTAGAGTATATGGGGCTTGAAAAAGGAAAGTATGAACAGCTACATCCCAATACAGATGTAAATATGTCGCAATCTACTAATGATATTTATCCAACAGCAGTGCGTTTATCTATTTTATTAAAACAAAAACAGCTACTGACAGAGGTTACTTTATTAGCAGATAGTTTTCTTAATAAGTCAGTACAATTTAACGACATTCTTAAGCTCGCCAGAACTCAGTTACAAGATGCGGTACCTATGACCTTAGGCCAAGAGTTTAAAAGTTTCGCTTCAACTTTACGTGAAGATGTAAAACTCATTACTAATACCTCAAGATTACTAACAGAAATAAACTTAGGCGGTACAGCTGTTGGTACAGGCATCAATACACAACTCGGTTACGGTCAATTAGCAATTGATGCTCTGTGTCAGTCAACTAATATTAGCTTTATCACAGCCAATGACTTAGTAGAAGCAAGCTCTGATATGGGTGCATTTGTAATATACTCCGCAACATTAAAACGTTTGGCGCTTAAACTTTCAAAAATAGCCAATGATTTACGTTTGTTAAGCATGGGACCTAGAGCTGGATTAAGTGAAATTAACTTACCCCCTCGCCAACCAGGAAGCTCAATTATGCCAGGCAAAGTGAACCCAGTTATTCCTGAAGCGGTGAGTCAATGTGCTTATCAAGTTCTAGGGAATGATTTAGCGATTTCAATGGCCGCAGAAGCTGGACAATTACAGTTAAATGCCATGGAACCTTTAATTGCGGTTAATATATTAGATTCTATTACATTATTAACCAATGCTATGCATATGTTTAGAACATTATGTATTGATGACATAACAGCAAACTCTGAACGTTGTCGTGATTTATTAGATAACAGCTTAGGTTTAGTGACGGCACTTAACCCCTATTTAGGCTACGAAGCCGCAACTAAAGTGGCTAAGCAAGCATTAATAAGCGGCGATTCTATTATTAATTTAATTAAACAACAAAACTTATTAACCCAGGCTCAATTAGATGACATTTTACAACCACACAAAATGACTCAACCAGCTTAAACCTATGATTAAACCCACAATACTACTTAAAATATTGTTGTGGGTTATACACAATTGAATTCTAACTCCCCTTTACATCACCACATTTAATTTTCTTTTGTGCAAAATGATAAACATTATTCACCAACACATAACTACCAGAAATAATGGCTGTTGTTGGAATTAATATAGGACTTAAGATCAACCCTGAAACCGAGTAATACGTGTTCGTTTCTTCTGCCACATTGGCAATGCGTAATGTTTTTTTATCGCTCGATAATTCACAATGCAGTTTATTTTCTTCAATATTTACGGGCATAACTGCACAACCAACAGCCCATAATAAAACACTAACTAAAATAAATAAGCGAATCATTTTATTCTCCTAATAATTATTATTAGTGAATATACAAGATCTAAAATAAGTTTCTGTAAGTATTTGTTATAATATTCTCTAGTAAAACCAGTCGCTAAAACTATTCTTAGTTGTAATAAAACGTAAGTCGATTTTGCATTTTCAAACATTTTTTTACGCAACAAAAGCAAACCTCAGTGATAGTATCTCCTTCAGATATTCAACGGGGATTTCACCATGAAAAAAATTATTTCTATTGCACTCTTAACTAGCTTATTAGGTGCCTGCGCACATCACGATGACGTTGTGCCAGATGCCAGTGGTACACATTACATCGCACTAAAAACGGCTTCAAAAGATGAAGCTACTCGTGAAGCTTTTAAACAAGCCAGTCATTTTTGTGAAGAAAAAAGTAAAAAAATGTTTGTTGTGAATCAACAGCAATCATATAAAGGTGAAACCGATGAACAAAGCTACATAGAATCAAAACATAACTTAAATATAGTGAGTGGCATTAGTACGGCTATGTGGGTTTTTGGTGATGGACATGTTGATGATGCAGGAGCATTAGTTGCGATAGGTAGCGCTATTGGGGAAGCATCTTTAGGAAAACCTTATTTAACTAACGTTACTTTCAAATGCTCTTAAGCATATAAAGTAAATTAATTTTGTATCTCAATACCATAATTAAAAGTTTCAAAAAATATCATGAATAGCTCTACAGCCTCTTACCCTTTTAAACCGTAGAGCTCATATATTTTTATTTCAAAATACCCGTCAGCATTATCGCTTTAAATCCTTGAACAATGAGAGCTCCCATGGTCTCATTGCCAATAATAATCCCACATGTTGACGCTTATTTAACGGTAATACGGCATCATCTTGATTTAAAATTGCAGCCTCTTTTGTCAATTGATTCAGTTTTCGTTGGATAATATCTATGGAAGATTGTGAATAGGTACCACGTAAATAAAAACGAAAACTATTAGTGGCATCAAATGTTGAAGACATAAATTTTGCGATCACATCTTTTTCCATAAAACGCTCAAGTGGGCCATTTTTTATCCATCTAAAATCTTGGGCAATAAGAAGCTTATAATTATTATCAGGCAGTAGTTGAATCATTTTAAGTTTATCTAATTTAGCCATTAAGCGAATGCACTGAAATTCATCTATTTTATAATGCGCAACGATCTCAGAAAATGTCCACGAATCTCGTACACAAGCAGCGACTAAAAATAATTTGGTATCTGCAACTAATTCTTGTTCTTGCTCTATGGTTAGTTGAGTCAGTTGATTATTTTGTTTTTGTGCAATTAAAAATAAATCAGACAAACTCATGCTAATTAGAGCACATATATCTTCTAGTCTTTCTAAGGTAAAACTATTCGTTGAGAAGATACGTTTTATATTTGCTTCGCTCATATCAAGATTTTTTGCAATATGCTTATATGTCACTTGCTGCTGTCTTAATAACTGTTTTAGGGTATTACTGATTTGAATTATTTGGCTCATAATTAATACACAGGCAATGAAGTAGCGTAATAATATACTTTAAGTTGCAAGTGAGTATACAAAAAACAACTAAGTTTACAGTTTTGCTACCAAAAACTATTATTCACCTCGTCAATAACAAGCGAGGTTTACAATATGAAATCACTTAAAACACTATTCTTATTTATTTTATCTTTAACAGCATCAAGTGTGATGGCTGATAATTCAGCACAGCATACGAGCAAAGCAAGTAAACATTCAGTACTGGCAGTGACACATGGGCTTGCATCAACAGCAAAAATAGCCAGTGCTACAATTGCTGTGCCTTTAGTGATAGTTGGCAGCGCAAGTTTATCCGTAGGCACGAGTATCGCTACGAGTGCTATAAGCCATGGCCCTTTAGAAATCACTGAAACAACAATTACAAAAGATCCAGCTCCAAATATGGCAATGCAATTAACTAAGGAGCAATAATGAATATTTTTAAGCAATTTATTTTCATCTTAATTCTATTACTGCCAGCATTAAGTTCAGCTGGTAGTGCTGGTAAGCAAAAAGCAATTTTAGAACCTGAAAAAATAATGACTTTTGCAAAAAAAGTAGAGAAATATGCAGCAAGTCAAGGTGCACGCGCTTTTATTATCGCCCGAGCAGGTAGGCCAGAAAAAGATTTACCAAAAGGCATTCAATTTACGCACACTGCTATTGCTGTTTATTCTCAGATCACTCTAAATAATAATGAGCAAGTTAAAGGTTATGCAATTCACAATCTGTATCAAAAAGTAAGTGAATTAGATAAAAGCACTTTAATTGTTGATTATCCAGTCGATTTTTTTTGGGGAGTACAATCCTTAAAAGCAGGTATTATTATTCCAAAACCTGAACTACAGAACAGGATAATCAATATAATTAGCAGTGGTAAAAATAAGCAATTACATAACAAAAACTATTCTGTCATTGCAAATCCATTTAATGATCAATTTCAAAACTGTACTGAACATACACTGGATATTATAAATGCATCTATTTATCAAACAACTGATATTAATAGATTAAAAAATAATGCTAAACATTATTTTAAACCGCAGAAAGTTAAAATAAACCCAATTAAACTGATGTTAGGAAAAGCCTTTATGGCTGATGTAACAACTCGAGACCATGAAAATAAAATTTATACTGCAACATTTACAAGTATCGGACGCTATTTAAGTGAAAATAACCTTCTAAGCCAAGCAATAATATTAGAAGCAAATAAACAAGTTCCTTTAATTTAAGTTTTACATTTATATAAAAGCAAAATAAAAAAGAACCTTTCCCTATAGGTTCTTTTCTCCTATTCTAAAATGTAAATATAAATGATTCATTAATACTTACATCATAAGTAAATGGGCAACAAGCTTATTTTTTAACAAAAGAGAGGTGAGGTGAAGTTAATATCGAATAAGCGCAAATCTTGGTTAATATATTTAATTTTAGCAATCTCTTATACGATATCAGGGTTGTTTCTCTCAAATATCGCCTCTCAAACTCAGGTGGTTTCTGTTTGGTTACCTGCAGGTATAGCCTTAGTTGGTTGTTATTTGTGGTGGTGGCGTTTTATACCTGCATTATTTATTGCTTCTGTATCCTTTAATTTTTTTACTCATGCCAATGCTAAATCTTTTAACTTAGTTTCAAACATGAGCCTTGAAATAACGATAATGGCCTTTGGCGCTTGCTTACAAGCTATTGTTGGTGCTTATATTTTACGATATAAAATCGGAAATCCACTCAAGCTACAGTCGGATTTTCGCGCCTTTGCTTTCATTTTTATAATAGGCATATTAGTCAGTTTAATCTCCCCCAATATAGGTGTATTTGCTTTAAGCCAATTTAATCCAAGCTACAATTATGACAATCATTGGCACAATGTTTTTTTATGGTGGCTAGGTGATTCACTGGGCGTATTACTTGCAACTCCGTTTTTATTAAGTTTTTTAAACTTATCAAAACTGAATGAACAAAAAAGAAAAGCACAATTCTTAGTACTCACAACTGCTTGCTTATTATTTATTTTTGTTACATTAACAGCGCTTTTATTCTCATCTAGCAATCGCGAAAATGCGAATCAACTTGCAAAGAAAGAACTTAAGGTGATTGAAAATAGCTTGTATAGACAGCTAAATAATAGTTTAGTAAGTATACAGACACTCGCTAATTTTATTCAAACATCGCCATCTATAGATAGACAGTCTTTTAAAGTTTTTGCGAATCAAATAATGAAAAATGAAACCAGCATTCAAGCTATGTCTTGGAATCCGATAATAGAGCAAGAACAAATCAGTCAATTTGAGAATACATTATCAGAATTATATTTAAAACCTATAAAGATCAAAGGGAAACAACTACGGCCAGAAGATCCTTTAGTTGTTGTTAAATTGATAACTCCAGAGTTTGAAAATAGAAATGCGATTGGCTTTAACGTTTATTCTAATCAAAAAAGAAAATCTGTTTTACTTAACGCACAATTGCGTCATCAACCTATGGCAACTCCAATTATTCAGCTTATTCAGTCAACCAAACCTGAAGCTGGATATTTACTATTTGCACCTGTATACCAAATTAATCCAGTTACAAAAAATAGAGAGTTAAGAGGATATGCAACAGGCATTTTTTTAGTAAAAAAAATTATAAATCATATATTTGGCTTATCACAAAATAAAATGTTTGATTATGAACTTTATGAAAAAGATGCAAAGAAAAGTTTTTTAACAAATACAAAAAATACTTATGTTAGCCTTGATAAAACAGGCGCAATGAAATCTTTAGTGTTTAATTTAGCGGGTCAGGTTTGGCATATGAATTTAGTACCAAATAAAGAGTTTTTAAGTCACTATCAAAGTCGCTTAGAAGTATTATTATTTATTTTTCAATTAGTCATAACATCATTTGTTATGTTACTAATTTTACTTATGAATAATCGTCAAACCATCTTAAATTCTCTAGTAAAAAAGAATACTAAAGCACTCAAAAAAGCAAAACTGCAATCCGAAAATACAAGCTTAGCTAAAAGTCGGTTTTTAACCAATATGAGCCATGAAATAAGGACACCCCTTAATACCGTAATTGGATTTACACAACTTTCAAAGCAAACCCATAATCATACTGAACTGATTCCTTTTATAGATAAAATTGAGTTTTCTGCAAAAAACCTATTAGACATAATAAATGACATATTAGACATAGCGAAAATGGAGTCTGGAAAGTTAACTTTAGAGCATAACCACTTTGATATGCACGCTTTATTAAATCGCATAAATTTTTCATTTGAATCAACTGCAAATGCAGCAGGAATTGGCTGGAAAATAAATGATAATTTACCTAAAAACTTATGGTATCAAGGAGATAATATTCGCATTGAACAAATACTCACAAACCTGTGCAATAATGCCATAAAATTCACACAGAAGGGTGAAATACTAGTGGAAGCACAATTAATCGAGTTAAATCTTACCGTTGCCCACTTAATTTTAACAATCACAGATACCAGCGAGGGCTTAAAACCCGAAGTTATAATTAATTTATTTAATTCGTTTACTCAGACTGATTTCAGTCCTTCAAAACGATTTGGCGCTACAGGGTTAGATTTAGCGATTGCAAAAAAACTAAGCCACCTAATGAATGGAGATATAACGATTCAAAATAAACCAAATCAAGGCTCGACCTTCACCTTCCACATGAAGTTAGAAACACAAAAACACCCTCCTGAATTAGCACAAAAAACAACATCAACAGACTTAACGAATTTAAAAGTATTAGTTGCAGAAGATGACCTAAGTAATCAAACTCTAATAAAAGCTATGCTTGAGTCTTTTCACATCATTCCAACATTGGTTGAAAATGGGCTAGAAGCAGTAAATATGGCAAAGACTAAAGAGTTTGATTTAATTTTAATGGATTGCCAAATGCCAATTTTAAATGGCTACCAAGCCACACAAAAAATAAGAGAATCCCCCAATACACAAAATATACCTATCATTGCATTAACAGCCGATGTCATGCCTGAGGATAAAACCCGAGCACTCGATGTGGGTTGCAATGCTCATTTATCTAAGCCTATTGATATAATAAAATTACAAACCTGTCTAAAAGAACATGCACCTTAAAACTTGTAAATATCATAGTTCACATCCTTAATGCTTTTCAGCTTGCAAAAAATAATTTGCAATACGCAAAAAGCTAATATCAATTTCCAATAAAACAAGTAGATGAAACTTGGTATCAAGTATGCACTCCTTTAATGTGCCTTTCTTATAGGAGAGATAAAATGGCTTATTTACCTTTAAAATTAAATTTTCCACAAAACCAAGACGCTACAATTAATATGTCTACACCGCCAAAATGTATTTTGGAAACCTTAACACTTTTAAAAAATGAACCAGAAAAAGATGACGTTTTAAACTTAGTCTTCGAAGGAGAAGAAAATTTTATTCTTGGATATAACTAATACCACTTCGAACTTAGGTTAAGCATTAGGGAAATAACTCCCTAATGTGTAATCTTTATACCTGAGATGTAAATTCTCTTATTTGAGATAAAGAGGCAGCTCCCACTTTAGTATCAACTACTTTTCCATGTTTCATTAATAAAAGTGTTGGAATTCCTCGAATACCAAACTTGACCATTAGTTCTTGAGCATTATCAGCATCCACTTTAACAACTTTTAAATCATCACGCTCCTGTGAAATTGTATTAACAATAGGCGCTATCATTTTACAAGGGCCACACCAAGGTGCATAAAAATCAACTAATACATTGCCATCATAAGCTTCTACTTCTTGTTCAAAATCATTTGCTAATACTTCATTTACTTGTGACATAGAGATACCTTTTTATAAGTGTATTGATTTAACTTGCTTGCAGTCTAATAAAATTAAATGGTTTTGATTAGTCACTATAAATTAAAAACATTGTCCTATTTATAGAACAATGCTTTAATTTACGTTTTAAATACAGCCAATGAGGTGGATGATGAAAGCAAGTCTAGATGATTTATATATGTTTGTAGTATTAGTCGAATCAGGATCATTTACCCATGCAGCACAAAAACTGAATATGCCAAAATCTAAATTGAGCCGCCATTTAGTGCAATTAGAAAAACAACTCTCGAGTCAGTTACTTATTCGTACCACCAGAAACCAAGAGTTAACCCAAAGTGGCCAATTGCTCTATCAAGCAAGTAAACCCCATATTGAAGCTTTAACTAAAGTTGAAGAGGAAATAGGCTCTTTTATTAATGAACCAAAAGGACAGCTCGACATATTATTACCTTTAGAATTTTTCAATAAAATCATTAGTGAATTAATTACAGATTTTGCTAAACAATACCCAAAAATCAACTTAACATGTTCTCATTATTCAGGTGAAACTCCTAAAATAAATCAATCACATGATCTCACTTTTGTTTTGCATGAAACACCACTACCAGCATCAAATTACATCGGAAAAACATTATTAAGCTTCCCTCAATCTCTATTTGCATCCCCTGACTATGATACTTCAAAATTAAGGTATCCCGAAGAGCTGATCAATGAATCATGCATTTTGTCTGCAGCCCATGAACAATGGTTATTTAGAGATAAAAACAACTTACAAGTCATACCTATAAATGGACGCATTGTTTTTTCTAGCCCAGAAATGCGCTTAGAAGCAATTCAAAGAGGCCTAGGCATCGCTAAATTACCTGATTACACTTGCCAAAATAATGTGAGACTTAATAGAGTTTCACTCAGTAAATCACCCGTAGCACAACAACTTAGTGTCTTGTATCAAAGTCGTAGCATGCCATTAAAAACACGTGTTTTTTTAGATTTTTTTCAAAATAATATTGGTCGATTGACTTAAAGTTTTTGAATTTTCAAAATTGAAATTTGCTCAACATCAAAACCTTAATCTTCTTGATCAAGCACCTAGGTCACTGTTAACATTAATTTCACAAAAAAAAAGAGTATCAAATGATAAAAAAAGCCTTCAAATGGATAGTGTTTTTATTTTTAACCTTGCTCATTATAGCGGGAGCATTTGCATCACATGAATGGTATGCAGACAAACCTGTTTTTTTAAGATCACTCCTTGATAGAAGCATGATCAAAGTGGCTTTTGAAAGCCCAGAAACACTTACTTCCTTAGGTTTTTTAGAGTCTGTTGGTATTAAAAACCATAATGCTAATCTTGATAATGATAGCCCAGAAAAAGCAGACGAATTATTTGCCTTAATGAAACAAGTTAAAACAGGCATCAAAAATTTTCCAAATGAAGAGCTAAATAAAGCGGATAAATTATCAAAAGAAATTGCATTATATTTATTAGATTTTGGTGATGAACTCGAACGTTTTAGGTACCACAATTATCCTGTTAATCAATTATTTGGCATTCAAAATGGTTACCCAAGTTTCATGGATGCACAACACCAAGTAAATACAGTTGAAGATGCAGAAAATTACATTTCACGATTATCTAAAGTAAAAACTAAATTTAAACAAAATCTACAAGGTTTAAAAATAAGAGAAAATAAAGGCATTATTCCACCAGCCTTTGTCATTGACCGTGTATTAAAAGAAATGACAACTTTCGTAGCACAACCCATTGAAGATAATATTTTATATTCATCTTTAAAATCAAAGATGGAAAAAGCACAAGAGATATCAGCCCAAGAACAAAGTCGTATTTTAGCTGACGTAAAAATACAAATGAAAAAATCCGTTCACCCTGCTTACCAAATATTAATAGACTATTTTATCGCGTTAAAGCCTAAAGCCAATACAGATGATGGTTTTTGGCGTTTACCTCAAGGTGAAGAAGCTTATGCATCATCACTTAAGTTTTTTACCACGACAGATTATACCCCAGATGAAATTCATGAAATGGGTTTAGCCGAAGTTGTTCGCATTCAGTCAGAAATACTCACAATACTATCAGAACAAAACATAGCAACAGAACAAGGGTTTACTCAGGCTATCGAAACTTTAAAAGAAAGAGAAGAGTTTTATTATCCGGATACAACAGCAGGTAGAGATCAAATACTTGCTGACTACCAAACTATTTTAGATGAGATAAACGCAGGATTAGATCTGGCTTTTCGTATTCGTCCAAAAGCAGGCATGAAAGTACGCAGGATCCCTGAATTTAAAGAAAAAACAGCCCCCGGAGCTTATTATCAACAACCTTCTATTGACGGTAGTCGTCCAGGCATGTTCTTTGCGAACCTTTATGATATAAAAGCAACCCCAAAATATAGCATGCGAACCTTAGCTTATCATGAAGGTATTCCAGGTCATCACTTTCAAATAGCGATAGCAATGGAACTAGAAGGAATGCCACTGTTTCGTCGTATGTCGCCTTTTACAGCTTATACTGAAGGTTGGGCATTATATGCTGAGTATTTAGCATGGGAATTAGGCTTTGAAAGTGACCCATTCGATAATATTGGTCGCTTACAAGCTGAATTATTTAGAGCTGTGCGTTTAGTTGTAGATACTGGATTACACCATAAACGCTGGACACGAGAAGAATCAATCCAATATATGCTTGCCAATACTGGTATGGCATTAACCGACGTAACCTCAGAGATTGAACGCTATATTGTAATGCCAGGGCAAGCAACCTCTTACAAAGTTGGCATGATGAAAATTTTAGCCCTGAGAGAAAAAGCCAAAAAGGCATTAGGAAAGCAATTTACTTTAAGAGATTTTCATGATGTTGTACTTAAAAATGGTGCAGTACCATTAAATATTTTAGAGCGATTAGTTAATCAATATATCGAACGATTACAAAAGATTGCCAAAAGTTAAATTAAACTCTTCTCAATATTGAGTACAAAATATATTGTACTCAATTTCATCCACACTAAAACTGATAACTCATACCAGTTGTGAATGTTGTAGTATCCAAATCACCCATATCAATAAATTGAATCCCAGCATTTAACCCTAATCCAAAATCCCAGCGATATTGCCAGCCCGCTTCCGCAAAAACACCAACGCCATTGTCATCATCTTTTAGTACATTTTTGTAGCTGAGCTCATAATCATAAAATTGCGCACCGAACTTAGCAAATAGGCTATTACGTTGACTAAGTTCAACATTTCCTTTGGCTGCAACAACATAATTAGTAAATTCAATCTCATCATCACTCCAAAACCAAGTAGAGTCACACCCCCAATCATCATCATCATCATCATCATCATCATTATCATCATTATCACAATCCCAATCCCAGTCAGCACCTCTATTAATACCCACCTCGACAGCGAACCGATTATTTATTCTGTAGTTATAATAACCATATATTTGAACTACGCCATCATCATCAAAATGAGCTTTATCATAATCAACACTTCCTAATGACCACTGAGCGCCAAAAGTATGTTTTTTACTTGGTTCAGTTGAACTTGCATCATTTTGAGCGTATGAAGAAATGCTTAACACAGTAGCAAAAAGGCTTGGTAATATAATTCTCGCTTTCATATAATCCCTTGAATATTTAAATTAATGCGCCCTAGTATATAAAAATTTCAAACAGTAAATTGTTTGAAATTGTAACCGTTTACAACCCTGAATCTATTAATAATTGAGAGAGTGCTTTTAGCCCTTTACCTTTATTACTTATTTTCCATGCTAAAAAGCATTCAGAGTCATCATTCCTCCCAATATTTAATTGTAACAACTGGCCACTTGATAAATAATATTCGATACGATGACGAGGTAAATAGCCAATACCTAAACCAGATAACAGAGCTGTTATTTTTTGATCTATATTTTGTACGTAAAGTGTTTTTTGACTATCAATCAAACCCGCAGAGCGCGTAATATTAATTTTAGCTGTATCATGTGTAACAATTCGCCTCATACTTTTAAGCTCTGCTTTTAAAGCGTGTTCATCATTGGCTAAATGAGATTTAGCATGACTTTTCGCTATAACAGGTATCATTTCTATCAATTTTAAAGGCACGGCCCTATATCCTTTTTGTAAAGGAACAGGGCTTGGCGCACCAACAATTAAGTCAACATCATCATGCTCTAACGCATCCCAGCCACCACTTAATACACACTCTCTAACATCAACTTCAATTGTTGGATGGCTATCTAAAAATTCAGATAAAACGATAAAAAATAACTTTTGATCAACAATCGACTCAACTGCAATTTTTAATTTAGCTTCCCAACCAGTCGCAACTTGCTTTGCTTTGTCAGCCAACTGATTAGCAGCCTGTAAAATTAAACGGCCATCCTCTAGTACCACTCTTCCTGCAGCAGTTAATACGGCCCGCCTTCCCTGACGTTCAAATAAAGTAATATTGAGCTGCTCTTCAAGTTTTTGTACCACATAAGATAAAGCTGATGTCGCTTTATTCAACTCTTCAGCTGCTTTTGCATAGCTTTCACGTCTATCTATGGCATCTAAAACAGTCAATGCCTCCATTGTGATTGGGTTTTTAGTCATTTTAAACCACCGAAAACTGTTCAAATATTTTGAACATTTTAGTCTAAAAAACACTGTTTGTTGATTTTTTATAATCAATATACTGGTCACATAAAATACACAGAGGAATAGAAGATGACACATTCAACAATAAAACAATCAATACACAACATTACAACATCTAACACAGGTTTAGATACCCTAGCATTAAGATTAGGCGCTGGTTCAATCTTTTTTGCTCACGGTGCACAAAAGTTATTCGCTTGGTTTGGTGGATATGGACTTGAAGGAACAGGGGGTTGGATGGAGTCTATAGGCATAACACCAGGTATATTAATGGCAGGCATGGCTGGTTCTGCTGAATTTATTGGCGGTCTATTACTTATATTTGGCCTATTAGTTCGCCCTGCTTCATTTGTTTTAGCAATTACAATGTTAGTCGCTATTTTCACTGTTCATATCGACAACGGGCTATTTATGAGCAAAAACGGATATGAATTTGCGTTAGCATTACTGATTATTAGTATTAGCTTAGCATTTAGAGGTGCAGGTAGCTTAAGTGTAGATAAATTATTAACTAAAAAACTAGGGGTATAGTCATGGGCTTAATACAGAATGGTCAATGGGTTGATACTTGGTATGAAACCAAACAAAACAAGGGTAACTTTCAACGCCAAGCAAGTAAATTTAGAAATTGGATCACACAAGATGGTAACCCAGGGCCAACTGGAAAATCCGGATTTAAAGCAGAAAAAGGACGCTACCACCTCTATGTTTCATTAGCCTGTCCTTGGGCACATCGCACCTTAATTTTTAGAACATTAAAACAACTAGAAAGCTATATAGATGTAACCGTTGTTGACGCGCTGATGGCTGAAAACGGATGGGAACTAAACGACCCACTTTATGATTTTAAATATTTATATCAATTATATTTAAAATCGGATGCTGACTATGAAGGCCGTGTGACGGTTCCTGTACTATGGGATAAAAAAACACAAACCATCGTTAGTAATGAATCAGCTGATATTATTCGTATGTTCAATACAGCGTTTAATCAGTTAACTCATAATAAAGGTGATTATTACCCAACAGCATTACATGGCGACATAAATCAAGTTAACGAACGTATTTATGAAGATATTAATAATGGCGTATACCGTAGTGGCTTTGCAACCACACAAGAAGCTTATGAAAATGCTTACCATCAACTTTTTGATGCACTCGATTGGGTAGAAAATATTTTATCAAAACAACGTTATTTAATTGGTGATACGATTACTGAAGCGGATTGGCGCCTATTTACAACCTTAATACGTTTCGATGCTGTTTATCATGGTCATTTTAAATGTAATAAACAAACACTAGCCGATTACCCTGAAATAAGTGGTTATATACGTGAGCTTTATCAAATTAAAGGAATAGAAGCGACTGTAGATATGACACATATTAAAAACCATTATTATATGAGCCATACCAGCATTAACCCTACTGGTGTAGTACCTATTGGCCCTGAACTTAACTTTTTGTTACCACATGAGAGAAATACCAAAACAGCACTAGGAGGTGAAAAATAATGCGAGAATTAAACCAAGTCATTAACGCCATTGCAGCACAAGATGGTGACGGCGTTAAAATTCATCGCGTAGGTGGGCAATACGCCCATCAATTTTTAAATCCTTTTTTAATGTTAGATGAAATAAATTCGGATGATGCCAGTGATTATATTGGTGGTTTCCCCTCTCATCCCCATAGAGGTTTTGAAACTATCACTTATATGAAAGCTGGAAAAATGCGCCATACAGATCATATGGGTAATAATGGTGTAATCGAAAGTGGTGACGTACAATGGATGACTGCAGGCAAAGGAGTCATACATTCTGAAATGCCAGAGCAGGAAGATGGTTTATTACACGGATTTCAAATTTGGTTAAATTTACCATCCAATGAAAAGTTAAAGCCTGCTGCATACAGAGATTTACGTAAAAAAGAGATCCCTTTGATAAAGTTTAATACAGGTGGTCAAATTAATGTTATTGCTGGAAACCTTGTTATAGGGGAGCAAAATATAACAGGGCCTTTACCTAAACTTTCAACTCAGCCAGTATTTTTAGATTTAGAATTAATATCAAATGAAGCGATAGATCTAAATTTTAATAACCAAAATCCTGCATTAGTTTTTATTTATCAAGGCGCCTCAACAGAATTAGAATATCGACAGATAGGCCGATATACATCAGGGGAAACCTTGTCTATACAAGCAAAAAGTAAAGGATTAAAAGCACTGATATTAAGCGGTACACCATTGAATGAACCAATTGTACAATACGGTCCATTTGTGATGAACTCCAGAGAAGGCATCAACCAAGCGATAACCGATTTCCAAAATGATAATTTTATATAACTTATAATACCGCCAGAGTTTTGATTTCAAAGTTTTTTATAGCGAGTTTATCGAGTATACTCAATTTGATATGTTCGCTTTTAAAAGGCCATTTAATGAAAGGCATTAAGGTAGCAGTGGAGCAATTGCAACCCGGTATTTTTATACAACTGCCATTAAAATGGTTTCAACACCCTTTTGTTTTAAGTCACTTTAAAATTAAATCTGCAGAACAAGTTAAAATTATTAAAAGCCTAGGCATTAAATATGTCATTGCTTTTCCAGCTAAAAGTGATGAAAAACCGCTTCCTACTCAAGATATTTCACTCGACCAAATAACTGATGATACTGAAGTTGAAGACCTAAAAGACGAACTGACTTTATTAAAAGAACAAAGAATTGAAAAGCTAAAAGTATTTCGAAGGGAGATCAATCGTACAGAAAAAAACTTTCAACGCTCTATGTCGCATGTAAAAACAATCATGAAAGATATTCGAAGCCGTCCTGTACAAGCAATTGAACAAGCAGGTCAATTAATTGATGAAATATCAGAACAATTACTTAGCAAAGGTGATGTTGTATTACATTTAATGAGCGAGTCCAAAGAAGACGAAGGACTTTATTATCACTCATTGAATGTTTCTATTCTAGCTATGTTATTAGCAAAAAAGAAAGGTTTAACTAAAGCGTCATTGTCTACTGTTGGCATGGCTGGGTTATTTCATGATATTGGAAAACTAAAAGTTCCAACTCAAATTTTAAGGAAAACGGAACCACTCACAGCTCCCGAAGAAAACTTTTTAAAATTACACCCTAAATATAGTGTTGAAATATTAGAACTAGCAGAATCTTTTGACGAAAAAGCCAAACTCATCATTGAACAACATCATGAGTTTTTTGATGGCAGTGGCCACCCAAAAGGCCTGAGTAAATCCCAACTAGATCCATTAACTCACATTTTAAGTGTGGTAAATAATTATGATAATTTATGCCATCCCCAAGATATAAAAAAAGCAAAAACCCCATACGCTTCTTTATCTCACTTATTTAAAAAAGATAAACATAAATATGAGCCAGAATCACTTGGACTTTTAGTTAAATTATTGGGTATTTACCCGCCAGGAACAGTTGTTGAACTAGATAACGGTCAGCGCGGATTAGTTATTTCCGTAAACCTAAATAAACTGCTATTTCCAAATGTTTTGCTCTATGATCCTGCAATCCCAAAAGAACAAGCAGTGATCATAGACTTAAACGAAATAGAAGATATAAAGATAATTAAAGCACTCAATTTAAATCAGTTAGAGCCAGAGATTTATGAATATTTAAGTCCCAGAACTCGGGTTAACTATTATATTGACCACACTGAAAACAAATAGTCTAAGGCTTTAAAAACTCTGTTGTTTTAACTACTTGCTCTCGCTCTGAAAAACTCAACATTTGGCTCGATAAAGCACCACTATTCCCTGTTTTATATATTTCAGCTAAGACACTTTTCATCCCAGCCATAGCAGCCCGTTGTAAATCAGATGGTATTATAATTAACTGATAGCCCATTTCCTTTAAGTGCTCAGTAGATACTAAGGGTGTTTTACCACTATGAAACATATTGATCAATTTAGGGCCGGGCACTTGTTTTGCTATTAACTCTATTTGCACTAAAGTTTCAGGAGCCTCAACAAAAATCATATCAGCACCCACTTCAACATATTGCTTGGCTCTATCTATAGCATCTTCAAAACCCGTTACAGCAATAGCATCTGTACGCGCAATGATCATCATATTACCAGCATGTTTTTTAGCTACAGCTATTTTTTGAATCATTTCTTCTATACTTATAAGTGATTTACCACCTAAGTGACCACAACGTTTCGGAAACTGCTGATCTTCTAAATGAAGTGCTGCTACACCTGCATTTTTAAATAACTCAACCGTACGTTTCACATTAATTTCATTACCAAAACCTGTATCTGCATCAGCTATTACAGGTAAATTTGTTGCACCGGTTATTTGACGTAATCTGTCACTTACCTCAGTTAAAGTGAGCAGACCAATATCAGGCACTCCTGTACTACGTGCTATTGCACCACCACTTGCATAAACAGCACTAAAACCAGCTTGCTCAGCCAAACGTGCCGACAATCCATCAAAAATACCAGGAGCTGTGACAAGCTCTTGCTTTTTAATTAAACTATATAACTCATTGTTATTCATAATCATTACCAATATGTTAGTTAGGTTAGCAAATATAAGTGTAATAATTGCTTTGTTTCATAAACAGAATATACTGACACCTAATGTCTTTCTTACTAACAAATGACTATTTATGTCTTCAAAAAGACAGCAGTGGCTGCTATTTAAACCTAGGTTAAGTATTTTTAGTACTCTTCCCTACCCTGTATTTATGAAAGCCAAAGATCTTCCTCCACTAGGTAAAATTATTGGTCATAAACACAACTGGGATCAATTGGTTTATGCTGTTTCAGGGTTATTAGAAGTGAATAGCATTAATGGAGATCACCTTATTCCTTCCGGCCAGGCGATTTGGATCCCTGCAAATCAGCTACATAGCATAGCGTCAATTCATGGTGCCCAATTACGTAGTGTGCATTTACAAAAAGGTTTAATAAAGCAACTAGATAAAGAAATTACAGTATTAAAAGTTGATAATTTAGTACGTGAACTCATAACAAAAGCGAGCGAATTTCCTTTTTCCGAAACGATCAATGCTACTTTTAGTAAACAGCAAATCAGACTGCTTAATGTATTGGTTGATGAAATAGCACAATTGGAAGCAGTGCCTTTATGCCTACCATTATCAAATGATGCTTTGTTATTGCCTATTTTAATATGGCAACAACAAAAACCCGAGAGCAATAAAACATTGCAAATGTGGTCTGAAGAACTCGGTGCAAGTACTAAAACAATCGCGAGGAGATTCGATTCAAAACTTGGCATTAGCTTTAGTAAGTGGCGAGAACAACTAAGATTACATAAAGCAATTCAATGGTTAAGTGAAAAACGTCCTGTAACCGATGTTGCACTAAGTTTAGGTTATGATTCTTTACCTGCCTTTATACAAATGTTTAAACGTCAAACGGGAACTACACCTGGTAAATTTATTAAAAATTAACTTTTAAAATCACTCAATGAATTATTAGCGACGTTTATGACTTAAATTATTGCAATATAAAAATAAACCTCCTTTCACTTAACGTCCTATTATTTTCAAACAACCACATCCTACAGAATAATAAACTCTCTTTGTCGTTTTTTCACTAAAACCTGTCGTTCCCTTACTAGGAATATTAACAATTAATTATCATCATTTAGATCGCGTTTATTTAATACAGCGCTATAAAACAATGATAACTAATAAATAAAGGGTAAATTAATGAAACTATTTACAAAGCTAGCAATTGCATTTACTGCAATAGTGAGTGTTTCTGCAAATGCAGCAAAACCACAACTTGAAGTTGATGTAGGTGTATTAACAACAGAAAATGGCAATGTTAATGCAACACTGACAATTACTAATAATGGTAATGGCCAACAAAAAATATTAGCTTGGTATACAGATCTTGAAGAAGAACATATCTTTAAAGTAGAAAGGGATGGTATTGAAGTCGACTTTTATGGTCCTCATTTTAAACGTCAGGCTCCCACAGAAAAAGATTTCATAAAATTAAAATCAGGTGAGAGTTTAAATAAAACATTTGAACTCTCATCTTTATATGACATGAGTGAAACAGGGAATTACCAAGTTACTTATGATGTTAAGTCATTTCATTTATTTACTAATAAAGGACAGTTAAACAAAGCTGAAAAAATGAATGTTGACACTTTAACTTCTAACTCTGTTTATTTATGGTTAGAAGGTATTACTTCAAAAGGTGCTTCAAATAAAGGGAAGCCTGGTGGTGGAAGCGATTCAGGGGATTGTATTGATGGCACTTGCTTTACAGGTCGTTGTGATAATGGCCAAAAAACTGAAATTTTGAGCGCTTTTAATGCTGCGGATCAGCTTACAAACAACTCTGTAGCTTATTTAAATTCACATTCTGCAAACAATACCTCAGCACGTTATGAAACCTGGTTTGGTGCAGCAACTTCATCTCGTTATAATACAGCGACGGCACATTTTAATGCTATAAATGATGCGATTGATACTAAACCTGTTACTTTCGATTGTAGCTGTAAAAAAACATATTATGCTTATGTTTACCCAACTCAACCTTACAAAGTATATTTATGTAAAGCATTTTGGAGTGCAAATGAAATTGGAACAGACTCACGTGCTGGTACTATCATTCATGAGTTAAGCCACTTTAATGCAGTTGCCGGTACTGACGACGTTGTATATGGTCATAGTGGCGCTCAAAATTTAGCAGATTCAAATCCAGTTCAAGCATTAAATAATGCCGATAGTCATGAATATTTTGCTGAAAATACACCAAATCAAAATTAACTTAAATATTTGATAAACGTCATGCAAATAATTCAACATAAAACGAAGTTGTCTTATTTGCTTTCTATTTATATACCCAAGCTACTTAAATATGCGAGTTTCAGTTGGAATTAAAAACGATTTAGGCAAGGCATTGATAGCAGAGAATGGTCACTCCCTTGTCAAAATCAATAACGCAGCATAAACCGTTTTTAAAGCAACCTTTTAGGCGTTTCACAGGAACTTACTCTCTGCGTTTCAACTTATTAAAAGGGAAAAACATTTCTGCAAAGTTGCGCCTTGATATTAAGTCCTTGTGAAACGCTGAATTCTGCATCTTGAAGTAGTTTGGGTATAAGTATTACAATAAAAAGTAATTTAATTTCAAATAGCTAACTAAAACATTGCGAACTATAAAATTGTGACTTAAAGTAGAATAATGAAATTTTTTCTATTCTGTCTGTTAATAATTAACTTCTCTTTAGCCTTCGCAAAAGAGGAGCTACTCGTTGTTACTGAAAATTGGCCTCCTTATAACTATTTAAATAAGCAAGGTAAGCTAATAGGTGATTCAACTAAGGTGATAAAAGAAATATTAGCCCAAACAGACATTACATATAAGACACATGTTTATCCATGGGCAAGAAGCTTTCAAATCGCCGCACATCGTAAAAATACGTTAATTTATTCCATATATAAAACAGATGAACGGGCCAATAAATTTTATTGGTATTGCCCAATCACCAGGCCGACTCCTATGCATTTTTATAAAATGTCAAAAAATACTTCAATTCAAGTTAACAACATAGAACAAGCAAAACAATTTGTAATTGGTTTAATAAGAGGAGATTGGAGCCAAGCATATCTACAAGACTTAGACTTTAAAGTTGGTGAACAGCTAGACCTAGCAGCTGAAATGTCAATAAATACCAATAAGTTGATAGCTGGGCGTATCGACCTAATTATTAATTCAGATCTAGGCATGGCATTAGAATTACAGAAAATGAATTTGCCAATAAATTCTGTAACTAAATTATTTACTATCGATTTATCAGGTCAAGCAGAGATATGCATGGCTATTAATAAAGACTCATCTAAAGATCTTATTCAAAAAATCACTTTAGCTTTTGAAAGTTTTAAAAATAGCCAAAAATAAAAACTACATTAACAGTATTACTCATCAAACTTTGCGAAATCGACTAAAGTTTGCCCTGACATTCTGTAACTAACCCACTCTTCTTGTGCCTTTGCCCCTAAAGAATCATAAAACGCTCTTGAAGGTGTATTCCAATCTAAACAACTCCACTCAAAACGACCACAGTCATTTTCAACTGCAATTGTAGCAAGCGCCTTTAATAGTTTTACTCCTGCGCCTTTGCCTCTATATTGTGGTGAAACATATAAATCTTCCAAATATAATCCAGACTTGGCCAGCCAAGTCGAATAATTATAAAAATAAATAGCTGAGCCAACAGCATGACCATCAAGTTCGCAAATTAAAGCTGCGACATTGCTATTGTGAGAAAATAAGCTGTTTTTTATTGTGTCTTCAGTGGCAAGTACTTCATGCTCTGCTTCTTCATAAACTGCGAGTTCTCGGATAAATTTCAATATTAATGCGGCATCCTCAACGGTTGCTTTTCTGATTGTTAATTCACTCATAACTTTTCCAATATCTTTATAAAATAATGATTAGTGATAATCATAAAATTTAAACCAACATGACACCAGTGCATATAAATCAGATGCAAATGCATAAATTTCACATCTAGAGCTGACTGATTATTATAAGTTATGCAATAATTTACTAGTTCTTAATCTTAATTTATCGTTAAATGAAATAAATAACGCATAGAAGCTCGAGTATGTCTCAAGAAAAAATTGATTATTGGCATAACCCTATCTTGCCAGATATGGAGCTTAGCCATGCCCGTTTTCAAAATTTTGAATTTGAGCAACATGTGCACCTTGATTATCATGTGGGAGTTGTAACACAAGGAGGTCAAAAATATTCTCATAAAGGTGAGAATTATCGTTTACATAAAGGTTATATATCAACTTTAAACCCTGATGAAAGTCATAATGGACAAAGTATAAATAACGAAGCGTATCAGGCTTATGTAATGTCGATACCTGTAGATTATGTAACTCAAATTGCAACTGAACTTAACCAAACAGAACATTTTTTTTCAACACCACTCAACCAAACGCAAGATTTATATAGTTATTTTTTAAAGTTGCATCATATACTTACACAACCACATACATCCTCTAATCAGTTACAAATAGAAACGAGTCTTATGGCTTTTTGTACTGAGCTTTTCATGCGTTATGGATCGCACAATTCACTTAACCCAATAGGGATTTCTTCATTACATAAAGATTTTAGCGACATTAAAGCAAGGTTTCATGATGAAATGCACCTTTCATTTGGATTAGAAGAATTATCAACATCAGTTGGTTTGAGTAAATTTCAGTTTTTGCGTCAATTTAAATCAGCAACAGGTATGACACCACATGCATATTTAAAACGTGTTCGGCTTGAATATGCGAAACGCGCATTAGCAAAAGGTAGCACTGTAACTGATATAGCACATAAAGTTGGTTTTTTTGATCAAAGCCATTTCAATAAAGCTTTTAAGAATGCATTTTTAATCACGCCTTCTCACTTTCAAAAACAAGTAAAATAGCGTTATTTTATGCAATTTTTTACAATCCTTAAAATGAACTATGATGCAAACTAGTATTCTATAACACAAAAAGACTCTTTGGATTTTTCAATGGAAATACAACTTTTACTCTCTTTAGCTGTGATCCACAGCGTTGCATTGGCAAGCCCCGGTCCTGACTTTGCGCTTGTTGTAAAGATAGCCAGTCAAGAACGTCGTACTACCGCTATTGCCGCAGCGATTGGAATTTCTGTTGCTATATTATTTCATACATTGCTGAGCTTGACTGGAGTGAGCTTACTAATAAAAAGCTCTGACGTTTTATTTGTTATTGTGCAATTGATTGGTGCAAGCTACTTAGGTTGGATGGGCATCAATGCCATTAGATCTGCGCTTAATAATTGGCGTAAAAGCCAAGTGACTATTATTAAGAATAATAAAACTTATCAATTATCCATAAAAAAAGGCTTTCTTTTAGGCTTGTATACTAATTTGTTAAATCCCAAAGCTTTTGTATTTTTTATTACACTATTTTCAACCTTGATCACGCCTGAGGTAAATCTAATAACTAAAATTTCTGCTACCATTATTTTACTTTCATTATCATTGCTTTGGTTTATATTAATTGCTTTTGTATTGTCTAAACCTAAAATACAGCAGCAAATGCAAAAAGCCACTCCTACAATTAACCTGATTACAGGTATTTTATTTTTAAGTGTGACGATTGTTATATTGTCAGGACTTAGTTAGCTTTTATTTTTAAAGTTAATACTCGCTATATACAAGATCAAATACTCCTAAAATAGCAGTTTTAGTGAATAGAAAATTAAACATATAACTTTTGGAATTTAAGAATGAACTTACATCAACTAGATTTAAATTTATTAGTTATATTTGATGCACTGTATCGGCATAAATCTGTATCTATGGCAGCCAATGAAATATGCCTTAGTCAATCAGCATTTAGCCATGGGCTTTCTAGATTGCGAAAACGCCTTAATGATGCGCTTTTTATTCGCATTAATAATGTAATGGAGCCCACTTATCGTGCTCAAGAAATGGCAATACATTTAAATAAAGCACTGCCTTTAATGTTTAATGCCATTAATGAAACAACACGCTTTGATCCAGCAACAGATACCTCTGAGTTTAAATTTTCAGCCACCGACTATACTGAATTTAGTTTATTGCCAAAATTAATCGGCAAAATAAATAAAATTGCTCCCAACATCAAAATCAATATTATTGCAGCAAAAGAGCAACATCCTCTTACCCAACTTGAAAGCTATGATGTAGATTTTGCCTTAGGTTATAGCCATAAAATTGAAGATTCAGCAATCATTGATAGCCTTACTTGGTTAAAAGACAGTTATTGCACCATAGCAAGAAGCAATCACCCAGCATTAAAAAATGGGCTCTCTTTAGATAACTTTTTACATTTAACTCATGTAAGAGTCTCTCCTTGGGGTGAAAAGCAAGGCGTTGTTGATCAGGTACTTGCACAACTAAAACTAAGCAGAAAAGTGGCACTTCAGCTACCCAGTGTATTAGTAGCACCTCACACTGTGTTACATTCAGATTTATTATTAACAATTCCAAGGGTAGTTGCTGAACAACTTGCAACTCAAATAAAAATACAAATATTTGAGCCACCAATTAGAATTCCTGATTATCATTTAAACATGTACTGGCATAAAATAAATTCAAACAAAGCAAGTTTCAAATGGATGCAACAACAAATTATAAGTACTAATAAAAACATTTAAATATTCAATCAACTTACCGGAGATTTCATGCTTAGGAAATTAGCGTTTTTATTCATATTATTGACACCCTTTTTCAGTCATTTAGCCATTGCCCAAAAAATAAGCTCACTCGCACAAAATACAGCAAACTATGCTGCTGAGATTTATCAACAAGATATGGTAAATAGCTTAAAAGCGTTAATAAAATACAATACAGTCGCAGTGGAGGGTATGCCTTCCACTGCTAATCCAATACATATCGCGTTTAAACAAGCCCTCAAAAATCAAGCTTTAGCTTTAGGGTTTGATTATCAAGATCATGGTTATGTCATGATTATCGGATTAGGCAATAGTAAACAAAGAGTTGGCATCATTACTCATGGTGATATACAACCCGTAAATGCAACTAAGTGGGCTAAATCACCATTTGAATTAGATTTAACATCTGAACCAGGTAAATTAATTGGGCGTGGTACAGAAGATGATAAAGGACCTATATCGAGTGCTTTATATGCAATGAAAGCAATTAAAGATAAAAAAATAAACCTAAAAAAGCGATTGGAACTTTATATTTATATGGCTGAAGAGTCAGATTGGGACCCTTTAAAAGAATTTATAAAAAATCATGATTTACCGCAAACAAATATTACTTTAGATGCAGAATACCCAGTTGTAACGGCCGAAAAAGGCTACGGTACAATTCAAATGACCTTTCCGACACATAAAATCAATGATAAAACGCTACATATAAGTGCTTTTACAGGTGGTTTTTTTGGTAGCCAAATTCCAGAAGATGCGCAAGTTATTATTGAGAATGCCAATCAAACTTTGCTAAATAATATTCAAACAATAGCGCTAAAACATCCTAAGATGAAATACACATATCAATGGAAAAATAAACAGTTAACAATAACGGCTTTAGGAAAGTCAGCACACTCATCTAAACCTGAAGCAGGTCTCAATGCCATTACTCATTTAGCTGAGTTACTTTCAATGCAGGATTGGCCTAACAACGCCAGTGGTGCATTAATTAATTTTGTTAACGAAAATTTAGGCACTAACCTTTATGGTGATAATTTTGGTGATATTAGCTACCAAGATGATTTTATGGGGAAAATGACTGTTTCCCCAACAGTTTTAAAACAATTAACGGATGGTATACAACTTAAAATAAATATTCGTCGTCCAAGAGGGAAATCAACAAAAATGCTTGAATTGCAAATAAATCAGGTAATTCAAAAATGGCAAACAAAACATAATATCAACTTATTAGATTTAAAAAATGATATTGAAGCGCCCTTCATTCAAACTAACGCACCACATATTAATACTTTATTAAATGTATTTTCACATTTCAGCGGCATCCAAAATGCGAAACCTATTGCAATTGGCGGAGGTACAAACTCACGATTATTCCCTAACGCGGTCAGTTTTGGCCCTTCAATGCCAAATACTGAATATACAGGTCATTCAGAACATGAATTTATTACGATGAAACAATTTGTACTCAATTTGAAAATGTATACAGCTGTAATGATTGAACTGGCCAAATAACGTTAACAGCCTGAATTGAGTTATTTCAAATCAGGCCAAACCACTTTAACTCTTTCTATTTTTTTCTTATTGCACCTGCGCTTAAATTGAATTGCTTTTTAAAAGCGCGAGAAAATGCAGATTCAGATTGATAGCCAATATTTAAAGCAGTTTTTGCCACGCTTTCTCCATTAATTAGCATTTTCCAAGCAAGTTGCATCCGCCACCAGCAAAGATATTGCATGGGTGTCCAACCACTAACTTGTTTAAAGTTTTGCGCAAACCCAGTTCTTGACTGGCACGCAATACTGGCTAACTGCTCTAAATTCCAATGCCTATCTGGTGCTAAGTGCATTGCTTTAATCGCAGCAGATAATTTAGCATGGGCATATAAGGCTAAAATTCCAACTTCCTTTTCATTATGATAAATGTAATGACGTATTGCATAAGTAAAAAGCAACTCAGATAGTTTATCTAAAATTACTTTAGAACCCATATTATTCTGATAACTTTCAACTTGAATTAAAGTTAATAAATGCCTTAACCAAGGTGTATCTACATCATTTTTTACTATTAAAACAGCAGGTAATGCATTAAGGAATTGTTGACTTGCTTGATGAGAAAAGTGGACTTTACCACATAACATTCCCACTCCAGGTAAATCTGATCGGAATGGTAAGTGTTGCTGCTCTCCAGCCAAAGCTTTTAAGGGCCTCATTGAATGTGGCATTTCACTGGGAAAGATAACTAAATCACCACAACTTAATTCATAAGAATCACACTCTGGTATCTCTAATAAACACCCAGACTCTGTTGCCATATGAAAGCAGGTCTGACCAATTTCATGTTCGTTGATCACCCAGTTACCGCATACCTTTGCATTATGATAAACCGAAACTTCTAACTGCATTAATCTAAGTAAATCGCCTAACGCTTCCATTTTTGTACTCTAAAGCATGATTTGTGAACTATATGTCATTCAGCGTACCAAATAAAAAGATTAAAGTATGGTCTGTTTACTAGAATTTATTTAATTACTTGGAGAAATATTATGACTGACTTTACTTTCCACACCCTTGAATCAAGTCAAGGCGAAACCAAAGAGCTTTTGTCTTCAATCCAACAAGGATACGGATTTTTACCTAACCTATTTGCTTACATGATAGAAGCTCCAACAAGTGTACAAGCTTATTTAATGTTGAATGACTTATTAGCCAAAACCAGTATCCCTATGCCACAATTGCAAGTTGCTTTATTAGCTGCAAGTATTGAAAATAAATGTGATTTCTGTACTGTTGCACATCGCGCTATTGGAAAACAAATGGGTGCTGAACCAGCATCATTAAACGCACTTAACAATGGCGATATAATTGAGAGTGATAAAGATCGAGCCATAGCTGAATTTACGATTTCTATGATTAAAAATAGAGGTTTCGTACCAGAGAAAGATACACAAGCATTTTTAAGTGCAGGATATACACAGCAGCAAATATTAGAAGTAATACTTATTGTAACAATTAAGACATTGTCAAATTACAGCAACCATTTTACTCAACCTAAACCTAACGCTGAACTTCTAAATATGCTTTAAGGCTGCCACTTTTAAAGCTCGTATTTTCTTCGAGCTTTAATATTCAAGCTTTCATTTACAAACATTTGCAATTTACTTTTATCTTTACCTGTTATGGGACATTCAGATATTCTTATTTAGTTTCAAACATTATATAGTCATTCCAAACATGACAAATACTATGATTGAATTATCAAGGAAACGTAATGCATATATCAAAAAAAACTAAGCTGGCAACAGCACTCACTTTCGCAATGATGACAACGGCTTGTGTATCAACAAATGACAGTTCAAATACTTCAAAAGCTCAACCCACATCAGTTTCCAACACCTCTAAAGACATTGTTAATTTATCATATAATGAATTTACACTTAAAAATGGTTTACGTGTAATAGTGCATGAAGACAAAAAAGCCCCCATTGTAACTCTAGGGGTTTGGTATCATGTGGGTTCTAAAAATGAACCCGCTGGGCGTACTGGTTTTGCTCACTTGTTTGAACATTTGATGTTTAATGGTTCAGAAAATTCCAATGAAGACTACTTCAAACCTTTACAAGAAATTGGTGCAACAGGATTAAATGGAACAACTTGGTTTGATCGTACTAATTATTATCAAACAGTACCAACTTCAGGGTTAGATGTTGCACTATGGATGGAGTCAGATCGCATGGGGCATCTCGAAGGTGCTATTTCTCAAGATAAATTAGATGAACAGCGTAAAGTTGTAAAAAATGAAAAACGCCAAGGTGATAGCGCACCTTATGGTATGTCTGAATATCGCATTTTAGAAGGTTTATTCCCTGCAGGTCACCCCTATAGACATTCAACAATAGGATCGATGGCTGATCTTGATGCTGCTTCTCTAGATGATGTAAAAAGCTGGTTTGCTAAGTATTATGGCGCGGCAAATACAGTTGTCGTTTTAGCTGGAGACATTGATCTTAAAACGGCTAAACAAAAAGTAGAAAAATATTTTGGTGATATCGCTGCAGGTGATCCTTTACACCATATGACCTCAATGATCCCTGAGCGCAGTATAAATACTTCTGAAGTCATGTTTGATAATGTATCGCAAACACGCATTACATGGAATTGGGCTGTACCTGGACGCACAACCAAACAAGCAACAGAACTTTCCTTGGCTGCAGCGATTTTAGGTCAAGGCAAAAATTCTCGCCTTTATAAAGCACTAATACACAATAATCAAGCTGCAACTGAAGTACATGCATCTCTTGAAGAGCATGAGCTTGCAAGTACCTTTTCTATTTCAGTGACCATAAAATCAGGTGGCAATATCACTAAAATAGAAGACATGGTTGATGATATTCTAAATCAGTATTTACAAAAAGGCCCTACTAAAGCTGAGCTTTCACGTATTAAAACCGTGATTAACGGCGGCGTAATTCGCTCTTTAGAATCCGTTAGTGGAAAAGCAAGTACACTGGCGCAAGGTGCACTATATGCTAACAACCCAAATTTTGTTAATACGCAACTTTCGTGGATTGAAAATGCAAACCCTAGTGATATACAAAAAACAGCCCAACAATGGCTTTCTGATGGCCATTATAAATTAACAGTAAAACCATTTGGTAAACATGAAGTAGCAAAAACAGGCGCAGATCGCAGTCAACGTCCAGTTATGGGCACAGCTAAAAAACTTTCTTTACCAGATGTACAAACAGCAACACTTTCAAATGGCATTGAAGTGTTTTTATCGGAACGTCACAGTGTACCAATTGTAGAAATGAGTATAATCTTTGATGGTGGTAATGCCGCTAATATAAAAAATAAAATGGGCTTAGCTTCTTTTACCTTAGGTATGATGAATGAAGGCACAAAAAGTCTATCTTCTTTAGAGTTAGCTGAGAAACAAGAACTTTTAGGTGCACGCATAGGCGCAAGTTCTTCTAAAGATATCTTTCAGGTTAATGCTTCAGTACTTAAGTCTAATTTAGCTGAATCAGCAAGTTTATGGGCTGACATTGTAATGAATCCAGCATTTAACAATGCTGATATGAAACGTGATCAACTTTTAACTATTGAGGATATAAAACGCAAACAAAACGATCCTCAGTCAATTGCTTTTAATGTTTTATTACCCGCACTATATGGTGACGAACATTCTTACGGTTTTCCAAGTTCAGGAACTGAATCTTCAGTAAGATCATTTAACATTAATGATATGGAGAAATTTCATAGCGCTTGGATAAGACCCGACAATGCAAAAATATTTGTAGCTGGTGATACTTCATTAACCGAAATTACAGCACAACTTGAAAAGTCATTTGGCGCTTGGTCTGCCCCTAAATCTATGAAAGGCAGTAAATCATTTAAAACTGTTTCACTTGCTAAAAAACCTAAAGTCATATTAATTGACCGTAAAAATTCACCACAAAGCATGATAGTAGCAGGCCATTTAATGCCCTCTTCCGGAGATTCTCAATATCTTGAGCTAGAAACTATGAATGGTTTGTTAGGTGGTACATTTACTGCTCGAATGAATATGAATTTACGTGAAGATAAAGGTTGGGCTTATGGTGCCTATACAGGTATAACAAGCGCTAGAGGGCAACGTATTTGGTATAACTATGCACCAGTGCAAAGCGACAAAACGGCTGATGCCATGAGTGAGATTATAGGCGAAATTACCCGTTATAGAAGCTCAAAGCCTGCAACCATAGAAGAACTAGACTTATTTGTAAAAAGCAAAACTTTAACGCTACCAGGTAAATTTGAACAAGCTAAAACCGTGCTTGGTCATATGGTGACTAATAATAACTTAAATCGCATGCAAAAATCCGCAGAATCACTACAAAATAAATATGACAATATGACGCCTGAAATGATGGCCCAGCTAGCAAAATCGGCTTTCAATCCAAGTGCTATGGTTTGGGTGGTAGTAGGAGATTTAAATAAAATTGAAGCTAACATTAGGCATTTAAATCTAGGAGATATTGAAGTTTGGGATACCAAAGGTAATAAATTACGCTAATCAACACTGAAAAAGGGGTCGGAGTCAATAAACATATTTATTAACTCCGACCCCTTTTTATTAGGTACTAGAGAGTGTGATAAAAAATGCCATCTCTAGTGCTTTTTCTTTAAGGCTTTTAAATCTGCCAGACGCACCACCATGACCCGCATCCATATCAGTTTTAAAAACTAAAATGTTATCGTCGGTTTTATATTCGCGCATTTTCGCAACCCACTTCATTGGCTCCCAATATTGAACTTGAGAATCATGTAGCCCAGTCGTCACTAAAATATTCGGATAAGCTTGATTTTTAATATTATCCATAGGTGAATACGCTAAAATGGTATCGTAATCCACCTTATCATTTGGATTACCCCATTCATCATATTCATTAGTCGTAAGAGGAATACTTTCATCTAACATCGTTGTCAAAACATCTAAAAATGGCACATGACAACCTATTCCTTTATACAGATCAGGCGCCTGATTAATAACAGCCCCCATTAACAAGCCGCCAGCACTCCCCCCAGAAGCAAATATATTATCTTTATCACCATAACCATGCTCAACTAAAAATTGAGTCACATCAACAAAGTCATCAAAAGTATTTTGTTTAAACTGTTTTTTACCATTTTCATACCAATCTCGACCTAGCATCTCTGAACCACGAATATGCGCAATGACGTATACAAAACCTCTATCTAATAAACTGAGTGTGCCACTTGAAAAATTAGGGTCTATAGTGATGCCATACGCACCATAACCATATTGAAATAATGGATTAGTACCATCTTTTTTAAATTTATCTTTATGATAAACAATTGATACGGGAACTTTTACACCATCTCTGGCAGTAATAAATAATCGTTCTGAACCATAGTTTTCAGCATTAAATTCACCTAATACTTTTTGCTGTTTTAATAATTTACGCTCACCTGTATTTAAATCAAATTCAAATAGAGAACCAGGTGTTGTTAGGCTTGAGTAATAAACTCTGGCAGTTTCACTGGTCGGCTCTGGATTATCACCAACAGCAGCATAATAACAAGGGTCGTTAAACTCTAACGGATATTTAGTACCATCTTGTTTATAAACAACAAACCTAATTTGACCTTGTTCACGCTCAGTTACCACCATAAAGTTATCAAATAATTCAACACCTTCAAACAATACTTTTTCCCTATGAGCGATGCATTCAACCCATAGTGATTTGTTATGTATTGTTTCTTTATTAGCAGTCATTAGCCTAAAGTTTTTTGCTTGCCAATTTGTCGTGATATAAAACACATCATTGAGTTTATTAACTTCAAACTCATGTTTATCTTCCCGCTCTACAAGCTGAACAAATTCACCATCAGGTGTATTTGCATCTAATATCCAAGCATCGCTACATTCCGTAGAAGCCATCTCTATAAAAATCAGACTTTCATCACGACTTTTCCCAAGCCCTATATAAAAGCTAGTATCTTTTTCTTGATAAACGAGCACATCATCAGTTTGCGCTGAACCTAATTTATGACGATAAACTTCAAAACCGAGCAAAGTTTTTAAATCTTTTTTTACGTAATACACAGTTTTATTATCATTAGACCAAATAGTTTGACCTTCGGTTTGCTCTAATACATCAGGTAAATACTCTCCCGTTGTAATATTTTTAAAGCGCACTGTATAAATACGACGACCATCTGTATCTTCACTATATGCTAATAACTCATCATTAGGACTAATCGATATATCACCTAACTCATAAAATTCAAATTTATTAGCAAGTTGATTCACATCTAATAATAATTGTCTATTAGCGCCTTCAAAAGTTGTTGCACGATAATGACAAGCAAATTCATCATTGCCACTTACTGTACTTTGATACCAAAAATCACCATCTTGCACAGGAACTGAACTGTCATCTTTTACAATTCGCCCTTTAAGTTCATCAAAAATTTTATTTTCTAGAGGTTTTTGAGGTTCCAAAACATGTTCACAATAATCATTTTCGGCTTTTAAATGAGCTAATACAGCTTCATTTTGACGTTTATCATCACGCATCCAATAATAGCTATCGTCTCTAGTATCGCTATGATGAGTCATTAAATATGGTGATTTTTTGGCTATAGGCGCTTTAATAGCTTTTGAAGTTGTAAATCCAGGAGTATGTTCAGACACTAAAAGTTAATCCATTGACAAAGTATTTATATTTTCAGTGTACCCCAATAAATAAAGATCCCCTAACTCCTTAGGCTGGTTTAACAAATGTTAATCGGAAAGCGCATCTGAACTTCCAAACCACTTCCAGGGCTTGAGAAACACTTTATTTCACCCTTTAATATTTGAGATACCAAGTTATACACAATATTCATACCTAAACCGCTCCCCCCCTGATTACGCTTACTGGTAACAAAAGGATCAAAAATATGTTGTAGCATATATATTTCCATACCAATGCCATTATCAAAATAATTCATACATATTTTTCCTTCTAATATGCTTATTTCAATGCGTAAAATTCCTTTATCAAGCCCTTCAAATCCATGTATCACTGAGTTATTAACTAAATTAGTAATAATTTGATATATAGGTCCTGGGTAGGTCGTTATTTTCAATAATTCCGGCCCATGGATCACAACAGATATATTTTTATTCGTAAATAAAGGTTTAACTGAATTCATAACCTCAGTGATATATTCAGTTAAATTAACTTCCCTTTGTGTTTCCGAATTTTGATCCACAGCTATTTGTTTAAAATTGGCGATAAGATGATTAGCGCGATCTAAATTTTTAAGAATTAAACGATAACTTTCCATTTGTGAAGAAATAGATTCGATTAAATCGGATTGAGTAAGTGTTTTATTATCAAGTTTTTTTTGTACTTCAACTAGATAATCTTGATTATGTGTTATTGCCGTTATAGCAATCCCCAAAGGAGTGTTAATTTCATGAGATATCCCAGCAACTAAATTACCCAAAGAAGCCATTTTTTCACTTTCAATCAGTTCATTTTGTGCCAGTTTTAATTGCGAAACGGCATGCTCTAAATCATCATTTTTTTTAGATATTTCTGCCGTTCTCGCAGCAACTTTGTGTTCTAGTTTTTCATTTAACTCTTGTAGAGAATCCTCATGAAGTTTAAGCTCGGCAATATCTCTAATTGAACCTGACATACGTGTTACATTACCATATTCATTTCTGTGAACGACTTTTCCGCGATCTAATACCCAACACCAATTACCAAAAAAATCTTTAATTCGTACTGAAACCTCATAGCTATTAATTCCCTCCTCTAAACACAGCCTTATTTTTTCAAGTAATAAAGGTCGGTCAAACAAATGAACAAACTCAGCCATATATTTACTATTTTTATGATTAACTTCTTTACCATAGTCAATTCGAGATTCAACAGCGTAACGATAAATTTTATTATTAATAACATCCCAATCCCATAATTCATCGCCACTTGCCCATAAAGAAAGCTCAAGCCTTTGTTTTAATTCAGACATCGCCAAGTTATCTTTTATCACGTTTTGGTAAACCCGATAACGATATACAAAAACCAAAACAAGCGTTGAAATAAATAATATACTATAAAGAAGCTTACTAAACTGACTCCACCACCAAGGTGCTAGTAGCTCAATATTTAATACATGTATTTTGGACTTATCACCATTTTGATCCACAGCATATGCTTCAAGTTGATAATCACCCGGAGCAGGTTTAATTAAATTAACTTGCCTGCTACCTTCTTCCATAGGGAGCCATTGTTCAGATAACCCTATCACTTTATAATAATAAGTTATTTCTTTATGATTAGAATAAGCTAAGGACACATACTTAAATGACATAATATCCTGCTCATGCTCTAGCGTTATTTTTTTAATAATTTCCGGCTGATACAGTATCGCTTTAGGTGAGTTCTGAGGAGTAATCGTTTTTCCTAGTATTGATATTTTACTTAGCCGCAATTGAGGAATGTTTTTTCCAGCAACAATGTGTTCGGGTTTAAATTGGTTGAATCCATTTGTGCCTCCCATAAAGACTCGACCTGAGGGAGATAACCATGCAGCCCCAAAATTAAACTCAGAACTTTGAGAACCATCCATAACATTAAAGTTTTCAATAGCATAATTATTTACATTAACTTTAACCAGGCCACCGCTTGTGCCTAACCAAACGCTATCAACTTCATCAAAAACCACACTCCAAATTGATTCATTTTTGAGCCCCCCTTTTTGATTAATCATATGCACTAATTGAAAGTCACTATTTAATACATTTACGCCAAAATCACTGGCTCCCCAAACTCTACCTTTATTATCGAGTGCGAGCGAAAAAATAATATTTGAAAGTAGCCCATTTTTGACCGTTAACTGTTCAAGTTTTCCATCATAATAACGAAATAACCCATAACCAATTGAGCCAAACCATAGCTCATTGTTTACAACCAATAGTCCTGTGATATTTTTTGGTAAAGGAGTGAAATGGGAAATAAAAGGTAAAAATACATTTTTTTGTTTATCAAAACGTAATAACCCATAATCTCTAGAGCTCACAATTATGCTATTTTGATATTCAATGATCGCATTACAAGATAATGATGGTGAATTTTTATTTGCTGGGGAATAAAACTCAACCTTTTTTGATTTAAAGTTAAAATAGGTGATCCCAGCGCCCCGACTTGTTAACCAAATACCGTCTTCTACAATTAACAAGCCTGTGATAAAAGCACTTTTTAACGGCTTTAACTGCTCAAATAAAGATTCCGCCTTTATAAATTTACCATGATCAAATATAGAAATGCCTTTTGAAGTTGCAAACCACATTCTCCCTTGATTATCTAAAGCAAAGCTACGCATATCTGCATGCTCTATAGGGCTATCTTGATAATTATATTGATTTATATGCCCTAATCTTTTTGCTTTTTGGGTTAAATAATTAATACCTCCAGAGTTACTACCGACCCAAATACTCTCTTCTTTATCAACAAAAAGAGACAAAACAATATCATCACTTAAACTATAAGACTGCGATGCATTATGTTTATATCTATCAACAATATTTCCGGTAAGGTCAATGATATAAACCCCTTCCATTGTTCCAACTAACACCTTGTCTTTATATTTAACTAATGCGTTGATTTTATTTTTAATTTTTTCAGATAATACGTTACTCCAACTTAATACAAGTTTGTTAGACAAAATATCGTACGCATTAAGTCCTCCATCGCTTAATCCGACAATCAGTTTATTATTTATTAATAATAAACTTTGGACGGAGTTTTGATTATTTTGAGTTAATTTAAATTCATCTTTAGTTAAGCTAAACAATCCTTTTTCGGCACCAAAATAAATATGATGTAATGTTTGTTGGATACTGCTAATTCTCATATTAGCAGTCTCTTCGATTACAGTAGCCTTATCGTTAGTTATATTTAAACTCCATAAACCATTTGCTTCTGTACCTATTAATACTGAACTTTTAAAACAGGATAAACTGGTGATATTATCGGAAGGAATTACATCATTAAAATCTTTGAAATAAGAACGAAATTCACCTGTGTTAACATTATATGAGCTTAAACCTGTACTAGTGCCTATCCATAAAAAATTATGAATACGGCACATAGCCCTGATAAAATTACCCGCTAACTGATTTTTCTTTAATGATTGAGCCTTAAATTGTGTGAATTCATAACTATCAAACCGATTTAAGCCTGTTTGAGTACCAAACCACATAAAACCCAAATCATCTTGTATTATTGCCGTAACTGTTAATTGACTTAGACCTGATTCAGGAGTGTAATTAATCATAGGTTGATTAACATCAGTAAAAACTGGCTCAGCCAGAGGTTTTATAGAAAATAAAATGAGAAACATTAAAAGAAACAATCTATGCAATGTAATTTCCACCATAGAAATAACACTATAAATTGTAGACTAAAACCTATTTTTTTCAGCTTCTCTTTATAAAATTTATTTTATTTTTCTTTAGTGGACATTTGTTCACGAAAACCTGAAAAATGCGACCAAAAAAGGTCAATTTGTTCTTTATTTTGTTGATAAAAAACTTGATTAAAAGGAGCATGCCAATAAGTTTTAATAACAGCAAATTGACTAGGCTTAATAAGCTTTTCTATTTGCATAGATTTAGCTATTTCAATGCCTATTCGCCGCTCAATCACATACCCATCAAGTTTATTATTTATTATCAAACTAAAACCTTGTTTTGGGGTTAAATTTACAGGAGTTAATATTTTATTTTTTCTCAAAAATTCATATGCTACATAACCAAATGGTGCAGACAAACCAAATTGACTGTAAATTTTATATTTGGTTAAATTCAAGCCTTCGGCGTCAACTAACAATGATTTTGAATCATCTAAATCAAATCGACCACCTACTTTCACAAATAATGCATATTCTGCTTGCATTAAAAAGTATGGCTCTAGATTATTTTGTTCAGGAAAAGCAAAGAGTTGACTACGTTCATCAGTTTGGATCATCGAAAATAAAGATTGCGCATCATTATTTCTAACTAACTTTTGGCATCTAAGCCAAGGGTTTCGAATAAATTTAGCTTCAATGCCAGCCTTTTTAGCCGAAAGCTTAATTAAATGTAATAACATCCCTCTTTCAGCTAAATTATTTTCATCTTGGTCAATAGCGTATGGCGGTAGATCAATATCCTCAAAACAAAACGTAACCTCAAGTGCCTCGCTAAAAAAACACATAAGAATTAACAAGGAAGATAGTGAATAGTGTGCCATTTTTACTCTAAATTTAATGGGCATTCGAACCCTAACCACTTTTTACTATCTTGTGAATATTTTTTTAACCACAATGAGACCGCTTTTTCTTCAGTATAACCATCAACAACAACTAAAGCCGCAGCCTCTGAAATCATATCGTTTGTAAAGTCGATATTTTTTAATAGTAAAAAAATACATGGATATTTTTTTTTAAGGCCAGGCCAAGCTGCTTTTTTTAAAATGGTGACTAATGAATTACCGCAGTCATATAACATATTTTTATTTACTCCCCAGCCAGGATCCGTTTCACACTCCTCCTCATATTTTGGAAAATTAACAAAGCGTCCTTTAATTCGTACATCTATCCAGTTAGGTGTCCAATTAAGTAAAATTATTGGTTTTTCTATTTTTTTAGCATTTCTTAATTTAGTCCATATTGCATTTGCATCTTTTAGTCTTTCGATCTTGAAATTTAACTTTAAAGAGCGAATTAAGTCCGCATCCCTATAATTCCATGGCCCAGTATAAAAAATACCTTTAGAAGACTTTGAATTATTACTAAAAATTGAAGAGCATTTATTTAGCGCCCTCCAGTCAGGCAACCCTTTGCAAATATTCTCTACATATTCTGGATACCACCAATCTTCACGCCCTTGGGCTGTATGGCGCCCAGCATCAATTACAAACCCTTTCTTAACAGCTTCAGTAAATGCATTTGTTTGATCACTTTGCCAAACCTCTATTTGTAGATGAATGATTCCTTTTCGCAAAGCTCCCCATTGATCTGTAGAGCCAATTTCAACAAATTCAACATTATATCCCAACTCTCTTACTTTTTTAGCAACAACTTTAGTGAGTACTCTTTGGCTTGCCCATGCATTTAATGGTAATAATATAGTATTTTGATCAGGCGCATTATATGCATTTATTTTAAGTACAAAAAATAAAAATAAAATACAAAAAGAATAATGCACTTAAAAATAGCCATTTATTAAAACTTAAAAGTAAGTATAGTTTAATAGCCAAAACCTGTTTTATTTTAGAGTAAAATAAAGTTTATAAATGAGTGGATTAATTTTAAAGGATGTAAACTGACGAAGTGAGTTGAAAAAATGAGTGTACTTTCCTAGAAAAGTAGTAATTTAATAAACTCATATAATATTTTTAAGGTGAGTACCTGTTAAAACTGAGATTTAAAATTAATTTATTTTTAATAAACGTATCACAATTCTGTGCAATATCTATCTTATACAAGACCAAATATTTTTAGATCAAAACTTAAAAGCATAAATATTATTAATGCCATAGCTTCACTATATATGAAAGTTGGAACTTTTTAATTAACATTGCAATATAGACCTAATAGCGATATTACTGACAATGTTATTATTATCTAATTTTTCCATCAGTCATATTTCGATAATATCATGATAAATTGTGCCAAAACTATACTGAGTAAGATCTACAAATTTATCTGTTTGGGCGAACCTAAATCTTATATAGTGGTCATACTTCATTAAAATAAATAGTAATATCAAAAATCACTTTTCAAGTGACTTTAAAAACAATGTTTTTTCATCTTCATTGGCTTGTTTCCACCAGAAATCTAACATATCTAATACCTTAGGCTCCTTGATTACTTGATCAGGTTTAATCTCAGATATTGAAACTTCAGGTTCAGAACTTTTTTCAATAATAGCTACATCTCCAGTCAACAACTGTTCAAGCATAACCAAAGGTGCTTTTGCAAAAATATGTGCTGCTTCTACATCTTGAGGTGCATCAAATATCAGGCGGTAATTACTTTTTGAAGATATATTCACTTTTATCCAAAACGGTTGCGACTCAACAACCTCATGATCATCAAAATCCAATTCAAATAAGTCTGAATATTTTAATTGGATTTTGTGCATACCTTGCGTTAATTTAATTTCATCAACTGGTGAAAATAAAGAATGCTCTATTTTATTGCTATCGACTTGTAATGGAATCAACTCTTCTGGAAATTTAATTTGTACAGCGAATACTGAACACGAAAAAAAAGATAAGAAAAACAAAAAATAGCGCATATAAAACAACCCCAATTGATAGACAAGTAATCGTAAACTGACATAATTAAGCCATAAATTGATAAGGAATAAAACCATGAGTAAAGAAACACTTTTCACAAAAATAATTAACCGAGAAATTTCCGCTGATATTGTTTACGAAGATGAACACACATTAGCTTTTAAAGATATTAATCCGCAAGCCCCTTACCATGTATTAATCATTCCCAAAAAACCAATCGCAACCATCAATGACATTGTAAAAGAGGATAGAGAATTGATTGGTCAACTTTATTGTGTTGCAGCTGAACTTGCTAAAACCAATGGTTTTGCTGACACAGGTTATAGAGTTGTGATGAATTGCAATGAAGATGGCGGGCAGACTGTCTATCATATCCATTTACATATGTTGGCAGGTCAAGAAATGGGTTGGCCACCATATACGAATAAAATGAAAGCTTAGACTAATACTTTTTTATTTAAAACCCTTAAAAGCAACCCAAAAGAAGTATAAATAAATAAAAAAGCAATACTAAAGGAGTTGTAGTTGTGCTAATATTGCCCAAAATATAGACCTAACACCTTTAAAAGGTAAAAAAGCCTATGGGCAAGGATAAATCAGCATGAAGAACTCTGCATTTATTTTACTGGAATCGAACCCTGTAAATAGTATCAGTTTAGATGTATTACAACCTTTGTTAAAAGCTCAAGGTTTGTTAGTACAAAGCAGTTTAAGTACAACAGATGTACCAGCTAATACTCGATTATTATTTATTGAGGCAGGCGAAGAAAATGCGTGGGAAAAATTACAACAAAAAGTATCAGACCTAACTGTTGAATGCGATATCATCTTATTTAATATTGGCCAAAACCCCGAACTTGCCAACCGAGCTCTATTAAGTGGCATCAGGGGGGTTTTTTATGCTAATGATAATACAGATGTTTTGATGAAAGGCATCAGGTTGTTATTAGAAAATCACTTGTGGTACAAAAGAGACATCATGTGTAGTGCTCTAAATCGCCTTTTACACTTCAATAAAGAAACGTTAGCTAAATTCACTGACGCCCCGAGTGAACCAGTTAGTTTAACTAAACGTGAAAAAGCAATTATTTCTCTCATGAGCACAGGTAGTAAAAATAAAGAAATTGCTGATAAATTGGATATTAGTCCCCATACTGTCAAAACGCATTTATATAGTGCATTTAGAAAAACGAAATGCCGAAACCGAATTGAGCTACTTTCTTGGGCTCAACACAACATTCCAAATGAATTACGCTAAGCACTTATACTAAATCTTATTTAAATGAAAAAGCCCAACTCAATGAGTTGGGCTTTTTAATGCCTTTATCTTGTCCTGAAATGTGTTTCCACATTTAGGCTTATTATAAACAACTCAAACACTGCACATACTAAACACACAGAACGCGATTATTCACGAGACTTTTAACTACAAGCTGTTACAACTGCAAGAAAAGGCGATAATACTTATAAACAAGCTCAAAAAACCTATGGAATTCAGGGTTACTCAACCGCACTTACACAACTAAAAAACCGGCCAGATGGATTAGACCCAATCACCTAAAGCAAAATATACATATACTTTTTAAAACACAAAAACGAAAAAACCCGACACATTGCTGTATCGGGTTTCTCTAATTAGGAGCCTGGCGATGTCCTACTTTCACATGGGAAACCCCACACTATCATCGGCGCTGTTTCGTTTCACTACTGAGTTCGGCATGGAGTCAGGTGGGTCCAAAACGCTATTGTCACCAAGCAAATTCTTTTCATCTTGCTTTGTTCTTGTTTTTGTCTTTAATAATTCGGTCTGCTGATACAGATTTCGTAAAATATATTCTACTTTAGTTAACACTAACTTCTTGCTTGTCACTATCACACAAACCACTTTGGCGTTGTATGGTTAAGCCTCACGGGTAA
>NZ_FOLO01000038.1:49614-54587 GCF_900112265.1 Pseudoalteromonas denitrificans DSM 6059 | reverse complement strand
TTTTGCTAAAGTTTTGAACAGTCTCATTAATATGCCTTTTCTTGACCAAAGAAGAAAACGACGATAAATGGTATTCCACAACCCAAAACATTCAGGTAAATCACGCCACGGACAGCCAACACGTAAGCGATAAAGTATTCCTTCTAGTGTTTGTCGATGTTCAAGCTTGTTATAAACTCTATCTTCAAGCAATATAGCTTTTAGTTTCGACCACAGCTCATCAGTGAGCATTAATCGGGGCATGACAATCTCGTTTAGTTTGGTTTTGGCGAAGTGAATTATACGAGATTGTCACTTACGCACAAAATTCAAACAAAGATCAACAGCCCCTAGTTATCCGCTCTTTATGATTTGTTTCATTATGAGTCATAATTTTTAAAAGCTGGGAGCGATTTATACTTATCTTTTTTGTTATATCGATTTTTTGAGCTTTTGTTAGCAAACTTGAATGTTCACTGAGTAGATCAGAATAATACTCAATATTATCCTCTATGTTTTTCACTCCTTTTTCATTAAATAAAAGTTTCGGGCATCCTAACTTACAATTATTAGGATTTGGTTTTAGCTTAGAAGTATCATTGATAATACATGGCAGCGTACTTTTTGATGTTATCGGATCAAGGTTAAAACAATATGCACCAACCAATGTCTTCGATATGAATATAGGCTGTCCATTTTTAAGCAAATATGAAATATACTCAAAAATTGCAATCTTAATTACTTTTCCTTTGAATAGAGTCTCGTTCCCATCTTTTAACTCTGGACAGTTTAAATTTTGTTGACTGTAAATTTTCTTATTTATAATTCCCGAAATTATACTTGAAAATTCTTCTGTGAAATGAATCTCTAACGTACTTGCTATTGCTTCAACTAAGTATGGGTTTCTAGCTATATATTTGAGTGTCATTGCATAACTATGATGCCCAAAAAGTAAACGAATTAAATCAATATTCTTTTCTGAACGATTGATGAGAATTTCAGCTATTGTTTTCCTCGATTTATGAGAATGCATTTGATCAAGTTTGAGTTTTTTTCTTAATCTAATATTTATATTGCCTATTAGCCTTTCCACATTTTCAACATAAATACCTTTACCTGTAGATGTAGCAAATATCAGTTCATTTTCTATTTCACCAAAATAGTTTTTTAGTTCATAAAAATCTGAAACTAACTCACCTAAATAGGCAGGCAATGGTATGCTATCACTATCACCAAAATAATTCGGGTCTAAAGAGGTTTTAAACCTGGTTATATCTAGTCGCCACTCTCGACTACTGCTTTCATAAAACACATCTTTAAACTCTAATACTCCAATTTCTTTTCTTCTCAAACCAGTCAAAAGTGAATAAATAATATATATACCATCTCGTACATTGTCTAAAGAAGCCTTTAGATTTGAACGCCATCCATAGCAACATTGTTCGTACTTATATTTATTTACACCAGAGGTAATATTTCGAATTGATTTTGTATAACCAATTATTTTCTTGCCATCAATTTCAAACCCAAAAAGATCTTCGAAAGTCTTATCCCCTTGCGAACGTAAATATTCCTTATGATTTTTATCATAAAGCCCTAACTCATTAGCATACTGTGATGCAACTATAATGTTTGGCAAAGCTTTATCACACCAAAAAGAAGCATAATTTAGCATAGTTTCTAAATCATCTTCTGAATAAGAAGACCAACCTTCACTTCTTCTCACAATTTCATTTTGTATGTCAATTCTTCTGGCTTTAGTGTCTATTTTTTTTAATTGAACATCTAATTGAACTGATTCTGGTAGTAAGTTTTCCTGAGAAAGAGATATCCAAAAACATATATAAGAAAATAGAAACGTATAATGTCTTTGAGCACCCTGATCTCTTGCTTTATCCAGTGCTCTATTAATCATATCAGCTGTGATGATTAATATATGTTCAGGTGTCATAGATAAACAATTAAATTCAAACAAATATTTTTCGACTAACACATGTGCATTTGAAAAAGTTACCGTCGATTCAAAACTTCGTATTGTATTGTATGGGTTGAAGTCAGGAATATAATAATACGTAATGCACTTTTTAAGGAAATTACTTCCAGATATATCGCTATTAAAAAGCACTTGCTTTGTGATGAAGTTATTCCTTTCAAGTAGATTCCATCGTTCTTCTCGAAAATAACTATTTTCGGATATTAAGAAATCTTTATTTTCATTTTGTATCAGTTTGTCTTTTAGTGAAGTATTTGGATTTACAATTATTCCATTGAAAGATTCCGCTAAAAACTCATAATATTCATTGGATGACTCCTGTAACTCATCATCAATAGCCATAACTACCCCTCAAAGATTACTGATAATATATCTAAATCAAATGGCAAAATTTTCTTTCCAAATTTATTTTGATATCTGCTTGCAGATTGAAGTTCAGTTTTATTTTTCCAATCACTTACCAAAAAATTTACTATACTTAACTCTTCATTCTTATCTGCATCTAAAGGATCAATTGATTCTATTAAAGTATTTTGCCTGTCTAATAAAAAAGGGAGTGAATCTTTAGTTACACAAATCCGACTACAAAATAAGCATTTTGATAATTTAAAACATTTTTTCCTCGAAGACATATATTCAACAGACCCTTCCCAATCAGGTTTTGTATTATCAATACATGACCACATTGGTAAATCATGCCCAGGAATAATAAAACTAACCCATTTTTTTGAGGTGTTTTTATTATTATTGACTTTACCAAGCAAACCTTTAAATTTTTTTTGTTGGAACAGTTTTAGTATTTCTGAAAGCTCTGATCTTAACCGCTTTCTCCTTTTTACTTTAGCTTGAGCGGAATTGTCATAATGAACATCTGTAGTTGTTTTAGAAGCATGTCCCTGAAGAAAACTAACAAAACTCAATGGTAAAGACTTTATCTCTTGAGATTTTTTCACCCATGTAGGTCTTAGTCTACAAGTGAGTTGTTTTAAAGTGCGAATTCTATTGCCATCATCTAAAACAATATAATTCCTTAAAAATGCTTCAATGCCAGTTGTCCATAAATCACTATTAGACATTGATGAAAAACGACCTGGTGGTAATTTACAGTTCTTTTTTTTACTACGCCAAGTTCCAAATTTTCTCATACAACTAAAAAGCAAATTATTGTGTTTTTGTGTATATGAGCGCGTTGACTCTTCTGGTAATATCGAGAACGGTTCTGAAAAAGTTTTGGCTAATAAAATCAGGTTATAAGCAGATATAGGGTCTGACTTATTTGATATGCCAAAAAATGGTTTTGGTTCTAGATATGGTTTATTGATAGATTGAGATTTTATTTTTTCAGAAAAAATTATTGAGTTTTTAGAATCAAATAAGCCTACCAATGAAAACTCAAAATTATCTCCATCTAAAGCCATAACAATCTCTTTATTCCAGCCTAGCTGTAACATTAAAAATACGGCAAGAACGGCTTGGTCTTGACTACTTGGATAACTTAATTCAAGAAAGTCATTAAATGTTAAATCGACACTATTCAAATCAAAATATTTTATGATTATTTCTACAGGATTTGATAGCTCTATTGGTTTTTTATTAACGGCAGTATCATAAATATTAAAAAAATCATCCATTGATACATTAAAGGGTAATTTTGCAGCAAGAAGTGTTTTATGGCATTTTATTAAACATGGTTTCCATTTACTTATGTTTTCAAGTGGGTGACGGCTATTGGTGTCTAACTCAAGTATTATCTCTTCTAAAGTATATGAATCTACATCTCTAATCGATTGATTAAATATAATTTTATTATTAATTAATTCACAATGCTTTTTTAATGCATCTGAAAGGCTATCAAATCCAGAATCACTTAACGCTTCATTTGGCTCCCCTTTAATAATTTCAATAAGTGGTAAAGTCAATAATGGCAAACCGTCATCATTATCCATAGCTGTAGATTTTAATGCGCCATTAAACCGTGAAGCTAGCCCTTTCATCAGCTTATTTTTCAAACAATATCTATTAAAATTAAGAACTAATTCGCTAGTAATTTTAATGTATTGATCAACTGGATTAATGTTGACAGAATGAGACTCATAGATTTCTATAAAATTTAAAAAATGATTAATGGCAGCTCTTAAAGTGTAAGCTCTAGAATATGAGCGCTCTCGTCCGTAGGCACAAAAGACATAATGTAAACTGAGGGATAGTTTACAATCGAATGAGAAACGAGAGTTATTTAAGTAGTTACATGAAACTTTTTTGCCATCATTTGTTAAGATATTAGTTTTTTTAACAAATAATTGCTCAAATTTCATGTTATATACTCATTTAAAGGAGTTGTTCTACAGCTAATATCGCTTCACTAATTACTTTCTCAAGTGACTGTGAAGCATCGATAACATAGAACTTATTTGGAAATTCTTCAGCCTGTCTTAAATACCCATTTCTAGCTCGATCTAAAAATAACAAATCTTGATCTTCTAATCGATCCAAACCTTCACCTCTACTTCTAACTCTGTCTAATCCTATTCGAGGGTCTAAATCCAGAATGATAGTCAATGTTGGACTAAACCCATTTAGTGCTAAGTTGTTAATTTTATCAACTAATTCCCTATCAATTCCGCGTGCAAAATGTTGGAAACTGATAGTAGCTGAATCAAAACGATCTGATAAAACAACTTTCCCACTTTCTAAAGCTGGATATATTTTTTCAGCTAAATGCTGAGCACGGCCAGCACCAAACAGCATTAACTCTGTTAAGTCATCCATCTCAGGATGCTCTTTAGATAAAATGATGTTTCTTAATTTTTCACCAATAGGAGTACCACCAGGCTCTCTTGTCATTACGACTTCTAATTGCCTAGATTCAATATATTCTTTTACTGCTTTTATAACCGTACTTTTTCCAGCACCATTACTACCGTCAAGGACGATCATAATTCCATTGTTCATTTAATTTTATTCACTTTGTTTATTTGTTTATTTGTTTATTTGTTTATTT
>NZ_FOLO01000038.1:36237-49559 GCF_900112265.1 Pseudoalteromonas denitrificans DSM 6059 | reverse complement strand
TTTATTTGTTTATTTGTTTATTTGTTTATTTGTTTATTTGTTTATTTGTTTACAAGATAGTAAAAAAAGAAATATTGTCAAATAGTTTACATCTTTAGAGAAAAAGAAGTAATGCACCTTCTAGTCCTTCGATTACAATAAATTTAGCTGTCATTACGACCCTTTTTTAACTTTAATTGGTATTTTCTTACTGCTGAATTATGTTGCGATAAATTTTCTGAAAACTGGTGGCTGCCATCCCCTTTTGCAACAAAATAATAATAATTTGAAGACATAGGTGATAAAGCTGCTTTGATGGCTGCATACGATGGCATAGCAATAGGTGTTGGCGGTAATGCTTTTATTCTATATGTATTATAAGGCGTATATTGCTTTAAATGTGCACGAGTTAAATCACCATCAAATAATTCTGCTAAACCATAAATTACAGTAGGATCAGTTTGCAGGCGCATTTTTTTATGTAAACGATTTATAAAAACAGACGCGATCAAAGGCCTTTCGCTGGCTTTAGCCGTTTCTTTCTCTATAATTGAAGCCATAATTAATGCTTCATAAGCATTTGAATAAGGTAGGTTTTTATCTTTTAATTGCCACAGTTCATTAAGTGCTGCTTTCATTAATGCATGCGACCTTTCTAATAATGATAAATCTGTATCGCCTGCCTGATAAAAATATGTGTCAGGGAAAAGCCAGCCTTCTACTTTATTTTGTTTAATATTAAGCGCGTTTACAAAAAAGCCATCCATATTTGATAAGGTCACTTTTTTTATATAAGGTAAATTGTTGAGATTAGCGAGTACTTGAGAAAAACTTTCCCCTTCAATAATTCTAAAACTAAATAAATGAACGCGACCACTATTGATACGCCTTAAATTATCAAGTAATGGGGCTGGTTGTAATTGATACACTCCAGCCTTAATATCTGTCAATTTTGGATCTAACTTAGCTAATATTTGCAAACGCCAACATCCTGTTGTCAATTTTTCAGCCTGCCATTGTTCGCATAATGCATTTAGCCCCGTACCAGGTTTAACTTCAAATAACCTTGATGTGGTAAGGTTTAATGACTCTTTTTGTATTTGTTGAATTTGTGAATAAATATATACAAATACAACAGCTACAAAAACAGCACAGCTTAAACTTATTAACTTAATCAATTTCATCATAATTATTTTTAATACGATTTTAATGCTTCGTATTACTCATCATGTCCTTTTTTATTTGCGAAGCTAATTCTAAATCAAAAGAAGCCTCTTGTACGGATTTTATTGGCACTAACCCCATTAAACTATTACAACAAAAAACAGCGTCCATATTTTTGAATTCAGATACGGAGATATTGACTTCATCAAAGTGTATTTTAGACATGAGATATTCACGATAAACACCTTTTATTCCTGCTAGATCTAATTTAGGCGTAAGCCATTGCCCTTTTGCATAACACACGACATTAGCTATCGAAGTTTCTATTACATTATTATTTAAATCAAGAACAAGGGCATCATGGCATTGATTTTTTACAATATCTTGCTTGATCAAAACCTGTTCCATTCGATTTAACGTTTTCATTCCAGCAAGCAAAGGTTGCAGCCCTAGTTTTATTTGAGATATTTCAAGTTCTAAACCAGAAAGTTGCAAATTTTGGTAATTATCAGGGTAAGGCATCAGAGTTAATACCTGAATAGGCTTTTGTTGCAAAGGTTGCGCATAACCTCTCCCTCCAGAACCTCGAGTGATCAAAATCTTTAAAACAGCAAGGTCTTGATCAGAACAAAAATTTATTATTGCACATTCTAAATCTTGAAAATTAAATTCAGGAAAGCCCAATCGTTGTTGACACTCAATTAACCTCAATTTATGAAAATTCCAATGTACCACCTGACCATTTACAACTTTAGCTGTTGTAAAAAAACCATCACCATAATTAAGGCCACGATCATTTAATGCAATTGATTGTTCCGGTGAATTATTTAATATTCTTGTATAGTGGTTTTTTATTTTAGTCATGTATAAAAAAACCTGGCAGTTGCCAGGCTTTTATAAAATAATCTCTGGTGCAGGGATTATACCCCTACACTAAATATTTGTTTAAACTTTTTTGAAAAGTAACGAACCATTTGTGCCACCAAAACCAAATGAATTACATAAAGTATATTCTAATTTAGCGTCTCTAGCAGTAAAAGGAACATAATCTAGGTCACATCCTTCATCAGGGTTATCCAAATTAATCGTAGGTGTTACTTTTTGGTGTTCTAAAGCCAAAATACAAATGATAGACTCCACAGAGCCCGCAGCCCCTAATAAATGACCCATCATAGATTTAGATGAACTTACCATTACATCTTTAGCAGCATCACCAAATACTGATTTTATTGCTGCGGTTTCAGCTTTATCTCCTGCATTTGTTGAGGTGCCATGTGCATTAATATAACCTACTTGATCAGCATTTATTTTTGCATCATTTAAAGCATTGACCATAGCAGCCGCACCACCTGAACCATCTTCTGGCGGTGAAGTCATATGATATGCATCACCGCTCATGCCAAAACCTGATAATTCAGCATATATTTTTGCGCCACGTTTTTTAGCATGTTCATATTCTTCAACAACAATCACACCTGCGCCATCTGATAAGACAAAACCATCACGATCTTTATCCCAAGGACGAGATGCAGCAGCGGGATCATCATTACGGGTTGATAATGCACGTGCAGCATTAAAGCCACCCATACCAATGGGTGTACATGCACGCTCAGCACCACCAGCAACCATAGCATCTGCATCACCATATGCTATCATACGAGCTGCATGCCCTATATTATGTAAACCTGTAGTACATGCCGTAGCAATAGAGATGTTAGGACCTCTTAGACCATGCATAATAGACAAGTGACCTGAAATCATATTAATGATGGTTGATGGCACATAAAAAGGTGACAATTTACGCGGCCCACTATTTAGCATTTTTATATGATTATCTTCAATAAGGCCTAAACCACCAATGCCAGCACCCACTGCAACACCAATACGGCCTGCATTTTCTTCTGTCACTTCTAAACCTGAATCTTTAAAAGCCTGAACACCCGCTGCAACACCATATTGAATGAACAAATCCATTTTTTTAGCGTCTTTTTTAGGCATATATTCTGTTACATCAAATTCTTTAATATTTCCAGCGAATTTAGTGCCAAAATTAGAGGTGTCAAAGTGAGTAATAATATTGATACCACTTTTAGCATTTAATAAACCTTGCCATGTTGATGTCACATCATTACCTAACGGTGTTAACATACCTAAGCCAGTTACTACAACTCGACGTTTAGCCACAGAGACCTCCAGAGAAATAAAATATTGGGGAGTATATAAATTTGATTAAATAATGATTTTTCAATGAAAATTATTATTTAATTAACTTGAACGTATTATGATAGATACAATAAGGGCAGCGAGTGCTGCCCTTAAAAACAAACTTGATTATTCAGCGTGAGCTTGAACGTAATCAATTGCAGATTGAACAGTAGTGATTTTTTCTGCTTCTTCATCAGGGATCTCTGTATCAAACTCTTCTTCAAGAGCCATTACTAGCTCAACTGTATCTAAAGAATCTGCACCTAAGTCATCAACAAACGAAGCTTCATTTTTTACTTCGTCTTCTTTAACACCTAGTTGTTCAATTACAATTTTTTTTACGCGTTCTTGGATATCGCTCATTCTTTTTTCCTTTATTAAAAAACGCCTGTGCGTTATTTTTCAGATTGTGGCGTAGTTTACGTTGCTAAAATGTCTGATTCAAGTCTTTGATCCGACTTTTTTCCTGGTCGAACCTCTTTAATCAGAAACTCATAGTTTATCGCTTATTTTCGCAGCAATTTCAAGTGTTTTTGCTGCGAGCTTAAGAAAAACTATGAGAATATTGATCTAAATTGTGACAAATTGTTTTATATGTAAAAACTTAAAGTTTAACTAAATAAACTTAATGAATATTTAATTAAATAATTATTAAAGTTTAAATCATATACATACCACCATTTACATGTAAAGTTTCACCTGTTACATAAGCCGCTGCATCAGAAGCTAAATATGTCACCGCAGCAGCAATTTCATCAGGGTTACCTAAACGACCCGCTGGTACATTTGAAAGTGTGGACGCTTTTTGATCATCCGTTAATTCATTTGTCATATCTGTTTGAATAAAACCAGGTGCAACAACATTAATCGTTATACCACGAGATGCAACTTCACGTGCCATAGATTTAGTAAAACCTATCACTCCCGCTTTTGCAGCAGCATAGTTTGCCTGGCCAGCATTACCCATAATACCAACTACAGAACCGATGTTAATAATGCGACCTGAACGTTTTTTCATCATAGGTCGAAGCACAGCTTTAGATAAACGAAAGATAGAACTTAAGTTTGTATCTATAATGTCATCCCATTCTTGGTCTTTCATACGCATTAATAAATTATCTCGGGTAATGCCCGCATTATTGACTAATACATCTAAATCACCTAAATCAGCTTTAATTGCATCGAGTGTTGCTTTAATTGAATCACTATCGGTTACATTTAACGCATAACCTTTACCTGAATCGCCTAAGTACTCGCTAATTTTAGCCGCACCAGATTCACTTGTGGCAGTACCAGCAACTGTGGCGCCTTGTGAGACTAACATTTGTGCGATTGATTTACCGATGCCGCGACTTGCGCCAGTTACTAAGATAACCTTTCCGGTTAAAGAAAATAAATTACTCATAATTTTTACTCTTACTTTAATTAAAGTGTATTTAATGCTTTTTCAAATGAAGCAACATCATTAACTGATGTACATGATACAGATCGATCAATTCGTTTTGCTAACCCCGACAATACTTTTCCTGGGCCAAATTCAAAACTTGTAATTATGTCATTACTTGCAAATTTTTGTACGGTTTCAGTCCATCTAACAGGGCAATGTAATTGGCGAACTAGAGCATTTTTAATTATCTCTTCATCCGTCTCAATTGTCACATCAACATTATTAATAACAGGAACTACAGGCTTACTAAATGTTAATGTTTCCAAATCTTTTGCCAGTTTTTGTGCTGCTGGTTTCATTAATGCGCAATGTGATGGCACGCTAACAGCCAATGGTAAAACACGTTTTGCTCCCGCTTCTTTACATGCTAATGAGGCACGCTCAACAGCATCTGTACTGCCTGCAATCACAACTTGTCCTGGTGAATTAAAGTTAACAGCTGATACTACCTCACCTTTTTCACTTGCTTTACATGCCTTAATCACTTCATCATCTGCTAAGCCAATCACTGCAGCCATGGAACCAGTTCCTGCAGGTACGGCTTCTTGCATATATAAACCACGTTTTTCAACTAATTTAACCGCATCTGATAATGAGATCACTCCAGCACATACAAGTGCAGAATACTCACCTAAACTATGCCCTGCTAAAACATCTGGTGTTTGACCATTATTAGCTAACCAATGGCGATAAATAGCAACACTAGCAGTCAATAATGCAGGTTGTGTTCTGTGTGTTTCATTTAAACTCTCACTTGGACCATTTAAAACTAAGTCAATTAAATCATAACCTAAAGCATCAGCAGCCTCATTAAAAGTTGCTTTAACGACGTCAGATGATGCAATTAATTCAGCTAACATTCCTACTGACTGTGAACCTTGCCCAGGAAATAATATTGCTAATTTTTCAGACATTTTTTTATCCAATGTATTTTATATTTATATAAAACCTAGATTTTCAGGTAAAGACAATACCAAAAAATTCTCATTTTATGTTTATCGATTTACTTAAACCGTATCAGTTGTTTTAAATCAGTATTATGTGAATGCATTTCGGAAGATAATCCCGAGAAAAATACCCAAGAATAGATAAGAAGTTTAAGCGTTTTTATTTATAATTTCTTCAAATTTATACCGAATTTTTTCGGGTAATTGGCGCTCAACCTCTCTAACAGCTTCTTCTATTGCTGCTAAGAAAGCTTTTTTTGAAGCATTTCCATGACTTTTAACCACAATACCGCGCAATCCTACCAGACTTGCACCGTTATACTGGTCGGGGTTCACTCTTTTATAGAGTTTTTTTAATACGGGGAACAATAATAAGGCTAAAAATTTGTTAAATAAGCTTTTATTAAGTGCTTTTGTTAATTTATGTACGATAAGTTTGGCTATACCTTCACAGGTTTTTAAAGCAACATTCCCTGTAAAACCATCACATACTATGACATCAGCTTTGCCAGAAAATATATCATTTCCTTCACTATACCCAATATAGTTTATATGTTCACTACATTGCAGTAATTTAGCCGCTTCTTTAATACTTTCATGTCCCTTTATTTCTTCAGCACCCATATTTAATAAACTCACTTTAGCTGAGTCTATATTTTGCGCCTGCTCAGCCACAACAGCTCCCATTACTGCAAACTGAAATAATACCTCACTGTCACAAGTAACATTTGCACCTAAATCAAGTAAATAAACAGGTTTAGGAGTTTGAGTTGGTACTGTAGAAATTAAAGCTGGACGTTTAACACCAGGTAACATTTTTAATACATAGTGTGCCATCGCTAGTAATGCACCGGTATTTCCAGCTGTAACACATGCTTGAGCTCTGCCAGATTTAACTAAATCTAAAGAAATACGCATTGATGAGTCTTTTTTATTGCGCAGCGCTGATGAGGGTAAATCATCATTGTTAACAACTTCAGAACAGTGTTCAATTAAAATACGAGGATGTGTTAGTGCATCGAGCTTTTTGAGTTCACAACGAATTTGGCGTTCATTGCCACACAAAATTAAAGTGAGGTGATCTATCAGGTTTACCGCCTCGACAGCAGCAGGAAGAGATGAACGGGGGCCGTAATCGCCCCCCATTATATCTAACGCTATGGTTAGATTATTAGACATAAAATAGTTTCCGTTAAGAAATTACTTTAACGCCTTTGTAGTAACCGTCAGCTGTTACGTGATGACGACGATGAGTCTCACCTGAAACTGCATCAACTGTTAAAGTTGGGTTACTGATCGCGTCATGAGAGCGGCGCATGCCACGTCTTGAACGAGATTTCTTACTTTTTTGTACTGCCATAAGTCTTCTCCTAAGAATTTTTCTTAAGTTGTTTCAATATATCAAATGGATTTGGTTTTTCATCTTGTTCATCAATTTCTCCAAAGCTTAAAGCTTCTTCAGAATAATGGCATGATGCCTCGTCATGAGTAGGTACTATTGGAACCATCAATATTAATTCATCTTCAAGAAGAGAATAAATATTGATTTCTCCGTCTTCGTCAAGCTCAACCGGATCATACCGCTCAGGCAAGTCTTCAGACTCAGCACCCATTTTAATCGGAGAATAAGCAAAGCTCAGCTCCAAATCCAACCCTAAATCGTCATTACATCGCTGACATATTACCAAGGCTTTCGCTTTTACGTTACCGCAAATAGCAACCAGACCTTGATGGTCTTCTTTGCAATGAATTTCTACCTCTATCTGACCAACTAATGCCTTTAAAGCTTCCCCTAAACGGGTAAACTCAGACTGCTCAATATAACCATCATAAGATAGTTGATGATGAGCAGATTTTGCAGGATTAATTTTTACAGGAATTTTTACCTTTTGCATAGGGGCTGCATCTTATAGATAGTTAACTACATAGTCAAAATAAAAATGATACTTTCCTTTGCATTTCGCTTGTTAGCAATTTATTCTGCTAAAAAGTAATCATAAAATACAAATCATGACTCCAAAGCTCATTTTAGCCTCTACTTCACCTTTTCGTAAGACCTTATTAAATAAATTTAACATTCCTTTTTTAGTAGCATCTCCAAACATTGATGAAACTGCTTATGAAAATGAAACAGCCCAAACATTGGTTGAACGACTATCAATAGAAAAGTCACAAGCAATAAGTACACAATTTGAAACTGGCATTGTAATAGGTTCTGACCAAGTTGCTGTATTTAAAAATGAAATTATTGGTAAACCTCATAATAAAAAAACTGCAATTGCACAATTGACACAATTCAGTGGCAATAAAGTCACTTTTTTAACTGGTCTTGCACTTTATAAAATTGAAACGAAGCAAGTACTTAGCACAGTAGAAAAATTTCAAGTGCAATTTAAAACATTAACACCTGAACAAATAGATGCTTATTTAGAAGCAGAGCAACCCTATAATTGTGCAGGGAGCTTTAAAAGTGAAGGCTTAGGAATTTGTTTATTTGAGCGTTTCATTGGAGATGACCCCAATTCTCTAGTAGGTTTACCACTTATTGCTTTAAATCGGCTTTTGTTAGAGTGGAATATAGATATTTTATTACTGCAAAAATAATTTTCATGTGGAAAAACCATCTACAAATGATCATTCAATTGTAGATGGGCTCTCAATTCAAATTTAGTACCTAAGCTAATAAAAATAACAACAAGACTATTATCTTCAGTCAAAAAAACTAATATAGATCACAAATGCAGCACAAGATCACTAAAACTATCTACAATCGCAACAGGTTCATGAACTTTTAACTCATCTTTTGAATTAACCCCAAAAGTGACACCAATTCGATCCATATCAATTGCTTGAGCCATAGACATATCAATCCTTGTATCTCCTATCATGACAGCATCTTTAGCCGTTAACTGAAATTGTTCTAATATTTGTATTAACATTTGAGGAGATGGTTTTGATTTAGCATCGTCGGCACTTTGCGTAAAATCAAAATAGTGTCCCAGTCGAGTTAATGCTAGTAGCCTATCGAGACCTTGCCTTCCTTTTCCTGTTGCAATCGCTAATTTATACCCTTTTTGCTGTAGTTTGATTAATAAATCTTCAACACCATCAAATAAAGGCGTCTCAGTCGTGTCTTTATTAATATATTGATCTTTATAATTTAAAATTAATTCACTGTGTAGTGCTTCATTTTTAGGAAATAGCTGCACCATCGCCGCTGGTAAGCTTAAACCTATAATTCCTTTTGCCTCATTAACTGAAGGTACAGGCAACTGACAAATTTTAGCAGACGTTTGAATTGATGAAACAATTCTTGCGATGGAGTCCATAACAGTGCCATCCCAATCAAAAATAACTAATTTATATTTCATTTTCGATTTTTCTTTTATTAACCTCTTGCTTTAATATTTTGATAGTTTTTATCAAAATATTATCCAATGGTGCTTCAACAGTCATTTTCTCTTCAGTGATAGGATGTGTAAAAGTTAAATCATGCGCATGTAAAAATAAACGATTTAACCCTTTTTCACGCATATAAGCATCAAAACCTTCATCACCATATTTATCATCACACGCAATTGAGTGACCTTTACATTGAGTATGTACTCTAATTTGATGAGTCCGCCCTGTAACAGGAGAAGCTTGCACTAAAGTACATTCCGCAAACCTTTGCAATACTTTGAAACGCGTATGAGATGCTTTACCCTCAGTCTCATCTACACGTACAATACGTTCACCCGACTTTAAAGTGTTTTTCCTAAGGGGTGCAGTAACATTTTTAACTTTTGTTTGCCAGCTACCATCAACTAACGCCCAATAGTTTTTTTCCATTGTTTTCTCTCTAAGCTGCTCATGTAGGCCTTTTAAAACAGAGCGTTTTTTAGAAATCAGCAAACAACCTGATGTATCTCTATCTAACCTATGAACAAGTTCTAATGCGCGCTCATTTGGGCGTAAACTTCTCATTGCTTCAATTAAACCATAACTTAATCCACTGCCACCATGAACAGCCATACCCGATGGTTTATTAATAACAATTAAATATTTATCTTCATAAACAATTGCACTTTCCAGATTCGCAATTTTATCTAAGTTTTTTGGTACAAACTCTTCTTTTTCAGCAATGCGTACAGGTGGAATACGTACATAATCATTTATTTTTAATTTATAAAGCGGTTTAATTCGCTTTTTATTTACGCGAACTTCCCCTTTTCTCAGGATTTTATAAATCGCGCTTTTAGGCATGCCTTTTAACTTAGTTAAAAGAAAATTATCAATTCTTTGACCCTCATGGTCTTCGGTAATTGTTACAAAAGTAACCTTGCTGCCAGTTTTTTCTGACGCTTGTGTTTTTTCAGACATTGTATAATCACTGATTTGAGTAATAATTTAGTTGCTAACAGGCTAAGAATAATGGGATAATCCCGTTGAAAATTGCCTGTAAAGCAGGAATTTTGGTGCTTTTTTGCCAAAGCAGATACTGTGCTGCACACTCCGGATAAGTGATCATACAGATTCAAACTCTGTTTTCCAAAAGATTTTATAGATATCTGGTTGTCATGTGCCTTTAAATTGCGTTGATGCGAGTAATATATCAGCAAGAGATTTAACACAGCTGCTGCAAAAAGCGAATGTAATGAATATGTCATCTCCGCAAAAAAGAGAACATATCGTTCAGCAAAGATCCCCTGAAAACCGGAAATATAATTCAGGTTTAGGGAAGTAGAAAAGTAATTCTTAAGTTACTCCAGTCGTGAGATTGTATATAAGACAAAAGAAACCAGACTGAACGCATATTGATAAACTCAAATAGCGAAGTGACTTTAAATAATAAAATAGAGTAACAATATGAAACGTATGCTAATCAATGCTACGCAGCAAGAAGAAATGCGCGTAGTACTGGTTGACGGCCAGCAACTTTACGATTTAGATATCGAAAGCCCTGGTCACGAACAGAAAAAAGCCAATATATATAAGGGTAAAATTACCCGTGTAGAACCTAGTTTAGAAGCCGCATTTGTAGAATATGGCGCTAACCGACATGGATTCTTACCATTAAAAGAAATCGCACGCACTTACTTCCCTAAAGGATATACTTTCAAAGGTCGCCCAAATATTAAAGAGGTGGTAAAAGAAGGACAGGAAGTTATCGTTCAGGTAGATAAGGAAGAGCGCGGACAAAAAGGTGCTGCACTTACTACATTTATTAGTGTTGCTGGAAGCTACCTTGTACTTATGCCAAACAACCCAAGAGCTGGCGGTATTTCACGTCGAATCGAAGGGGATGAACGTACTGAACTCAAAGAAAGTTTAAGCCGTTTAGAGTTACCAAAAGGCATGGGGTTAATTGTTCGTACTGCGGGTGTTGGTAAATCATTTGAGGAGTTAAATCACGATTTAAATTCTTTAATTCTACACTGGGAAGCAATTCAAGCTGCTTCTGAAACAGGCCCAGCACCATTTTTAATTCACCAAGAAAGTAATGTGATTTTTCGTGCAATACGTGATTATTTACGTCGTGACATTGGCGAAATCATCATAGATAAAAAATCAGTCTTTGAAGAAGCTAAATCCCATATTGAGCGTTTTCGTCCTGATTTTATGAGCCGCGTAAAGCTTTATCAAGGTGAAATACCTCTTTTCACACATTATCAGGTTGAAAGTCAAATTGAATCCGCTTTTCAGCGTGAGGTACGATTACCTTCTGGTGGGTCTATTGTAATTGATCCTACTGAAGCACTTACGTCTATTGATATCAACTCGTCTAAAGCAACTAAAGGCAGTGATATTGAGGAAACAGCACTAAATACGAACCTAGAGGCAGCTGATGAAATTGCTCGCCAACTAAGGCTACGTGATTTAGGTGGTCTAATTGTAATCGACTTCATTGATATGACACCGCCTCGTCATCAACGTGAAGTTGAAAATCGATTAAAAGACGCTGTACGACCGGATCGTGCTCGTGTTCAAGTAGGTAAAATTTCTCGCTTTGGTTTACTTGAAATGTCTCGCCAACGCTTACGCCCTTCTTTAGGTGAAGCAAGCCAACATGTTTGTCCTCGTTGTAATGGCCAAGGCACAGTACGCTCGAATGAATCTTTAGCACTGTCAATTTTACGTTTAATTGAAGAAGAAGCATTAAAAAATAATACAGCCCAAGTGAACGCTATGGTTCCGGTTGCAGTTGCTGCTTATTTGTTAAATGAAAAACGCCGAAGTGTACGTTCTATAGAAAAACATCATGATTGTGAAGTTATCATCATTCCAAATCAGCATATGGAAACACCACAATTTGAAGTACAACGTTTGACTAGTGATAATACAATTGAAACAGTTAGCTTTAATCAAATACAGGAACCAAAGAAAACGTCTCCTGAATTTGTAAAAACAAAAACTGTATCAAAAGAACAACCAGCATTACAAAATGTTGTTATCGCAAAAGATAAAGCGCCAACACCAAATACGCCAGTCGAAAAAAGTTCAGAGCCTGGCCTGTTAACTAAATTAGGTAACTGGATAAAATCTTTATTTAATACTGAAGTTGAAGCTAAAGAGCCTGAAGTTGTAGAAACTCCACCTCGTAATAAACGTCAATATGATAATAAACGCAGAAACCCGCGAAACCGTAATCAACGTCAAAAACAAGGTGAAGATAACGACAAGTCAGGTTTTGAAAACAAACGTCCTAACCGTGATAAAAGCGATAGCAATGAAAATCGCGACAATAAAAATAAACGTCGCAATAATCAGGGTAATCGTAAACCTGCAGCAGCTCAAAATGAAAAGGCTCCAGAGCCAAAAGAGCAAAGAGTTAAAGAACGTCGCCAACGTAGAAATACGCGTAAAAAAGTACGTATTCAAGAACAAGCTGAAGTTGCAAAAAATACAACTACTGAAGTGAGTTCTGTTGAAGTTACAACTCCAGTGGTTGAAGCAATAAAAGTTGAAAAGCCTAAACTTAAAACCGAAAAACTTGAAAATAGAGATATTAAAGTAAGCCAAAAACCTGTCTCTGCTAATATCAAAGTTGAAGAAACTATTGCGGAAAACACAACTGATGTTGAAGCTGTTAAAGTTGAACCAGTTCAAGCTTTAGAGGTTGAACCAGAAGTTAGTACTGATGTAGTCGGTGATGAGCAAGAGCCAAGAACTCGATCTCGTCGTTCACCTCGTCATTTACGTGCTGCGGGACAACGCCGCCGTAAACCTCAAGAACAAAATGAGAAAAACATTGAACTTGAAGTAACTGAAGCCCCGGCTTTCGTACCTGTGGCAGATCAAGCAATGGCTGAGCAACAAATTGAAGCTCCAATTATTATTGATACTGTAGAAACCATTACTGAAGAAGTAAAAGTTGAAGCACCTGTTGTAGAAACAGTTACTGCTGAAGTGGAAGTTGAAACACCTGTTGTTGAAACCGTTACTGCTGAAGTAAAAGTTGAAACACCTGTTGATGAAACTGTTGCTGCTGAAGTGAAAGTTGAAGCGCCTGTTGTTGAAACCGTTACTGCGGAAATGAAAGTTGAAGCACCTGTTGTTGAAACCGTTACTGCTGAAGTGAAAGTTGAAGCACCTGTTGT
>NZ_FOLO01000038.1:29922-36077 GCF_900112265.1 Pseudoalteromonas denitrificans DSM 6059 | reverse complement strand
AAGTTGAAGCACCTGTTGTTGAAACCGTTACTGCTGAAGTGAAAGCACACACACCAACATTAGTTTATGGTCATGCAACAGCACCGATGACAACACCTGTTTCTGTTGCGATCCCAGCTTCTAATACAGTACCTACGGCAATGCCAAATGAATTACGTCCAGCTATTGCAGTAAGTTCTCAAGCTTGTGGTTCTATTGCACCTGTTGGTCATGCAAAGTCTGAAATGACAGTATGCTAAATATCATCAATTAAGTTCTTTTGAGCTTAAAACGATAAAAGGCTTCTACTATTTTTAGAAGCCTTTTTTATACTTATTACTAAGACAAAAAATATATTTCATATTTTTACAATAAAAATTTAACGAACAATTACTTCTGTTATCAAACATTCTTAAACTCTTATCTTATTTAAAATATCTAATTTGATGATTATCAATAATTAAATTTCATCGCTTCAATTAACGGCCTTGTAATTATCAATATAAGTACCTTTTTCCTTGATACTACAAGCCAAAAACCCTATTTGCATAAATTTATAAAGACTGTAATATCGCCCGCTGAATTTTGATGTGATTTATTTTAAAACAAAATCCGGTCAAAGTATTATTCAAAATTAATTGAGGTTTTTATGTTATTTAACTGTCGAAGGGTGCTATTTTTAATAGCAATCTTGTTCTTATTGCCTATAAAATCTGCCATGGCAGACTCTAAAATACTGACTTATGGTCACCCTATAGCAGCTAACCAAATTTCAATACAAAGCCAAAAATATGCAAAACTAACTTCTGATAATGAGATTTCAAAACAAACTAAAAAAGAGTTTACGCATAACATAGATTTGGGTGTTTTGAATAAAAGCTTATCTGCAAACGACATTGAAATGTCAGGTAACTACTCTTATAACATTAACGGTAATTATGCCACTTTAAACGTTAATAAAATCACTAATAATCGTACCGGTGGAACAAGTGGTACTCTTACTATTGAGCTTTGGGCAACAGCGTCAGCATATAATGGCGGTAATATTAATGGTTACAGATTAGCGAGCCATTCTGTTGGGCAGCTATCCGGTGGTGGTACATTTTCCAATATAACTTCTGGCACAGTTTCATTTTCTGAACCACCAGCTGGTAGCTACTTTATGACTTTACTGGTCTCTGAATACGGTAGTGGCATTGTTGATCATGGTACATTTAGTGATAAACGTACATTTGGTGGTAATGATGGCGGCAGTACTGGCTCAGGCATCGATATGTCGGGTAGTTTTTCCTATCAAATTAATGCTAACACCGTTTCTTTATCAGTTGATGAAATAGCAAATAATCGCAGTGGTGGCAAAAGTGGCACACTCTCTATAGAACTATGGGCTACAACAGCAGCATATACTGGGGGCGAAATTACTGGCTATAAATTAGCTGATTATACCTATGGTCAACTTACTGGCGGACAGTATGTTACCAACATTAATTCAGGTGCAATTTCCCTTTCAACACCTCCTGCCGGTACCTACCATATAAGCATGATAGTAGAAGAGTATAATAACGGCATTGTTGATTATGGTACCTTTGATGAAACCCGCACTTTTGGTGAAAATGATGGTGGTGGAACAGGTTCAGGCATCGATTTATCAGGAAAATATTCTTATGATATTAATAATAGCTCTATTACTTTAAATGCAGATAAAATTTCTAATAACCGCACTAGCGGAGTAAGTGGTACGCTTTCAATCGAATTATGGGCATCAACTTCAGTATATAGCGGGGGGAAAATTAATGGTTATAAAGTGGCTGATCATCGCCTTGGCGAATTAAAGGCAGGCGCTGCTTACGCAAATATTAGTTCAGGCACAGTCGCTTTTTCTGAACCTCCTGCTGGCACCTATTATATAACTATGTTGGTAACAGAGCATAACAATGGCATCGTCGATTATGGCACTTTTAGTGAGACACGCACTTTCGGTGGGAGCAATGGTGGAGGAACAGGAACGGGTTCAGGCTTAGATATGTCAGGTAACTCTTCTTATGAAATTAATGGCGACTTTGTTACTTTGAAACTTGATAAAATTCAAAATAACCGTATTGGTGGTAAAAGTGGTACTCTTGCGATTGAATTATGGGCTACAGCCTCTCCTTATAATGGTGGCAATATTGAAGGCTATAAACTTGCAACCTTTTCTTTAGGGCAGCTAACAGGCGGTAGCGCATTTTCAAATATCAGTTCTGGTTCAGTTGCACTCTCTAAGCCACCAGCCGGCACTTATTCTATTTCTATGTTATTGACTGAATATAGTAATGGCATCGTAGATTATGGTTCTTTTAGTGATCTCAGAACTTTTGATGATACCACAAGTTCAGGTACTGGTATTGAAATAAAAGGGAACCTCTCCTATCAATTAACCGGTGATCTTGTCACCCTAAAGTTAGATGAAATCATCAACAATAGAAATAATGGCACAAGTGGTACTTTGTCTGTCGAGCTATGGGCAAGTGAAACAGAGTTTAATGGCACCAGCATAACAGGGCATAAATTGGCAAGCCATTCAATTGGTCAGCTGGCTGCAAGTAGCTCTTTTACAAATATCAGTTCTGGCACAATAAGTTTTACTAAACCACCTATAGGTACTTATTATATCACTATGTTAGTAACTGAATATGGTAGTGGTATCGTTACATCTGCTAGCTTTAGTGACTTATATACAGTTAAAGCCGAGACTTTACCACCACCAACATTAGATACTGATACCAGTTCTGATAGTAGCAGTGGTGGTAGTTTAAACTACGCTTTGATGTTCTTTCTTTTCACCTTAATTTTTTATAGATCAAATATACTACTATTTATCTCAAAGAAGTACGGCAACAAATAAATTAAACTTAAGGAGCCATGACTTTAATGGCTCTTTCTCTTTTTTAATTCATACCTTAAAACTTAAAAACATTCATTAACTCAACAATACACACTGTGCCTGACTCACAAATCCCCTACTATCAATCAGATGTTCTACTTGTGATACAAACCATTTACCATCAATGCCATTTCTAACACCTTCCACTTTTATGATCCCCCCCGCCATGACATTAGGTTCACCAATAAATTTAAGGTCTATTGATTTTGCCATTCGATTTGCATGAGTGAGCCTGGCATTTGCCGCTAATTTTGCTGTTGCCTCATCGGCATAGGTAAAATTCAAGTCAAAACACGGCTTACCTGAACCGACTTCAACTTTTTTTCTACTTGCACTAATAAAATCATGATACCAGGCCTGGCAAGACTTATATCCCGGATACTGACTATTCAATGCAGTCCAACTTAAAAGTTGCTCCCGAACTAAAGTCACTTCTTTTAGCGCTCTGCCACTGGTGGTTTTTCCCGTACCTCTGGGTATGAAAACTAAAAAATCTTCAACAATTTTTACAATAGCATCAAAATAGCTGCCTAAGCGCGTTAAAAGTTGCATATCACTTTCATTTTGCTCAATAGCAGGTAATTCAATTGTATTTAGTTTAGGTGATAGCTTTGCTTTTAAGCCATATTTCCCCGCTATTTTATCAACCACTGATTTGAGTAATAACGGCTTTTCAGGCTCTGATAACCAGCTAAATTTAACGGGTATTTGCAATCCTTTTGACCACAGTGATTTATTGCCAAAAATAGTCAAACTATCTCTGGTCCCGTTGAGAGAAAATTCACTCACATCAAACTGCCCAAAATTAATCAACTGACTCGTATCATCTGTGGTTTCTTGCGCATACCCTAATGCAATTGCAATTGTATCTTCATCACCTGGTAGCTGAATTGGGTTTTGTCTGTGATCGTCAATTTCAATTGTACAAGTATCACTTGCTAAACCTGATTTTTGACACACTTTAACGGATACCACGCGATCCATTAATGATTGACTGATGTCTTTGCCATTTGCATTGAGAACAAACTGAGGTTTCATGAACATAAATAGCTCCTTAATCCCAAATTCTAACGATATTACTTACCTTAGAAACTGAGATTTCAGGTAAAATAATCACAATGTTTTCAGGGTATAACTCACCTAATGAAGCAAGCCCTGGATTATGCTCTAATACTTTTTCGACCACGCCAGATAAATGTCCATAATGTTTCCAACAAATATAATCAAGGCAGTCACCTTCACTGGTACGATAATTAACATTACTCATCTGAATTATCCTTTAATATTTTATTTTGTTTTCAAACGCTTTTAAGGACATTGTGAAGCTTATCTCTCTTGGATTTCCATCCGCTAAAAAGACACTTCTTTGTTCACTTATTTTTTCAATACACCAAGAGCCTAGTATTCTGCCCACACCACTATTTGAGGAAGAACCCGTTTCTATATAACACAAGGGTAAAGGTTTACCTTTACTTGCCTCTTCGCGCATCATATCAACCTGTTTCAACCCATTTTTCACAAGTTGAGGATATATAATACCTTCTATATTTAACGTTCTTTCTCCCGGCCCAATATACTGTAACAAGGGACTCGATTTTTCCGTTGGCGCAGATTTTGGATCCCAGCGATAATTAGACTCATAGTTGAGCTTATTAAAACTGGCACCACTTACCGCAAACTGGAACTCTCCCAACTTCATTTGATATTGGGTATTTGTTATTTTCATATTAAGCTACCTCATCGATGTAACGTAAACGCAAGTCACGTAGTGCATCTCGTTCTTTTGCTTCTAATATTTGCTTAATCTCTTCAGCGATTGCAGTTTTATCCATATCAGCAGTCGCATTAACATTTATTTCTGCATTGACTGTGACATTGGCAACAGAAGGGGAAATAAAATTTGATTTTTTTTCTGTACCTTTATTTGGAGAGGAGTTTGAATTCAATTTTGTTGCATCAAGCTCAGTTAAATGAATTGACTTACTTTTACTTGAATCATTTTCTGCATTTATTTTAGGTTTAACCCCCATCTCTGGGTCAGAAATTTTATTTCCAGAGAAAAAATCGTAAATTTCACCACCTAAATACTCCCCACCTTCACCTCCATGTTTACCTCCTAAATAGCCACCTAAAGGAGATAGTGCAGGGCCAACATAAGGGATCTTAGCAACAGCTTGTGAACCTAAGTACCCAACGGACATGCTACCTAAAGTTTTCCCGACTTCTTTTGATTTTTGACGCCCTGATAAATTTTCATTAAAAAGACTTTTAATAATTGAATGGACATTTAAGCCTATATCTAAAGCACCTGTAAATTTATTTACTTTCACAGCTTTATTTCTTTGAGCTGGTGAAAAATCCTTATTATCTTTTAAGGTACCTGTAGCTAAAGTTATTTCTCCCATATTTTTCTTCAATACATCAAGCATGTCTATTGAATTTGATGCGGCAGATTTAGGTTGATTCTGTGGGGAAATATTATTTACAGTTTTATGTTCATTATTATCTAAAAGACTGCTGCTTTTTGTTGTATTAGTATTATTCCTTAACTTATCTTGCTTCTCTTCATCATCAGAAAAGAAGCCACCAACAAATCCACCTATGCCTTCACCTAAGCTTTCACCACCAAAAGCGCCTAGAGCACCACCAACAAGCCCACCAATAACAGTACCAACACCAGGAATGATAGAGCCTAACGCGGCACCTGCAGCGGCGCCAGCTAACGCACCTCCGGCACCTCCAGCTGCTGCCCCTACCCCTTTAGATTTTTCAGCCGCACTCAATGAATCATCATTTAAAGTGGAGCCTATGCTAATTGCTCCCATAATTGCTGAAATAGGCGCTGCAACGCGACCTAATACTTTAGAGGCTGGACTTTTCATTAAGCTTTTAAGCATCCCCCCTTTTGACTTACCAAAAGATTTACCTAATTTATTTTGTTTCGCGGGTGATTTTTGATTTTTATTTAATTTAGTGGACTTTTCATTATCGTGATCAGAGTCATCAAGTTGATGATTGTTTTTATTCCACTTGCTATTTTTAGGCTTGTTTTTGCCACCTTTTTTCTTAAATTTATTTTTACGGCCTTTATTTTTGCGACCTTTATTTTTACCTTTTTGTTTTGATTTATTTTTTTGTTTCTTCTTTTTCTCATCTTCAATTTCATCTTCATTGTCAGAGAAAATATTATCGAATAAACCATCCATAGATTCAAAAACATCAGCAGCACCATCAAACCCAAAACCTCTTAATA
>NZ_FOLO01000038.1:3815-28537 GCF_900112265.1 Pseudoalteromonas denitrificans DSM 6059 | reverse complement strand
TAATAAATCTGGGCCTGCTTTTGCTAATGAGCTTAAGTCACCATTAGCTATTTGTTTAATATCAACTTGCTCAACTAAGTCCATGCCTTGAGATAGCACATTAGCGGCTTCTTTAAAGTCTAATTTTCTTAATAATTCAGGGCCAACTTTTGCTAATGAGCTTAAATCACCATTTGCAATTTGCTTTATATCTAATGATTCAAACGCATTGATACTTGATAAAACAGGTTCAATGGCTTCTTTTAAATTAATAGACTCTAATACTTCGGGTAAACCACTTACTAAGCTTGAAAGATCACCTGTTTCTAATTGTTTTAAGTCTAATTTAGCAAGGCCACTCATCGCCTTAACTAACTTTGGCGATTTTGTTTTAGAACCTAATTTACTGATTTGTGAAATAACAGAACCTAATTTTGCATTATGATCTGTTTGTCCTTTTGTTACTTCCATTTGTTTAGGTGCACTAAACAAAGACTGTGAAAATTCAGTAACAGGACTTTTTGGACGCATAACATTTTTGCTTAAAGCCTCAGGCTTAAATGATTTTGAGCGTCGAGCGTCTTGCCTGAGGTCCTTCTTCGCTTTGGTGTTTTTGTCTTTCATGGCGGCATCCAAAAAATTGAAATAGGTATGACAAAAAAATTGTCATCGTTATAGTGCGTTGCGTTTTAAAAATAAAAAAGCGAGAATAAATTCTCGCTTTTTTATGCGCTATGATAAGTAAGCTATCCATTTTCAGATGCTTGCTTATAGTCCAGAGCCGATTCAAACCACATGGTTAATTCCGGCTCTGTGAGGTCAAGTAGCTCTTGCAATCCCCACCCTGTATATTTTGCGAGGGCAATCACCATACTTTTTAAACGCTTGGGCGGGATCCGAGAAAAAGCTGTAGTTTTTCTCTTAACTGAACAAAATCGCTCCAGTCCAATTCTTCGATAACATCAGGTGATACTTCACATAAATGAGAAAAATAATGCACTTCACTTTCAGATTCATGTAAATCACTTCTATCTACCAATAAACGGTCTTTCACTTTAGGGCGGCGCATTGATAATTCTTTATATTCATGCGCATCTATTGTGATAGGAAAAGCTAACTTGATAATATCTTTCATTTGTTATTACTCTCCGATAGCAGCACGTAGCAGCTTCATTTGGTCTTTACCATTAATGATACGTGTATCGTTATAAAGGTCGATGTTGTAGATTTCATCCTGACCAATTTTCAATTGATATTTTTGAACTGTGTATTGCATCGTAAGCTTAGCTTCTTCACCATCTTTCCAGTTCCCCATATCAACTTCTTTAAAGAAACCTTCAAGTGTGACAACTACTGGTACTGGCGCTTCACCTTGTGCTTGAATAGCACCACGCGCTGTCATAGTTGTTGTTTTAACACCCCAACCACCGAGTAGTTTCATTACTGCATCGTTATATTCAAGTAACGTAATTGAACCTTCTAATTTTTCTAGTTGACCAATATCCAGCTCAATTGGTGCCTGAAAACCTGAAGTCACTTCACGTGTTTTTACGGTTACTTTAGGTAAAGTAATTTCATCAGCTATGCCAAGGTAGCCTTGACCATCAACAGATAATTTGAATTTTTTAAGAATTTTAGGAGATTTAGCCATTATACAAGTTCCTCTAAGTAGTTATTAGTTAAGATGCTGCGAAAAACAATATGCTCAGCAGGCGTTGGTGGAGTGAAATCAAAGCTGAAGTAAATTTTACCTGCTGCAATATTTTCAGGTGTATTAAGTTCATCTTCAGGCCAGATTTTGCCACCTAAAATTGCACCTTGTGCTTTTAAGCTATCAAGGTAAGACTGCACACTGTTTGTCACATCTTCGATGTAAGTTTTTGTGATGTTACGGTCAACAGCCCACATGTGAGCACGTAACAGTGAATCGTTAATCATATCTGCAGTACGTACAACAGATAAGAAAGCCCATTTAGGATCAGCAGAACAAGTACGGTTACCCCATAATCTGAAACCGTCTTGGCGAATAATCGTAGAGACTTCAGATTCATTGAGTAGATTTGCACGTGCATTACTATCACCAAGTTGGAAGTCAATGGCACGCGCTGTACCTACAATGCCATTCATTAATGTATTACTTGGGCTCCACCAGAAACCACGGTCGTTGTCTGATTTTGCAATCATGCCTGCAACACGTGCACTGGCAGCCTCAGTAACAACAGCACCGTCTTTAAATACTTTAACTTTAGGGTCAACAACAAATACACGACGTGAACCAAAGTCACCACGGTATGTTTTAGCATCGGCATCATTGGTATTTGGGCCATCAGCAATAATAACCGCACGTAAACGCTCGGCAATGCCTACCATTTCTGTTGCTACAGGGTTTTTGTTACCACTTGGACGTTGATGTGTAAAACCAGGTGCAACTAAAATACGTGGAGATACGCCAAGTACAGACTCTGATGCTAAAAATGCCTGAACACCTTCATAATCACCATTACCTGATACACCACCTACTAAATTACTTAAAGTCGTTGCTTCATCAAACGCACCTTCAGCAGTGAGCGCTTCATCAACACGAATAACAACAACTGCCGCACCCGCTTGGTCAAATACACCGTCCATTGCAGCGGTTAAAGTACCTTCACTTGCATCTTTAAGCTTTGCTGATGCCAATAAAGCCGTTACAGCAGCTTCACCTGCAGTTTTTGCTTCAGCTTCAGTTTTACCTTCTGCAATTGCTTTTGTAACAGCATCTGTATTTGCTTTTTCAATTGCATATGCCTTTGATAAAGGAGCAGCCTCTTTACGACGACCTGCCACTAACACAGGTGTATTAAGTGGAAACTTTTCAGCATCGGCAAATGGTGCCGTACCAATAACACCAATCACTGAACTCTTTACCGTCTTAATTGGACGCGTTCCTTGATCAAGCTCTATTACTTCAACCCCATGTAAAAAATCTGACATAATTTTCTCCTTTGAAAGTGTGTCAGTTAAAAAAAGTCAAAATTAAGCAGCCGATAAGAGATCACTCTTTTATCGATTGATTTTGACAAAATAAAAAATTGTTATTTGATTTGATGAGAGAACCCCATCAGTGTAAAAATTGTTTTATATAAAAATTAAAAAACAATGCCTTCTAATCGAACGGCTTCGCCATTCAATAAATACTTACCTATTACTTCTATGCTCAGTTTTCCAGCTTCGATTCGATTCACAATTACACGCTCTAATTCAAACCTTGGCTCCCATAAATTAAGCGCTTGTGATATTTCCATCGTAATATCACCTACTAAAACAGAAGAATAAGGTTGGTCTACCAGTTCAAATAAAGCACAACCATAATCACGACGCATAACGCGGCTGCCTTTAGGTGTTGTTAATATATCTTCAATACTTTGTTTTAAATGGGCTAAACCAGAAAGACTTTTTCCTGTTTTAGCATTCATGCCTATCATATGGTTTTCCTTTTTAAAAAAGCCTAATTTGTATTAACTTAGCCAACTGTAAAACTGCTAATACCTTGTGCCATTTTTGCACCACAGCTTGTACCATCACCTAGCCTTACAATCGGTTTTCCTGCCACAGTAAAAGTTGCAGCCCCTTGCGAAATAGAAGGTAGAATATGTTTCAATTTAGGATCTGTTAAATGCCCATGAGTGGAAATTGCATCGCCTTTTCTTAATACACCTTTACCTGCTACAGTAAAACTCCCTATGCTTTGTGATGCTGTACCTGGTAAAAAACTGCTATGTAAATTTGTCATATGACCATCGACTGATACTGCTGGCATCATTAACCTCTATTCTTGTGCACTGATATTGGCACCATTTAATTTCAAGGTACCGCCTGCTTTAATGGTGATATCAGCGCTGGCATCTAATAAAATAGCTTTGGCTTTCACTTCTATATTGTCACTTGCTGTAACTGATGCACTTTTTCCTGCTGTGATCACCACATTTTCAGTCACTATCGCTGTCATGTTTTTACCTACGCTCACATCAGCATTTTCTTTTACGGTTACTTTAAGATTGCCTTTCGCTTCAGAGCCATCAAAACCATTCACATTCATTTCAACATCGCCATTAACATCGGCCTTTAGCTTATGTTTTGCTCTGTCGTACTCTATGACTGTGCCATCTTGGTATTTAAACCTATGTATATTTTGACGTTCTTCAACCGCAATATCAGATACTAATTGATGTTGTGTTTGTTGATAAATACTGCCTAAAACCACCCCTTGTGCGGTATCACCACAAGGTGAAAAAACCATCACTTGCTCATCAATTTCAAGCGCTTGCCAGTTAAGGTCATGGCTGGCTCTATTTGTGAGCCAAGGTAACCAGGTTGTAAGCCAATCCCCAACTTTTACTTTGACTCTGGCTGTGTCGTAATCAACTTGTGCAACTGTGCCAATTAAAATCATTTTTGCCAGTCGGTTTTGTAAGTCTGCCGAAGCAAGTTCAGCAAAAGGCTGTAATGTATTCATAAATAATCCTTTTAACTTGCAGGAACAGTTACTTGCTCACCTTGTGAAAAAGTAGCAATCAGTTGATGATTTTCGCCATCTTGGCCTAAGTAAACTTCTTTAATAAGCATTTCTTCATTTTCATCAATCTGCTTAACCAAGTAATACATTTTAAAAAACTGAGTCATAGTGGCGCTAAATACATTTTGTGACTCAATAAAATCAAATTGTGTATTTTGCGGTTGCACTCTTTGCCATAACACGGCCTTGTCTGAGTCTTGTAAACTCAACTCATTTTTTGATGCGATATCATCTAATAAGGTTAATAATTCACTTGGGGTATTAGCCTGTACTGTCGTTTTTAATACCAGATGTAATGCACGCTGGTCATTTAAATTTGATTGAGGTACCAAAATTTGGTTATTTTTTTTACCATCTTTATGGTCACTATTTGAGTCAGTAAATAAAACATCTTCTTGTAGCAGTTTTATTAATACTTTAGCTTGTGTTTCTATTGGTTTATCTGTTGCTAATAATAAAACCTGCGCTTTATCTTTTAGGCTTGTTTCCAGTTGTAACTTGATTGCTTGTAACATAGCACTACGATTAATCGTCATAATATAGCCTCACCACTTTCATAAGTAAGCTTTTGAATTTAAAGTTATTTAAGCTTGTTTGAGAATAACTAAATCATACGCTTTTATAGTTTAAGGAACAGGTCAATTATGACCCTTAACGTTTTTTATTTTAGGTATAAAAAAACCGCTCTAATAAGCGGTTTATAATTCAGGTAAACCTTGTTATTTAGCTTTTCTCAGTGAGCTTAGTGTGCTCAGTGGTAAATAAAGATATCTACCACTGAGAACACACAGGTGCTTCGCGCTGCACAGAGAAATGATTAAATACTTTATACTTTAACCTGTAATCCTTTTTACTTATTTAAGACTTGTTTGAGCATAACTCAATATTACGCTTTTCTTGTTTCAATAACAGGTCAAGTCTGACCGTCTATATCTGTTTATTCTTATTTAGTGGATTTTATGAATTCGACAGGCTTCACAGTGAATAATATTTACCACTGAAAACACAGAGGCTTTGCTACACAGAGGAAACAAAATACCTGAAAAGTAATTAAACTCTTCTATATCAAACTTTTAATTTTCAATCTAGAAACGACACCATTTTTATAAAAAATCACAATAAGCCGGTATACCTCTCCTTGCTAGTTCCGTCTTGTAATAACTCTTCTAACCTGTCTTTAAATTCATATTTCACAGCGCCAGTATTGACTAAAAAATTAACTAAATATGACACGCCTCTAGTCAACTCTAAAAAATCTAAATCCGCATAACGCGAACTTGATAAACGCTCTCGTATCACTTTTGCCATCGTATCTGTGCTATCAACGATTAAAACTTCTTCCTCTGTTGTGAATCTGCGCTTCATTGAGCCGATTGTAATAATGCGTATGCCTGTTTGTTTTGGCTGAATTTGTAGCCAAGTTAAATATGCATTTAGTTCAGATACTTCGGTTAATTGTTTGTCTCCCGCATAATGACAAAACCAATAATCTTTGTTGTTAAAATTGACTTTTTCCATTTGTGTAAATAACTGATAATTATCTGGATAATTAGCTGTGCCTTGTATTTCAAAGTGGGGTATCAATGAATTCATAGTTAATCCTTATGCTTTGTCAGCAATCAGTTTCAGCGGTAAGTTTGAATTACGGTAATCACCTATCTGTTTGAAATTTCCAAGGGCTAAGCTTGTTGGGTATCTTTGCGTATGTAGCATCCCAATAATTCGATCTGGATCAGAACCCGCGCCCGCATAAAACCAATGTTTATTTATTGTCAAAAATAACTCTTTTATACCCTTTGTTATAAGCACATCAGCTATTTGATGTGTAATGTAATTAAGTGATAAATCTTCGGTATTAGTCTTGGTACTATCATCTGGATCCGTTGTTTTAGATCTCAATCTGATTGTGCTGTTGTCAGCTTGTAAATCAACACTCCAACTACGCGCTAAGCCAAGTTCATTTTGTAGAGGTAATTTATATTGTGTCCAGGATTGTGCTTGGTCTGTTGACACGTAATACTCTAAGAAGTGAAATGCACTATCTGAATTAGTTCTGATGATAATAATATGTGAGCCAATATCATTAATTAAAACTTTGCAGCTGATAAGCAAGGCTTTGATATCCGCACTTAAATTTGATGACCTATCAATCCATGTGCTAGCTTTATCTAATGATACATGCAATATATCGGGTGTTTGATATGCAACAACAAGTGACATATTGTCTGCTACATCTCCTAGTAACGAGTTATAACTATTATTTGTGATGGTGCTCTTTGCTGTCCACGTAGCCGCGCCGCCCTCTAATGTATGCGCTCTTAATATTTTTGTTGTATTAGCTGGCCAAGCATCGCTTGCTAAAAACCATTGTCCTAAATTATTCACTTTCATGAAAAATTTCGCTCGATCTTCATTTAATATCGTTTGGTATTTCCATGTAGCGCCAAAATCTGAGGACCAAACCAGGCGGGTTTCGTCAGGAACACTATTGTAATATAGAAAGCAAAAACCAATATATTTTCCATTGGGACTAATAGCATACTCAGTGATAGCAAACGCATGTTGAGATACGCTAATAATTAAAGATACTGTCTCAGTGGCAAAGTTTACTTCATAAACTGAGCCACCTGTGCCAGCATTTGTATCAATAACAATAAACTTATCTTTGTTTTCTCGAACTCCCATCGCGACAAATTCCGTGATGAGTGCAGTCGCTATAATTTGACCTGCTTTACTGTTAAACATGGTTTTAGTCGGTATCACTGCGGCTAACTCAGGGTATTTTGTTTCGTCAACAATGCCGCCTTCAGGCACTAATAATTGATGACCGGATCCTGAAATGCTGCGCTCTGAAAGCGTATAACTGCCAATTTCGTTACCAAAATTAATATCGTCATCGGTTACTACACTCATAATGCCCAGCCTCCATTTCTAAAAATTAACGTGCGTTCAATGCCTGATTTTGACATTTGATATTCTGTTCCTGCACTTGAACCTTTAGCAATGGTTTTACCTTGTGGCGCTAACACTTTGGCAGGTGACTCTTTTGTTGCACCCGCACTTTCATCTAATAACACGGTTAATGAGGCACCTTCTGGTTGATTATCTTCAAGTTGTAATGTTGTGATAGTCGTAAATAAATGACGTCCACCTAACACTGCAGTCGAGGGAGTATTGATAATTTTAAAGTGGGCCATCATGGTTGGTATCCCCCCTCTGCTTACACCATCGCCAATAAAAAACTGTTTTTCTTCAGGAGAAAAACCAGGTTCTCCATTAGCCAGTACCGTTTGCTTTCTATCGGCTTCCGTGCCCCGTCGAAATTGAATTCTGCGACCCATTAAAATGTGCCTCCGTCTATTGAACCGCCTTCTACGGCTAAACCTAATGAGTCTACCCATGTTTTAACCCATGCTGTTGAAGCGATATTGGCACTGTTATCAGAAATATTGGCCGTGGGTGTTTTTGGGCTTCCTGTAAAAGTAGGTGAGTGAAACATTTGAGTTTTCGATTCATTAGTCACATTTGCTAAACCCACATGAGATTTAGTTAATGTCACTGAGCCTGTTTTACCATTAACCGAAAGTACAGAATCTGTGGGTGTACGCAATAGCACCCAATTTGCTAATACATTTGCGGGTGTCGACTTTAGAATGTAACTTTTACTTTCATCTGAACGTATTGCTAAATCACCCGCCTGTGCATTAAGTGCTAACATGGCCGACTGGCTTGCGACCTCAAAAGGTTCACCTATGGCTAAGCTGGGTAAAACAGCGCTTGGAATTTTACCACTGCTATCTAACAGTAAAACCTGATTTGCATTACTACCTGCATTTTTATAAATCGCAGAGCCTAATTGGCTAAATATATCTATGCCGCCTGGTGTTATGCCATCACCAATAAACAAACGTTTATTATCTGTGATCCAAATTGGCTCACCTGCTGCTGGCGTTACACCACCTCGGTTTGATTCAACACCACGGCGTATTTGAATTTGATTACTCATTAAATTTGTCCTCCATCTATTGATGATGTATTAGGGAAAGAGTCGGTAAAATTGCCACCATCTAAACTGAGCAAACCAACAAATTTATTGATTTCAGTTGCAACCCAGTTTTGTGTCGCATAAATCATAGAAGGATCTACTTTTAAATTAACCACATCAGCTTGAACCACATCAATAACCGCTTTTATACCAAGCTCTGCCGAGGCGTTATCCTCTATTTTGGGTTTGTATGTTTCTGGGTATTTAACGATGGCAAAAGCTTCGTCATCATCGGTATAAAACGCCGCTTCGCGTACGTAAAAACCGCCTTCGCTGGCGGGTACTATGCCAATCATTTCAACTAAAGATTGATTACTATCATCCGTTTTTGAACTATTAATTAAACCCGTGAATCGAACATTGGTTAAATCATTTGCATCAGCTTGAATATGTCCATCGCCGACAGCAAATTTTATAATATTAATTTTGAGTCCTGTACCTATCGCATTAGCAATTTTGGCACGACCATTTGGTGTCAACATAGTCCAATATTGAGATTGCGACATAATTTAAACTCCCGGTAAAATAGTAATTTGGTTAAGTGAAATGGCAGCACTTGCAATTAAAAATTGATCCACTGATTTAAGCTCACCTGCATAAAATGGGTATACAGTTGCTGACAAACTGCTAATACTTGTACTTGCCATATTAAGCTGAGTTTTATTGCTCAGGTTCATCGTTAAGTTATAGTGCGCACTCGCGCGCTTATGATGTTTGATCACTTCATGAGTTTGCTGTAATAAAGGTAAGTCAATGCCTTGCTCAGATATAAAAACATCAACATTAAAAGTGCCAGGCTGTCTTTGGTTATTCTCATTGAGTTCAGACTCCCACCACTCATTAATTTGTGCCTGAATATTTAAATTATTAAGTGCTTTTTGTACACTATAGGGCGTGCCTTTATATCTATGTACTTCAAAAGAATTTTGAACCACTTTGCGCTTTATATACTCAGGCCACGCATCATTCCAAAGCGTTATAGATAAAGCCCAAGCTAACCAAGATAAATGCGATAAAGGACAATTTAATGGGTCCCATAAGGAGATTATTTTTTTAACGGCATCTTGTTTATCTTTATTGGTTAATTGTGCCATTAATGCCAGTTGATTATTTACTCCCTTCTCTAGTAAGCTGATATCAGTCATAAATAACCTCTGTAGATATCAACTGATTTGTGCAATACGCCACTTGATTTTTAGCCACTTGAATATCACTTACAGGAGAAATTAAGCGAACAGTATCAACCCCATCTAAATGCAAGGAAGAATAAAGCCCTGAAACACTTATCTTTTTTCCTAACTTATGGCGCTTATCGCTATAAGTTGATAATGATTTTTTAGCTTCTAATAGTATTTCGTCTTGTCCTACACCGGGTAATAACCCTAATACCGCTTCGACCTGATATTCAACAACATCAACCTTTTGAATTGTTAATTTATCGCCCAAAGGTCTAATATTTTGTAACTGTTCTGAATCATTTAACTGATAGTTTTTAAATCCACTACTACCATCAGGCTTTAAACCAAAATAATGGCGGACTTTAACTAATAGCGCATCGCTGGGTATGCCAGAAGGAATTTGAGAGCTTAATATTGTCATAACAATTTCACAGGGAGCGGGGCTGGTTACATCAATATCTAAAACCTGTGGATCTGATGATAAACCATGAAAAATATAACTGCCTTCACTGCCTGCGGTATTTAAACCATTAAAAGCCATTTGAATACGCCGACGAAAATTAGTATCACTTTCTTGAATTAAAAGTTGAGAATTTTCTGTATTTTGTTCATTTTCACGGCCCTCACTTAACACATTTGTCGATTTTTCTAATCTTTTAATATTGTAACGTGCGCCAATTGCATCTAAGTCATAACCTGTGGCTGAGGCCAGCATATTTGCTCTTGTTACATCATTAAGTTGCGCTCTTAACAAGAGTTCTCGATAAGCAAAGGTGTGTAAAACTTGCGTTAAAGGTTCTGACTCTAAATTGAGAACCTGTGCATGTTGTGCATTAATATTAATTAATTGCTGTTTTAAATCTTTAAATATGACTTCAAAGTCCAGCGTTTCGATAATATCTGGCACTGGCACTTGAGACAGATCTAATAAGCTGTAAGCAGACATAAATTACCTTAAGGTGGATTGTTTGTGATTAATAAATTTTTGACTATTAACTTGGGATTTTGGATTTTTTAAATTTTACAACCAAGGGCTGTAAGGCTTTGCTACTCAGATAAAATATAGATACTAACTTGTTACTTTGCTATATACATCTCTCTATATCTCGGTGCTTTTATCTGTAAGTTCGATGACCTCTGTGGTGCAAAAAAATGACCATTAAAAGAATATAAACCGCTAGTATTTTCCTTTACCAAAATACTTAACACCTAGATACATATGTCGTGCTTTTAACTTTTTAACCTTACAGCGGCGCAAATTTTTATAAAATAATAAATCTGCCCACGCTTTTGTTTTAATCGCATTTTGATAACAATGGTCATGAACCCAGGCAGCAGCCCAACCTGTATCAACGCGACTAACATACCAGCGCGTAAACCAAGGAGAGCTAAAACCATCAGATTTCATACCTATGGGTAATGTGAGTTCGGGGGTGACAAAAGGCTTAGTTAAAACAAATAACCTTGAGTTTTCATCATAGGTAATGTGAATTTTTGATTTCATAATTAATTCTTAATTTTAATACTAATATTAGCGTTCTAAATACGTTGATTTATAAGTAAACTTTTTGATAGGGTTTATTTTAGTATGGATAAATTCTACATTTTTCAGCTAATAAAAACAGGTCAAGTATGACCTAAGAGTCAATATATTGAAAACTAGGTATTAACTTGAAATTGCAGTAGTGATAATAGTCGCTCTAGAACTTAAATCTTCAATCACCTTTTCACCTGTTTTGGTATTAAAAGGCAGTGCTGTTTCACCTGAGTCAACTTTATTGATAAAAGACTGAGCTAATTCACCAAACTCTGCTGATGTTACTTTAAGCTCTTCAATACTTGTGGCGTTATTAATAGCAAGTGTTAGTTTAGAAAAATGATACATTAATAAATGCACCGCATCCGTTGTTGTACCTAATAAACTTTCGCTATCTTCACCTAATTTTTTAATCTTTTTTCTGATCACATGTCGTTTTTTAGTCAGTAATTCGGATTCATTTAGCTCAATGCTAAACTCAGCATCCTCTCCATACATTTCACTCACAAGTTGTGCAACAACATCTTTTGGGATGCTTGGGTCTAAATTTAAATCTACTGTTTTATAATTTACAATTAAATGTGCCATTATTATTCTCCTAATTAATCAAAAGCAGCTTGGTCTGCGTCACCTAAATATGCAAACTGGCCCCAATTACCACCAGTTAAATCTACATCTCCCGTTACAACTGCTGGCAGTGCAACTTGAATAATGCCTGTTTCTGTTTCTGCTTTTCCAGCACCTCTTACATAAGGGTGGCAATGAGAGTAAAAGTTTCGCCCGCCCATTGTTGAGTGAGAACCACATACTTTTGCTTGTTGGTTTGCTTCTAAACCACCACACCACCAGCTATCAGGCACAACTCCTTTAATATGTTTTACAATTGCCGCGACTGTTATGTAGTTTGTTGTCCTAAAGTATTGATACATTAAATATGCGTAATCATTAATATCGTCACCCCTTCTATTTGGATAATATTCTAACTCCCAAATTTTAAAACTATTAGCAAAGTATTTTCTATCACTATTGATAGCACGTAAAAACTCACGGGCTAAATCAGATCGTTGATCAGGCTCAATACCTGTTGTGACCGTTTCAATTAATTTAGCTGATTTAACAAAACCTTGAGACCAAAACTTAGGCATAGTGCTCGCCTCATTAGGAATGAGTGCCTGATTTTTAGTGATCCTATAATGAGATTGTTTATCTCGTGACAAGGCTATATACCCATCAACTTTTTCTTTTGCCTCACTGGTTGATTGATTTAGTTTTGAATCAATTTCACCTATTTTTGAGGTGACTTCTTGTGTTAATGCATTTACTCCTTGATGCAGCTGGGCATTCACCTGCTGCAACTGGATAAGGTTTTGTTCTATGCTCATTTTTAAACTCCTGCTTTAAGTAATCTATTATTAAATTGAATCTGGCGATGCATGGTTTGAACTTGGGCAATAAGTTGTTTGGTTTGTATTACAGCAAGAGACAAAAACTCATCACCATAATAAAGGTTTAAATCTCCGCTTATATCAACTGAAATAGCCTCAATTGGCACACCCGACAAAATCAGGTCAAATCCTTGTATTACTTTTGCAATAGGTGTTTGATAAAAAAGGGTATTAATTGGATGAGACCAAATAGCAAATAAAGTACCATCACTTAAGTAAAAACCAACCTCTCGTACTGCAAAGCTCTCTTTTTTCTCAAATACGCCCGTTAAATGCCACTGACCTGGGCCTGCATGTTTTCCGCCAGAGACCATCACACGGTCTTTTTCATTTTGTAAAACAGTTTGACTTCGACTAGGTGCATATCCCTTGTCACCCACTGCAATATGGCTGATCTCTATCTTAAAACCGCCTTGGGTTGCATTTACCGCAGCATTTAAACCAGCTTGTGTTATTAAGGGTGTATAATCACTCATTAAAACTCTCCTTATTGTTTGTAACTACATATAAAATAAAGGTTATTGGCAGTGCATACTTGCTCGGCTTAAATGAAATGCACACCCCATAGCTAAAGCCGTTGGTATTTTGCGCTTTAATTGAGAATTAGGCTGCACCAACATATCAGTTCGGCTAACTCCAACAGCATTTGCAACTTGTGATGTATGTAATGAACTGGCTGAAAAATCATTATTGACCATGGTTTTAACACTTTGCCGACTGAGATTATGTGTTGTGCCGATAGCAGATGTATGAATAACCTTATCTTGCTGTACACCTACGCTGAAATGTATATTGCTTCGCACTGGCTTAGTCGCAGATACAATTCGCCAAAGTTGTGCTTGAAGTTGGGGTGTTAATAACGTATCCCCGCTTGGTGTTAAATTGTTTCGTGCTAATGCCGTTAACTTTGCAGTATGAGGCACGCCCCCATTTTGCCACCATTCACTTAACTCTATACTGGCATTTAGACTTGCCAGAGCTTTACGTACGCCGCTCACAGTGCCTTTAGTTCGATGAACTTGTGTACTACTGGCAATGACTTCTCGCTGAATAGCTACGGGCCAATCATTATCCCATTCATCTACCGATAACGCCCATGCTAACCAAGGTAATAAATGCTCTGGGCATTTCAATGGATCCCATAAGTGCTTTATAGGCACAGCAACATCACTTATTCGACTTGCAGCAAGTTCTATTTGGTTTTCCTGAGGTGTTGCATTGGGTGGTAATAAGCTTTTACTCGTTTTTATATCAATTAAAGCTTTATCAGAAGTAGTCACATTAAGGTTTATCATATTATGCCTCCTTAATATGTACTTGTTCACCTATACAATATGCAGCTTGATGATTTTCAACCATGATATCTGCACTTGGACTTGTGAGTACAACTCGTTCAACCCCAGGCTGATGTAAAGCCGAATATAATGCCGATTGCGTAACCGCAAGCCCCAATTTATGATGTTGTCGCATATACTCTTTCACCGCTTTTAATGATGCGGCTTGAATCGTTTTACTATCGGTTCCCTTAAAACAAAATAAGGTGGCATTCAGTTCATATTCAATTATTTCAACTTCCCGATTGCAAACATGATCTGTTAAAGGCCTGATCTCATCATCACTGAGTGACTCAACAACTAAACTTGCCAAAACCTCATCTTTACCATTGCCTAATGTACTCAAAGTTGTAATAGCAACATCCCCTGGCATAGGGTTTGTTAATCCCGCATCATAAGTACATTGCAATACAGCAACATTTTCAGGTAATTGTGCTAATAAAGCAGGTTCTATTTCAGCATAACTAAATTCAGGTGCATCTATGGTTACATCTTTTACAAAAGCTGATGCTGCCAAAGCATGATATACATATGCCCCTATAGGCCCCGCTGTAGAGAAGCCTTCAAGTGATAATTGTATCCGTTTACGAAACCGCTCATCAGTTTCGTACACATCAGCAATAACGGGTGTTACACTTGTATTGCCTTTTATTACCAACTGACGCTTTACATTAAAACGATTGCCTAAATAATCAAGCTGTGCGCCAGTTGCTTTAGCCAGTAATACCGAGTTTGCACCATCATTAACCCGCTGGCGTACTAATAACTCTCGATATGCAAATGTTTCTATTAACTTAACAACAGGCTCTGATGCTAACTCAATTTGTGCATTCGGATATCGAGACGTATAGTCAGCCAGAATTTCAGCCTTGATAGACTCAAAATCAAGCGATTCAATGACATTAGGAATAGGTAATTTACTGATATCAACGGGGCTAAAATTAATTTGACTCATTAAATTAGTCCTTTGGATTGAGGGGTGATAAATGCTGGTTAAGTTTACTTCTGAAATATTAGCTTCTTCTAAATAAGTTTTTTAATATTGCGAATTTGTTTTGTCGTTGATAGCTTTGATTACCTGAGAAATTAAAACTAAAGGACTTAATTTTCTCTAATTCATTTAATTTCATTAGAGCTTGCTCAGCGTCATTTGATGCCGCCCGGATTTGTTCTATTTGAGAATAAAGTTGGTTCCTTGCTGTTTTATTTTTCGATAAAATCGCTTGTTGCTCTACTTTACGTAACCGCCACTGCTGCTCTCCCTCTAGCTCTTGAATTAGCCTTTTAGATTCTAGTTGTATTTCTTGTTTTTTTTGCAGCTGTAAATGTTTGCTATAGATAGCGAAGTCTTGTTCTAGTTTAAATTCATCATTGAGTTTTAAACCAACTAAATCTTTAGGTAATTCATCTACAGTTATTGCAATCCCTTCACCGTACCAATCTTCTATATTATTAGATGAAAGCGTAGCACTTAACAATTTATTGTTAGTATCAAATATTAATAATGGCATGTTTATTCCTATAGTTTTATGTAAGCAATTTCGTATGTATTATATAAATACGTTTTTAAACTTTTATTTTTAAATACACGAACTGCATCATCTGCTATAAAGGGAAAACTTGAATTTTCATTAAGTATATTATTCGTAGAACCTGCATTTGTTGTTGTCCAAGTCTCACCTTCCGCTTTGATTGTTTGTCCAGAAGCGGCTCGAACTCCCCAACCTGCAGGGTTATCTTTTTGTATAATGCGCACTAACATAAAATCATCTGCAGAAAATACTGTATTAGTTTGCCAAGCTGAACCTGACTTCGTCCATTTGGTAGCAATTTGGTATAATTTATCTTTAGCTAATTGAGAATTATTAATTTCAGAAATAGCCACTGTACTTGCTGCTATCATTGACATAACTATTGGGCTTGCAACAATCATAGACATTGCAACAAGACTTGATGCAATTACGCTCATAGCAGAAGTGCTTGCTGCAACAATAGGCATTGCCGTAGGACTTGAAACAATAATGGGCATTGCTATAGGGCTCGCAATAACAATAGTCATAGCATCTAAACTTGCAGCAAGAATAGGCATAGCCTTTGAGCTTTCGACTAAAGCAGACATGGCTATAGAGCTGGCCGAAGCCGCTGACATTGCAATTGAACTTGCTACAAGTGCAGACATCGCTGATGAGCTAGAAGCTATTTTTGACATGGCATCTGCGCTGGCAACAATTGCATTCACCGCACTTGCATTCTCAAATATTTTATAAGCTACAAAAACAGCATTTATACTCGTATTAAATTCAGCCCCATGTGTAGTCAACCAAGTATTAAATTCTTCAACTGTCAAATCTGAAAGTAAAAACTGCACCGTAGCCATATCACCATTTAACAGTTCATAATGCTGTTTTAATAACGTTATATTACTTTCATTACTTGCTTGTTCAATTGTATTTTTGGCTGTAATAATCGCGGTTTCGGCATTCAATAATGCTTCAGTTGATTCATTGATATGTTCTTCTACCACTGCGACTAATGCAGTTTCAAAGTTAACATTACTTTTCATTGCTTCTAAAGCTTTAGCAACCAGAAGCTGTTCTTCTGGGCTCAATGGTGTTTGCCCCTGCATTTCGAGAGTCATTTTATCGACCATAAGCTGGGTTAAATTTGATATTGTTGACATATATCCTCTTAAATTAATTGACAGTAACTTTTAATTCCTGAATTTACTTCTTAACTAGATTAAGAAGTAAATTCAAATTTCAATAGCTAAATGATTTCTGAAGTATTTCGGATTATCTCTGCTTAAAATGAATAAATCACCTTAGTCGCTTTAAGATAAAAACATGATTGTTTCTAAGTGTGAGAGAAAGCGTTTATAAAAGTATGGGGAATTTAAAAATGGTTAGGCTTAACTGTGAGATAAAGAGCTTGTTAGGTAAAGCGTTACCAGGTTAAATTACTTTGCTAACTTAAAAACAAACGCTTGTATTTGCGCACGTGTTTTTAATTTTGATAAAGCAAGTTCAGCCTCATTAGATGCTTGACGTATGTTTTCAATAGCAGTATAAAGTGCATCGCGAGCGCTTGTATCATTAGATAATACCGCCCGCTGTTCTGCTTTGCGTACTTTCCATTGAGACTCACCTTCAAGTGCTTCAATCTGAACTTTTGCTTGTGCTTTTATATCTGATTGCTTTTGCTTTTTAAGCTCTGTTAAAGTCAAAGCTTTAGGCTTAAAGTTAACAAACGTTTTTTTAACCGGATTATAAACCTGACCAATTTCAACCTGTTTTTTTAAATCGGTAACATCAATATAATCATTACGTTTCACTTTACCGCTCAAGTCATATAAACCGGTTACTAAGTTTTCATCATTTACATGTGCATATTTTTTAAACATATTCAATTAACTCCCAATAAACAACTGCATTGTCTTTATAATTTGTCCAAGGCCCTGTACTATTTTTAAAATATAAATTTGTAGCACTTGTTATTTTACCACCCACATTAGTCGAACCCAGGGCCATATGATTTCCAGCATTATACCCAGCATAACCACTTTTACAGCTGACATTTAATACAGACTTTGTAGGGTTAACTGACGTTACACTCACATTAGTTTCTGCATTGGGAGTTAAACTTTGCTCTCCTCTTTGAATACTTTTTATAACTGAAGCTGTTTTAATAGTATTAACTGTGGATGAAATCTCTCCAACTATAGTTGCTGTATTTCCTGAGATAGTTGAAATACCTTCGATCATATTGAGTGCAGTGGCTTTAGCTGCAATATCAAGCTTGGCTGCATCTATGGCTGTTTCAGCGCTTTTAAGTATTGCAGTTGCCGTATTTAAATGCTCTTCAGCCACAGCAACAAGGGCTGTTTCAAAGGTAGTGTTGTTTTTCATCGTATCGAGTGCTTTGGCAACTAAGAGCTGCTCTTCTGGACTAAGCGGAGTCTGCCCTTGCATTTCAAGCGCCATTTTATCGACCATAATCTGGGTCAAATTAGATATTGTTGACATAAATCCTCTTTTTTGAGATTTCAATAAAATGAGCCCATACGGCTTAAATTAAAAGCCGTATGGGCTCAGCTATTGCATATAGGTATGAGTTTAAAATTGAAAGATATAAATGTAATATTTAACGTCAACTTAAAGCAGAATCTTTAGATTAAACAATAGATAAGTCATGCTTAAAACCTTCATATTTCAAAGTTTATGCAGGCGTAATACGCTCTGAGTTAACATTTATTGCTGGGATTTTTTATACTCTAACAGTTGATTAAGAGACCATAGATTCAGAAGCTGGGGATTACGAATCACTCGCTTCTGCTGCATTCGAAACTGATTCTATAGCTTGTGAAGAAGATGCTTCTGATGTCGTAGTGTCTACCATACTGGCCTTAGGGACACTCACTACAGCAAAGACCATTTTTTCCATTGCTAAATTAAAGTCATCAGGTAACTTACTGTTAATTAGCGCTTCAGTCACTTCCCAATAACCCGCTTTATCCATAACGGCCTCAACGGTTAAAATACCTTTATCTAAAGTGCCTAGCAATAAGTCTTGCTCTGCAGTATCTTGATTACGAATTGGAATGCGAAACATATCATTTGGCAAATCAGTTAAAACTGTAGCTTCATCATTTTTATCAGACTGAATATTTGCCACTAATTTTAATACCGAGTTTTTAGTAATGGTCATTTCACTAAATTCAGCCTCAGGATTTGGGGCTTGTAGTACAGTGCCTGTATTTTCATTCACCACATTAGAGGTAAAAACGATATGGCCTGTATAATTAAGCGATTGCGGTGAAGATAACAGCAACGCTTGCGCCTCTGCTCTCACTTTTTCTGCCTCAGCCCATAACATAGCAACAGATTCATTAGCCCACTTTTCTCCTGAACGAGGATCATTTGGTATAATAGAGCCATCTATAGCTGAGTTTAAATATAAGTTATCTTTATTCCATGTATACATCATTTACCTCCCGTAAGTTAAACCAAGTGAAGCCCAAGATGTATGGTTTCCCCCTGAATAATAATCCTGACCTGATATGTCTGAAATTAAAGCCCTATGCTGATGTGAGTAAGCAACCATAGTTGAAAAGTAAGAAACCTGACTACTATAGTGATGACCGTTAGCCATAGTGAAATACTCAAACATTAACCTATCAGTGTTTCCATACATATCTACAAAAGCAAGTGCACCTTTCCAGTTGTTAACGAGGTCGTTACCCGTTGCTCCATTTGCAGCAGAATTTATAGTGCCTGCAATATTCAAGCTTCTGGCTTTAGGCCAAGGACATTTGCTATAACCAATTTTAGTATCAAACCCTGTAAATGATGTATAAGTAGTTGTATTGCGACCTCCATAATACACCTGAAGATTGTGGGTAGAGGCGGGAGCAGAAGTATTACCGTTGTGCGAAACACTTCCTACAGCATGGTTACTATTTGTAAAACTGCATCCCATATTATGTAAAGGAATATGCCCCGCATTTGTAGCCCACGTATCAAAAGCGTCTTGATCCACAAAAATCGTTTCAGGTACAACTACAAATCCATTGGTTGAATCTAGAGTATTAAGTATACCGCTATTCACCACATAAACTTTTTTGCTTACCTTGTCATAGTACTGACGATTATAATCAATGACTTTTTGAAATTCCCATGTAAACGCTTGTATCTGCTGTACATATAAGGTACTTCCTGTGTAATTTGTTAACCTCATAGTATCATCATCTAAAGGTATAAACTTTATATCAGCACCAGCAGTAATGAATGGGTCATATTTAATCGTATTTACAACCGTGCCATCAGCTTTTATACGTACTAAGTGATTCCAACGATTTGCTGATGTAGTAACTGTCTTTCCGTAGTCAATATAACAATAAAACTCACCTGTATCATAGTTGTCTACTGCCGCTACTGTATTAGGTTTATGATTGTGGTAACTATTAGCTATATATTGTCGTAATAGTACATCTTGGTTGTAATAACTAACAACATGATTATTAGCTGATGAGTCCACAGCTGCTTTTACTGTTGGTTTTACAGTTGCCAACTGATTTGACATGTCAGTGCTCATTACATTTAAACGAGCATCTATATTTGAACTCATAGTTGGAATTAACGCTAAATTGTCTGCATCTGCAACTATGGCATCTTTTGCTGCATTTATTTTCCCTTCGGCACTTAATAGGCTAGATGTTGCTGTATTTAAATGCTCTTCTGCCACTGCAACAAGTGCATTTTCAAAGGTGACATTGTTTTTCATCGTATCAAGTGCTTTAGCAACTAAAAGTTGCTCTTCGCTACTTAATGGGGTCTGTCCTTGCATGTCAGCAACCAGCTTATCGACCATAACCTGGGCTGCATTTGATATTGTTGACATAATATTCTCTTTAATTTGTTAAACCAATTTTTCACCATCAGTTAAACCAGTGACTAAACCATCAATAATGGCTGCTCTAGCAAAGTATTAATTCTCAAGCGGCGAAATTTTTCGGCCATTTTGAGTTGTTGTAACTTTTGCAGTTCGTTTTGCTGCCATATATCGCCATCAATCGAAGTGATTGCATCACTGATTCGTGTTACATCATTTTGTAAAAGATTATCTGGATGGGGTAATGGATATTTTTGATGTACTGTTTGATTATCAATCATGTTTGTTCCTTATTAACTTAATTGATCATGTTGGCCTCATTAGCATGAAACCTAATTAACATTGCGCTACGTAGGTTTCATCAAGGGCTTCAAAAATTAAGTCGTTAAAACACGTAAAGCGCGCACTCTAGGTCTGTCTTTTGCGCTGCCTTTAAGTTGTAGTTTTACTCTCACTTGTGTGCTGGTCACATCTGATAGAATCAGTTTACGGCTTTGCCAGCCATCGCCAATTTCATTACCAGAGTCTAGAGTGACAGGCTGCCAGCTATCATTAATTTGCGCAAAAACATCAACCGATGCTTGCCCAGGTAAAAAAGCTTCAAAGGCAACGGTTAGTTTTGTTTTATCATCAATACCTGTACGACAAGGGATCGCACGGGTTATATACTCAGCTGTTTGTTGCACTTGTCCAAGTGCTGCCTGCACACCTGGGTATAACACTGGGCTTCGGGTTTCAGAGCCTGTTAATACAGCTTCAACCTCTAATTTCCCTGTAAGATTTTCAGGTAAATTAAGTGGCTCCCACTCTTGAGAGGTATAATAAGGGCCCGTTTGATCTTTTAGCTTAAAGCGAAATCTTAAGTCTGTTTCACTACCTGGACGCTCTACTACCGCCAAAGGCAACCAATCAGTAATTTTATCAGCTTCCACATCACCTAAAGGCACAGTTCGCGCATTATTGCTAAAACGCGCAGCCAATAAACGAAATGCCATATCCATACTTTGATGCGGCGTCCAAGTACTGGCATTACTTGACGATAGTAAAACACCTACCTGATAAGGCTGACTTGTAACCCACCCATTATCAGGGTCAAACTTGCCAAGCTCTGCAATTGCAAGTTCATAGCTAGTATCATCGGTTAGAACAACTAAGGCATACTCTTGATTTGCATTTAAAAATACTGGCGAAAATTCAAAACGCGTTGTTGTACCATCTACTTTAATATCGCTACTTTGAAGTGTTGTTTGTGCTAATACTTGCTGATTAGGTAAACCTGTTGATGTTTCTCTAATTTGTAAACGAATAGGCTTGGTGCCTTTAGTGGTGAACCATAAGTCTATCGCTGCTAAATGTCGCCCTTGTTGTAAAGTAAAAGTTTGCGCTAACGGGTCAAACCTTTGTGTTAGTAAAGTACTCACACGGCGAACAGTGTCGACTCTAATTTGACCACTACCTGTATAAGTGGCCTCACCCATAGAACCACCACCGCCTAAAAACTGAACCAACTTAGTACCTGCAGGTACGTTTGGTGGTACAACAAACGCACCTTTTAATTCACCCAGATTATTTGCTTTTAATGCACTTGTTGTACTCATGACTGCTCTCCTGCACTAATTGCCACACCATCAAATATGACCTCTTTTAAACTCTCATTTTGCCCAAATCCTTTTAATTCAAAATTAACGCTTCTTGATCTTAAAAATTCAGCAGCTGTAATACTTGTTGACAATACTTCAGTGCTTTGAACCCAGCTAGTACGCCTAACTGCACCGCCACCTCGTGTGATCCTACGTGTTACTGGGCTAGTCCATACTTGAGATGTGGTTGTCCAATGATCTACTGCAGGTTGTAGTGTTACAAGTGCAGGTACTGGCTCAAATGCATCATAAGGGTTCACCTTCATAGCGCCGGTTTTCATTGTTTGCTCAAGAATTGTTTCAACTTGGTAATCTAGGGTCAGCGCTTTATTATCATTTGGTAAAACAATTTCATTTACAGCAACATCAACAGGTAATAATAATTCACCATCTATAATTGCAGCATTTTGAGCTAACCCCTGATCGCGCATATCATCATCAGTAAATGGATCTACAAAAACACCTAATTTTGCGGCAGGTTCTTGTGAATTTGCATCATTACGTAACCTTTCAATGGCTAATAACTCATACAAGTCACCAATTTGTTGCTGCATTTCACCTAATGCCGACATAGGCACAGAACGCACTGCCATGTTTTTTACTTCAGGCACACCTGAACCAGACCAGTTTTGAGAAATACGCGCTAAGATTAACTGACTATCGGGCGCCTTTGGTGCAATTGGCTGATATGAATTTGGTACACCTTTAATGCGACGCACTTGCCCTTGACTGTCAAGAGACACTAAATCAATTCGTGGCATTTTCCATTGATAATCAACAGTGACTAAACTACCCGAAACTAAATTAGAAACCGTAAACCCTGTCTCATCAGCATTAACACTCAATTGATCACGATAGCGATATACTATGGTATAAGTTGTACCGGGACTTGGCTCAACACCATTTAAACTCCAGTCAATTTGATTTTGCGTTAATTGAAAATCAATGCCTTGCTGGTAGCTAGTTTGGTTCTGCGTAATAGATACAACTTCTAACACAGCTTGATCTGGTAACGGGTCTTTTGCCCCTTCAAAACCACCATGGGTTAAGGTTTTACTTACCTCTAAAGTAGCATCTACTCTTTGAATTGAATGCACAGGTGTAAAAGACAAGTCAATGCGCATATTACCTTGTTGGTCTGGGCTAAACCTGTGGGGTTCATCTAGTACAGTTTGCAAGTCAGGGTCGGCTGCAAATAATTTACGAAGTGAAGTAGGAAATGCCACTTCAAACCCTTCAATATGCGCTTTACCCTCGGCTAAGCTAAATACTTGGTCTGATGCATCAACTCCACGATAGGTTAAGTCCATGCCATCAACAACATAACTCCCACCGTTTGCTTCTCTGTCGTAACGCGCAAGCGCAACAGTCACAGCATCTAATTGCGGTGGCGGTTGTTTTTCTACTAATACGCCATTATCCACTCTATGCACTGGGTAAAAGTTGCCTACTTTATCATCTCCAACAAGTCCCCACTGACACGTCACTTTTAAACGCCCTGCGCCTGGTTCGTCAAAGTTATGCGCACCGATTGCAGGGTCACGTAAACTTGGATCATCTACTTCACTGACCACAACCTCAGCTAGCCAAACACCTAAATACAAAAGCTGATTTGTGGCTATTTGTAATTCAGCTGGTGCAATATTACGTATTTGACCCCGTAAATATATGGCACATTCACCCAGTTTTACCTGACCTGTTTTGTCATCAATTAAAACATCACCATCTGTGGTTAAGTCACCATCTTTTAAAATAGCATCTGCGACACCTTTAACCTGATGCTGCATTTGAGCTTGCATGTCATTCAGCTCAGCACTTTGTAACCCTTTACCTGAACGAAACAATAACTTTTCGTAGCCTTGTTCAGGGTTAAATCTTTCATAATAATTTTTAAGCATACTTACTCCGCTAAAATATTTTTAGTCATCTTAAAATGACACAACAAATTCAAATGACTCTCTTACACCTTGGTCTCTAAATAAAGGTCTACGGTGTTCTAACAGTAATAATGTGCCGGTTGATTTAACCTGTTCAGGCGTAAAATACCTTTGCCCATCGGGACTGTTATCTAAAGGTTCAGTACCAACCATGACTGATACTTCTTTCAAGGTTTCACCTAAAGCATCCTCAAAGTCGTAATTAAACTTAAAATACAAGTGATTTGTTGGTACGTCTGATAATTTAAAACGCCCTGTTGCCAGTTCAATGTCGCCATCATCAGCAAGCTGACAATAAGCAACTGTTGTCGCTTTTCGATAACCCACGGCATCAAGCAATTTATCACTGGTAATTGACTCTTGTGGCGGAGACTCTCCCCACTCACTTTGGCCTTTACCCCAACCCATATATATTGGCTGGCTGGCAATCGATTTAGCCAAGGCTGTACGACCGCTTTGCGTTAAAATGGCCATATTTGTTGCTCCTTAAATAATTGAAACGGTCGTTAACCGAAAGTTCAGGCCTAAAATTCGGCCAATAAAAAACCCGCTTAAAGCGGGTTTTAGACATGTTTTTAAATGAAATTAGAATGAAATTTTTATCTTTTCTCGGTGAGCTCAGTGCCCTCTGTGGTGCGTTTTGCTCTTTTAAAACACTTTTCCACTGAGAACACGGAGGCGCTTC
>NZ_FOLO01000038.1:0-2742 GCF_900112265.1 Pseudoalteromonas denitrificans DSM 6059 | reverse complement strand
ACTTTTACCACCGAGAACACGGAGGCGCTTCGCTGAGGATAAATAACTTAAGCAATGAAACGATAAAAGAATGAATTGATTTTCAAGAATAGCTATATCTTACTGATTATTATTAAATAAAACAGGTCAAGTCTGACCTGAGTGATATATTGTGCAGTTTACCTTCATATGCCTTGGAGTTTATGCAGGTTTATACTAAGGGAGTTGGGTATCGTGATTTAATGTCGTTAACAGCATCACGCCAAGCTTGTTCAGACTCAGGTGTTTTATCAAATTGAAACTCCATATATAAAGGATCTGACTCTTTTAAATAAGCTTGTTTACGTAATTGATGCACTTCTAAACAGGCTATTTGATACTTCGCTTGTGATACACTAGTTGCATTTACTTGTTTATATTTACCATAGCCTACCACCTTGCCTTCAATGACGGGCTCACCTGTTTCAATATCAAATAAAGCGTCTAAATCATATACTGTATGACCATTAATTTTAAGCATAAGTGCCTCCAAAGGTTGCCCCTGACATAGGTTTTTTATTATCATCGGTATGATCTAATGCAAATAACTGAGGGCAAGCAAAATAACACTCTAGTGCTTCATTATTATCACCACTGGCAAAGTTAAGTGAACTCAATGAATTACCATTATATCTATATGATTTAACTAAGAACTCCACAAATTTATAGGGATGATTTGCGTTTTCTGGCGTAAATTCATTTGCATGCCATTTTTGTGAACGAGTAATCCCTTTATATCCTGCATGATCACCAAAACATAACACGCCTTTTTTAACATATACCCAAGCTCTAAATAAAAAGAGCCCTCCAGCTGTGGCATTATAAATTCCAGTATTCACACTCACACCATTATGCCCAGGATGATCTTGATTTTGTTTGTCTCGTAAATCTGATGCTGGTACTTCAATTTTTAAAACATGCCCTTGTTTTTTAAGTTTTGACCATTCAGGTGCATGTAAACCGCCATGGGCCATAATTTGTTTATGATGTAAATGTGCAAATATGGGTTTATCTGGTGTCGCTTGCCAGGGGTCATCGGTAAATGAGTCTGGGTTTGCTAATTGACTTTCTTTAACTGAAGTATGCGCATAACGCGTACCAAAGGCATAAGTATTTTGCGATACCACCTGCATTTTAGTATTAATACGCGGTTTAAAATAAGGGGTATTTGGCACTAATACCGACTCACCTTCTACTTGAGTGGCTGTCACATCGAGTAACCAAGGGTCGCTTAATAAATTCCCCCCCACAATGCGGTTATTTAAAACCAAATTACCAAGCTCTGTTAGTTCTTGGCTTTTTTCATTAAGTACACTTGTTACTTGGGCTTGCATGGCACTTCGTTCACTTTGCCATTTAGTAACTTCTTGTTCGTATGTGGTATTAAGTTCACCAATTTCGCCCACAGCTTGGGCAAGAAGATCCGTTGTATTTGCCATAAAGGCTCCTGATTGACTTATTTTATAGGATTAAAGTTTTTGAGTTAATTATCTATAGGGTTAATAAATTTAAATGCTGGATATGTAGTGGGAGATATTTACTACCTAGACTCGGCGGTAAATAAAGGTTCCTTAAAACTTCTACCACCGAGAGCACAGAGGCGCTTCGCGCTACACAGAGAAATGAAACTTTACTTTTCAAAGTACAAAAACTGCGAAATAGCAAGTTGTGTCGTTTACCTTAAATAATTTATATTTCTGAATTAAAATAAATTTTGAAAAGTATTTAATACAATCCAATTTTAGTTAATCACCCAATATCATGATAAATAGCACCATCAATAAATAATGGAATACTGTCTTTTTCAACATACCCCGCAGATATCCAAGGACCCACCATCCAAAGTTCACAAGTATCTTGCGTTAATTCATATTTAGGAAGGTCAATATTATGATTTCTAGATACAGATTGGTTACAAACCACTTTTTGATATAAACGATTTTCTTCCAGCTCACCAACGCCATGAATATTTATGCCACTGGTTGGACTATAAAGTGCAACAAACCCTACAGAAATTTTACCAAAAACAGGATTATAAGGAATGAGTAATGTTTCTCGGTCAATTCCTTCTTTTTTAGTAATTATGAGTTTTATTGGATTAAACAGCATACTCGTTTTTATGTTACTTATCACTTCAGGTACAGCTTCATCTTCTCTATCATAAACAGTGGCTTCTATATCGACATGAGCTGTATAAGGTTGAAACGGTAAATCTAATTTACCATCTCCAGTAATATCTTTTGCCTGAGCATTTTTTAATAAATTAATGGCTGCAACTTCCCTGCGCGCAGTGCTTATATAATCATTAAATGTTTGCTTACTCTGCTGCAAAAGCGTTTGCATTTGCGCCCGTTCTGTTTGCCATTTTGTGACTTCTTGTTCGTATGTTTTGTTTAATACACTTATCTCGCCAACAGCTTTAGCGAGAAGTTCCGATGTGGTTGCCATGATGGCTCCTTATTTGATTGTTTGAATAAATAATTGAGTGATTTGATAGTTCAAAATGAAAGAAGGTTAGTGCCATAGAGAAACATAACTGAAACTTGCTACTTTAGACTTTCTCTATGTTTTTCTTCTCGGTGAGCTCGGTGCCCTCTGTGGTAATAGTGACTTTTCAAATGAAATATTAACCACAGAGTACACAGAGGCACTTCGCGTTACACCGACAAAAAATTAGCACTTTACACTTTTATCTTTCTCAGTGTTTTTTACCTCGGTGTACTC
>NZ_FOLO01000007.1 GCF_900112265.1 Pseudoalteromonas denitrificans DSM 6059 | reverse complement strand
TGATGACAAAAATCATCGACATCGCAAAAAATTTCAATTAGTTTATTCATCTGCCCACCGTTATGCTTTCAAATCGTTCTTGGTCGAAAGATCTGATCGCTAGGTGGGCAATAAGTTCACTTCTTATCCAGAATTCAGGTTACATAAATTAAATAAAAATTATGACGACTAAAAAAAGAGGCCGACCTCAAAAAGACTCAAATACATTGAGCAAAAAATTGATTATAGAAACAGCTAAGAAGCTGATGATAGATGGCGGAAAAATACCCAGTATTCGTTCACTGTCTTCACAGCTTAATATTGATGCTATGGCTATTTATTATTATTTTAAAAATAAAAATGTATTGTTAGAAGCGCTAACAACATCTTTAATTTCAGAGATATATCAACCACAAAAAACCTTAGAGTGGGAGGTTGAATTACGCAAACTTTCTAAGAGCTATATAGCGCTTTTAAGCAAGTATGATGGGCTATTGCAAACTTTGTTGACTATGAAATCAATAAGCCCAGCTAACGTTTTTATAAGTAGGTTTAAAATTATCATAAAGGAGCTGAATATGAACGTATCAATAGAAAAAGCTGCTTTGAATTTACTTGCTGATTATTTACATGGTTTCTCTTTCTCAATGAGTTGCGACAGTACTGGTAAGTTAAATGTTGATGACATTGACGAATCTCTCGATATTATTTTTAATGGGATCAATGCTTTAATAGGTAGAAGTTGTAATATTTTATCTGAGTGACTTGAGTTTGAGCAATTGCACTCAAGGCGCTAAGTTGCGATGAGGTATTTAAACTTCGACCTGTTAGATAGTATTGTTAGTTTAATTTTAAATATTTAGTTTAGTCGTAACTTTATGCCAACTAATAGTGTAAATGGGTAAGGTTATGTCATTTCTTAGTTCATACCTATGTCATCTTATGGTGAAGGCTTGGCTTTAAGTAATTGATTTTTTTTTACTTTATGTCAGCTTGTAAGTTACCCTGATTTTCACTCTAAGTTGTCATAGATTAAGTTTATATACAGTCATTGCATAAAGTAAGGTATGTTATGTACCGATGAAATCTAAAACACTCTCGTGTAAAAAATATTTTTAATTTTGCCAGTCAAAAAATGAAAAGCACTTTCACAGTAGAATTATATTTAAGAATACGATACTTGCTTTCATTTTGAATATTTACCAGACGCAATCAGTTTTAAAGTCCTGAAATGAAATTTTCCGTAAGGAGTAATCTTCATTAGGTTTTTTGAGTCTGTAGCGGTTGCTAATAAATTTTCGTAGGATGAACACTTCGTTCGCAATATAGTTCTTTCAGTCTGAATTATTTCATAATATAGGTGAAGATATAGCAGCTTTACTTGCAACTTAATCACTTGAGATTATATTAATTGTATTAATTTCTCATCAGTTTTTTCATGGTTTCTATATCCCATGTTTTAGAGCCTATAGCCTGATAAACCAGTTTTCCTTGCGGGTCAATCAGGTAGCTCCAAGGTAATGCCGGTACTTTCCATTTTTTGAGCTCAGTATTTTTATCTATCAAGACTTTAAAAGAAGTGGTTGTACTTTTTAAAAAGTCGGCACCAGCACTTTCAAAGGGCCCGACATGAACTGCCAGTATCTCTAGACCTTGGGGTTTTAACGCCTGATACAAATTTTCCATTGCCGGAAATTCTTTAATACATGGACCACACCAATAAGCCCAGAAATTAACTAACACATACTTGCCTTTATAATTGGCCAAGCTAATTACTTCCCCTTTAGTATCAGGTAACCTTAATACAGCCGCTTGTTTCACAGGTTTTATAGCTGACATTAATTCACTTGTACTCGCTATAAATGAGCTCAGTAGCAAGCATAATGTCATGAATAATCGCATTAGTTGATCCTATTTTTGATTATAATGAGTGTGTATCACCAATAGGCGTTGCCAATGCATCTGATATTAAGGTTTCAATATTGCTGCCCGTGAGAGTTGTTAAAAAAGCGACTAAGTCTTCGGACTCTGATGAAGTTAAATTTAATGGCTGGATCAAAGGTGACTGGGTTATATTTTTAACCCCTCCTTGGTCATAAAATTTCACCACATCTGTTAGCGTGCTTAATGAACCATCATGCATGTAAGGCGCTGTTAAGGAGACATTTCGTAAACTCGGAGTACGGTATTTCCAACGATCTGCCGGATTTTGGGTAATTTCATAATATCCTAGATCAGAAATCGGACCATGGCCTACTGATTTAATAAGTGACTGCTTAATTGAAATATATCGACCAGGCGCAACCTGAACCTTCTGAGTTTTAGCCGTTTTCCCCATAGAAGCTCGCCAGCCTATACCTGTATTATGTAATTTTTGATCAGTAAACAAGGCATGATCTTTTGCTACTGTATGGCAGCTAATGCACTGTGCTTTGCCTTTAAATAGGTTAAAACCACGCTTGGCACTTGCTGAAATGGCATGCTCTTCCTTGGCAAAGTACCATCGGTCAAATGATGAATTTCCAGAGAGCAGAGTGCGTTCATAACTCGCAATCGCCTGACCTATGGTCAACATACTGGCAGGTTTGCCATTGAATGCTTTTTCAAATACCCCTTGGTAATCATCTAAAGCCAATAATTTTTTTGTCACCATGCCAATCGAGGGCATTGCCATTTCATTATCGGCCATCAATGGCAGCCAAATTTGATTCTCTAATGAGGTTTCTCGTGCATCGTGATGCAATTTATCGAAGTAGGCGCTGTTATATAATGACGGTGCATTGCGGCGTAATGAACGCCCTTCAAAACCGACAGGTGTTTTAACTTCGTTGTTCGTAAACCCTTGGTCGGGTATATGACACATAGCGCAGGAGAGTGTATTGTTAAGCGATAGACGTCGATCAAAAAATAGCTTTTTACCTAGCTTAATTTTATCTGCTGTCATGGTATTATCTGCAGGCACTGTAGCTTTGGGTAAACCTAAAGGAGGGCTATTGAACAGTTTTAACAGGTTAGTTTCATCTCCTGTTTGAGAGCTAACACTGGCTGATCTGGTTTTGTAGTTTTTAGAGTGATAATTACCTTTATGATCACTAGGACCTAAGCGGGTATTTCTCTGTTTATTTTGCAACGTATGTTGAATGTTCGTTTTATTTTGTGTTTTTGCCATTAATAATGTTTTTACATCGTTAATGATAATGTCAGGGTGTAAAAATGAAACGCTATATATATTGCGAATTTTATTTTGTGGATCTATCAGGTAGACTCGTAAAATATGCGAAAAATTACCACCTTGGTTACCATCGCTATCTGGTTGTCGCAACACAGCCTGGTTATAATTCTGTAAAATTGGCGTTAAGCTTTCCTGAGATTCGGCGGTTAAATAAAGCCATTCAATATTTTTATGATGTTTCATCCGTTGCCCGCCATGGGTACTAGATTCGTTATGTTTATTATGTGCGCTATGTCCTTGCAAAGCATCACTCATAGCTTTAATTATTTGTGGGGTATCATTGTCAGGATCAAAACTCATGCTGATAAACCTGAGATTATTATTAATCTCAGGATCTTTGCGAGCCATATGTCGTATCCGGTTAAATACTACATAGGTAAGCGGACAACCATTAACATCATTACAGCGGCCGTACATAAAACTTAATAACGTATACTTACCTTTAAATAATTGATGAAATTCGACAAATTCACCCTCTGTATTCAATACTTCTGCGTTATGAGCATTCGCCAAAACAGGTAACTGATAGCTACCAGCTTCGGGTGCTTTAAAGTCTAGCTCGCCATATCCAGGCGCGAACATTTTCACCTCAGGCTTAACCTTACCAGCTGCTCCAGTAGACAAACTGCTGGCAAACAGTGCTAAAAATAAGAACTTAGCGGTGGAATATGGCATACTAAATTTCAAGGTATATTTCCTTAATTCTGTTGTTGTATGGATGTTTTAATTACTGATAGTTAAGGTTTAACCGTTAAGCTGGCTGTCTTTATTGGCTTTTCAACAGGTCGTTTTCCATATAAAGAATATGCACCAAATCGCATCTGATGTGCTCGACCTAATTTTTCAGCATAAAAATCTATATTAAATTGTTCCGTCATTTCCTTGCCATCCCAGTGAAATAATTTGAAAAACTGCTCATTGTCAGCTTCTTTCTTATCCCAGTTGGCGAGTAAAGAGGAGGTATGATATAAACGTTTTCCATCCCAGCTAGAAGACACCATATTTACTTGTGTACCAATTATTTTCTCGTAGACCTGCTTAGGGTGATGGGGATCTGTGATATCAAATCCTCGGGTTGTGCCATCCATAAAAGTATTGATCCACAACATGGAATCATCACTGCTAATAGAAAAAGCAACGGGTATTGGCACGTCTTCAGGCTTACCTATATCAGCAACGATTGTCGCTTTCCAGTCACCTTTATCGGTTTCTTCGAGTAGGACAATTTGCGAGGTTAATGCTGTTGTCGTAAAACAATAATTATTTTCAGCACCCCATGCACACCTTATTTCCAGAGGTGCCCCAGGAACATCTAATATCTGTTTTGGTTTGCGAGTATGCAGATCCCAGATGGCCATAGTATTACCAAAACGTTTCATTGCTTCGGGATCGGCTAACACCTCACCAAAATCTTTCATATAGTTTGACCAACCAGTGAAAGATGAGGTTAACATGACATTACGACGTGGTAAGGCTCTGATATCATAACCATATCCGTCGGCATAATTCCCCGATTTAATAGCACCCTGTAAATTATCATCGGTTGGCATCCAGTAAGTGGCTATATATTCACCATGATTGGTATATTCCACTAATGCTGTTCTGCCGCCATGATCTTTATGGTTAGACAGCGCGGTGATCAGCATTCTGCCAGGTAATGCATAAGTTGTATGAGGACCGACAACTCCGCCACTTTTAGTAACAAAATCATCAATTGTTTTAACTAATGTTGCTTTAGCAGGATCGGTATGAACATCAAAAATAAAAATTTTATTTGAATCTAACCCTGCAGCCCATAAATACTTTCGATCGTCTGTAAAACCAGAATGATGTGCTTCATTTCTGCCACCAACTGATTCTGAGTTAATCACTTTGCCATACGTAGCAGAATTCGGATTAACATCAACGGTTACCATCTTGTCTTGTCCGTCACCTATGCCTTCAACCCCCAGAGTCCATATATAAACAAAATCTTCCTGACCAATAATTTTAGCCATGTAAGGTGACATACAAGTTTCATCGGCCGATACTGGATTGAGTAATAAAGCGCTCACCAGCAATGACATTAGTAATTTACATTGTTTTGTAAAATTTTCATTTTTCATTTTTATCTCTATATAAATAGAATTTAGGTAAAACAGGGATATGTTTAACCTGAATTAATCAATAACCAGCTCTCTTATTTAATTGCTCATTATGGTGTTTATCAAATTTGTAGCCGAAAGAGCTTAGGATATTGTGCTACTTTAAGCGCATGACCATCACACAATAATCAACAAAATATTGGCAGATTAGTTTTTTTGATTTCCCGTATCACTTACGTTTTCCTGATGTCTTTAGTAAAAACAATCACTCACCTTTAGCAAAAAAGTACCGTATAGCTACTTTAGTGACTAAAACGGGAACACGATAGCAGGTACAAATAAATATTACACTAATTAATATCAACTCGATGATGGGGGATTTTGCATAAATGTAATATTTTTCGGTTTGTTATTTGTAAAAGCGTTCTCAGAAAGGATGAGTTTTTATTTATCAATTAATTTTGGAAATGATAACCAGGCTAAAATTGCAGTGGCGTAGACAATTAGTCTATTACAATGATAAATATAAAACTTATAACAATAATATTCATCAAAGGAGCCGATTTACCTGTACTTGGTGAACAAAAATTGAACCGTACTGTGGTAATCTCCTTGAAAACTTAACGAAAAACCAAAAAAGAGGCTCGAATATGCGCTTTAGGGCTGTTGCTAAATTTTTTGAAACAAGATTGCAGTATTGCAAGTTTCAATTTTTTAGAACTAAAAATTAAATAAAAGCAGGAGATGTAACTTTATGCCAACTTATAGCGCAAGTCACATCATGTGTCGCCCTTAAAGTTAGATACTTAAGGGTAACACAAATTACGCTTTAGCTCATATGGCGCGTTTGTCTTTGCACAAAATTAATCTGGCTTTTTGACTCTTTCTTTTGACCCGCATAAAGATTTAGAGTATCAAAACGGCTTTTTAATTTAGAGGCTGTGTAGTCTAATTCAATTTTTGAAATAACAAGTTGATGCTTCTCTGGAAATAAAGCTTCTACTGCTTGTGACAATAGTTCATAGAGTCTTTTAAGGTTGATTTGATGTGTTTGTCCTGTTTCCTCAAAGAGCCAATTTGTCAGAGCCATAAAGTTATCAAATGGATTATCTTCTAATATCTCGGGCAGTACATATTTAAAACGTCCAGAGTTACCTATCATGTCCCAATATCTTGCAAAGCGATTAATAAGTTGCATCGTTGCAAAATTAACACGATCAGTACTTAATATATTAAATGGCGGCAATGGGTTAAAACGTAAGTCAAATGCTTCTGTGTGCCTAATAATAGGGCTGCCTTTAAGGCGTTTTAAAATACCTAATTGAATCTCATGGGGGTTACAGTCGTAAAGTTGGTTAAAGCTATCTCCAAATGACTCAAATGTTTCACCTGGTAAACCAAAAATTAAGTCTGCATGAATATGGGCATGGGTATGCTCTTTTAGCCAAATTAAATTTTCTTTTGATTTAGGGTTATTTTGTTTACGGCTAATATTTGTTTGTACTTGCTGATCAAAAGTTTGGATCCCTATTTCAAATTGCAAGCTGCCCTCAGGAAATTGAGTTAATACTTCTTTTAACTTTCGAGGTAAATGATCAGGTACAACTTCAAAGTGCAGGTAAAGCTCATCATTCTTCTTATCTAAGAAAAACTGCATAATTTGCATCGTGGTTTTAATATTTAAATTAAAGGTTCTATCAATAAATTTAAAGTTTCTGGCACCACGTTGATAAAGAATTTCCATTTGCTCAAGAAATAGCGTTAACTCAAATGGATTTGATGCAGTGTCTAATGATGACAAACAAAATTCACATTTAAATGGGCAACCACGAGACGCTTCAACATAAAGTAAACGATTCTTTAAATCTTCATCACTATAATATTCATAAGGTAATACAAGATCTTTTAATTCTACGGGTTTAGATATGAGGATTTTTTGCTCAGGTTCGGCTTGATTTAAAATGTCTTTACATAAGTTGTAAAAACTCACTTCTGCTGCACCTGTTAATACATAATCGGCAGACTCAACAATGGCTTGTTGCTCTGATTCATAGCTTACTTCAGGTCCGCCTAAAACAATTTTAATTTCAGGGGCGATTACTTTAAGTAAACTCACTACATTTGTCGTTTCTATTATGTTCCAAATATAAACACCAAAACCAACAATTGTTGGTTTTGATTCTAATATTTTTTCAACAATATCAATTGGACGAGTTTGAATAACAAACTCTTTTATTTCACAGTTATTTTGTAATTCTTTTAAATTAGCGTAAAGATAGCGTAAACCTAGACTAGCATGAATATACTTTGCATTGATCGTAGCAAGCACTATTTTAGATGAAGCTTTATCTATTTCATGATTAAGAGGTGCACTTTGCTTTAATGAAGTTGATGTATTACTTTCAGTTACATTTATATGCGGGATTGTTTGCTCACGATCGAATTGTTGCATTGCCATTTTGGTTCTTAAATATCTTGATAGTCTAAGTGTAATAATACAGCAATCGCTTATGATATTCAGTATCTGATTTTGCACACCCTACATATGTATTTTCTTAAATTTATCAGATGGAGAGGGCAAGCCAAATAATTTGATAAATATACTTTTGTTAGACAAAGTCATATGGGGTCAAATAATGATATAGAAGCAAGGCTTACAGGTTTCGCAGTTAAAATGTATTTTGACCGCGCTAATTTTAGATTAAGAAGAAATGTAAATAATGCACTAAATATAATTTATGCGCTCTTCATTAAATTAATTTTTTCTTATAGTGTGCAAATTATTAATATTAAGATTACAGCACAAATGAATGTCTTTATTTTTCTCTGTATGTATTAGTTGTGAGTCTATTGCTGACTTGCTATGTGCTCTAATAAAGATTCCTCTGATGTCTTTGAACTTTTGTTAATATACACTCTAAATATAAGTTCAATGACTATCTTGCTGGTGGAGTTTTTAGGGGGCATATTGACGAGAAAGGAAACTCACTTGGCTTATATTAAAGCGAGTAAAAATGATTAATATAAATTAATTTTACCTTGGTCGTTAAACATTTTAGTCATTTTGTTGCTGGGTGATGATAAAAAGCAATGTTGTTAATAATGATAGGGAAAATAGCTTTAACAGCTCTCCCCATCATTTAAGAATATGTACGTGCTTAAGTTATTGCGTTTTCAATTGATTTATCAGTTTTTCTGTCATTAAAATAGCAGAGGCAGGGTTTTGTGCAGTGATCAGGCGTTCATCTTCTACAACATGAACAAGATTATTAGGACCACTACTATAAAGTGCACCTGCTTGTATTAATTTGTCTTCAAGTAAAAATGGATAGTTTTTTCTACCCCATCTACCTTCTTCAGTATTCGCTTTGCCTGTTACTTTTTTACCTGCGATAAGTAATTGACCATTTGAAAGCTTAACGTTTACTAAAGCTACAGGTCCATGGCAATCAGCTGCAACAATGCCGCCATTTTGGTATATTTTCCGTGTTATTTCTTGAGCCTGTGTATTATTAGATAAGTCAAACATAGGTCCAGAGCCACCGGAAAAATAGACTGCAGAATAATTGTGCGTATTAACTTTTTTTAAAGGAATTGTGTTTTTTAGTTGTTTTGCTAATGTAGATTGATTTAACCACTTAACTTGTTTGTTGTTTAATCTTCCCATTCCTGAGCGTTTTCCTTGCCCACCTTTAGGGCTTGCAATATCGATAACAAAACCTGCATCTTGTAAAAGCTGATAAGGTTCAACAACTTCAGACATAAAGTAACCATGTTTATCGCTTGAGACAATAAACAATACTTTTTTGTGTTGAGTAGTTAATGAAGTATTTTTTGACCAACTCGTATTCATAAATAAAATACTAATGAAAACCAGTATAAGTTGTATCGTTTTTTTTGATATGGATGTTTTTAGTAAATTATAAAGTGGCATTTTCACTCTCATTTTAAAGGCTTAACCCTGTTTTGTTAGGCCGCTATTTAGGTGCAATAAAAATTACCTAAGTTAAAATAAAAAGTCGTGAATTTTGAATGAAAATACAGGGAAAAACAGTGACTAAGTTATGACTAATGTGTGACTAAAGCGAAATTAAAGAATAAGTACTTTAATATCAATTGATTAATTAGTTTGTGGTAATGGCTGATTTTCGAGTAATTAATCCGCTAGGCTTAATTATCCTCTATAACTAAGGTAAGATAAGCCTGAGTTATGTTAATTTAAAAGAGGCTGTGTGCGTTACTTATATTCGAAAAACATCAGTATAGATACACAAAATCAATTATTATTTCGTGATGAACAAGCCATTGCTTTAGAACCTAAAGTATATGCATTGTTGCTTTTTTTTTGTCGTAATAGTGAACGCTTGATCAGTAAAGATGAGTTGATGGCTCAAGTATGGGCTGGTACTTTAGTTAACGACAATACGATTAGCCGTACTTTAGTGAAAGTCAGAAAAGCACTTGGCGATGACTCAAAATCACCTCACTTTATTGTTACGATACCTCGCAAAGGTTATCAAATGCAGGCTAGGTTTCTCTCTTCAGCGCAATTAAGTCAAAATGAAGAGAAGGATCTAATTGAGACGCAAAACACGGGTGGCTCAAGTTTGCGACTATTAAAGATACCATCAAGGAAGCTGGTTGTTTTTAGTGGTTTTATTTTATTCATACTTTTTATCATTTCTTTATTTAAACTCAATGACCTCCCTAAATTTTCAACCTTAAAAGCGAAAGAAATATCACCGCTAACCAGATCTACCGGTGTTGAATGGTTTCCTGCAATGTCTTTTGATATGGGTGAGCTGGCATATGTTCAGGTTGATGTATTAAGCGGTTTTAAATATATCAAAATTGAAAACCAACATGATAAAAACTCGAAAGTAATAAAGCATGCAGATGCTAATATTAGCAAGCCTGTTTGGTCACCCAAAGGGGAGACTCTGGCTTTTCTTTATCAAACCGCTAGTGAATGTAAAATAGTAAGTGCACCATTTTATAATATTCAAAATAGCACCACCTGGACAACGCTTGCTAAATGTAACCAGGAGAGTTCTCCAATTTATCAGTTTTCTAGCGATGGTAAGTTTCTTTATTATAATAATAAACAATCGGTAACAGCGGGTTATCAGATATTCAGAGTTGATTTAAACAATTATACTCAAGAGCTTATACAGCAGCCTAATAATATAGGGCTTGGTAATTATCAATTTAATGTATCACCAGATGGTAAAAAACTAGTCATACTCAATAGCGAGTATGCACCAAAAACTAGAATCTATACTCTTGAATTAACAAAATCTCATTTAACAGCAACTGGCGAGCTAAATTATTTAATGCGCTCTGTTGTTTGGCACCATGATAATGAAAGTTTAATCCATCCATCACCACATCCTGCTTATCAACTATGGCAAAGTAATATCGCAGGAAAAAAATTAGCCATAGTTGCCAGTAGCCCTACACGTGTGACGCATTTAAAAAGAATGCCTAATGGGAAAGATTTTTTATTTAGTGCATATTTAATCAACAGAGATATATATCGTAAATCGCTTGAACTAACTCAGAAAAGTCACACAGACATTACTTTATTAAAAGGTAACTCTAGTGTTATGGATTATTTACCCGCGCTAGCAAAGGATAATAAAAGCTATGCTTTTGTTTCAAAGCGCTCTAATAAAGCTGAAGTTTACCTTGGTAATTTTAATAAACAAAATACTGTGAAAATCAGTCAATTTAATAATGCAATTAAGCTATATCAATTAAGTTTCTCACCAAATGATCAGCAGTTACTTATTGTGGCTAATAATGAAATTTATATTTATGATTTTAAATTAGAAAAAATGACAGAGCTTTCGATTAAAAATAAAGGCATACGAGGCGTGACATGGGGAAATGAGCAGAGCTTACTTTTATCCGTTATTAATAATTCTACTTGGCAGGTTATGCGTTATGATCTTAGCCAAGATTTATTGACGCGTTTAGATGAAAACCTTAAAGCTGGTTTGTTTGCTAACAGCAATCAAAGCTATTACTTTTTTGAAAAAGAAAAATCTCAAATTATGGTGCAATCACATCTTGATGGCCTATTTGAAAAAACAGAGCTATTTTGCAGTCCCACTTTTATTAATCGTAAACTCAACCTAATAGCGACAGAGCAAGGTTTAATATGTCAATCTAAACCCGGTGATAAATATTTAACTTATTACGATTTTACAACCAAAACAGTCATCAAAAAAAAGCACTTAGATAATTTTTCAGACTTTGATATTAATAGTGATAATGTTATTTATGCACAAAGTACACAAAACGTAGGTGATATAATGAGAACTATAACCCCATAAATTAATGTTAACCTAACAACATTAGACTAATGAACAAACTCTGCTAATGTGGTTATTTTTAAGTTTTACACTTTTTTGAATTTATATGCATAAAAAGAGTTAAAAATAGTAACGCTTAAAATATTTAATGATAAAAAGGATAACCAATAAACACTTGCCATAGGTATATTTTCAAAAATTAACGCCACGCCATAGGATAATAGTAATAATATCCATCCTAGCCCTTTAAATTTTTTTTCAATATATGTTGTAAAGGGAATATTGAATACCAGCTTAAAGTGTTTCTTTTGAGCCTGAGATAAAAACCATAAAGCGCTAAACTGAATTATAAAACTGATCAACATAAAATCTGCTCTTCATGGTTAGTATTATTAATTTTTATATGCGTTTTTAAGTCAGTTTTTCTAAGCCAATAATAAAACATTAAGCAAATACCACCTGAAATGATTAAAGCTAAATTAAATCCAATATATGCCATGTTTTTATATTCAATTGCCTGTATTAACCAGTGGGGGTTAATGACCAAGTCTAATATTGGTAACATTAAAAAAGCGATACCGTTTAGGAATAACAACTCAAGCCATGCTTTTAAAGCTGGACGTAAGAAGCTGTAGATAAAAGACGCAAACCAAACGAATAAAAATACATTAACTTCGAGTACCGCGCGTGACTCTAAATTTATGGGAATTAACCTGTTGGCGTAGAAATAGCTGACGACAGCTAATATTAACCCACAAATTCCAGCGATATTGAGGCGTTCTACTAAGGTATGGCCAAAATGTCGTTGTTTTAGTTTGTCTAAACGTTTTTTTAACCAAATTATGAGCCCACTACCTATCAATATACAACTAGCGACACCCATAAAAAAGAGTAACCAACGTAAAACGGGTTGGGCAAAATGGGCTTCGTGTAAACCATAAAATATTCTACGGATCATACGTGCGGTTCGTTCTGGTGCTATAGCCTCAAGTAACTCACCACTTTTGGCGTTAAATGCGAGAATTTCACTTTTATTTGAAAGTGACATTTTTGCTTGTCGATAAATGACTATACGACCATTTAAATCAAATGGTCGTTCATAAATAAGGTGTGTAATGGCTGAATGTTCAGGCCATGCTTTTTCTACTTTAGCTAAAATAGGCTCTAAATCTATAAGCGGTTCAACAGTTTTATTCGCACTAATCAACTTAGGTAAAGAAGTTGTTACTTTTGAATTAAGTTCACGATAACCATTATCAAAATGATGTTCGGCACTCCAAGGCATATACAAACTGATATAAATTAATAAGGCGCTAAAACTAATCACAAAACAAAATGGCAATGTGATCACACCTACAATTGCATGAAGATCAGTCACTGTTTTCATTAATTTTTTAACGCGAATTGTGAAAAAATCTTGGAAAAAACGTCTGTGTGTAAAAATACCGGTGAAAATACCTATTAGCATTACCATAGCTGCGATACCCGCAAAATAACGACCACCGTATTGGCGAAGCTCTAATGTGTAATGAAAGGTTCTAAAAAAATTACCGCCATGTGTATCTCTTACATGTATTTCATTGAAAGTTTGGCTATTTAAAGTGACAACGTTACGCTTTGTTTTATTATTTTCTTTAATCCACCAAGATAATGTAAATTGATTACTGCGTTGAGTTGGTAAGTTAATTTGCCAACGTTCTGATTTATCTGATTTTTGCTTTAACATTTGTAATGATTTGTTGATTAACTTATTTGAAGTTGTTTGACTACCTAGCTCAGGCTTCATCCATTGGCTTATTTCAGGTGTAAAATAACTTAATGTGCCAGTAACAAAAATAGCGAATAATAACCAACCTATGAGCAAACCACTATATGTATGTAACCAAATCATATTTCTTCTAAAATCAGGCTTCATAATGTACTTGCTCCAAGGTGTACTAAATATAAAACGCCACAAGCAAGCGTCATATCTCTGCATACTAATAAAATACTTGATCTACAAAAACTAAAAATAATCGCTGCAAAATAAAATATATAACTCAACATAGTTGCCAGGTATACAGCATCAGATTTTACAAGGCTAAAAAAAAGCATCAATATGGGCACCAACGCAAAGCTACTGGCAACTGCAAAAGCATACCCACCAAAAATAGCGGCTAGGGCGCGAGAAGTAATATTTAAACGGTAGTGCATTATTAATTAATAAACTCCAAAAAGAGTAAGAAATAACAAAACCAATCAGGCTAATATCTGATTGGTTTTGTGGGTTGTGAGCGCATTAAAGTGATTGCGCTAAAAAGTATATCTAGCAGTCAGTTTTGCATTACGGCTATCGCCAGGTAACCCACCAATAAACAAAGCTTTTGCATAATAAGTTTCATCAGTTAGATTGCGCAAATTTAACTGTATATTCCAGTTTTCTACATCATAACTAATGGCTGCATCAAGTACTGTATAGCTATCAATGGTTGAGTCAGGTAAACCAAAGGCGTTAGAATTAATGCTTCTTTGGCCTGTATAAGTGATACCTAAACTAAATTTTATTGGATTATTCAATTCACTGATTGAATGTGAGTAACTCGTCCAAATACTGGCAAACTTTTTAGGAATGCCTTTTCTTTGGCCTGACTCAGGAGTGTCATTTTGATTTCTAATTTCAATTGCATCTTGATATGTCGCATTAAAATTCATAGACCAGACATCATTAAGCGCCATATTCATATCAAACTCATAACCTTGGGTATTATCTTCATTGTCAAAAACATATTTCGGCACACTAATGTTGTAATCAGTGTCTTTTGGGTCATCGTTATATAATGGGTGTGCGCGATTAATATTCGTTTTACGTGTTTCAAAATAAATCAAAGAAGCCAGTAGTTCTTCATCAAATGCAGTAAAACGTATGCCTAAATCAAACGACTTTGACTCAGAATCAGGTATATCACTAAAACCTAAAATACTAGAAGCAGTACGCCCTTTAGAGTAATTAACAAAAGAAGCAAACTCATCGGTTAAGCGATAGTTCAGGCCAAAATTAAAAGTAATGCCAGAGTCTGAATAATCTTCTTCTTGAGCTATATCTGGTCGTTTAGGTGTGCCTTTGTGCTGATAAGTCTGCTCTATTTTTGAATGTGCAAGTCCAAAACGACCAGTTAATATATCATTAAAATAAAGTACTTCCTGAAAACTCACACCATAAGAAGTTACTGATGAATCATAATTTGCAGTGAGGGTTGGGTCGGATGCCATAAAACTTTTTGTTGGCCAATTAGGGTTACGGATATCAAAAATGTAGGGAAGGGGATCACTTGAGGAGTTAGCGTCAGCATCACTTAAACTCCAACTCTTGACTTCCATTGAGCGTTTTTCATAATTAGCACTTGCTAAATGCTCACCTTCAAATCTTCCAAGTGACCAACTTGTACTAAAATCAGCGAAATACTGCCAGCTTGTTTCACTTGCATCGCTTCTACGGTATTGCTGACGCCTAGCTGAAAAAGGGTAAATTATATTATCTATGACTAAAGGTGCACGAGGGTTTGCATTTATTTCGCCATTGCGATCCCAGTAAACATAGTTAAAGGCACCCGTTTGACGAATAAAGTCAGTATCATAATCTCTAAACTGAACTTGTTGATGTAATGATGTGTCATTTGAAAAGTCAATTGTATGACTGACCTTTAATCTAAGCTCTTTCCCTTCATTTGGTTTTGACATAGGTGATATTAACCCTTGGCTGCCTAAATCATAGGGTTTTAAACCATCATTCGGGTTTAAAGAGTTTGCTAAATCTTGCCTTTGTGCATCGCTAAGTTGTAGTCCAATAATTTTGTCGTTGTCTGAATCACTATCGTTTATTAAATCTTGCCATGTAATTTCACCAGGGTTGGCATTAATGCTATCTAAATTTAAAATTCTAACTGGGTGGCCAATTGAGTCAACTTGATTTTTATCATCAATAAAAGCAGTTGAAAATATTAACTCTTGATCTTGTGGTAAATTTAAACGTAACGAGGCATACATTTCATTTCGTGCTGAACTTAAACTTCGATAGCCATCTGTTTCTTCAATATTTGCGACAAAACGATAAGCCATTGAGTCATTAATCGCCGAAGTCGCATCCAACATCATGCTATGATTATCCCATTGACCTACAGTTGCCTTTACTTGATAAAAAGGCTTATCAAGGGGTTTTTTTTCTACTAGGTTTATCACACCTCCCGCTGAACCTGTGCCATATAAACCTGTAGCAGGTCCTTTAAGCACTTCAATGCTTTCAACGTTTGTGGTTGACCTTGTTGGGTTGTAACTATTGCCTAATCCTGCACCACCATACATGCCATCATAAATATAATTAGCACCTAACCCTCTAATGATTAAATTATCGCCGATCCCATAGTTGTTACCTGAATGTGTTAAACCACTAATATTTCTTAAGCTATCTTGTAATGTAGAGGTTGATTGTTCATCCAGCAAAAATTTGTCAACAACAACGATTGCTGCAGGTGTTTCCATTAAACTCATGTTGGACTTTGTTGCAGTACCAGATTCTAAAATTAATTTATTATGTCTTCCATAAATACTGATATGTTCAAGAGACTTATTATTTCTGACTAAATTATTGCTTGGTTTAACAATACTGTGAGCTTTAATATTTTGTTTTTTATGTTTAATGACAACGTCGGTATCAGATATCCAATGTGCTTCTAAGTTCGTATTTTTCAAAAGTTGCACTAAAGCCTCTTTAACAGACTTTGCTTGATCTACGGCACCTACATTTAATCCATTAATGACTTTATCTCGTGCAAAAATTTGGATATCAGTTTGTTTTGCTAGACTCGTTAATGCATTCGATAAAGATTGCTGTTTAATAGAAATCGTTTTACTTTGTTCAAGTGCTACAACTGAACTTGAAATAGAAATGGCTAACGCCAGTGTGCTAATTTTAAATGTAGTTTTACCAAGCATGGATCAACATCTCTCTGATAGTAATGTAAGTGATAATTATATTCATTACCAATAAGGACGATGTAAAAATGAAAATACCGTAAAAGTTTTATAAAAAAATAAATTTAATTTTTAATTCAGTTTTAAAAAATTTTAAAATACGATCAAAATATTTTTATTTCATTGTTTTTAAAGGTTATTTTTAAATCTAAACCACTTGTTATTAATTTTAGTGCTTGATGAGGTTTTTTTAAGTTTACAGAGCCAGAAATCAATTCATTAGCCTGTGTGCGATCAACCAATTTTATTTTTTCACTAACATAGGGCTGTATTTGCGTAAGCACGTCTTTTAAGGGGCGGCCCTTAAAATTTAATTTCGTATCTGTCCAATTCTCTTGTGATTGAGTAACCTTAGCCATTTGCCATCTGTCATTAAATTCACTGGTATACCCTTCACGGATAATTTTATTTGTATGTCTGTAACTTAATTTTACTTTATGCTCTGTAACCGCTAGTTGTACGTATGGCCTAGTGTTAACTGTAAATGCGGTGCCCAAAGCTGTAAATCTATGTTCACCATAACTCACGATAAAAGGTCTTTTTTTATCTTTACTTACTTTAAAATGTGCATCACCTTTAATGATGGCTATTTGACGTTTGTTTTGACTAAAGTGAATGCTCACCTCGCTTTTAGCATTAAGCCAAAGCGTGCTCCCATCAGGTAAAATATAATTGGCTTGTTTAGCGGTAGGTGTTTTATAAACGTGAGAGAAGCTTTGGGCATCATGATTGAAATAAATAAACGAAAATAAAAATATACTTGCTACCAAAGCGAAATAACTAAATTTTTTAAAAGATTTATTTATTTTTTTTGTTTGGTTGTTAAATGAAATAGCGGTGATGTTTTGTATGTTTTTAGCACTATTATTTAAATTGTTTCTCTCTATTTTTTCAAGTGCTTGCCAGTTCAGAGTCAGTGTTTCAAAAGTGTGTTTATGCTCTGGTGAAGTATTTAGCCAAGCTATAAATTCTGGTTTGTTTGAAAGTGATTTTATATTATATTTTACAATCCATTGGGCAGCTTCTAGCTTGATATGGGAAGCATTATTGTCCATTTTTATTTTGCTCCTGTGCAATTTCACTGCACATAATGAGTGATAGCGCTAAGTTTTTTTCAACCCAGCTTAATGATTTGTTTTTATGTTTTGCAATTTGCGTATTAGTCCAACCATATACGCGACTTAATGTGAGTAAGTCTTGTTTTTCATGAGGTAGTTGTGAAAGCGCAATATTCAGTTGTTCAATCATATTTTGATTGATAGCACTTTGCTCAGGTGAAGATTGATTACATATTGCTTGATCAATTTTATCATCTAAACCTGTTTCTAAAACTTGATAGGGTTTCCTACTATTATCAATAATCAAATTACGTGCTGCGGTATTTAAATAACCCTTTGGGTTAGAAATTTCTTTTTTAACAGGTATTGATTGTAGTTTTAGGTAGAGATCTTGAAGCAAATCAAAGGTTAAATCGGGACACTTAACTTTGTACTTAATGAATTTAAATAAGTTTTGGTATTCTTTTTGAAATAACTGTAATACATGGGGCTTGCTAATAGACATATAACTGAAAATGAAAACTTTTATAATTGATTATGATAATCATTATCAATTCATATGTAAATGAATTTAAATAAACCTGATTAAGTTTATTTTTATGACCTTTTAGTACTTCGGGCTAAATTTATTTCTTTATAAGTCTTGATTATTTTAAATGTTAATATATTGTTATTGGAACGTTCCTATTCTGAGCTGTTATACCTTAGTGTCAAATATGAAAGCTTAGATATTTAAATTCATATAAAAACTGGAACGTTCCATTAATTTAAATCAACAGGATTAAATAACCATGACGAAACAATATAAATACAAAAAATTAAATAGCTTCATTAAAACAGCAGTGATATCAAACATCTGTGTTTTTTGTGTAATACCACATGTAAATGCGCAAACTCAAGTGACTAGCTCTGGTGAGAATGTTCCTTATGAGACTGCTTTGCATGCTTTTGATAAGTCTTATGATACTAAATGGCTTACATTCTCTGAAAAAGGCTGGATCAGTTATATGTTTGATAAGCCGACATTGGTAACGGGTTATACACTGACTTCTGGCAATGATGCTGCTAGTAGAGATCCAAAAAACTGGCAATTACAGGGCACAAATGATGGGATAAACTGGGTGCATCTTGATTCTCGTACATCAGAATCATTTTCTGCGCGTAAACAGTCTAAATTATATTCTTTAAATAATATTCTCAGTTTTAACCAAGTTAGACTAAATGTTACAAGTAACAATGGTGGCAGTTATCTGCAATTGTCTGAAATTCAATTTGAAACACAAAATAATCCAAATACTTTGCCATTATTTGATAGTGCTTCACTTTCAAAAGGGATCTGGAAGCATTATGGGCCTTTTGATACTGTAAATAGCAAAATAACGGCAAAAACAACCGGATCTGGAGATACCGATTTATATATGAGGCGGGGTAGTAAAGCGACCAGAGCACACTATGATTGTATTGATGCAAATGCTACATCAACTGAGCGTTGTGAATTATCAGGTAATGATGTGTATGTTTCAGTTTATGCCTATAACAATATTACTTATAACATAAATATAAATGATCCCATCATTGAACCGCCATCTGGTGATTGGATTGCACCTCTAGTGACGTTTGTTGATATGAACCCTGAGACTCAAGGCTCAAAATTAGTAAATCGAATATTACAAAACCCCGCATCACATATGGCTAAGAGATGCATTGATGTTGCAAAAATACTTTATCGCGATCCTTTACAATCAAATCGCTTTAAAAATTTAAGATTTGAATTAAGGGCCTTAGATTTTCAAGGCAATGAGTTTGTGGCATATAAAACAGGGCAAGATGGTTCTGGTGAAATGACGATTGCAGTAAGTACGACACATCTAGAAAAACTTTATCGTGAAGGTGGTAACTCTGACTCCGCGATAAGTGATGAAATTAGTGGCATACTTTTTCATGAAGTAACGCATGGCTATAACAATTCTCCGTTAACCCATGATGGCTATGGCGACGGAAAATCATACTGGGCATATACTGAAGGACTAGCTGATGGTGTTCGAATTGGTGCGGGTTTTCATAAGACGCGTCAGCCAGATGTAAACAATCCTAAAAAATGGTTAGCTGGCTATACAACAACAGGATTCTTTTTACATTATGTTGTAGACAGAATTGATCCTAATTTTATTTATAAGTTTAATAAAACAGCTAAAGATTTAACGAATTATACTTGGTCTTTTGAAAATGCTTTTCAACAAGTACTTAATCGCAGTGTTGATGATGTTTGGAATGAATATCAAGTTTTCATTAATAATGGAGGGAAATTAAATTATTAAAATTGAAAGATTTATTAACTGAAACTCGATATATTAGTGTATGTAGTGGTCAAGTTGTGGTTAAAATTACTGTATGACCAAGGGGAAACATTGATAAAAAATAAGCAAAAAGGAGTGACAAATAGTGGTAAGGATATTACCACTATTTGCTAGAATCTAGGTTTAATTGCTATACCAATTGGCCAACTAAAATGGCTTGTAAAGCCCCTGTTGAACCCAATGTATTTTTACCATTAGGCGCATAAGCAACGGCACAACGATCCCCTTCAGTTAACTGTTGAATAGTTACCACCTGATAACCTGCAGGAGAAGATCCTGTAACGGCAGTACATTGATAGGAAGCATTCTTACCAAAAACATGAATGCAAATTAAATCACCATTTGCAGATGGAGAGACATTTGGCAAAGTTTCATAAGAAATGGTAAATTCCGCACCTTTATTAATGAAAGCAATATTTTCAGTATTAACAATATCGTGGTTAATCAGGTTAGCCTGACCACGAACAAGCAAAGCACTTGAAGTAATGGTTTTATTCTTATTCACTTTCGAACCAAGATAAACAGTATAAATGCCTGTTTGCAAATTCCACTGGCCAACATCAATAGTAACCTGCTTTGGAGAAAGTGTTACAGGCACAACTATAGTTTTGCTATTGTTATCAATTTTGCCATTAATGCCTTCAACAACAGACAGTTGAATATCTGGTAGTGGCGAGCCAGCAGTTGTTTTTGACACACAAGTTTGATAAGTTACATGGAGTAAATTGGCATTGCTGGCATCTACAGCAAGGTTAATAATTTGACTATAATCAGTACTAAGTACAATCACAGATGGATCGCCAAAGGCTGCACTATCTACTGTAGCTTGATCTATTGCTTGGGTTTCAACAATTGAGTCCATATGAGTTTTCCTTAATTTGTTTTGTTTAATTATGTCTTTGAACACACAATCTACAATACCTTTAGGACCTCATAAGTAACATTACATCACCATTACACCGACCTGTATTAGAAAAATGAAAAACATATACTTTACTTTATGGAATAAGACAATAAGTGCTCAAAATCAAATGCTTAACTGGTAACTTCTAGCACTTGTAACTTTCTTAGTCAGTTACATCATATCAATAGACTAATTAGGTTCATTTCTATAAACCTGTAATTAGTTAGCAATAAACAGTATTTAAAATACTTTTCATATTTTCAGGGATTATTACATAGTATTTTTTTAAGCATTTTAGAGCTGAATATATACTACTGAAATGGTATTTTGTGTATTTTACTTTTTCATAATACCATATATACTTAAGGTGTGATGTAGATATTTGAGGTTCATATGAAAGCTGCTAGCAATATAATTCCACAAAAAGAAATTGAGGCGTTAGTTGAAGTATTTGAAAGAATACGGCCAGAATGTATGCCTAACAGCTTATCTGGCACATTAGAGATTAATGAAACGAACCATTTGTATCCAGGAGTAGGGAAGCCTGAATATTTCATTGACGACTGGTTGAAAACTGTGACTTTGGCGGCTTCTGGTGTGCGTCATTACAGAAAAGAACAAACTAGCAACTCAAATGATGCGATGAAGGCACTTGTCGCAAATGATGAATTTGCAACAGCAACTGAATCTGATTTGGTTTTATTGAAAAAATTTGTCAAAAAACGCGATGATATTATGAGTCAATTTGAATTTTTTTCTGCAAAAGAGTTTTGTTCATTTACGGGCTTTATAGATAAAAATCAAAGCCGCCTGTTATCTAAGAAAAAATCAATATGTGAAATTTTAGCTGTTATTAAAGGGAGTAGTGAATATTACCCTGCATTTCAGTTAAACAACAAAGCACATGTGTATCCAGAGATTATTGATTTACTTAAACGTATTCAAGATACCGCAATGGACGAATGGGATGTTTGCTTTTTCTTAACTGAGCCAAAAATGCTTGTTTTAAAACAATTTGAAGCAAGTGATGCATTACTTAAAGGCAAGACGCTTTCACAAGTCATCATTATTACAAATCAAATAAGTGATATGTCAGAGGTTTATAATGGTAGCCCAATTGACGCACTTAAAATTGGAAAAATAGAGGTTTTTAAAGCGTTCGTAGATGATTGGCTAAATCAAGAACAGCGAAAAGTACCAACAAAATTAATATCTAAACTACCTGCATGCAAGGAATGATACTTTGCTGGATATAAATACAGATACGAGTTTTTTTTTAGAAAAATTTACACGGCTATTTCATATTTATAGTAAGTCATATGCGATACCAAGCTTTAATGATAGTGGATTAGGCTGTCGCAGATTTGATCCTTTTTCAGTAAATAACAAAGTCATGCCGTCATTTTATTGTGCTACAGATTCAATTTCAGCTGTTGCAGAAGTAATCTTAAGACTTAATAACATAGGTCAGCGCCATATAGTTGCAGACATTAATAATCGTGGGTTACTAGAATTTGATTTAAAGCGAAATTTAAAACTGGTGGATTTAACGCAATTTAAAGAGATAAATAATTTACTGTCTAGTAGTAACTGCGCATACCAAAATTTGACAACGATTGCTAAAGCAATCGCGATTAATCATCCTGAAGTTGACGGTTTAAGTTGGTTTGGCTATCAAAAGGGTGAAAGGGGACTTAGATGTTTTTTGTTTTTTGGTGATAGAGTATCAGTTGAAGATTTTGAGACTAAAATTGAATCTAATTTTGAGCAAGAAAGAGCTGTTCGTATACTTAAAGATGCTGCATTAGCATTAAATACAGATATTGGTAGTGGAAAACTTTTAATTTAATAGCAAAATAAATTTCAAAAATTTGAAGTTATTCATTTAGCCACTAATCAGTTTAGTGGCTGCTATAGTAGATACACGGCTGCTTTAATGGATTAACAACTCTTAACAATTCCAGCAATAATTTATATTACTTGGTTTGTAGTCTGACCAATAAGTTGCTGCATATGTTTCTAAATCTTTGCTGATAAGGTGACCTTGTAAGCCACCTCTATAATATGTAACTGAGCCTTGATAAATAGCAAAATGTAAATGGTTTGGACCAGAAAAAACACCACTTTGATCAACACCTAAATTGGAAATTTCACCTATTTCTTCACCTCTACTAACTCTTAAACCTTCGATTACATTTATATTATTCATGTGCATATATCCAGAATAAAATATACCAGAGGCGATATCAGTGTGTTGAATTATTACAAAACCTTTTTCACTATAATCGACATGCATAACCACACCAGGTCCAATCGCTTTCACTGCTCTGCCATCATCGGCATCCCATTGATCAACTAAATTCAAATTAAAATCACGTGCTTTACTATCCATAATTTTTAGGTTACCTAAGTACCATGTTTTATGTTGAGAACTTGCAGCAAGCGCCTTCCACTTGCCTATTTCATTTTCATTTAGCTTATCAAATGGCAGTTGAAAGTAATCGGTAATTGATGATCTAGCTGATACTTCATTTATGTTCATCATTGTAAGCGCGATAATTAAAGGTAGTAAGTATTTATTCATTAATTTTTCCTTAATTTATTGATATTTAATTTTCACTCTCAGAATAAATTCTTAGTTTTTAATTGCAAATTTCAGGTACAGACATTTAAAATAGACTCTATAAACTCTATCCATATGAAGTAAAAGGAAATTAAAGTGAGGCAAAGGAAAGTATCAAAGCTTAGAACAGAGATTCGAATGTATTTGAGGGATAAGAGTAGGACAGGTAAAAATCAAAAAATGAATTTTAATTGGTTCTCCGATAAATTGGGATTAGGTGAATCAACCTTACATGACAGACTAAATAATCCTGTTAAATTTCAAGAGTCTGAGCTTATTAAAATTGCTGAATTTTTATGTCTTGAATTTGAATATGTAAAATGTCTTAGTTATGAGTTTATGTACTCTTGTGCATCTGAAGAAATAAAAGACGTTAAAAGAGAATATAGTGAAACTAGAGTTGAAGAACTTAAAAATTGTGAGGTTAAACTCGAGTCGGTTAGTCATTTGAAGTTTAAAAAAGTTGGATTTATTTTATTGATCGCTTTAATAACTACTTTTTTTGGTATCGCACTTGTTATTTCTGCGATTAAAGTTGAAAAAAAGCAGATATCAGAAAGTGTTCCTATGAGTGCATTATATAATGGTACAGGAATTGACATTAACAGAGATGTTTTTTCTGAGTTAAAATCATTTCATTCAAAATTATATACTTATGAATTTAAAGATTTAAAATTTACTCGAGTGGGAGAAAATATAACTGTAAAAGGGTTGGTAATTTATGCATATATAAATGAACCCGCTTATATACAAATAGGGGAGTTAGTTGGTACAGGGCAATATATAGGGGATAAAGTTGCCTTAGTATATAAAATAAAAGACGATGTAGATAATGATATTTGGTTAGGTACGGTTATGTTGCATATGCCATTTGCGGGTCCAGCTAATGGTTATTGGATGACGATTCATAATGATGAAGACCCTGCAGGCACCGGTCCATTTGCTATTGGGAGTATAAACCTTAAAAAACCAATTTTATCAGGCCAATCTATTTAAATTAAATGCGTTGACAGGCGAGTTTGAAACTCATTGCCGACAATAGCAATTTTGGTCATGTTTTATCTTTTAATGTTGTTATTCTTTTTTTGAAAATTAAATAAAGAGATAGCTAAGTGACTCACATTCAAAATAAATTTACTGATGTATTAAATTATATAGATTTACATCTAGATGATGAATTATCTATTGAACAATTAAGCGAGATTGCCCACCTTTCTAAATATCATTTTCATCGGCAGTTTTCTTCATATTATGGCATTAGTTTGTCTGCATATATAAAACTTATACGCTTAAAAAGAGCATCATATCAATTGGCTTTTAGAAAAAGCCTTAAAGTGATAGATATCGCATTATCAAGTGGTTACGAAAGTCCTGAAGCTTTTTCAAAAGCTTTTAGTCAAGCGATAGGGCAAAGCCCTTCTAAATTTAGACAATCACCCGATTGGAATTGCTGGCACAATAAATATGAATCATTAACGAGTATGAGGGTTAAAATAAGAGATGATAAAGTGAATGATTTTAAAGTTGAAATAGTCAACTTTTTAGACATTAACCTGGCTGTTTTAGAACATAAAGGTGCACCTCAGATGTTGCCAAATACTATCAATAATTTTATAAGGTGGCGAAAGGAAAATAAATTACCACCCAGTAAAAACCGAACTTTTAATTTGGTTTATGATGACCCTGCATTAGTTTCCCCTGAAAATTATAAATTTGATATCTGTACATCAATAAAAGGCTCAGTTAAAGAAAATAACTATGGGGTTATAAATAAAAATATACCATCAGGGCCTTGTGCTGTGATCCGACATATTGGCTCGGATGATACATTAAAAAATGCAGTGAATTATTTATATGATGTTTGGTTAAGTAGTCAAAAAAGGGAGTTAAGGAATTTCCCGTTATTTTTTGAACGCATTCATTTTTTCCCTGAGGTTGCGGAAAATGAAATGGTCACTGACATATACTTACCATTAAAATAAAGCTATGTCGTATTTCTAATTATAGAAATGTAATTATGAAAATTAAGATAGGAAAAGTTAATGCATAAAGTACTATGTTTTGGTGATTCGAATACTTGGGGAACAATTCCAAGTGTTAAAGGCAGATATAATGAAAAGGAGCGTTGGCCGAGACTTTTAGCGAGTATGCTTTCAGATGATTTTGAGATAATTGAAGAAGGCCAACCTAGCAGAACGGCTGTTCATAATATGCCTTTTGATGGTGATAAAACAGGTATTCGATATTTAAAAGCCTGTTTAGAGTCTTACTCTCCTGATTTAGTATTAATTATGCTGGGCACAAATGATCTGAAAAAAAAGTTTAATTTAACCGTTGATTGTATTGCACTTGGAGTGCATGAAATTATTGAAAAAACATTAAGTTTTAAATGCATAGATAACAATAATAAGTTGCACGTTTTACTTATTTGTCCCCCACCTATATTTGAAGTGGGCCATTATGCAAAAATCTATCAAGGTGGTGCAGCTAAATCACAATTGTTAGCGAAATCTTTTCATCATGTTAGCAAAACACTCGATTGTGATTTTTTTGATGCTGGCACTGTGATCCATAGCTGTAAAAAAGAAGGGATCCATTGGCAAGTAGAGCAGCATAGCGTGTTAGCTCAAGCGCTAAGTGTAATAATTAAAAAGTTATTTATGCGCAATAAGTGTGAGTGAATTTATTTTGTTACATTACTATGGATAAAAATTTATTTATCCATAGTGGCTAGTTTGTATTGATGTTTATCTAAAAATGATGACAAAAGCAGATGCAAACTATAATTTTTCAAGTTCGACTGTTATATCTTGTGTTTTTATTGCACAGTGATCCGCTATCACATGAATATTGTTTATGGTTTTACTGTGATAACCATCAACATTAATTGTTATGCTGGCGATACCGCTATCGCTTGCAATATCTAAACTGTGATTATTATCGCAATTATCACTGGTTGAATTATCAAAAGTAACGGGTTCTTTATCTTCAAATTGGTAACTTCCTGCTAACTGGCAGTTAAGGGAGTCAGTTGTATTGGCATCTTGAGCGATTAAATTAAAAGAGGGGGTTAGCACCTCAATACAAGCTATATTTGTATTGTCAGTAAAGTTTGAAGTGGTAATTGAATATTCATCATCTGCAGTTTGTTTATCTATATCAACACTGATGTAGGTTGGGAAACCATATTGCGCATGATATTCGACTTGTAATTCATCGCTGTTATTTATTAACTCGCTGGCTTTTTTAAATAATTCATCAACTTTTAAAAAAGAATTTCTTAGATTTTTATTGGTTATTACTTCAGTTTCTTTGGCATAACTCAACTCTATTTCATTATCTTTAATTAGCAAAGTGGTGGTTTGTGTGGCTTCAGGTAGACAAAAGCAACTTCGTCTTTGATCTAAAGTATATTGTGTAATATTAAGAGCATCCCATTTGGCCTGGTTCAGATCGAATTCTCTTTGTTGGTCAGTTTCACTACTTGAATTGCACCCTAATATTGATACTAAAGTAATGGCTGAAATATATTGCATTGGTAACATAATTGTTCCTTTATTATGAGTTGTTGTTCTATTTTAAATCAAAATAAAGAGATTACTGTAATTCTGTGTGACCAAGTGTAGTTTTTTGTGCTTTTATTGTTTTTAAATTGATTTAATTTTAAGTTGAGCTTTGTTCCTTAAAATGCTCAACTAGCAACATTATTACTTTATTAATAACAATAAGATATGCTTTTAGATATTTTAGGAATACTCATCGCCTTTTGTTCTGTGATGTTGATGTTTAGTTTGATCGTGACTGCCTTTATTCAATTTCTGCAAAACAACTTAAAGTGGCGTACAAGACATTTAAAATTAGGTTTAGATGCATTAGCTGTTTATATTTATGAAGCACATTGTAAAAATAACTGGGTGTCACAAGAAATCTTATCTGAAACTTTTGTAGATTTGATGAAACCTAAAATTAAAGCAAATAGAGCTGGTTTATTTTATCAATTATTTAGAAATTATGAACGTGCACATGTAGGTCACGATGAAATTAAATTTGCATTAACAAAATTACACCAACAAAGTGATAATCAAATTAAGCCTGAATTAAAGCTTTTATTACAAGAAATAGATGCCTTTTTTGTACGTATTGAAACTGAAATGAGCAGCCATTTTGCGCGTAAAACGCATTTTTGGTCTTTCATGATTGCAGCTGTATTTGTAATTTTATTTCAATTGGATACGTTTTCTGTATTAGCTAAGGTTTCTCAGGATCAGGCTTATCGTGAACATTTAATTAAAAACGTTCAGCAAGAGATTAAAGCACAAAAAACGATATGTGATGGTGTTATTACATCAGTAAAATTCCAACAATGCTTAACTCAAACTGAGCAAAAACTAGCTTTATATGATTTTACGTTATTGCCTAAAGGGGAAGCACATTATTATAAAGTAGGTGAAACGCATCACCATAAAACCCTATGGCAATTAATTTCCTTTTGGATAGGCATGGTGATATCAACCATATTTATTTCTTTAGGTGCTCCTTTTTGGTTTAATCGAATTAAAACATTGATTCAACTTAAAGATAAATTGAGTAAAGTGACCGTCAAATGAATTGTTTTTAATACTGAAAAAACGCAATGAAATTTTGAGTCAAAGAGTTACTTTTGATATTAAGATATCCTAATACTAAAAGTAACATACTTCAATTTGCGCTTATTTAATTATAATAATATTTCTATCGCTAAGGGAATTAGTGATAATGCACACGCGGTATAAGCAAATGTGACTAGTTTGGGGTTATATTTTTTTGTCATATTCAAACCAAAGCAAGGTCTTAAAAATTCAACTCGACGAATCACTTCGTAACCAATAAAACAACCGGCGACGGTTAGAAATATTATTAATATAGGCTCAATTATTGGTCCTAGGTTTTGTTGTGACAAATAATAACCAATAACAATAATTAATGTTTGATGCAAAATGTAAAATGGATAAACAGCATCGTTGAAATAACTCAGTTTTTTTGAATTTATATTTAAAAACTTATATGTTAGAGCAAGTACAGTTAAAGCTCCTAAGATTCTAAATATACTGTAAACCATCATGCCAGATGCATATAAAAATTCACTATCAAGATCTTTGTTTAAGTAAACTAAGTTGTAAAAACCAATAAATAAGGTAAAACACAGTGTTGAGATGATCAATAGAGGTTTTATTGTACCTTTTAATTTTTGCCAAAAAAGAGGTTCCCAACCAATTAAATAACCATAAATTAGAAATAAAAAACCTAATGCATCTCGAGATAAGTCTTTAGATTCAGTGATTGTTATTTGAATTATAAATACAGGCATAATACTTATAAAAATGGCGATAAAAGCATTTTGTTTAAAGAGCCAATTGAGACTTCTGCTTACCCATCTCGAATTAAGTAAAGGAAGTAAAATAACTAAAGCTAATGAAAATTGCCACAAAGACCTAAGGTACCATAAATGATTAACATCTATATGTGGCCAAATACCAGATTGATATTTACTAAAAACAAGACTGTTATTTGAATAAAACGCATGTAGAAATTGCCAATAAGATAAATTTAAATCACCTTTGTAGGTCATTTCTATAAATAGCTGCGGTGGAATGATAACTAAGATACCGACTAAAAGGGGCAATAATAAACGTAATGATTTGATTGATATGAACCTATAAACGGATACTTTTGCTAATACAAATCGCATTGCTATGCCTGAAATTAACCAGAGAATGGGCATTCGCCATGGTTCAATAATCAGCATAAAGCTCTCTAATACTTGAGATTGATATTGGCTTTTAATATGAAAACCCCAATTCTCAACATATAACATGCCAATATGGTAAAAAATAAGTAGGCCAAAAACTAATACGCGTAGCCAATCTAGATCATATCGTCGATTAGGCATATGTTTTTGGCTAGGAATAAAACTATTCTTAAACTGTATTAAAAAGCTCGATTTTATTATATTCATTTTGCTATGATTCGATTTCTTTATTTGGTTGTATCATCACAGGTTTTATTTTAATAAAATCTATAAAAGGCTTAAAAGACAAGGCCTAGGGATAAGTGGTGGTATTGAGGGATGGCATTTTTAAGTAATTTAGAAAACTAGGTAAATGAATAAATTAAAACATTTTCAACAATATAAATTGTGCTATGAAATTACTTTCATCTGTTTGTATTTTTTAATTAATAATACACTCCTTGCCACTTCTGTTGTGATGGAAGCAAAAAGGCAAGGGCCGCAATTACCATTTCAATTATGGGAGCCATTTGTATGGGAGTATTCAAGTGCACTAAGTACTATCTTTCTATTCCCATTTATTGTTTTTTTATTAAAAAAATGCCCTTTTAATTGGCAACAAATTAAACGCTCAATCTTTATATACTTTTTAGCATCTGTGGCATTTTCACTAATGCATGTCGGTGTTATGGTTTCATTAAGAGAGGCTGTATATTTTTTTATGGCGGGTGATTATAGCTTTGGTGATTTATGGTTTGAGTTGTTGTATGAATTTAGAAAAGACCTATGGAGTTTTATTTTTTTCATCGCTGTGATCAAAGTATATGACTTTATAATCGTTCAGTTGCAAGGGGAAGCAAACCCTGTTGCGAACGGAGAAAATGAACCGGTTACACCTAACGTTGAGCGCTTATTAGTGAAAAAATTAGGTAAGGAGTTCATCATAAAAATAGAAGATATTCAGTGGTTGGAGTCTTCAGGGAATTATGTGAACTTACATATTAATGAGCGTATTTACCCTATGAGGGCAACTTTGACCGGGTTAATAGATCAACTGACTCAAAAGGGTTTTTGCCGTATTCACCGTTCTCATGCAATAAAATTGGATATGATCGAGTCTATTACGCCATTAAGCAGTGGTGATAGCGAAGTGAAGCTTACAACAGGAAAAGTGCTTATGCTTTCACGACGTTATAAAGATAGTTTTAAAGCATCACTGAGTTAGTTTATTTTTATTAAGATATTTATGGTAATGCCATCAAATAACAGTCCATTTTAAATAGTCAAATTTATAATCGCTGCGCTTTTTTATTCCAATAGCCAGCGATTATACAATCAAACAAGGCGCTCATTAGAATTCCCATCTTTATACAATAAAAAGCACTTTATTTAGTCAGTCTATTTGTAAGTGTTCAGTTTTTTATTTTATTACTAATCATTAAATTTTCATTTATTTCAATTAACTTTAATGCAGCAAAAAAGTATTTTCCCTTCAAGAAAGCAGCTTAGTATTTGTCAATTTTGAGATTGGAAGCAATAATCATCATTTACTATACTTAACGTATTTTCACTTAGAAGCCTTAGGTTTCTTAAATAAAAAATGAATAAAGCCCTTTAAACTTTAAAGATTGGTACTTTCATTATGAATGAAAAAAAACATATCATTGTGGTTGATGACGAAGAATTAAATCTATTTCTTTTAGAGGGAATTCTAGCTGATGAGTATCTAGTTACAACGGTGGATAGCGGGGCGTCTTGTTTAGACAAAATGAATGATATAAAGCCCGATATTGTTTTACTTGATGTCGAAATGCCTGATATGGATGGATTAGAAACGTGTAAGCGTATACAGGAAATAAGTGAGTGCCCAGTTATTTTTGTTTCTGCTAAGGGCAGTTTGCAAGAGCGTCTCGCAGGTTATGCTGCTGGAGGATATGATTACATTGTTAAACCGATTAATGGTCATGAATTAACTGCAAAATTAAAACTGATACTATCACAAGAGTCAGAAAAACAGTCATTAAAAGACAATATAGAAAGCTCATATAATACTGTGATGACAGCTCTTACAAGTAGTAGCGAGTTAGGTTGCATTCTTTCTTTTGCTGATAAAATACATGAAGCTTACAATTATAAAGAAGTTGCTAATTTAGTTTTGATCACCATGAAACAATTTGGTGTTGAAACAACATTACATATACGAGGAGAAATTGAAAAAGAATACTATTCCAGTAATGGAATTTGCCCTCCAATGGAAGTTGAAATAATGGAGTTATTACGTCATAAAGGCCGTATTTATGACTTTTCTCAGCGAACACAAGTAAATGAAAAACGCATCAGTATATTGGTTAAAAATATGCCTGAAGATAAAGAAAAATATGGCCGCTTAAAAGATCACTTGCCTTTTATTTTACGTATCGCTGACGGTTATATTAAAAACTTAGATGTTAGCTTTAAAATGTTAGAGCAAGAAAAGCAGCTAAGAAAAACAGTCACTCAAGTTAATTCTCAACTGGTTGAAGTAGAAAAAAACTTACAACAGAGCAATAACATGTGTTTTCAGGCAATGAATAACTTAGTTGACGACTTTGAATTACGACTTGAATATTTAGCTTTATCTGAAGAACAAGAAAATAAGTTAAAAGAAATGGTTAATAGTCATACCGAAAAAGCTGTTCAGACTCTTGAAAATACAGATGAAATTAATAAAACCTTTAGCTCTATTTTAGTTAAACTTCGTAATTTGCTTGAGTGAGCTCCTATGCTTTTTTTTGGCTTTTTAAATTCAAGGTTCAGTTCCTCCTATGCTATTTAATAAGTTAGGCTGGCTTACTTTAATATGTTGGCTTTTATTGATCATTAGCATTTTATTACTTTTACCATATGGCATTCAAAAGTGGATTGTTTTACCTAGCTTTTTAAAGCTAGAGCAAGAGTTTGCACAAAAAGATTTAATTCGAGTTATTGATGCTATAAAAAGAGAAGTTCATCATCTTGAAGCGATTACGACTACTTTTGCATCTTGGGATGAAACTTATGAATTTATAACAACATCAAATGACAGGTATATTAAAACAAGCTTTAGTGTAGGGAGTTTCATTAGTGCTGATATTCACATGTACCATATTTATAATAATGAGGGGGTACTTTTAAAAGGAGAGATTTATGATACTGAATATAAAAAAAAGATAAAGGTAGAACAGTTTTCTGCACCAAAATTAGAAAATAACAATATTTATTTACTTAAACACAAAAACTTTTCATTACTTGGCATTATTAATACTCAAGCTGGATTAATGGCTATTAATGCTAGACCGATACTGACGAGTCAAGGTGAAGGGCCTGTTATGGGCACTGTTGTTATGGGGCGTTTTTTAACTAAAAAATTTTTTAACAGTCTCTCAAAACAAACCAAAGTGGAGTTTTCAGTTATTCCTCTTAATAGAAGCACTTTAGCATTACAAAACTTTAATGATGCGCTATATATTTTAAATGACAAAACAGCAATAAAAGCGATTAATACAGATTTCATTGAAATGTATGGCATTATTGATGATATTTATAATGAACCTGTGTTACTTACACATTTAAGAATTCCTCGAGATATTATGGTGCATGGTAAACATGCCGCAAAACTTACCAGTATTTCAATTATTTCAAGTTTATTTGTGATTTCAGCCTCTTTATTTTTGTTTTTTATAAAATACAGCATGGACATTCGTCAGAATAATAAGTTAATAAAGATTAAGGTTGCGCAACGAACAGAAGAGTTAGTTCAAGCTAAAGATGAAGCAATTAAAGCGAATCGTGCCAAAGGCGATTTTTTAGCAAATATGAGTCATGAACTCAGAACGCCAATGAATGCAATTTTAGGTATGGCTGAATTATGTCAACAAACAGAGCTTACAATGAAGCAGCAAAAGTTTGTAGGTAATATACATTACTCAGCTAAATCATTATTGCATCTATTTAATAGTATTTTAGATTTTTCAAAAATAGATGCAGGTAAAGTTGAATTAGAGTTTGTTGATTTTACACTAGACGATATTTTGTGCCCGTTAGAGGTGCTAACTAATGAGCAAGTTAGGGCAAAAGATATCCCTTTAATTTTTGATATAAAATTAAACTTATCTTATATGATAATCGGTGACAAGTTACGGTTAAGGCAAATTATGCTGAATTTTATACAAAATTCGCTAAAATTTACCGAATCGGGTTCTATTTACTTAAAAGTGAGGTTAGTGGATGAAGTTGATGATTGGGTTTGGTTTGAATTTTTAATACAAGATACTGGGATTGGTATGGACCCAGAAACTATTGCACATATTTTTGATGAATTTTCTCAGGCAGATACCTCTACAACACGAAAATATGGTGGAACGGGGTTAGGTCTTAGTATTTGTAAACAGCTTATTGAGCTTATGGGGGGAGAAGTTTCACTCGACAGTGAATTAGGGAAAGGGACTCAAGTCAAAATTAGAATGCCTTTTCAATTAAGTAGCCAAGAAAATGTTGGATTTTTTGAGGCTTTAGTCGGGCATAAAATACTTATTTACTCTGAAGATCAAGCATATGCGCATGCATTGTTAAATACCTTATCTCGTTATGGTTCTCGAGTAACTTTAGTTGACTCAGCTGAAAAAGCGCTAAGTTTTGCTTCTACACATGATACATGTTTGATAGATGATGCGCTTCCTGAGTTTGATATTATAAATTTTTTAACGAGTCTAAACCTCCAAGCTAAGCTACTTGATACAATATTATTAACAAATAATACCGAGCCTAAAGAAGTATATACAATATTTAATTTAAGCCTTTTAACAAAAGCCGTATATTTAAATAATTTTATTCAAGCGTCCAAACTATTATCAACTGAAATTAAAAGCTTTAAACTATCTCATGACAAGTTGGATAAATTATTTCACTCTCTTCATGATAAAAATATATTGTTAGTTGAAGATAATGACATTAATCAGCAAGTTATTATAGAGTTGTTAGCGGGTATCGGGATTGCAACGATATGTGCTGAAAATGGTGAGGTAGCATTGAGTTTACTTGAAAATAGTCAATTTGATGCCATTTTAATGGATATACAAATGCCCGTTATGGATGGTATTGAAACAACTAAAGTTATTAGGAGTAATATGCTGTGGCAAGATATTCCAATTATTGCTTTAACTGCAAGTGCTATGGTTGGAGATAAAGAGAAGTCTTTGGCAATAGGTATGAATGATTATTTAACTAAGCCTATTTTCCCTGAACAATTATATGATTGTTTGGAAAGGTGGTGCAGCCACTCTAAAGTGAATACTTCAACTAAAGAGCCTGTAAATCCGATAAATGATAAGGTTATAAATGAAGGCCATGAGAATAATGATAATGAAATTCAGATACAAAAAGACGATGTTTTAGATATAACTGCAGGGTTAAAAGTATGTGCGGGTAAAAGACATTTATTGGAGTCTATGTGGAAACGGTTTGTAGAAAAACATTCCGACAGTGGTAAAAAATTGCAAGCGTATCTATCTTCTCATGAATATGAAAAAGCATTAGCTTTACTGCACAACTTAAAAGGAGTTTCAGGAAACATAGGTGCATTGCAACTCTACACCGAAGTCACTCAATTACACACCTTGTTAGCGCAAGATGAAACTCAATTAAATGAACACGATATTAAAAAGGTTATAATTGGGCTTTCAAAAGTATGCGATTGTATCAATAAGCAGATTAACATTTAGCTTAGAAACGAAAGGTTGGGTTAATAAGTTTTACTTAGAATAAAAACACCAAATAAAGGTTCATTCCCAAGAGTTTACTCGGGAATTTACTTTTAGCAGTCTATTTTCTATGCTAGAAAAGTTTCAATCGTCGCATTTGCGGCACTGTTATCAGCCAATGCAATTATGTGCGCCTTACTAAATACACCAGGCAACGTATTATTGATAAAAAACAGCGCTGAGGTTATTTTTCCTTGATAAAAAGCGTTTTCTTGTGCTTTTTCATCTTGCTCTAATGCGTTATCTGCAATGAGTGCGCCTTTTAATAATAGCCAGGCTAAGGTTGTTTCAGCCATCATTTCTAAAAATCGTGTTGAAACACCAAAAATGAGTTCCATTTTTTGTTCTCGGATCCAGGTTCCCATTAGTTTATGAGTTTCAATTAAGCAAGATAATGCATCATCTAGTTGTTTTATAGCCGTCTTAAACTTAACATTTTGACTATTGTTTTGTATAAACTTCATGATTTCGCCTTGGTAAACAGCTAATAATTTTGAATGGCGGCCCATGGCCAGTTTATCGCGAAATAAATCTGCTGATTGTACGAAGTTAGTGCCTTCCCAAAGAGATAATACTTTTATATCTCGTGCATATTGTTCAACAGGGTGGTCGCTGATATAACCATGCCCACCATAAACTTGGATCGCTAGTTCAGCAATTCGCCAAGCTTGATCTGATGTATAGGCTTTTACTATGGGCGTTAATAAGTTGACCAGTGAATGATGATGGTATAGTTGTGTGTCTTTTTCTTCATCACTGATCAGATCATTATCATGTTTGATCTCTATATTGGTGACCATGCTTTGATGAAAACACAGTTTAACAATCAGTGCACGACAGCCTTCGACTTTACTTTTCATTTCAAGCAGCATGCGCTTCACGTCTATATGTGCAATGATAGGCACGCGTTTGGCTCTTGGGTTAAATGACTGCTTAAAATCAGTGCCTTGAATGCGCTGACTTGCATATTCTGCAGCATTTAAATAAGCACTTGATGCCATGCCTAATGCATAAATACCTGTTGCAATACGTGCTAGATTCATCATTGTCATTAATTGACGTAGGCCAATATTTTCTCGTTCACCTAATAAATAACCATAACATGGAGTGTCTATACCAAAGCTCAGTTGCGTTGTTGCACAACCATGTAATCCCATTTTATTTTCTAAACGAATACATCTAACACCATTATCCCTATGTTTGTTTTTATGATTGTCAATGTTAAAACGAGGCACCACAAAACATGATAAACCGACAGTACCTGCACGCGCACCCTCAGCACGGGCTAAAACAATATAGGCAATGTTTTCTGTTAAATCGTGCATGCCTGCAGATATAAAAATCTTTTCACCTTCAATTTTATATCTTCCATCTTCTTGCTTTATAGCTTTGGTTCTACAATTGCCAACATCGCTACCAGCATCGGGTTCAGTCATGCATAAACACGCCCCCCATTCATTACTTGCTAATTTATTACAAAACAAAGATTTGAGCTCTGGCGTTCCAAATTTATCAATTAAATATAGGGCGGGGCTGCAAAACCCTGAATAAATCATAAATGCTGGATTGGCGCCCATAAACATTTCATTGATCATTTGCGCCACAATATATGGTGCACCTAATCCGTTATATTGCTCTGGCGCACCTAGTCGCCCCCATTGTGAGTTGAGAAAATCTTGCCATAAAGATTCAAACCCACAGGGCAATGTTATTTTACCATCAGAGCTTAATTGGCAACCGTCTCTATCTGATGATTGATAAAGTGGTCCTAGTTTTTTATAGGCAAACTCTTGAGCATGTTCAATTATTTGATTAGTAAAGTGTTGATCAAACTCAGGGTAAATATCTTGATCAAGTAATTCATCTTGAATTTTAAACTGCTCCCACAAAAGAAAGAATTGGTCGCGTAAATCCACCTTGTAGGCATTATTAAATATCATAGTGAAACCTTTTTTATTATTTTTTGATGTGACTATTGCGTTAAAATGCCCAATTAAGTACTAAACGAATGCTATTTTCATTTGGATTCAAGCCATATTCACAATTGTTACAGCCATTAAAAAGCTCAAGTTGCAGGCGACTGGTTAAATGATTATTCCAAGACTTAAGGAACTCTAATCTATGAAGTTGGCTATTATCATCAATATTAAGCTGTAAACTTTGTCTGTATTGCCAGAGATTATTTGAAAGGGCACTTGTATAGATAAAATAAAGATAGTTCTGCCTTAATTGACCATAGTTCAGACTGTTTAATGCTGCTGATAAGTAATTATAGTCCTCAGTACTGCCTTGGTTATTGCTAATATTAGTATTTGCTTGAGTGCTATTGTCTGTAATTATTTGCCATTCACTTTTTGAGAAACCATGTGCAGTATTTAGGTACTCTAATCTATAATTACTGCCTGACTCAGAAGTGAAAGCTGAACCTAATAAATATTTTTGCCAACGATTTTTTTGAATACCGGAAAATAAGCTTGAGGTTTGTTGTTCTCTTTGATGTAAAAAACTATATTCCATTTTAAAAGTAATCGCATCATTGATTAGCCGGTTGAAGCTTACTGCAAAGTCTAAATCTTGGCTTGGTTGTTTATGTATTATCAGGCTGTAATCGTTAATACCTTGATAGCCGACTCTGGCAGTATATTGTTGTTTATTTTTATGAGTTTCATTATTAAATTCAGCAATAACAAACTGATAAAACCATTTATTTTTGGTATAGCGCACATTAATCATATCCCAACCTTTTTGTTGAACTGGATCATCCAAATCAATGTAAGGGCGATCGCGGTAAGGTTTAAGTAAATTGGTTAAGCTCCAGTTAAAGCCATTGCTCCATTGTGTTTTTATTCTGCCTACTTGCCATTGCCAGGAGTAATCCTCACTGGTCCAGGTTAAATTTGCTTCTAGTACCTTAGCATTGGTATTTGTTTCTACTGTATTTTTATCAGATTGTAATATGACTCTAGATTTACCCTGTAAATTGTTTTTCCAGTGTGCATTAGCTTGCCAGTCAAATATTGCCATTTGTGTTTCACTGTTAAACTCAACTAAATCAGGATTAAAAAGATGGTTGTTATTGACCTGGTTATTTTGATAATAAGCAAGTAAATCAATGTCATGGTCATAGGGGGAAGGCTTGATACTTGATACCTGAGCAAAGGGATCTTCAGGTATATTACTCTGAGCATTTATGTTTTCACAAAAAAAGATAAAAAAGAGACAATTTGAAGATATTCGTAACATCATAAATTCACAATCGCTTCTTTATTAAATAAGGCATCTGGTAAAGTACTTAACCTATAATTATCAAACAACATCCAGGTAAAACTTCCTGAAATTAAAGGATCGCTTAATAACATTTTATGAATTTTCAACTCTCCATTAAACTCTTTAAATGCTTTATATTGTGCTGTTTTAAGTAACTTTCCTGAACGCGCGAAATACTCACTTTTTATGGGCTTAAAAGGGGGGGTATCCGTTAGCCAAAACAAAACTTTTTGATAGCTCATTTTTTTATTTTTTGCAGTTAAAACAAGTTGTATTTGCTCTGCTTTTTTGTCTGTTTTGGTTGTTATAATTTGGGCGTTATAATCTCGACTAAAATTACTGCCAGTGACATCTGCATTGCTTGTTTCACCTAATAAACGTTGCGCAGGGGAAATACGAATGACTCTGCGCGTACCCGGGATATATAACCACATATCATCTTCTTTTTTTAATAATATTCTTCCTTTTTGTCTTGCTGGCGATTTAAATTCAACCAAGGAATTATTTGTTTTTACATCAACACTGAGTTGATTTGTTCTGCTATCTCGATCAGCTTTATAACTGACATTGGTTATATCAAAGCTAAAACCTGCTTCACTTAATCCGCGATAAGAATCTATGATTTCTACTAATTCTGTCGCTGTTTTATTCAATGTATTTGTCTGAGGTTTTATCTCACTTTCATTAGCATCAGTATGAATAGGAATAATCAAATAAATGAGTATTAAACAGTTAATGAAAACGTATTTTTTAAAGTTATTTTTCAGATAATTCAATTAAATTCCTTATGCAGAACGCATTGCCTGGTTTATCAGTAAGCGGGATGCTTTAAAAGCGGGGTAGATACTGGCTATCACAGCAACAAAAATACCTGTTATTGCGGTTTGCCAAAGCACCGGCCACTCAATAAAAATTCGTATCGGATAGCTTTGGCTGCTTCCGGGTGGGGTAGGCATAATAAATTCAGCTAAAGTAATACCATTGGCCAGTAATATTCCAAATAAAACGCCCAATACACTGCCAAAAATACCTAAATAGAAGGCTTCAGTTAAAAATAGCATCATAATTTCATACCGAGTTGCACCTAGTGCTCTAATTGAACCAATTTCAGGGGTGCGTTCCATTACTGCCATCATCATAGTATTGGCAATACTCAGGGCTGCAATAAATAAAACAATCACTTTAATAAAACCAAAAACACCCTCAAAGAGCTTTACAACTTCGTGATAATAATCAGCTAACTGTGACCAACTTTTTATTTCTAATGGGAGCTTTTCTTTTTCGAAAATTTCATTTAATTGCTTTATAACAACTTGGGTATTGTCTGTTTCAGAAAGTAAAACTACGAGTCGGCTAATGCCATCTGTGAATTGTAAGTCTTGAGCATGGGGCAGGTTGATTCGAATTAGCCTATTATCAACGTCTCTGACACCCGTATTGATTGCCCCTACCACTTTGATATCGACCGCATTTACTGCGCCATCGGTTGTTGAACTTAGTAATGTAAGATAATCACCCACTTTTGTATTCAGTGCATTAAACAAACCCTGACCAAGTAATGCACCATCAGAGTCTTGGGGAAATAAGTCTTCACCTTGGGTAATTGTAATTGCTGAACTTAGGAGTGCTTCCTTGTCTGGGTTTATGCCATTACCTACGATGGCGATAGATTGATTTCCATTGGTTAATAAACCTGAAAAGTCGAGTCTAGGAGTGATTAGCTCTACACCTGTAATGGCTTCTACAATGTGTGTTATTTGCGTTAAATCTGATTGAGATAAAAGATATTTTTCAGGTTCTATATGACCATACTGATTAAAACCCTTTTTATAAATTTGTAAATGGCCAAGTTCTGAGCGGATCATATTTTCACGCATCCCATCGGACATAGAGGCAACAAAGCCACCAAATAACACTAAGCTGATCACTCCTACCTGTATTGCTAATAATGTAAGCACACTGCGACGGCGATTTCTAAGTACATTAAGTAACGCTATTTTATAACGAAAAAGCATTATCAACCTCCTTTAAACGTCTGCTTGCTTTATCACGCCACAGGGAGTTTGGGTTATTCTTTAGCGCTAGCCAGATTTTTTTAGCCTGTTTAATTTCTTCATTTTTAGCAAGAGCCATTGCGAGGTAATAATTTATAAAATCGGTGAAGGCATCATTTTTTTTTGGGGTTGAATATTGCTTTACTAAAGTTAAATCTACAGAAGCAAAGCGAGATCGATTTAAAAATGCGGGCATATTGGCATAACTAATCCCGCGTAATAATCTGGCTCCTAAATTATTAGGTGCTTCTTTTATCGCTCGGTCCATTATTCGCATGCCCTTACGCGATAATAGATTCATTTTACCTAAATTATCTTGATGAAAAATAGCCTGATAACTCAGTGCATTGCCATAGGCTGCTAATATTTCGAAATCTTGTTGATTTACGCGTGCGAATTGTTCTAATTTTTCTGTAATACGCTCTAATTTTAAAGCTGTCTGCAGGTCTGAATTTGAAAATAATGCCAGCTCTATTAATAATTTTTTTCGTATTTGTTCATTGTCAGGCTGTTTCGATAGATTTAATTTTTTTAATAAATTAAGTTGCTCTTCTTCACTGGCACCTACAAATGTAGGTTGAGCATAATTTTCATTTATTATCTTTTTTGAAATAGGCGTGTTTGTATTACTCGCTTTGAGTTCAGCTTGATCTGAACAAGCCGTTATCCAAGTTGTTATTAATAGTACTTTAATCAAATGTTTCATGCTGCAGCCTTTTGTTTGTCATGCATTATTTGACCATCTTTTAATTCAATAATGCGTGAAGCCTGAGTAAGAACAAACTCATGATGGGTGGCAAAAATAAAAGTGATCCCTTGTTGATTTAGCTGTTTCATTAATTCCATTATGGATTTAGCTGTAACTGAGTCTAAATTTGCAGTGGGTTCATCTGCTAAAATAATATCTGGTTGAGTCACTAAAGCACGAGCGATTGCAACACGCTGCATTTGCCCTCCGGATAGTTGATTCGGTCTATGGTGAATAAAGTCGGCTAACCCGACTTGAGCTAAAGCTTTTATTGCTTTGTTTTTAGAGTTTTTATCCCCTTGCAATGAAAGCGGATATTGCACATTTTCTAAAGCAGTTAACACAGGTAACAAGTTAAATGATTGAAATATAAAGCCTATGTGTTTTTGCCTGATCTTCGACTTTTTTGCATCACTTAATTTATTTAAGGGTTTACCCGCTATTTCAACTTCTCCAGTACTTGCTTCATCCATAGCGCCAATAATATTTAACAAGGTACTTTTTCCACTTCCACTACTGCCTTTAAGTACTAAAAACTCACCTTTATTTACACTCAGATTTACATTTTTTAAAGCATTAACTTGGCTATTGCCTAGGCTGAAAAATCGACTAATATTGTTAAGTTTGACTACTTCCATTGATTACCTCGATCGACTTTTGCAAACTGTGTTTCGAGTATTTTATACTGTGCTTGCTCTTGAGGTGTTTTAGCTTTGACTCCTTGATATAAACTTAAGTATTTATCTACTTTTTTACTAGAAACTTCGTCAGCTTTAAAAAAATAAGCTTGCGCCATAGCTAAATAAAACTGTCCTTTCACTTGTTCTGGTAAATTAAATGAAGATTGCTTTAATAAATTTTCAAACCAGATCTCATCATTAAAGACTAAATTAAAGTCTGAATTTATTTTGCCAATATTGGCAAAAGTCGCTAAACGGATCAGTCTGATTGTTAAATCATTTGGTGCTAAATCTACCGCTTTGCTTATTTGCTTAAGTGCATGGCTTAAAGTGTATAACTTATAAAATCCCATGCTAAAATCTAATGATGCACCAGATAATTTAGCTGAATTAGCATTGAACCAAGCAATTATTAAAGGGTGTTCTGGATCAAGCGTTATAGCCTGAGTTAAATAGTTATTGGCAAGATCAATATCATTATGCATAGAGTACATTGCACCTAATTCAACTAATACCTCAGCATCTTTTGGATTATCTTCTAGTTCTTGTTGTAATACCTGCAATGTAGCCAACTCTTGTTCTGAGTAAGCCTGCTGAATAAAGGTAATAGGCCAAGATCCCATCATCCATGAAACGATATTGCCTATAATCAAACTGGTAATGATAAAGCTGAGGATTTTTTTCATAATGCTTCCTTATTTTTAATTAGACGAAATTATCTGATGCTTCTAATAACTGGGCATCCATGTCACGTAACGTCGTAAACTCATCAAAAATAAGTGCTTCTGGATCACTTACATCTGTATATAACTGCTCGCATATAAGAATAACTTCAACAACATTGAGAGAATCTATGCCAAGTTCTCCCAGAGGCGTATCTGAGTCTATTTGATCTTTATTTAGCATTTCTGCAACTTGACTTTGAAGTTCGATTAATTGTGATTTTTCTGACATTTTTTTCTCTTTTTATTGATTTTAAATTTTAAGATACTGACCAGTTTGAGTGCCTGGCTAAGTGATCTAAGGTAAGTGATAGATAACAAAATTTTTCAACTTGTTTTGCATGGGTTGAATGCTGTTTTATGAGTTTTGCGGAAATAGGTGGCACAATATGAAATAGCTTATGTGTGACAGGCTTAAAACCGTGATGCATTAATCGCTGCATTGCATCAAATATATTGACGATACTCTCATCTTCAAAATTAAAAAAAGAAACAGGTTTTTCTGATTTATGATCGTCTTTGTTTTGTGGAGGTTTAATATTTAATGGTTTATTAAATAAAGTGGCATCAGGGTAAATAAATGTGATATTTTTCCCCATAGCCTGTGCTATTAGCCTTTGTTGATTCCATTTACTTGGTAATTTAAAACTAAGTGCTAACCAAGTATTAAAACTAGGAACTTCGGTTACAATCCAATCTTGCATCTCTTGTTGATATAGCTGAAAAATATGTTTTTTAACGTCATTTAATGACTGTTTTTTTAAATGAGGACGATAAATTTTTTGACTGAATCTTTCAGGTTTCACTCTAATGTCATGATGAAAATCTGGATCTATATTTACATCAATATTGATATTGTGTGAGTCACTTTTTTGCATATTAAGTAAAAATCCAATTTGCCAATTAGCACTAACAGGTTGATGTAAAATATGGCTCAACTTAGGTAATAGATTAAAGACGTTTGACGTTAAATTATTTTCTGTATTTGATATTACAGTCGAATTTGTCACTCCTTCTGAATAATGGAGCTTGTGTGCGAGTGTGAGTTGCTTACTTGCAACTTGTTTTATATCTGGTATTAATTGCCATAATTGGCTCTGTCCGTTATTAAGGGTGAATATATTTTCGAATAATGTATTAGGAGATAAAATATAGCCCCACTCTAAGAGTTGCTTTATAGAGAATGCAGATATTTTATGGTCCGTAAATTGTTTTGTGTTGTCATATATTTCAAATTTATGTGCTGTGTGTTGATAAAATATCGTATGACTTGAAAATGCAGATGTACATACAAACAATTGTTTGTTTAGCGGTAAAATGAGGGCGAAATCTCCCAATAAATGTACATTTAAATCAAGAGACCATTTATTAAAGGCAGCAAGTATTAGATCATACAGTGAAGTATTTTTATCTAAATCTAGTTCTTTGATCACCGCGTCTCGATTGCTGACATAACCGTTAAATTTAAAAATGAACTTCATTAACACAGTACCTCATTTACATTTGTTTTTTGTAAATTAAGTGCCGTACTTGGAAATAAGTCATTGAGCCAGTCAGGTAATATCTTGCATGCAGCAGGAACAACTTTCATATGGTTAACTTTAGGTAATTCAATAAGCTTTTTATTAATATTTTGCGGTAAATGCCAATGGAATATAGTATTCAATAAATTTTCATGAATAACTTCATCTTGCTCACCACATAACATTAATACAGGTACAGTAACTTTATTAAATGCAGCAGGGTAGTTATTGATATCGCACGATAACATTAAATTATAACTGTAATTGAGTATGCGACCTTCAAGTCTTGCCATTCGTTCACTTGCGGGAAAGCGCAGTATTGCTTTTGTACGCATAAATGGGAGTAATTTTGCAGCTATAAAAGGTAGCATATTTAAGTTAGGTGCATGTTGTAAAGCGGATGCTGGTGGCACTTTACTTGGCTTTGCTGCTCTAAAATAGCTGATTCTATATTGCCATTTTGCAGACTTTTGTTTATATCTTGCTGTTTCCAAAGGGCCATTTATTGCAGGGGCGATAAAGCTCACTGCACTAATTTTATCACAGCCATATTTATTGATATAACGTAAGCAAATGACTGCGCCAGCAGAGTGTCCTGCGATCACAAGGGGTTTATTACTTTGTTTTTGGTAGTGGGCTATAAAATCAGCCAAGTCATCTTCTAGCTGACCTATATAGTCAACATTACCCATTTCTCCTTCTGAAGCACCATGCCCACGCCAGTTAAGCAAGCATGTATCATAAGATTGAGCATGTAATGTTTTGGCTATATTGGCATAACGGCGGCTATTATAAGTACTACCATGTAAAAATATCATGGTCGCTTTACTATTAATGGCCGTTAATGTGTCATAAGCGAGTTGAATGCCATCACGGGCTAAGAATGTCATTTTTTCCATTAACATAACGCAACTTCTTGTATAGGGTCTGACATTATTTTTGTATCAGTTTTACGACAAAATTGTAAGAAATGCGGCACCATAAATGGCATGGCAATATATTCTTGTTCCGTATTCCAAATGCCTTTTGCCATTTGAATGAGTTTATTCATATCAGCATCATCAAGCGTGTTATCAATCACTTGTACTGTGACATGACCTGAACTAAATGATTCGCGTGTAATTTCAGCCAATACAGTATGCTCGGTATTTTGTTGTAATTCATTTGTCAGTGTTTGATTTAAATTTGCCAGTAATTCAGGGAACTGTGTTTCATCAAAAGTCTCGTGCGCAAGTATCTGTGGTAGATTTAATGTTTCTTGTACCAATCTACGGCTGGCAAACTTGTTTAAATTCAACTTACTTGCGGTTATTTTTAAATATATATCAACCCAAAGTTTGATGTGCATATCAATGCGCCAACCATCTTTTCCTGGTTTCCCCATATCAAAGACGAAATATTTATATAAATCAGCACCTGATTCAAAAAAGCCTTCATGATTACGGTTAAAGTAACGTCCTTGCTCCCTCAATGTTTGAAGGGTGGAAGTAATTTGTTTATTCAGAATTTTCTCAAGTGCGAGGTAACCTCGGCGGATATAATCCTTTTTTTGCCAGTATTCAATATTAGAGAAATTACCGGCCATGTAATCCCAGGCAGCTTCTAGAAAATAAACCGCAGTATTATATGCAAGTAGGGGGGAGCATATTTCTGCACAGTCTAAAGCAGGATTTGTATTATTAATGTAAGCATATAGACCTTGATAAAATTCATGGCTTTGCTGATTCAGTATCGGAACTTTATATGTAAGCGCTTTATCGGCTTCCTCTTGATTATGATAGGAAAAATCAGCACAAATCGTATTGGTGATTGCATCATTGGTTATTGCAATGACATCTCCACCACCACTAAATAAAGGGTCTAAAAACATAGCGGCAAAACCAGTGGTAGCCCATCGCTTTATATTTATAAACTGCTCAGAACGATAGGCTAATTGCCCCCAAGCCTCAAAATCTTCAAGTTTGGCATTGACTAAGAGCTCAGATAAACCTTTATGTTGCTGTAAAAAAGCTAAGAAATCAGCTTGTTTCAGCGGAGGTTTTTTCATAACTGCTTTGTCACAATCAATACCAATGCTGGTAAAGCCACCACTTAAAGGTATGACCCAAATCCAATAGCCAGGTCCTGTAAAATGTATGGTAGATAAAAATCGACCATTGACCATTTTTCGCCATTTTTGTGGACCGATTGAATCTATATCCGTTACTTGGCTAAAACGTGCCCAAGCAGCACAGTTTTTTGGTACATCTCGGCGGTGATGTAACTTTTCTTTTTTTGCAAGTAAACTTGCTTTACCACTGGCATCAACTAACCAACGAGCTGATATGTTGTGAGTCTGGGCTAAATAATCAAAACTAATATGATGGTCAGCATTATCATTGATTTGAATATCTTTAACCTTGGCCCCCATTAATAAATCAATGCCTTGCTCTTGATTCATATAAACCAAATCATGCTCTAATTTGGCACGATCTAATTGAAATGCAGGATGCGGTGGAATGCTCGTGGTGCCATGTTCACTCATTTCATGTAAGCTTAAATCATGTTGCTCAGAGTCAAAGAAAAAACGTAAGCCATTTTTAGGTAAGTGATTACGATATAAATAATTTATTAACCCTAAACGGTGAATAAAATAATGACCTGCCATTTCGACCGTAGCTTCACCAACTTTAGCCTTAAATTGCGTACTGGCTTCAAGCTGTAAAATGCTTAAATTTGGATTTTCTAATTTTATTTGTCTAGCAAGTGTTAATCCTGCCCAACCAGCACCTATGATCAGAACATCGTAATCTTGTCTTATTTTAAGAGAATGTTTCATTGATTTACTCCTGATCCTTGGCTTAAGTTCTGATGCCAACGAAAATAGTGATTATTAATACCTCTATACTGGGACTGAGGGTATTTTAATGTGGCTTTTATAATTTCGTGGTAAGCCTGTATTGAATGCTTTTTAACCTTAATTGACTGAAGATATATCGCTTCATCAGCTGTTAAATTAAATTCATCAAAAGAGGACTTTGATATGTGAGTTGTTTTATTCAGACCAGATGTGAGCTTCAAACACCCAATTCGACCTCCACCGCCTAAAGTCAGAATTTGCAAGTCTTGATTTGCCAATTTATGCTGATACAACTGCAGTTCAAGCAGGGGCTTTAAACTTAAATAATGTTGATTATCGTCTTCGATGCTTGTTAACCAATGAGAGATATCTTGATTATCCTTTAATCGAGACTTTAGTGCTTTTATGAGCGTTTTTCCCCATTTAGAGCAAATATCAAAAGATACAAATAAGCAATCATTTGAAGATTGATTAATATAGTGCGTGAGTTGATTGAGTAGTTTTTGAATACCAGACATGCCTTTTGGCTGAGAAAAGACATCACATTTACTAATGGTAATATCAGTATCTTGAGGGATTTTTTTTTGTAATAAGCAATATCCAATGCAATTCTTTACTGTTAGACCATCTTGGCCTGCTTCATTTCCTACACCTAACGCATTTAAACAAGCTTGTTGTAGGTCTTGATCTAGCTCTAAAAGTATTACCAAGCACTCAGATGTTCGCATTTTTTCAAAATCAAAAATAGCAGCATGTAAGCTAGTGCAGGCTGCACTGACAAAGGTCAAGTGAGTATTATGTTCTTGTAATAATGATTGACAGAAATTTGAAACTAAAGGGTTTAAAAGTAGTTTTACCTCTGCAGCACTCACTATCAAAATTTGGCTTGGCCAGGATGTTATTCTTTTTAATGCATCTTTTAGATACGCTAAACCTTCTTCTACCGAATCTGTTGGTGCGGCCCAGTATTTATCAATAACAATTGATTTGTTGGTATTTAAATCGTTCATTTTTCACCAATATTATAGTGTGCAAGCTTTGCAATAAATTGCTTAAAACGCGTATTTTGTTGTGCACTTAAGGTGAATAAACTAATGGCAATTGCATTATCACCTTGCTCTAATTGGTAACGAATAAAATGGTCATCTATTACAAGTAAATGTTTAACTTTACCTGATAGCCGTTTTAGTTCAGGTTCAACATCTTGCATTAATAAAACATTATCGGCTAATAAGGATGCCGGGAGACGCATACCTCCTGGCATAGAAATACGCAGCAATATGGTAAGTTCACAATCCCATAAAGCATTAGCTTGATTAACTAACTCATTCAATATTTGATAGTGTTCAATAAAATTAATTAAAATTGGCGCATCACTACAGGGTAATTGTGAAAATACATCAAAATCATTTTCATTAGCAAGTGGCATGCAACGCGCAAGTGCTGCCGATGGTTTATTGGCAAAAGGAATATTGTTTAACTGGCCTAAATAGTGATGTGGATAAACATTATTCATAGCCCATCGCCTCCTGTAGTATAAATTGAGTTTGTGGTGTCACTGTGACCTCAGCCATAGCAAAATAGCCATTTAATGCTAAAGAACAGGCTAGATAGTGTTTATTTTGAGTAATTGAGTTGTTTAAACCTGTGTTTAATATTGATAACCAAGGGTCAGCGCCAAAACAGTGACCTAAACTATGATGTAAGTCTGGTAAACGCGCTTGATTAGCTAATAACTTTTCAAACATTTGTTGAATGTTTTCTGGAAAAAATGGCATCGCTAACGTGCAGTTGTCGCGTTGTGCAACACTACGACGTACCACAGTTGCAAATTCAGCCATTGAATTATGTGTCACTGCACATTGAGTAACCAGCTCATGTGTAACGGGTTTTGTAACTTCTAATAAAACGGTCGTAATGCCAAACCCTGATTCATGCCAATGTTCGTTATAACGCCAAAATTCAAGGTCATAAATATTTGCATCTAGAATACTGACCAATAAAAATTGGGGTTCTTGTTCATGCTGTAAATAGTGTCTTAAAGAAAAACCCCAAGAAGCACATTCATAAGCGTTAATAAATGTATCAGCTTGATGAGGTCCATGTTTAGCTAACATGCTGGCGACTTCAGACCAGCTGATCTCTCCCGTTGTGAATGGTAATTCAACCATGGTTGAACATAAAAAATGTCGTTTTATTTTATTTTGTTCATTTAATGTAAGAGGTGCGATAACTTTATTTGTTTGTTTGCCTATCATTTCGCTTAACCATAAAAAAGCAGTTTTACTATCAAGTCTTTGCTTAAATAAGCGTTGTTTTAATGGTGTAAAAGCAATGCTTTTTACTGTTAAGGCACTCATCTTCTAACTCTTTTTTGTTTAGAATAAATCTCTAGAAAACAGCGGTATGAGCTACCTTCCATTTTAGTAAAGCCTAATAAATCTCTTTGATCATTAAACTGAGCGACCTTTCCCTGAGAGACTGTATTTAGTAAAAGTTCATTTGAAGCGAATTTTAAGGCAAGTACCCGATCGACTGAATGCATAGAAAAATGTGTTTGTGCTAAACATGAATCGGCTACAGCATTTAAGTAGTTTATATTTTCGTTCAGTTTGGGATCTAAAGTTAAGCGGTTATTAGCTGCTAACCATAAAAGGTGGTTCATTAATGATTTAACAAAACGAGGACGTACTAATGTTAAAAAGCGGTTTACACTGCCTAAGCCTCCTTTTTTTAATAATTGATCACGATTAACAATAATCTCGCCTTTAGCATTGCCTAATTGCAGTAAATTATCTAAATAGGAGGCACCTATTTTTTCTTGATGTAAAGACTTGGCTTGTTCGGGGGGAATTAAAAATGTTAATGGAAATGGTTTTCCTGGTTGACGTACAACCAAAATAATAAAGCCAAGATTATGGGCTTCTATGCCCCATTTTTTATCTATATTCAGCTGCCAATTGTCAGCTGATGTATCTAAACTTGTTTGCCACTGATTCAGTGATGGGCCTCCTGAATCAGTCATTAAAAAATGACCAAAATACCCTTGTTCAAGCCAAGCATTAACTTGCGCTAGTTGTGTTTCATTTGCTGTAAGCTCTAACATTATAGAACCAAATAAACCGATTATTTGATGAAAATGAGCCCCAAAGCCAGTGTGTTTTACTTGCTCTGTTAGCTCATCTATCACAAATGTTTGTGCGAAGCTTTCTAAAGGCTGCTTTACTTTAGGCTCGGTTAAATTTGCTCTGATTGAAAAATTATCTTCAATTAAAATTTCGGAGTCGAGTAACGAAAATACTGCATTATCGGTTATTTGTTTAAAGTGCTCAGGTATGGGCACATCGGCATTTAAATGGTCAGTTATAAAACCACCAAATATTGATTTTAAATCACTCATAATTAGCCTTATTCAATAATGTAAGTTTTTGCAGCAGGAAGTTTTAAAAAGGGTGTTAGGGTATAGCTGGCGTTGTATGCCCCACAATTGGAATAAATACTAATATCACCAACTTGAGGTAAAATATGATTATCATTTTGTTTACCTATGACATCGTCTTTACTGCATGAGCTACCAACATAAGTGCAAGCTGAAGTAGCTTCATGTGGAGATTGGCTCCAAAGTTTTGGCGTTTTTAATTTTCGAAAACTATTTTCTGTCTGTGCTAATAAGAAATTTTGGTTAATTCCACCATCACATACAGCAATCAGTTCTTGTTCGATATTTTTTAAATACCTAATTCGAGTAGCAAAAAAACCAGCTGATGCCATTAGACCTCGTCCAGTTTCATGAGCTATGGTGATGTTATCTGGAAATTGTGTTAATAAATGACGATAAGCAGCAAAATCAAAATCACTTTCTTGCCAATTATCAGAAAACCCCCCCCCTAAATTTAGAAAAGTTAAAGGGGAGGTATAACGCCGTTGTATTTCGTTAACAATATCTAATGCAGCTTTGGCAGTCTCAAATGCGACTTTTGTAAAATTATAAGAGCCATTAAAAAGATGAATGCCACCAAGTGGTATTTGATTTTGCTGGCAAATATCTAAAGCTTGGCAAACTGTGTCCCAATCCATACCAAATTGATCTGGTCGTATTTTTGGTAAGTCTGGGTTAAATTGTTTTAAAACGCATGAATTTAATCGCAAAAGAATAGGCTTTAACGGACGTTTTCCTATAAATTCAATTAAGGTTTTTAATTGCACTAAATTATCAATAATAATGGTTGAACGAGAGGCAACAGCTGCACGTAAAAACTTTTTGTCTGTTGAAGGGTTATTGATATATTTTTCGCTATTTCCCCCTGCAACTAAGTTTAATTCACCAATAGAAGCGATTTCAATACCACCAGAGAGGTGGTGACTACACCGCATTAATAAGTCAACATCGTTATTGGCTTTCATTGAATAAATCAGCTCTGTGCCTAATGCTGTTTTAAGTTGCTTATAATTTTTTGCGACACGGCTAACGCTGTAGAAATAACAAGGCGTTTCTATTTGACGGTGATTTTCATTCAATAATTTAGTGATTTGTTCCATTAGTACAACACCTTTACTTGTTTTAAGCTTCTGATAAATTCAACATTAACTTTTGCTTGTCTACTTTACTGTTTTCTGTAAGAGCCATAGTGTCTATAAACTTAATTTCACGCGGGCAGTAGCTAGTGTCTATTGTTGTTTGCAACCATAATTTGAAGTTATCTTGCTGCATTTTATTATTTTGGTTTAGTTGTACATATAAGCAGGCTATTTCATCACCAAATCTATCATTATGAGGTACAATCGCTGTGAGGTGTACATTGCTATGGCGTTCTATTTTTGCTTCTAATTCTGCGGGGTATAAACAAAACCCTGCTTGTTTTATAAGATCTTTACTGCGCCCTTTGAAATAAAAATAACCTTCATTATCTTGGCTAAATAAATCTCCAGTTGCTAACCAGTTATCATCGCGATAATGACCGTTCAAAATACTCGCGCCTGCGTTTGCTAAACCGTAATAACCTTGCATTAGGGTTGCGCTGCGAATGAAAAGCTCACCAATTTCACCTTGATCCACCTCTTTAAAATGAGAGGTGTTTTTTGAGGTGAAAATTTTTGCCTCTAATCCTGGAATGGGTATACCTACAGAGCCTAATTTACGAATACTGTCTTTTGGGGGGAGATATAAAGCACGTTTACACTCAGTCAAACCGTACATCGCATAGATGTTTAGGTTTGATAATGAATGTGTTAAAGATTTAACTGTATCCTCAGCAAGATGACCACCGGTGTTAGTTAGCTTGATCAAGCTAGGTAATGGTTTCTTAAATACTTGGATCATTTTACTTAAAGCACTGGCCATTGCTGGTACTACGGGAAGCAAGGTAATTTGATTATCTTCAATGGCTTTTAGTACTTTGATTGGATGAAAATCGTTTTCAAATAATGTGAGGTGACAATCAAAGTTAAGACTAAACAGTAATTGATATAAACCATAGTCAAATGATAAAGGTGATAAACATAAAATATGCTCTTGCTCATTGAGTTCAAGATAATTCCCAATGGAATACATCGCGGTGATCACATTTGCATGACTTAGCATGATGCCTTTTGGTTTTCCTGTGCTCCCTGAGGTATATATGATCAAAGCTAAGTCGGCACCACATAAACGTCGCTGAGAATGACACTCAAACTTAGAATGATGCTCTAAATTACTTTGGTTATAATCAAGTGGAATATTTGTCACCTGACCATTACGAATAAATCGTTTTGCATGGCAATCTAATGCAATTTTATTGATCGCGTCTTGATTCATATTATGCCTGACTGGCACAACAACAGCACCTTGTGACCATAACCAAAGAATTGTTGTTATCGTTTGCGGCGTTACTTCATCAGTCACTAAAATACGCTCACCAAAGTCTACCTGAATGGCATTTGATAATTGAGAGGAAAAAGCTTTTAAAAAATGCGAGTTGAGTAATTTATAACTTGGATAAAAATTAATTTTACCTTGCCATTGATTTGATATCGCTTTGTTAAATAAATCGGCTAATGTAAAAAGCATTAAACCTTCCCCCTTGAAACTTATAATTTAAATTTAAACTTCTGACACTTTATAGTGCCTTTGTTCTAATTAAACTATGTTCCTGAAAATGATAAGTCAACGGTATTTTTAACCTTAGGGTTGTTTATTAGGGGTGGTGTTAGAGTTTTAACTTTATTACAAATGTTTCCAATTCAATACTTTTATTGGGTGTTTTTTGATAGATTTTTAATAAATTAAATACAACAGCTATATAAAATAAAAAATAAAATCAATAGCAAAATAGTCGTTAAATTAAGCACTTAAATGCTGGTGTTCTATTTTAATTTGGAGTGTTTATTGAGCTTTAATGTTTTTATATTGTGTTTTTTAGTTTAAATTTTTGTGAATTTTAATTGTTGTGATAATCACACTAATAACTGTTTATTTCAAATTGTAAACAAATGTAAATACCGATGGTGAGGAAGGTTGTTTTTAATTTTATTACTTATTTTTAATGATTCTTTGTACAAAACAGTTAAATTTAAATTGATACTTTAAGGTGGGGTTTAAGTTAAATGACAGTTATCACTTTAGTTGATAATATAAATTCTAAAATCACATATTTTGAGTTTTTGGATTCAAATTATTTAATAAGAGAATTCGAATTCCTTGATAGTGGGTTGTTAATAATCAAAATAATTGAGAGTAATTTATGCCCGTTAGAGATATAAAAGCTGGCTACTTAAATCTAACAGCAAAAGTAGCTAGCAATAAATTAAATAGAATGACTGATGCAGAGTCTTCATTAGAAAGATTTTTTTTATTTCTATTAGATAACAACCCTGTTGTGAAACATTTTTATGAACAGCCGGTCTCAATACAATATGGGAAAAACTTATTCGCTAGATGAACTTGTTTCCTATCATGATGGTTCAATGATTTTATTTGAAGTTAAATATCGCAGCGATATTAAAAAAAACGGAAAAAATTAAAACCAAAGTTTAAAGCTGCTTTTTCCTTTTGTAAAATTAAAAATTAAAAATTAAAAATTAAAAATTAAAAATTAAAAATTAAAAATTAAAAATTAAAAATTAAAAATTAAAAATTAAAAATTTAGAGTTCTTATCTCATTTTACTCGCACAATTTCTTCAACAGAATATGCTATAAAAGAAGTTTTCTTAACAACTTTATTTAATTTTACTAACGCTTCACCTAGAGAGTTAATTAGCCGCACAAAGATACTTGTTTAAAAATAACAAACTTTAATGTCAAAAAATTAACCCGTCACGATATTACATTTTATTGTCTACCGACAATATGACACTTACTTACCATTTTTATCACTCTTTCAGATGTTCCCCTAATCCAACAGATAACTTTGGACATAAATTATATACTACCATTCCAAGATGATTTGTAAGGGTGTGATTTTTATCATATTTCCTATGAATTTTATTAACTCAAAGAATTAATAATTGATACTTTGTACTAGGGTTATGTTTGGATTGCTCATCCAAAGTATAATAGTTTGATTTACCAACAATAATATTGTTTTGATTTAATTCTTTCAAAGAGGTTGTTAGAATATTAGTTATTGTTTTTAAAGAAATAATAACACTAGGATTGAAGGTAAATGCTATCAACGTCATATAAAACATTTTTAGTTATGGATCAACTTCGCCGAAAGGCAGGTATCCCATCAGATTTTCTAAAATGCTTCACAGGTTTAAACCAATCAACATACTCACGCATATCAATTAACGTCTACGAGAAAAAACATGGTGTTTTAAATTATAAAAATGAACTCAACACACTGAAAACAATGAAAATACTCTCTGAAGGGTATAAGTCTAAAGTCATTAGTCAGACAACCTTAAAAAGGAAAAGAGATGTGATAGCTGATCTAAAATTAATCGAAAAAAATCTTATGTTTTCACGGAGTACAAACCTAATAGATAGCAACTTGGATTTATTATTAGAGGCTGCGGATACGTTAAAAAAATTAAATAATTTATAACTTAAAAAGCACAATAATGTAATATTAAAGCGCATTAATAGATAAATACATATCATTAATGATATGTTTGAGGTGCGTTAGGCTCCCTAAGTCATGCAATGAAGCATGGCTTTTTTGTTTTTAAACAGGATTTTTAAGAGAACATGAAGAGTAAACTATTAACCTTGTCTGTTATTGCAGCATCAATATTATATAGTAATAACATTAAAGCTGAAGAAGAGCATAGTGTTGAAGTTCCATGTAGTTCAGTTGAATGTGATATGAATGATTCAATTAACAAATATTTATATAGAACAACAAACGCAGAATTACCCCACAATATAACCTTCAATTTGATTGATAATGGTGTACTTGTTAATTCAAAATCTAAAGGAGACTCTACTTATGATGGTGCTTTAAATTGTGAATTTGACCGCGATTATAACTGTGAAGCTTGGGAGGACTGGGCTGGGACTAAAAAACCATGGGTGATGGAATTATTCAGACTCACAAGGGAATACGAGTGGTATCATAAAATAGACCAAGGTGATATAGACAGTATGGACACGCCTAGAAGGTGGCATTATAACTTTGTTGTAGGTGCCATTACTGTTAGTGCTGCTGGCAGAGCTGTAGCTATGATCCAAGCTGCTGGTAAAGCAATGGGTTATGCCGAAATTACAACTACTATGATAGCAGGTGGTGGAACAAACTGGGTTATTGGTGAATTGTTTCAAGGAGCTAGTAAAACAAAACTACAAGTAGGCGATACTATAGTCGTAAAAGGTGGAGCGATCATTGCGGTATGGAGAAAAGGTGTAAAGTTCACGGCAGCTGAATTATACGGTAGCGGTTCTGGTGGCAATAACTCTGGTGGAGGCGGTGGTGATGGTAGTGGTAATGCATCAGGCGGTTCAGGTAGTAGTAATAACTTAGTCGGTAGTGGTGCTTATTGCTACAGAGATTTTAGCAACGGACAAAGAATTCAAGTACCTTGTGAATAGATAAGTATCTTTAAAATAGTAGTGTTGTTTAAACGCTACTATTTAATGGAGTGATTGTGATGAAAAAGTATACCGATAAAATGGCTTTAAACTGGGAAAAAATGAGTAGCAATGGATTACTCAAGTATCAAATAAAAATGACTTTATTGTTTGTGGGTAGTTGGTTATTAGGGTTATTACCTCTAACATATTTAGGTCATATTGGTTCAGACTTAGAACCCCATACTTTACACCAATGGATAGATTGGTTAATCGTTGAAGCAAGTCCTATAGTCTTAATATGGTTAGTTATTGGCCCATATGTTGCGAAACAAATGTGGTACAAAAAAGAGTCCGCATACGATAAACATCTAAAAAAAGAAAATTTGTAAATTTCTATTAACTAAAAATTACCTGTTAGTGCGGTAACAACACCATAAAAGGACAAGGACAATAAAGTGACTATCCTTGGGCTTGCGCCTAAATATAAATAACTTAACCTTACCTTACCAACAAGTACATTAGCATTGTAGCCATTATTTAAATATCTGAAAAGTGATAATTCTTTTCAGCCATCAACTATACCTTATTTGAACTTAGTGATTTGTATTTATCATTTAATTTGATTCATTATCAAATACTTTGAATTTTCACATTAAACGAGATGTTGTTTTTATCGTAAAAAGGAATGGTTTGGGCGAAACGAAGTACGCCCAATTTATAATTAATTTGTTTTTGAAACTAAGGTTGCTGCAACAGAGCCCATATTATCTATATTATATGTTTTTTCTATCTGGCGACTCCAACCAGTGCGTACGGTTAAAAAATTATCGCTCCAATATCCACCATAAATATATCCAGATGCAATTGCCGAGTGATTAGTGCCTATATTGCCTTTTGTATGATAATGAACAATAACAGGGCGTTGTGCTTTTATCTCTCGAATAATATAAGAAAAAGTTGTCATTGTTGCGTATGAAATACGTTTTGCATCCCATTGCTGTTCACTGCGAGTATTCATATAATCAACTAATTTTACACTTGCTGATTGGGCTGTACCGCCTTGTTCATCACTGCGACAATATGTTCCTAAATTTTTTCGTAATTCATCTATGGTGTGTCTCATTAGCGTGCTATCAGCTTGGTGATCTTGTTGTGTATCATCGCCTATTAGATGTGGATATCCATTACGATCATAAAAATCAATTAACATAGCTGCTGCGATAGGTGTGCAACCAGCATAGCAATAGTTGTTTTCATTTGATGAGTTATTCCAAGTACGCTTTTCTTGAAAAAACGGCTTGAAACTCCAGTCAATTATATTATCACTTTGTGTTTCTAATGTTGCTGGAGCATAAAAGTTAGAATGTTTAGCTGATAAATATTGATGTTGGCGAGTTAAACTTTTTTCTCTGATTATTTTAAAGTCATCAATACGTAAATTTGGATTTAAAGAAATCAGTTTTTGTTCATTTTGACCATTTAACCAAAGTAACCCTGAAGTACCGGGACCATTCCAAATAAACTTTATATTTTTGTTTTTACTGGTTAAGCCAGTTTCTTGTTCAAAAAAGTACTGTAAATCTATGCTTGGTGCCACTCCAATTGTTGTGAACTCTGTCACCCCTGAACGCTCTTGATTTGCTTCAATGATAATGTAACCAACAGGCTCTGCTAATTCATTTACCAGCTGTATTTCATACGACTGCAACTGATCATTTAAATCATATAAAGGGATTGTTGTTTCTATTTTCGCTGTTTTCCAATTTGAATAGCGCGAATTCTGTGAACTGATAAATTCACGTGCTATCTCTTCAGCCAGCATTTGGCTTCTTATATTTTGCTTGTTTACACTGCTTGTTTTTAACAGTTCAACTATATTTGAAGTATTAGCTTGGGCTGTCAGTGGTACACAAGAAAATAGAGTTGGTGCTATAACACAGAAGGCGAATTTTTTTCTCATTTTTATCCTTTATTTAATAAATATATTTGAAAACACAAGTGGGTTTCACTTTTGGGAACGGTAATTTGTCATATTTTTGAATAAATAGCACTAAAACACGTGTTTTATTTTTTACATGCGGCAGCAGGTTGTTTTATAAGAAAAAGTTGGTTCATCTTATATTTATAAAATTAACTTTGATTAATTGTATTTTATATTTATGTTTGGATTTTAAAGGAAGAAAAATTTTATAATGACGTATTCAAATTATGAAACTTGGCTCATAACACTGTAATTATGATTAGAAATGAAATAAGTATTTTATTGCTGTATATAAAAAACGATTGGTAAGGTGTTACTTTTACAGTGTTATATACTTTAACTGATAAGGTAAGGTTGAATTCGATTATAATTTGCAATAGTTAATATGTCGCTTTAGGGTTATTATAGTTACCCATTTAATTTATAAATTCGCTTTTAACAAAAAGAATTAAGATCAATTACATGTCAGATATACATATATTTAGCGTTTCAGATGCACGTAAATTTGGTTTGATAGAATCAATATTATTGCGCTATTTTAAGCAACAATTAAAGCACAATAAATTAAATGGTACGCATATTAAAAATGATTTTGTTTGGACGAAAATATCAGACTCTGCATTGACAGAAATTTTTAATTATTTAGAACCAACTGATATCTCAAATACTTTGAAGTCAATGCAAAAAAGAGGCTTGATTGACATTGTGCGTAATAATGAATTTGTTGCTTGTTACACAACATCTGAGTTTAATATTTATGGTGCAAAACCTCAGGTTCCACAATTTCAAGATGAAGAAATTACTAAGAATATAGCCGTCACGGATGTTAAAGAAACAAGCTCATCTATTTCTATAAGTGTAGATAAGCTTATTTTTGATCAACAAGTTTTATTGATTGCAAAATCAGTTGGCTTTTCAGCAAATATTGAAGATATTGAATTACAGTGGGAAATGTTTATAGCCCATAATTCAGATAAAAATGTACTTGAATTAAAGCCTATTATTCGATGGCATGCTGCTTGGAGAAAATGGATTGCAAGTGCTAAAATTTATTCTAGAAACAGTCAATATGGAAAAGCTTCTATAAAAAATTCAAATGGGTTAACGAATACTACATCTGAGGATTTAGTGTCTGAGGGTGAAATAATTAAACGAAAAGTGAGTGATTTGAGCAATGATAGATGATGACGATTTAACCTTTGAGCAATTTCAAGCTTTAAAAGGCGTTGATAAAAATAAAGGTAAGGCAGACTCTGTTAGTGATCAGCGCGTTTCTCATAATAGTGGTAATTTAAAAAAGTTAATGGAGAAAACGAAACTCAAGCACTTATTAAATTCAAAATCGACACTTACTTATGAGCAATTATTTGCTGAAAATAGTGCAAAAGGCCTAGAAGATTCGGCTCGCTTAATTAAAGAAGGAAAGCAAAGGCAGGCCAATGCGCTCATGAAATCTTGTGATGTTGATTTAGATAGTCAAACTTTCTCTAACTTTAACGCTGAACATCAGTGGCAGCATGAAATCATTCAGATAGTGAGTGGTTATGCTACAGATGCGATAGCAGGAAAGGGGAACCTTAATTTAGTTTTATCTGGTGAGTATGGCAGTGGTAAAACACATTTAGGCTGTGCGGTATTAAATCTTATTAAACAACAAACATCAGCCACAGTATTAGCTAAGCAATTTAGTGTGCTTGTATCACAAATGTGGAGCGCTAGAAATAACCCTATTGAAGCAGAAAGAGCGCGAAACTCAGCGCAAGAAGCAGACGTTTTAATGCTTGATGAGATAGGAGCTGCAGAGCGTACACTGATTGATGGCTATGTAGAAGAGCTGGGTGCATTGATTCGAATTCGTAATAACAATAAAAAATTGACAATTCTAACGACAAATTTTGGTGTGATTGATTTCAGTAAAAACGTTGGTAAATTTGCAACTGAAGCGTTGAAAGGAGGTGGATGTACATTTGCTGAAATTATGCGAAATAAAAATCATCGCATGCGTCCCCCATTTGATGTTTATGAAGTAGGTATTGAAGAGAAAAAAGAAGTGCCTCAAAATAAATCTAAATTTGAGTTTCAGCCACTTTTTACACCTAAGAAAAGTAGATGATTATATATTCATGAATTAAACCTGTGTTATAGACTTCTTATTTGTAATCGTATATCCCTGTTAAAGTCAGTTTTTTGTAGTTATATAAATTAATACAGAGTGAATTTTTAGTAAACCTTATCCTATACTCTAAGAGTTAATTTTGTATTTATTCAAATACAATAAGGTTTATTTATGTTCATTTTGCTTTATTAATTTAAACTGATGCATATTTTAATTATCTATCTAAAAAGACATTATTTATTTGGGCTTCTACCTTTCGCTTTGTGCTGCTTCTCTTTATTGAGTGAGCAACTCAGCATTATAGACCCTCCCATAAGAGTAGCCGTTATTCATATAGGAGAACCTTTTAGTTATTATGAAAATAAAGAATCGAAAGGAATCTATTACGATATATCTTTAGCTATGGTTAAACAGTTGAAAGTGCCTTATCTCATTGAGCTTGTACCATATAATCGAATGCTAGAAGGGCTGAATAAAGGGAGTTATGACTGTTCTATGTTTTTTACATCCGTTGAGCGTAAAAAAAATTATTCTCAAATAGGTTTGGTTGTTAAAAAATCTGTCATTATCGTTTTTAATGCATCAAAAAATGGTCAATCAACAAAGGGATTTAGCCATTTGAATGAATTAGCAAATAAAGTTGTTGGACAAGTGCGGGGCACTACTTATAGTGATGAATTCAGTAAAAATGAATCAATAATAAAATATGAAGTGAGTAATTATGACGAAGGACTTAAAATGTTAAGTCAAGGAAGACTGGATGCCTTTATTGGCTCAAAAGAGCTCATCGAATCAAAATTTAATCATGATGGTCATTACTTTACATTAATAGAAAATGAAACCTGGTTACAGTGCTCTAAAGTCTCAAGTAACATGACAATGAAGTTTCAAGATAAGTTAAAGCTGGCACTTGATAACCTAAAAAATCATGATGAACAGAAAGATATCATTGTTAAAATTCATAAAAAGTATCTGACAAGATATCATAGACCCAACTGATATGAGGAAATTTATTGCAACTTTGTAAATGAGTCATGAAATCATAACCTAATATTTATTGCAAAACTTTGTCCCTGAAATTAAAATTTGTATAGTTAAAAATGTGAGTATATGCGTTCACTTAGAAAGTTAAATAAAAGGATTTTTAATGATGGAAAATTTACACGGAAATAAATTTTTAGCGGGTTTATGGTTTTCTCTTTCTGCATTTGTTGCTTTGGCTTCTATAGTTGCAGGACTCAATGGTGGTTTAGCTGTTGTGCCTGGTATTTTAGGATTAAGTGGTATTTTAATGTTAATGGCAAGGCAAAAAATATTACGTTATCAACTAGAAGACCAGCTTTATAAAAAAGCGATACAAACGCTCGCGTTCATGGTGGCATTGACAGCTGGTCTTTGTAGCATATCAATATAGTTGTTTAAGTAGAGACGCTAGATTATTTTGATGCCCTTTGACTCAATTTACTAAAGTAAGTGTTGGGTATCAAATTTTTAAGTTCAGTTAAAAATATAATTAAAACTTTTTAAATAAAGTTGAATCAATAAAAGGTTAACCTTCAACAATTCTTTGTTATTTTTTTACCTAATTTAAAATATGACTGATACACAATAAAAAAGACTAAATTGGGCTAAATAGGGTGCTGTCATACTTGTGTTGGGTAACATTCAGCCTAATGTCGGGTTAAAATCGTCACTTAAATTAATAAAATCATGAATACTTGTGACTTGTACATGCAAAGTTTAGTGATCCTTAAAGAAATACGTATTAGTCGCCATTTAACACAAGAGCAATTGGCTCAAATATCTGGATTAAATGTCAGAACAATTCAGTGAATTGAAAGTGGGAAAAATGCGAGTTTAGAGTCTCTCAAATGTTTGGCCTCAGCACTTGAAGTTGATATATCAAGCTTGAAACAGAAGAAATTCATGATAGATAAAAACGCTGATAATTGGGTAAACCAGCCGTTGCTCTTAAAGTGCTGGTTTGTATTTAACTTTTTGAAAACCAGACCAAGTCGTAAATAAGCTGCTCGAATTGAAACAATATCACATATAAGTGGTTTTCTTTTTTGTTGCTTAGGTTTTTTTAATAAGGCTGCACTTGCTGGAGGTTTAATTATGCTGAGTACGGCATATTTATTTCTCTTACTTAAATATCAAGGAGATAAATATGGCGTTTGGTATGATGGGGATATTACATAAGTTGAAATATGAAATTTCACTTGTGAAACCTATATAGTGAATATGCCAATTTAAGAACAATTTAAACCTATTAAACTGTTCTTTTTTTTCATAAGTATGACAGAGTATTTATCATCAAACATGCTCAATTGAATTAAGAAATTTTTGAATGTCTGACTTTGATTGTAAGTGATGTACCTTTTTTGTTTTTTTTACCTTAGCAATGAACTTTCTATAACTCGGAGTGAGTTTTTTATGGCATAACAAAAGTACATGGTAACTTTTTAAGGTACTTTTTATTAAAGGTGCACTTTTTGGCCAGCCTTCAACGGGTGCAAAAATCCCTTTAATGAAACGTTTTGTTACCCAAATAAAATGAACGTAAATAGGCAAGTCTATATAAATTAAAGTATCAGCCTTAGAAAGCCTTTCCCAAGTTGAATCTAAGCAACCAAATCCATCTATTACCCAATTATCTTCATCAAGAATCTTAGCGTGTTCAGTCAAATATTCTTTGTGGGGTACTTCATCCCCATTGGGTAAAAATTTTATTTTATCTAATACATAAAGTGGTAAATTTGTGATTTTGGCTAATTGTTTACTTGTTGTTGATTTTCCTGCGCCAGCATTACCAAATACAGCAACTTTCTTCATTTTGCTTTCCTATTGAGTGAGGCCATCAAAACGAAAAAAACCGCCTTGATGGCGGTTTTTATTAGCTGAACAGCATTACTCCCACCACTTTTTTAAAGTAATGATAATAATTCGAGTAACAAAAAAACTTTGCTTGCTGTTCATCAGTTTATCTATGTGAATTAAAAGTAAGTACTTAAAAATACTAGCATAGTATTGAGGCATCAGTTAGCTTTTTGTTGAATATTACAAAAGCTAACTTTTTAGCTTGTTTTAAAAAGGGTGATTAAAAAATAAGTTTAAAACTGTCCTTTTAACGATATTTTAAAGCGCCTTTCTCGGACAGTATCACGTACTTCATATCTTAGAATATCACTATGGGTATACGCACTTTCATAGCGAGTAGTTTCTCGTAGCCCTTTACCGTGAAATAACTTATCACCTTCAAAGCGCAGTTTTAAATCATGAGTTAATTGATAATCAATATAGGCTTTTGCATTTACATGATTTTCGTAGCGTGCAATAAAGTCATATCGGTTGTAGCGCTCTGCTGATTTATTACTGAAAGTTATACCAAATGCGAGCCCTAAATTAACCTGGTCGTGTTTTAAATTTGCACTCCAATCTAATTGCGGTAAATCATTTATGTATTGTTTTTCATGGGTGAAGGAGTTATGTGTTTTACTGCCTCTATAAGTTAAGTTACCGCTAAAAACTGTGTTTTTAAGATTTAAAAGTGATAAACGCAAAGAGCCATCTAATTTTATCCCATATTCTTTAGCGTTGTTGATGTTACCAATACCTGAACCTATCGTTTTGTTATGGCTATCTAGATAAGGTGTTTCTGTTAAATGGTCTTCAATATCATGATAATAAAGTGTTGTAGCAAGGTTTCCCTGATTTTTATTAAATTGGCGTTCATAGGTGCTGGAAAACTCCCATCGTTTTTCTGGCATTAAATTAGGATTGGTAAGCTCAAGTCGTTTTTCTTCACCATTGTATTTTGGCACAAAGTCTTTCAGGTTTAATTGACTTACCGTACGTTCAAAATTAAAGCGCCATTGATCTTGCTCTGTCATATCGTATCTTAAGTTGAACCTAGGTTTAGGGTATTTAAATGAACGCTCAACAGGTACAGAGGTAATACTTGCTTCAAATTGAGAGTCAACGATAACGTTTGACCATTCGTTATTGAGTGAGCTTTGAAGGTTGATGGTATCTGAAAACGCAAAGTTATGGCTAATAAAAGCCTCTTTTCGTGTTTCTTTTATCATGTGGTGTTCAGTGGGAGAAACATTGGTGATAATCGTGCTATCACGCTTATTTATCGCAAGCTCAAAACCGACTTCAATACTGTGTTTTTCATTTATTTGGCTGCTAAAAGTAGGGCGTAAGATATTTTCAGACTGTATCGTTTTGTCATTTAAATCGTAGCTTTTAAAAGTGGTATTAAAATCTTCACTTCTGTCTATGAGTAGTTTATCGTCATAAGTTGTTTTATTTGTGATGAAGAGTAGTTTTAAATTACCAAAGTCATCAAGCTTATGGTTAATATCTCCTCCAATTTCCCAAGTATCATTTTGATTATTAACATGAGAAAGATCGGTAACATTTATCGGTGAGTTTTGTTCTGCATTGGCATAATAAAAAGCTTTATCATATTCACCTTTATATTTATTTATCTCAAGTAGACCATTGAGTCTTAGGTCCGTTTTGTCAGAAATAAAATATTCAATTTTGCCATTTAATTTATCCACTGTTGTAACTCGAGCAGATTTATCTACACGGGTTTCATTTAATTGATCTTGATTTGTATTGAATACTTCTGAAAATACAGCATATCTAGGGTCTGCCGTTCTTTTATATCCAAGTGAATAGGTGAATATATCGGTTGAGTCAGTATAATTAAGACTGCCAATAGGCTCTGCATTGACATCTGAAGCATAGGCAAGCCCCAAATCCCAGAGTATTGAGGCACTCATATCTTCTTTTAATATAACGTTAATGATTAAACCCGTTGACCTTACATCTAGTCCATTTACGGTACCGCGTATTAATTGAATCTCATCTACATTTTTTGCTTGTATTCGGTAGAGTTCGGCACCGATCCCGTTGCTTTTACCTGATATTCTTTTTCCATTAATTAATAATTGCTCGCCGGCTGAGCCAAATCCCCTGTTATCATCTGTATCAACCACGCTATCTAAAATGCTCGCTGTGCCTGGAATTTTTTCAATCATATCAAACAGAGTTTGTGGCGAAAATTGCTTGAAATATTGTGTATCGTACCCAGTGATTGCCGCTTTATTATTGGCCTCATCTGCGAAAAGTATTTTAGGTAAAATACAACTCATTGCAATAGCACTATATACAAGTGTTGTTTTTGTTAAGGTGTTTACAAATTTTGACATAGTAATATCTTATATAGAGAATTTTAACCCCCGAATAAAGCGGGGGAATTAATAAGCTTGTTAAAGTACTTTTTTAAAACGATAAACAAATCTATCGGTTTTACCTTTCGTACTCTTTTGCCAAACATCTAAATCAAAGTTATCGTTTGGATTTGCTAATACACTTAATGAGCGGTCAAGAACAAAACCAGCTGCTTGTATTTCATTCAATACGAAGGTATTTTCTATACGGTGTTTTTTCTTGGTTTGTGATATGCCAGAACCGGGGGCTGCATTATGGTCGATTACAATTAAGTAACCATCTTTGTTCAGTTTGTTATAGATGCTATTAAGTAGTTGGGATCTATCAAGCTTCTTATTATTGACCGCATCATGATAATTCAGGGCTGTAAATATACGATCTACGGGTTCATTTATATCTGATAAATTGAGTTCTTTGGTAACAGAAATATTTGAATAATTTTTTAAATCTCTTTTTGATAAACGTCCTTTAACACTGTAAAGTTTTCCTGAGTTATTTAAAACGCGAGCAAAAATCTCACTGTAATAACCGCCGCCAGCAATATAGTCAATTACTTTCATATTAGGCTGAATGTCGAGTAGTTTAACTATTTGACTGGGCTTTCTATTTTGATCTCTTGATTTGTCTTCAAGTGGTCTGTCGCTGTGATTTAATGCTTGTTCTATTTTGTTAGAGTGCGCTATTGTAGGCAAGCTTGAAACAAGCAAACCGGCTAAAAGTAGTGTTGTTGTTTTCATTTTAATTCCATGTGTTTTGAAAGAGATTTATTAGTACCGCACTCATTTTCACTAAACAATAATAAGGGTTTGATTTAACGGTTATGTTTGTATGATGTTTTGTTGATGTTGTTTGTAATCATGTGTTTAGGTGTTATTTTTAACATGCTGATAAATACTGTTTTTGTGATTTTAGATAAAGGAAAGACTGAGTGAGTTTAAAATTAACTAATTCTTTTAGAGTTGGTGAATATGAAATTAATAGAGATTTAAATCAAATTTCATTAGGTGAATATGTTCAAATTGTAGAACCAAAAATAATGGAGGTTTTGTATTATTTGGCTTCTAATGCTGAGCAAGTTATTTCACGCCAAGAGTTAATGGATAAATTATGGCCTACAAAAGTGAGCGACGGCGCAATAAGCCGAGTTGTTGGTTTACTGAGAAAAGCACTTAAAGATAACTCAGAATCCCCAGAGTATATTCAAACTATTGCCAAAAAAGGATATAGATTAATAGCGCCTGTGAGTTTAGTTGAAAAGGTAGAAGCTATTGAGTTAGTAAAGTTAACTGAATCAAACCAATTACAAAATCAATTAAATGATGATTTAGCTAGTAATGAAATTAAAGCTAAAAAAAATGCTAAGACTCAATATGTTTTTGTTGGTATTTTTATATCTATTATTGTGGCAACTTTTGTTTTGATATTTGCGCAAAATACCGAAGAAAGCGTAATTAATATTCAACAACCCAAGTTTAGTCAACAAACGAGTGAACCTGGTTTTGAGCGAGAAGCAAGCTTATCTCAAGATAAAAACTGGTTGGTCTATCATCATAGAAAAAATGCCGACGAACCATATAATTTATATTTAAAAATACGAAGCACGCAAGAAATAATACAGTTAACCAATTCAGTATTTAACGATAGAGTACCTGCCATTTCTGCTGATAAATCTCAAATTGCATTTTTCAGTAAAGGTCAAAATAGTTGTGGTTTAAATATTCTGACGTTAGATGAAAATGCTAAGCCGATAAAAACAAAAGAAGTATATAAATGTGGTGCGATTGAACATTATAGTAACCTTGTATTTTCTAAAGATAATCAATCATTATTTTTTACTGATCGTTCAGCAAGCGATGTACCTTATCAAATTTATCAAATTACGTTAACCACAGGAAAAATAGACGAAATAACCCGTCGTCAGGACAATTATTATGGTGATAATGAACTTGCGTTATCGCCGGATGGGAAAAAACTGGTTTTCTTTCGTAATAAATATTGGGGTAATAATCAGGTTTATATTAAAAACTTAGAAACGGGTGAGCAAAAAAAAATTGCTGAACTGGGTTTTTTGAGTTGGAATCCGAGCTGGACACCTGACGGTAAAAATATTTTATTCAGTGACAATCGTACTGGAGGAGCATTAAAACTACTCGATGTTAAAACGGGAAACATCAGTACTTTATATCATTCAATGCAAAAAATTAAATCACCTGAGCTGAGTTTTGATGGTAAAAGCATTGTTTACGCAGTTGAGACTGCTAACGTTGATTTATTTAAGGCAAAGCTATCGGCTGACGGCATCATGTCTGAAACTAAAATGTTGGTGAGTTCGAGTAAATTTGACAGTCAACCTAGTTACTCTAGTGATGGTGAGCATTTACTTTTTTTGTCTGATAGAAATGGCATGGTTCAATTGTGGCTACAAAGTGCGACTAAATTAACTGTCTTTGAAAGCTTGCCAATAGATGCGGGGATAGACTTTTATTCTTGGCATCCTAACGGTATTAATGTTGTGGTTGCAACGAATGATAAGCAACTTTATTTATTAGATATAACCCAAGATAATGCCACTAAAATAGACATGGATAAACAAGCGGCAGCGTACCCATATTTTTCGGTTAATGGGTCTAAATTATATTTTACCTCAGATAAAAGTGGTGACTGGCAATTATGGTCTTTGGACTTTAATGGCGGTGAATTCAATCAAGCTGTGCAGATAACACAATCGGGCGGCTATCAAGTAAAGCCAAATCTTAAGGGTGATAAACTGTATTTTACTAAATATCGCCAAAGCGGGCTTTGGCAACAAGATTTATCATCACTTAAGGAAACAAAAATAATTGATGGCGTAGATAGAAATGCACAATTTAATATTTGTAATAATGCTATTTTTTATATTAATGATGACAATAATAATGAATTACTAAAGGTAAGTTTAGACTCACATACTACAAGTGAGATCATGACTTTTAGTAATAATAGTCGTGTTAGGTTTGATACCTTTAATAACTGTGAATCTGTCATATTTTCTAAGTGGCAAAATATAGAGTCAGATATTATGATGATGAGTTTGTCAAAGGAGCTTGTTAGATGAGTTTATCAGCCTAGATCTGACTGAGTTAATGTAATACTTCTTATTTTTTACAAAACTATCAATTGATATCGTTTATATTCTTTTTTGAGGAATAAAAAATACAGGCTGTGCTGCTCGCTTCACAGCCTATAACACCCCTAATAAAAATAAATACTTTCCCTATTTTATGATTAACCCCAGAAGTTGAATAATTAAGCCATCGATTTGAAAAGATTAAAATATGTTCATCAATGATGAGCCATTTTTATACTCGTAATGGTTGTAAAAAATTACTCAAATAACACTTCTGGCTGCAAACCTGCTATAGCTGACATAACAAAACACTGAGATCTTGAATTAACCCAAAGTAAATTTCCAAGCTGCAAACTTAAGCTTCTCTTAAGTTTCCACGCATAAACTACAAACAAGTTCACATAGTATACGTCGGTTTATATACCGGTTATGTTTTTCCAAGATGTTATCCCACTTTAATTAAGTTAGGAGTGTGTGACTTCTGGGAAGCGAGAGGAAATTATTTATGAAAAAAGATGCACAGTATTTTGAAACGATAATTATCGGCACTGGTTTTTCAGGTTTATTAGCGGCTATAGGTTTAAAGAAAAAAAATAATAATGATTTTGTATTGTTAGAAAGAGGTTCTGATATTGGTGGAACTTGGCGAGACAATTCATATCCTGGGGCCGAAGTAGATATTCCAACTGGTTTATACTCAATTTCTTTTATTCCTTATAAATTTAAGAAAAAATATTCACCTCAAAGCGAACTGTTAGAGTATACAAACTATATCATTGATAAATTTGATATCAGAAGATTTACCAAAACAAACCAAAGCGTTGCAAAATTAACATATAGCGACAGTGAATGTTTGTGGCATGTTGTTATGGAGTCAGGCGAGAATTATATCGCGCGTTTCATTATAGATACTAGTGGTGTATTGGCAAATCCAAAAACGCCTGAAATTGAAGGAGCTGAGTCGTTCCAAGGGACTAAGTTTCATACTGCAAAGTGGGATCACAGTGTACCCTATGATGGAAAACGTGTTGGCATTATAGGTTCTGGATGTTCAGCCGCTCAAGCAGTTCCTGTTATGGCAAGTAAAGTGGATAAATTAACTGTGTTTATGGGTAAGGCTCAGTGGGTAATTCCGCGTTCAGATAGAAGCTATAGTAAAGCTGAGCGTTTTATTACAAATCTACCTGTAATACGCCACATTAAGCGCTTAATGATCTTTAGTTATCATGAAGTAAGGTTTGCTGCATTTCGTCGCTATCCATTTACCTTAACAATCAGTAAGTTTATTAAGTATCTATATGCCAGAACACTTAGAAAGAACCTTGAGAAATATATCGTAGATGAAAAGCTACGTAAGCACATGATGCCTGATTATGAGCTAGGTGGCAGACGTGTCATACCAACAAATAAATATCTTCCTGCACTGTCTCGGGATAATGTTGATGTTGATATCAGCGGTATAGAGCGTATAACGCCCACGGGAATAAGAACAAAAGATGGTAAAGAGATACCTCTGGATATCATTGTTTATGCAACGGGGTTTTATGCTTATTCAAATATGAAAAAAGCACTCTCATTTCAGGTATATGGTAGTCGAGGTAGACATTTAAACAAAGAGTGGGAAACTGAGGCTGTATCATATAAAGGGATCATTACTTCTGGTTACCCTAACTATTTTAAAGTGAATGGGCCGAACACAGGCACCGGACACAGTTCGCAGTTGTGTTATATGGAAGCTATGGTTAACTATACAATTAAAGCGATTTGTGCAGTAAAGCGTGATAAGAGCATCAAAGCCATTGATGTTAAAAGTCATGTCCAAAAAGAATACGTAGCAAAAATGAAAAATACTCTAAAATTAACTGTTTGGCAATCTAGTAAATGTTCAGCATTTTATAGAAAAAATATGACAGGTGAAGTAACGAGTTTGTCACCAGAATCAGTGGTCAATTTTATATTTTCACGTAAATGGTTTCGTTTAAAAGATTATAATTTATTGAAGTGAGGTAATTCTGTAGTTCAAAATGCGTATTCAGAAGTATTTAAAATTGAGAGCCTCCCATTAGAGGCTCGTCTTTCATAAACGCTTTGTGATTGAGAGCTTATAACTTTTATGTACTTGTAAACTTAATGAGAGAGTGGATAAATCATTTATTTGCTCCGCTAATTAAATAATACAATTTCTTTTTTCCCTGCAATAAAACGTAGATAGAGTAGCTTTTGTTCTTCTAAATTTATATCGTCTAATCGAACTGCGCTTATATCTTTATCATTTAAACGTTTTACATGATCTTCAATGAGATTTATTTGCCAGATCCCACCATTGCTATCATTTATGATTAAGTTATCGGAATCTATTAAAAAACGTTTATGGCTTAACATACCATGCAAGTTCACTGGTAATGGATCTTTTGCTTCATTTTGTATTGTTATGTTTCCTTGCTTATCAGAAATAAAAATACGATTTTTGTGATCTATTTGCGCCCAAGTTAACTGCTTTTTATAAAGTGATTTTATTTCTGAATTACTCATATTATATAAAACGAGTTCAGAACTTTGTTCTTTGACTATTTTCATTAATAACTGATTATTACCAATTGCTTGGTAAATATTTAATACCTCAAAATCATGGTTTAGGTTTTCTATTTCACCTTTTAAGTTGATAATTTTCACTTGGCTATTTAGCGCTAAAATAATTGATTGACCTGAGAGTGACCATACAAAAGATTTTATTTTTTGTTTTGAGTCAAAATGAGTGAGCTGTTGTATTTCTTTGCCATTATCAAACCAAAGCTGATAATGGCCGCTTCGATTTGAAACAAATGCAATGCCTGAACCCTTAGGTTGATATTTAGCACCGCTTTCTTGCATTGTACTGCGGTACAATATTTTATCTTCTTTATTTGGTTGCCATTGTATTTGTGAAATATCAAAATCTGCAATACCTAAAGTTGCGGCAATTTGTTTTCCATTTGGATGATAAACGGGGTCATAAATTGTTTGGTAGGTTGTTATTGGATATTGCGTAAAGGCACCATTAAGAGTGATTTCGTACAAACTATGACGGTAAGCAAGGAGTATTTTTTTTTCTGTTGGGTGCCAATGTATATCACCTAAACTAGATTGATAGAACTCATCAGGAATATGTAACGCAATTGTTTTAAAATCAGCTTCTTTATTATCTAAAATGACTAAACTGGAAATGTGTTTTTTATCTACCTGAAGAATAGCTGTTTTTTTATGATATGCCGAATAAATAACAGCATAGGGCGTTTGTTCTGTATTTTGGTATAAAGTCGTACTTGTTTGCGTTGATAATTTATAGCTGACGACTTTGCTTGAGTGCATATCATCGAAAATAAAAGCGACTTCATTTTTAGCAAGCCAAGTCAGTGTGTAAATTTTATTACTTAAGCAAGGTAAATGCGTTTTTGTTTTTTGAGGAATATTTTTAGCGAGGGCAAAAGTTAAAACTTCTATGCTATGACACATTTTAGTGTGAACTTTTTTATTTAACTGTATATGTGAGTCTGCTTTTAAAGGGGAGGGGGATTGCGTGTGACCCGTTTGACTCGTTTGAATAAAGGCAATTTGTGTACCATCCAGTGACCATTTTGGTCGGCCATAAATCCCCTCATTTTTTGTTAATAAAAACTCTTGATTTGTCGTTAAGTTTTTAGCCCATATATGGCTTTTTTGAAACCCGACATACCGTTGAAAGGCGATATATTTGCCATCGGGTGAAAAACTGACTCTAAATTCAGTTTCATCAGTTGTGGTTAATGGCGTAATGTATTTAAAGCTCGCTAAGGGGGATTGCGAAGTTGATGTGAAAAATGTGACTCCCGATATCAATGCAAAGATTATAAAAACACAGCACACAGCCCAATAAAGGTATTTAGAGTGTTTTTTTTCCTTTTTTATATCTGTATTTTTCCAATCAACCGGTGCAACTAAGCTATAACCTCGTCTTGGATGTGTGGTGATAAATTTTTGAGTTTTAGCATCATCTTTAAATGCTTTTCGTAATTGTGCGATACATCTTTGAAGAGTATTTGCTTCAACGATTACACCTGGCCATACTTTTTCTAATAATTCGGATTGAGGGATGATTTCGCCAGGTTTTTCGGCAAGTAATAATAAAACCTTTAAAACTTTAGGTTCTAAGCTTGTAATGTTTTTTTGATAGATAATTTCACTTCGTTTTATATTAATTCGAAAATCACCTACAACAAGCTCATTCATTTATTACCTCAAAAGTTAGCATTAACAAAGCTGAATTTATAATCTGAAATTATATTGCATAGCATTAATAAAACCTATATTTAATAATGAGATGCATGAAACATCAGCCTAGCATCAGCATTAAATCAGTGATATATCAGCGCATTAGGATTGCTAATTTATATGTTGTTTGGAAAATGAATTTAAATTATTACTATATATGGAAGCCGTATGTTTTACTCAATTTCCAATAAGACTTGGATGTTTTTTCTTGTGTTCATTTGTCTTTTTATAACATTAAAATCATTTGCCAATGACGCGATTACGATTGGACATAGCGAAACATTATATTCAAAAGTATTAAATGAGCAGCGTACTATTTTAGTACATTTACCTGATGAATATGATGCGACACAAAATAATCGATATCCAGTGCTTTATACATTAGATGGAGCTCATCATTTTTCTCATATGGTTGGTACTATACAGAGATTAGAAAATGAAATGATCGTGCCACATATTGTTGTGGCAATTGTCACTGAAAATGGCAAGCAAAGATTTCGAGACTTTACTCCCTCTAAACCTAAAAATTATAAAGGTAAAAACATCTTAGGTGAGGCAGATAACTTTATGCATTTTCTATCAAGTGAGCTTATACCTTATATAGATAAAAAATATAAAACCCAAGCCGTCAGAACTTTAGCTGGACACTCTGCTGGTGGCTTATTTAGTGTGCATACGTTATTTTTGGCACCTGATTTGTTTCAACACTATATTATTATGAGCCCTGCAGTGCGTTATAACAAAATGGCTTTAATAAATAAAATTGCGCGCAGTTTAAATGTGAGAACTCAGCTTAAAGTATTTCTTTTTATGACTATGGCTAATGAGCCAGGGTTTGAGCTAAGTATAAATAGGCTTGTACAAGTACTAAAAAAGCAGTCACCTAAAAGTTTAGAGTGGCAGTTTCATGAATATGAAAATGAAAGTCATATGTCAAATCCAAGTAAAACATTTCACAATGCCATGATTGAAATCGGTAAATATAGAGGATGGAGTGTTTCACCTGAATTAGCACAGCAAACATCTAAAAAAATAAAAGCACACTTTCAACGGCTTTCTGAAAAATTTAATCAGGATATTAAATTGGCTGAAGATGTGATCACAAATATTGGATTTGCAGCAAAAGACCAAGGTCGTTTAAATCAAGCAATTGATTTATTTAAATTAGGTATTTTTTGGTATCCAAGCTCTTCGATATTGCATGATTTATTAGCAAGTACTTTTGTAGCGAATAATGAATTAAATGAAGCTTTAGTGATGCAACAAAAAGCAGTGAAGTTTGCACAAGTACATAACAGTGATAATTTAAAAGATCTTAATCAACACTTACAAAACATCAAAAATAAATTAGAAGAAAAATAGGAAATAAAAATGATAAAACTATATTTTAAAGTATTTTCCATGGTGATATTTTTGGGCTTTAATGCATATGCTAAACAGGAATTAGGGGAGAGAATTCAAATAAATATTGGCAGTAAATATCAGATAAAGTCACAATATTTAAATGAAACGAGAGAATTATTGATTCATTTGCCTAAGGATTATTATAGCAAGGATAAATCATATCCTGTTATATATTTGTTAGATGGTAATAATCATTTTAAACATAGTGTGAGTGGCCTTAAGGTATTAACTCGCTATGAAAGAGCGCCCGATAGCATTATTGTTGCCATCCCTAATAATACAAGAATGAGAAACAGAGATTTAGGCGAGGGCAGAGAAGGGTTTATTCAATTTATTGAACATGAAGTATTGCCATTTGTAGCAAAAAACTACCGTACTTCAGATGTCAGTACTTTGTTTGGCCATTCAAGTATGGGAGCATTAACGATGGAGATTTTTGCGACTAAAATGGCACTATTTGATCATTATATTGCTGCATCACCTGCAATCGGTGTAAAAACTGCATTATTAGAGAAATTTAAAACGGCATTTAATAATAAACAAATATCAAATACGTCATTATTTTTTACTGTAACGGATAAAGAAAATGAGGTTGTGGGTTTTACCGAGGGAAATATTAATTTTGACAAATTTTTAACTGAGCAAGCCCCTGAAAACTTTAACTGGCATTATGAATTTATTCCTGAACAAACTCATATGAGCACACCATACCTTACATTTTATGCTGGGCTGAGTAAGGCATTTAATGTAAGTTTAAAATAGTGATTTTATAGCGTTAGCTTATTTATTTCTAACGCTTATTTTCAACACTATAACCAACCAAGTAGCATCAAATCCTCTTACCACATTTATTTGAACACATTAAAAACCTTAAACAGATTGATACAGTGTCGATACGTATTTATTTTCTATTGTAAATTATGTATCTAAGTGAAAATGTAAAGAATGCATCTATACTTATTTATTTATGAATAAAACTTAAAGGGACTCGTAATGAGAAAGAACCAAAGTGATTTATTTATTAAAATAAAACATTTTTGGCGAAATAACCCTTTGAGTATTATTGCTTGTATTTTTATCTTTGGTACCACTTTAATATTTTTTCATTTTAAACAGTTAAATTTACAATTAGTAGAATCGATCACCACGCAAAGTACACGTCAATATGTTGAAGTATTAAAACAATTTAGATCTTTATATACATCTGAAGTTGTCAATACTTTATCTAAAATGGGCATTGAGATAAGTCATGATTACCATTTAAAAAATAATGCGATTCCTTTACCTGCTACTTTAAGTTTATTACTCGGAGAAAAAATGGGGCTAGAAGGTCTGGATGTAAAAGCCAAACTTTATAGTGCATACCCTTTTCCATGGCGAAAAAAAACAGGGGGACTAACAGGGGAGTTTGAAAAAAATGCATGGCAGCAATTAAATTTAACACCAGATAAACCTTATATTGAAATAGAAACCGTAGAAGGTGTTTTAAGCGTACGTTATGCAATTGCAGATGTTATGAGGCCTGCGTGTGTAGAGTGTCATAATACACATCCTGATACGCCAAGGATAGGTTGGAAAGCAGGTGATGTCAGAGGGGTTTTAGAGGTTATAGAGCCATTAACTATGGGTGTCAGTAAAGTTAATCATATTTTTGTTGAAATGGTAAGTTGGATTTCTGTACTGCTTTTGTTAGGTTTTTTTGGTTTTACTATGACAGTAAAACGTTTGATTAAAAATTATCAAATGATAAATCAATCAAATAAGTTATTAGCAATAGAAATAGAAGAACGAAAACAAGCTGAAGCTAGAATTGTTCAAGCTAAAGAGAATGCTGAATTTGAAAAACAACAAGCCGATTTAGCAAAAGAAGATGCCATATCGGCTAATAGAGCAAAGTCTACATTTCTTGCAAATATCTCTCATGAAATTCGAACCCCTATGAATGCAATTTTAGGGTATACACAAATCTTACAACGTGACAGGCAACTTAATGATGACCAACTTCATTCATTATCTATTGTTGGTAAGTCGGGTGAGCATTTATTAGGTCTTATAAACGATATTTTAGATTTATCAAAAATGGAAGCTGGTGCGACCACGTTAAACATGCAGTCATTTGATTTAGTGTCACTTTGTAGCACCTTAAGTGATATGTTTAAACTCAAAGCAGCACAAAAAAAACTCAAATGGAATACAACAACAGATCTTGCTGCTGATGCCTTGCCTGTTTTAGGTGATGAAGGCAAAATAAGACAAATTTTAATTAACCTTATTGGTAATGCAATTAAATTTACCGACAAAGGTTATGTAAATTTTTCTGTGTGTTGTGAGTCTGATAATGTCTTTTCATTTGAAATTGAAGATAGCGGTATTGGCATTGCATCTAAGTATCAAAGAGCCGTATTTGATGCTTTTAATCAAGGTGATGTAAAACCTGAATTTGGAGGTTCTGGTTTAGGGCTGACGATTTCTCAAAAATATTTAAAACTTATGGGCAGTGAGCTTAAACTTGAGTCTGAAGCTAACAAAGGGTGTAACTTTTCATTTCATTTGCCTTTAACTGTGTTAGAAAATAAATTAGAAACTGAGAAAATTGAGCAAGTTGAGTATCTAGCGCCAGAACAAAATAAAAGAATACTCGTAGTAGATGATGTTCAGGTTAATCGCACGATATTACATCGTATGTTAGATGATGTGGGATTTGATGTGATAGATGCGTATAACGGTAGAGATGCATTGAATGTGCTTAAAAATATGCATATAGACCTTATTTTTACTGACTTAATGATGCCTATAATGGATGGTAATCAACTATTAATAGAAGTGAATAAACTAGATAGGGATATTCCAGTGGTTGCGATAAGCGCATCAAGCATTCGAAATGATTCTGAATTTTATATTGAGCAGGGTTTTGATTTTTATATTTCTAAACCTTTTCACTTTGATGATATTTATGATTTATTAAAAAAATTCTTAAAAGTTAAGTTTATTTATCGTCAAAATAAAGAGGGAGAAGTTCTTACAAATGAAAATTTAAATTCAGACAAGTTTGTTTTACCAAATGAAGAAATAAAACAGATTAATTTATTATGTCAGTCTTACCAAGTTGCAGAAGTTGAATCTATTTTAGTTAAATTATCTCAGGAGTTTCCAAATAATGCTGACTATTTTGCGACATTAAATAAGTTTGTTAAATCTTATGATCTTGATGGTTTATGTGGGTTTTTAGCTGGAGGTGAAAATGAAAGTTAATGCAGTTTTTTCTATTTTCATCGTGGATGATAATCCTATTAATATTGATTTATTACGCCGTTACCTTGAGCCTGAAGGTTTTACAATATACGCCGCTACTGGCGGAAAACTAGCATTAAATATGCTAAAAAAAATTAAAGTCGATTTAATTTTGCTTGATATTATGATGCCTGAAATGGATGGTTATCAATTATGCCAAATATTAAAGAAAGAGCCGTTATACGAACATATTCCAATTATATTTGTGACAGCAAAAGTTGAACCTGAAGATTTAAGAAAAGGGTTTTATTTAGGTGCTGTTGATTATATAACTAAGCCTGTTCATCAAGACGTATTATTAGCCAGAGTTAACAATCAAATATCAATCAGAGATCAGCTGAGACTTGAAAAAAAAATTGTTGATGAGTCTTTAAAAATGGCTGAACTTGGAAAGCTGGTTGCTGGGATTACCCATGAAGTCGCGTCTCCGCTGGGAAACATGATGCTATCTGTAGAATATATTTTACAAGAAACGGTAAAAATACATGATGCATTTGAAAAAAATGAATTAAGCAAATCAGATTTTAATCTATTTTTAGAGCAATTAGATGAGGGCCTGAATTTGAGTCGAAAAAATGCTAAAAGAGCAACTGAATTAATAACAAGTTTTAAGCAGGTTGCAGTGGCACAATGTAGTAATTATGTAATCGAAATAAACTTACTCAATTTCGTAAAAGATATTTTTTTGACCTTAGGACCGCAGCTTAAAAAGTATTCACATAAACTGAAATTTGATATAGGACAGAATATATTAGTGACAACATATCCAGGAGCATTATCACAGGTTATAACAAATTTGGTTAATAACTCTCTATTACATGCTTTTCAAAACCAGCAATCGGGTGAAATTAGCATATCTACCAACGAAAGCAGTTCTTATGTCACTATGATTTATTCAGATAATGGTATTGGCATGAATAAACAAGCATTGGAGAAAGCCTTCGATATGTTTTTTACAACAAAAGCGGGTGAAGGAGGCTCTGGTTTAGGGTTAGGTTTGTGCAGAGAATTAGTTGAAAATGAACTTGGTGGTGAAATTACTTTAAATAGTGAAGAAAATAAAGGCACTCAAATTACATTCAAAATATTAAAAAATATCAAGATAGAAAATGAGAATGACTCACACAGTCAATGATGAGGTAATCCATTGAAATATAAAGAAGACGATTTTTATTGTGATAAAGTGTTAACGGGGGATGTTTCAGTTGAAGTTGTGAAAGAAACAGATGCCATATTAGCGTTTAAACATACCAAGCCTTATTGGCCTGTACATATTGTTATTATTCCTAAAATACATATAAATTCGTTTGTTGAGATAGAACCTCCTTATAAAGCTGTTTTTGATGAGTTAATAAAAGTTGTTCAAACCGTAGCACAACAAGTTAAAAATGAGTATGGTGCTGCCAGAGTCTTAACTAATGTTGGCGATTATCAAGACTCAAAACATCTTCATTTCCATGTTAATTTTGGTGAGCCTTTATAAAGTTAATATGTTTCCTAAAATCTCATTATGCATAGTATAAATTAGAATGTCTCGTTCATCTAAGCTACTCAACTAATAAAATAGAATTTTTAGCCTATTAAAAAACGCTCTCTATAATATACCGAGAGCGTTTATATGAAATGATAAAGCCAGAACATATGTATTGGTTAACAATCACATTATAAGAATGGCTTTATCAGGTTTTATTTAACAGTAGCGTTTACTCAGTGCTACCTTTTAAACTAACACCGCTAAACCTTCTATAGCCAAATACACCCACATGCCATGTACCTGCTCCAGGGTTGTTAATAGTACAAGTTTCACTATTACCATTTTTAAATGGGCGACAATTATAGCTTGTTTCAGTAGGTTGGCTGCCTTCTTTCACGTATAAATCAGCATCACCTGTACCACCAGACATAACAACTGTCAGTTTACTCGTGCCTGGCGCAACATCCATGCTATAAAAAGTTTCACTGTTTGCAGCGCCTGAAATGTTAGTTTCATCTATTCCGCCTGACGTACCATCAGAATAAGATGCAACAAGGCTCACACCGCTATATGCTCTATAACCGTGGAGAGTAACGTGGTACGTACCAGTTTGAATATTACTGATAGTACATGTTTCATCATTACCAGTTTCAAACGGGCGACAGTCATAAACACTAGTAGATGCTTCTTGATCAAATTTCACATGCATATCAGCATCACCAGTACCGCCAGACATAACAAACTTCAAGTTACTAACATTCGCTGGAACAACAAAAGTAAACTTGGTTGTTTCAGAATTAAGTTCACCACTTAAATTTGTTTTAGCGATGCCATTTTGCAATATAGTACCAGCATCTACAGTTTGAGTTGTGAATGATGACACCTCAGACCATACCTGACCACAACCGTTATCGGCTCTAACACGCCAGTAATATGTTGTTTCGGTATTTAAGTCTGCTGATGGTTGATAGTTAGTACCACTGGCAACTGTGCCTGAAGCAATAACATTAGAAAAGGCATTATCAGTTGCAACTTCTATCCGATAAGAAGAAGCTGAAGCGTGTGCTGTCCAACTAAACTCGGGACGTAGTGCAACATCAACTGAACCACTTGCAGGGCCAGATAAAACCACTTGAGTAGGGGCATCTACAACACTAAGTGCAACTGCAAGTTGTTTAGCTGAAACGCCAGATGCAGTACCATTGATAGTAAAGTTATAATCGCCTGTATTAAGATTACCTACAGATACATTGGCATCAGAGCTGCCACCCGGTGTAACAGAGCTTGCAGTGAATGAGCCTGTTACTCCAGTTGGTAAACCTGAGTATGTAAGGCTGATTGCACTACTAAAACCATTTATTGCAGCAGTACTAATACCGATAGGTTGCAATGCGGTATTAGCACAAACTTGTTGTGATAGATTTGTTGCTGCCATTGTAAAGTCTGGCGTTGCTGGAGCACCACAGTTATCGAACTTAAAGTTAGAAATGCGGGTTTTCCATTTACCATTATTACTACCGTAATCACTGGTCATCCAGAAAGTACAATTGTCCACCGGATCCACGGACAAATGACTATAATCTCCATTTCTGTCACTGGCAATATGGCTTGTACCTGCAACGAGAACTGATTCAGCCTGTGTCATCGTTCCGTTTGCATCACTGGCATTACGGCCTGTCATATTAATCCCAGGATATGTATTTGGTCCTGAAATATGGTAAGACAATGCAATATTTCCGCTTGCATCCATTGCAGCTGATCCCATAAAGCGATGATCTGTGCCTGAAGGTGCATAAGTACCTTCTTGATGTAGACCCCACTGACCACCATTTGTGCGACGTAACTCGAACCAACGTATACCGCCTTGATCATTGCCACTCACATCAGTTAAGAAATTCCCAACAATTGATTCATGCCCTGAAAACTTACGATACTGAGCACGGTACATGATAACTTCTTTTAATGGATCTAAAGTTTGAGATGTTCCTTTTTGTGTTAAACAACCAAAATCTTGATTATTAGAACTACAGAACTCAGCATCAAATTCACTAATTTCTATATTGATAGGACCGACCAATTGACTATTTGAAGTATTGTCGTAATCAGGAGCAAATGTCCATAATTCAATATAATCTTTGTTTGGGTTATTACTGCCGGGGTTAATCACTTCATCATCACGTTGGCGAATAAAAATACCGGCTTCAGATCCCGCAGGACCCGATACAGAATCAACATCAACAGGTACCATCATTTGAAAGCCAAGGTTTGAAAGTCTTGGTGCAGTTTTACGTTGCATTCTGGCGGTTTGACCAGATAATAATTTACTACGCTCCAGTGCATACACACCTGGACCAGCACTTTCATTGGTACCAACATAATAAGAGTCACCGTAGCGACCAAATTTAGGGTAATCTGGAAATTCAGGGGCTTGGAACTCATAAGCGAACCAACCTCCAGAAACAGGGTTATCTGTTTTTGATACGTATACACATAAGCTACGACCAGACTGATTACTAAATTCAGTCATAACGTAACGTTCAGCATCTTCATCATAAAATACAATTGGGTCGCCTAAACCGTTTTTACATCGATTTGTTGCCAGGTCCGACATATTAGTTGGGCCAGATACTTGATTACCCGTTGCTTTATCATAAATTGAGAAAAGGGCACCACCACCACCATTTATTGATTGAATATAATGGTTTTTACCCACTGTCCCTGTCGGATCTGCTGGGTTAACACCTGTATAACCCATGCCGTCTTGGTTGATATTTGCAACTTCAACAGCACGACTAAACATACCTTCAGCTTCGCTTTGAATGCCTAATAGGGGGTCTACTGTATTAGCAACAGGATTGATTGCTGAACGATTAAAAGTATTGAGTGCGTTAGGATAGATACGACGGGGAACAGATTTAATTGGATCACCCGGTTGCCATTGTACAGCTTCACTTAAGTCTCTCACGTCACCTGTAAAGCTTTCAGGTGCAACGGTTGCCATTAAGTCTGCACCTGAGTACATTTGCATCGCTTGATTATCATTAATAACGGGTCCAGAATGCTCTGCAGCAACCACTGAGGTTGTAGAGATTGCAGTTAAAACTGATAATGTTAGCGCGCTTTTGATTATTTTCTTCACCGGTAAGCAAGATTGCTGTGTGGCTGCTGAAATAAAGTTATTATTTTGCACGTTTAATTCCTTCATTTTTTTTATTATAAAACGAACGCCAATTTTGATTGAGCTTAATTAAAGGCGAACGCGTCCTCTCAATGCCAATGAATACAGTCAATCTGTAGCCATTGGTATTAATTCTTTTAAATATGCTATTAGCGAGATTCAGCTAAAGTGTGATGTTACTTAAGATTTACCCGACTGTTTTTTACGTCGACCTTTATCCTCTTGTTCTCGAATCGGATCACCTGGCTTCCAAGGTTTTGCTTTAGGTAAATTACGAATGTCACCACTAAATTCGCCTGGTAATGCCACATATCCGCCATGGGGCTTTGTGATAATTTCTAATTCAACAATGCCTTTTGGTGCAGCTATGTGAGCGTTTGAGTGAGCCTGATTAAGTTTAAAATTTAAAGTATCTTGAGTTTGTGTTAGAGGGATTTTAAAGTCGGTTAGATTATGAGAAATTGTTTTGCCACTGATCAGTACTTCAAGGGCTGCTTGTTGAGCAATGACAAGTTTAATATTCCCTTGTTTTGTATGTACTTTTTGATTGCCTTTCCAAATAATATTGTACATGTCTAGCGTAATATCTCCAGTGTCCGAATATGCATTCAGTTCGCCGACAGAACCTAAAGTTATATTACCGTTTTGAGTTTTAGCACTGAGTGATGAAAAATGTTTTTTTGCGCCAATATCGCCAAAACTGGTTTCCATTTCGACTGCGACATATTCAGGAACCGCAATCGCAATATCTACCCGACCTGTTAAATTTCCAGCTTTGTCTTTTTGACCTTGGGGATAATTAACGGTGATCTTAGTTATGCCATTTTCTTCTTTAATGTCAAATGAAGGAATTGCAGGTTTGAGACCTATTTTTTGAATTGTGGCAGATATGCCTATTTTTTTTTCACTGCGTAAACGCGAACTGATGTTACCGTAAAAATTAGTGACGACGACCTTTTTTTTGGCTGGAATTTTCCCCATCCAAGTATAGTTTTCAATAACAACATCATTGAGTTGATATTTGTTTTTTGGTTCAGCTGTAGTACATGCACTACACAATAGTGAAATGAAGCTTAAAAAACATCCTATTGATATATACTTTTTCATCCTTCAACCTCTTTCTTATTTTTGTATCTGATGTAAACCTAAAATACAATTATTTGATATAACGCATCTTTGATGAAAATAACATAACATTAAAAATATATTTTAGGTACAGTTTATTTCCAAATAATTAACATTTAATAACTGCTGGATAACATGTTGGTATTTTAATTTTAGCTATATCACGTACCCAATAATAAAAAATAGGCGTGCTTTTTGGAGGTGATAGATTGTTTAATACAGCAATTTGAACCAGATGCTAATATGGCTCAGATTGAGGAGGTTTGTGTTATTGCGCTTGATAGGAGTGTTAACAGGCTTAGTTTTAACCTGCTTGATTTGTGTGTTTATTTCTATAGAAGGAATTCCTTAGTGCTCTAGTTTAAACATCTTGCTCTAGTAGTTCTTTTATTGTTATAAATAATGGATAAAACCATTGGTACTTATCACAAAAAGCATCAATCTCTTCTTTAGTACTGCTATTATGAATTAAGTGAAATGTAGTGATATTTGCCATTACAAAAAGTTTAAATTTTTGTCCATTCCCCTGTTCATCATGTTTGATGATACTGGCCTGATAATACTCATAATCATTTTTTACATTGTTAAGTAGTGCATCACGTTCTGTTGATGATACTTTTGGAATATCTTGATCCATTTTTATAACCTCTTTCTCAAAGGGGGTAATTAAAGTAACTGGTAATTTTTTAAATATGTTTCACACATTAGCCATAACTGTTCTTCGTCACGTATTACTTTTGATAAATTACTTAAGCCCATAACAAAAGCAACTAAAGCACTTGCTGTTGCTTTTAAGTTATCAGGGGCGGAAATTTCATTTTGTATCACCGCTCGATTAAGTAAATCTTCAAATAAATCTATGGATGATAATAATAAATTTTCAATGTCATCTGATAACTTATCATCACTGCCAATAACACCAGATACAGTATTTACAACTAAACATCCTTGATTTCCTTGGTCATGAATTCGAGTACGGCAAATTTCTTTAAAAAATGCTGTTAATATCGGTTTTATGGGTGCTGACTCTGGAAGGTCAAGTAGCAATATATAAGGTTCAGTTAATTTATATGCGGCCAATGCTTCTTTGAATAACCCTTGTTTATCCCCAAAGCTATTATAAAAACTAGAGCGGGTTATCCCCATCATAGTTGCAAGTTGACTGACTGATAATGCTTGGTAACCTTGCTTCCAAAAGGCCTGTTTAGCGATTTCTATAGCCTGATTTCTATTAAATTTATTTGGTCTGCCAATCTTTGTTTCAGTCATTTATTTAAACCAGTTAATTCATTTTAAAAGATACTGTATTCAATTATAAATTATTTTGTACTAATGTGAACAAAAATGCTTTAACATTGTTTTGTACTTACCTGTACAAAACAATAGAAGGCACAGTCATGAATCAACAAATAAATAATATTTCATCTTTAGGCGAAATCTCATCCGCTTTTGATTTTCACCGTCAGTATATTGATATCAATGATCAAAAAATTCACTATATTGAAAAGGGAAATGGTGACCCTATACTCTTTATTCATGGTTGTCCTACATCTTCTTACTTATGGAGGAATATCATTCCGTTTGTTTCAAATACACATAAAGCAGTTGCTTTTGATTTAATCGGTATGGGAGGGTCTAACAAACCCAAAAAACCATACACATTCATTGATAATTATCGGGTGTTAGAAGGTTTCATTGATGCTCTAGGGCTCAAAAATATTACTTTGGTTGTGCATGATTGGGGCGCTGCCTTAGGTTTTGAATATGCGAGAAAGAATACTGAAAATGTCAAAGCAATTGCTTTTATGGAGGCCGTATTACCGCCAATATTTCCCCAAGTAAGTTATGATGCTATGGGAGAAGAAATAGGCGCTTTGTTTAAGTCATTTAGAGACCCTATTGAGGGCGTCGAGTTATTAATTAACCAGCATATGTTTATTGAAAAAACCTTACCTGATTTTATTTTAAGACCTTTGGATAAGGTGACTTGGGATCAATATAAAGCCCCATTTTTAAATCAAGATGACCGTACAGCATTATTAACTTGGCCAAAAGAATTACCTATCGCAGGAGAGCCTAAAGACAATGTGGTATTAATGGCTGATATCGAAGCCTTTATGTGTTCAAGTCAAATTCCTATGTTATTGCTTTATAGCGATCCAGGCATATTAACCCCTCCTGAACTTGTACCTTGGTATCAGGAAAATATAAAAAATTTATCAATAGTGCATGTTGGAAAAGGACTGCATTTTATTCAAGAAGATGAGCCTATTTTAATCGGTGAGGCAATTGCTCATTGGTTAGTTACATAACATGTAATTAGCCATAAAAACTTAAATTCAATAAATAGAAAGATATGAAATACAGTTTATTGCGTAATTTGAAATATATGAGCGACATAGTTTAAATTCTTTCTAACTTTATTGTATTTATTGCAATAAAAAGCCATGCTTTAGTGATTCATTGGATATTACTTGAGCTATCGAATGTTAAATACAAATGAGTGCTTATTAGAGCAAAATGAAGATTTTTTATCCTTACATAAATGGCAAAAAACAGTTAATTTAATAGCACGTATTTTTCAGGCTCCAGCTGGTTATATTGTTCAGTTTGATAAAACAAAAGGGTTTCAGGTTTTAATTGCCAGTGAACAAGATGAAAACCCTTATCATCCTGGGGCTTCAATTTCTGCAGATACCAATATATTTTGTAAACATGTGGTTTTAGAGCAACACACTTTATATGTAAAAAATGCTTCAGCAGATCATCAATGGGATGATAATCCAGAATTAATAAATGATGGTTTTCAATCTTATTTAGGTTTACCTATTTTTAAAGCTAATGGCGCATCATTTGGCACAATCTGTGTTATGGATTTTCAAACAACAGATTATCAAGCAGATTATATTGAGCTTTTTGAGCATTTACGCGATGTGATAGAAGATGATTTAGTGATGCTTGATAATTTTTGTAAAATGCGTGAAATGGCTATGCTTGACCCACTTACAAATATAAATAATCGTCGTGCTTTTATGTTATTAGGTGAGCAAAAACTAAAGTTGGCTTCCAGAATGAATTTGTTAATTTCAGTTTTATTCATTGATATTAATGAGTTTAAATTACTCAATGATAAGTATGGTCATGATATTGGCGATAAAGTTTTAAAGGTATTGGCTAATACACTAATGGATTCATTTCGTGAAATCGATGTGATTGGGCGAATGGGGGGGATGAGTTTGTGGTAGTTTTGCACTTAAAAAATAAAACAGATTTAGAAAGAATGATCTCGGGGCTTAAAAAAGCATATTCAGATAATTTATTGTTACAAAACTTGCCCCAAAGTAGTATTAGTATAGGGCAAGTGATCAGTGATAAAAAATATAATAACTTACTGGATTTAATTGAAGTTGCAGATCAAAATATGTATACAAAAAAATCTTAAGAAAACTCTTGTGCTAAAAAATCGATAAAACATCTAATTTTTTTAGCTAAATAGCGCCTGTGTGGAAAGATAGCAAATAAGCCAAACTCTAACGTATGATAACCTGGTAAAACTTCAACTAAAGCACCATTTTCTAAAGCATCTTCGATAATAAATTTAGGGATCATAGCTATGCCTCCCGATGCAATGGCCATTTCTTTAACGGCTCTTGGGCTATTAGCTGATACGTTTGAGTCGACTTTTATTGATTCACTTTTTTGATCTGGGGATATAATAGGCCACTGCTTTCCAATCCTGAAGTTACTATCTATGATGCAGGTATGCTTTGTGATGTCCTGTGGTGACTTAGGTATTCCATTCTTTTTAAGATATTCTTTAGATGCACATAATATGAGTGGATAAGTATTAATTTGTTTCGCTATTAAACTAGAGTCATCAACTCCGCCTATTCGTATTACAACATCAACACCTTCCTCCAACATATCTATTTTTCGATCTGTCAGTTGAATATCAATATGAATATCTGGATATAAATTTAAAAATTTAGGAATGACGGGAGAGAGTTTCATTTCTCCGAAAGTAACAGGCACGCTTACACGTAAACGACCTCTTGGACTGGACTGTTCTCCTGTTACGCTATCTATCAGCTCTGAAAATTCTTCTAATAAAGGTAAAGCTTTATCATAATAGTTCTTACCTGCTTCAGTTAAGGCAAGACGTCTAGTTGAGCGGTTAAATAAACGCACACCTAAATGGCTTTCTACTTCTGAGATATATTTACTGACTAATGCTTTAGACATGCCTAAACGTTCGCTGGCCGCTGTGAATGAGCCTGTTTCTACTACAGCGATAACCGTTTTTATGCCATCAATTGTATCCATAGTTGTTAAGCACCTTTACTTTAAATTGAAGGCTTGATTGTCAATATATCATTTACAATGATTCAATAACAAGGCGGTTTATCAATATTTTGATTTCATACATACTGAACTCATCGAAGCAAAACACAGGAATCATTATGGCAAATATAGAAATTTATACTCGCCCTGGATGTGGATATTGCACTCATGCAAAACGTTTACTGCAAACAAAGGGTTTAACTTTTAATGAATACGATGTTTATAAATATCCAGATCATTTAACAGATATGCGTAGACGCACTTTAGGAAGAACTTTTCCTCAAATATTTATTAACAATGTTTCCATGGGTGGGTTTACTGAGTTATTAGATTTAGAACACAAAAATACTTTAAATAAATTAGTTAAAAACGTTTAACAGACAAACAACCAATCAATAGGATAATTATTATGTTACCAATTAAACTTTACCGTCATGCACTTTCTGGTCATTCACATAGAGTAGAAGTCTTTTTATCTCTTTTAGGTTTAGAATCACAAATTTTAGATGTTGATTTAATGAGTGGCGCTCATAAGCAGGCTGACTTCTTAAATAAAAATATCTTTGGTCAAGTACCTGTAATTGAAGATGGCGAAAATACGCTTTCAGACTCAAATGCGATTTTAGTATATTTAGCCAGTAAATATGATAAAGACCGTACTTGGTTACCTGAGAACTTAGCACAAGGAGCTCAAGTTCAACGTTTTTTATCTGTGGCTGCAAGTAAAGTTGCTTATGGTCCAGCACTTGCCAGGTTAGGTACTGTATTTGGGGCAACAATTGATACTGATAATGTTATCTCTGCATCACATGCTTTACTTGCACAGTTAAATGCGCATTTAGCAGGAAGAGAGTGGTTAGTTACTGATTTACCTACAATTGCTGATGTTGCAAATTATACTTATATTGCGCATGCACCTGAAGGTAATGTGTCATTAGAGGAGTATGCTAATGTTAAAGCTTGGGTGGCACGTTTTGAAAATTTACCTCATTTTGTGCCAATGCAATCAACTGCTGTAGGGTTAAATACATAATATTTTGTTTATAGAATAGTTAAGGTTTAATAGCTTAAATATGTTGCTTTTTTATTTTTGAAGTTGCCATAGATATACCCTGTTTGGTATCAGTTTCTCATCATCGTGAGACTACTTTCTCAATAAAATAGCGGCATTTTTAGCTACAATTGAATCTATAATTCTAAGTGGGTTAGATCTAAAAAGTTACAATGAGTGTAAATGGAGAGTCTCAGTGAAAACAACAAATGATAATCAAGTAAATGATAATAACTCTCCATTTCATATTGGTGAGCAAGAGATTCAAACTCGCATGGGTGTAAGAGAGCAAATGGAGCGTTTTGGTAGACGGGTGATCAGAGACCATATGCCATTGCAACATAGGGACTTTTATCAACAATTACCATTTTTATTTGTTGGACATGCTGATACAGAAGGCTGGCCTTGGGCATCAATTTTATTTAATAAAGCACTACCACAAGGAAAAGTAACTCATAATTCAGGTTTCATTACATCAAAACATGATAAAAGTTTAGAAATACATACCCAACCTGTAAAAGGTGACCCTTTAGGTGAATCATTAAATAAAAATACACGTCTAGGTTTATTAGGTATTGAACTAACAACACGTCGTCGTAATAGGTTGGCCGCACATATTACAGAAGCAACAAATAAGAGCCTTTCTCTGAGGGTAGATCAGGCGTTTGGTAATTGTCCTCAGTATATTCAAGTGAGAGAACTTGAATCCGTTGATGCAAAAACATTGAAAACTATCAGTGTTGAAGAATTTACTCAATTTGATAAACGAGCACAGGATCTAATTCAAAATAGTGATACTTTCTTTGTTGCCAGTTATGTTGATAATGGCACTGATGCAGCAAGTGAAGGTGCGGATGTATCGCATAGAGGCGGTAAACCTGGTTTTATTCGTATTGATAATGAAAATACCCTAACGATCCCTGATTATTTAGGCAATAACCACTTTAATACTTTTGGAAACTTTATTGAAAATGATAAAGCAGGGCTATTATTTGTAGACTTTGAAACGGGTCATATATTAACACTGACAGGAACCGTTGAAATATTATGGGACTCACCTGATGTGAAATATTTTTCTGGGGCACAAAGGTTATGGCAATTTCATATTAAAAAAGGACGATGGATCAACAATGCATTGCCTTTTCGCTGGAAACTAAATGAGTATTCACCTAACACTGAACTTACCGGTACATGGCAAGAAGCAGAGCTACTTCAACAAGCTGAAAAACAAAAAAATGACTGGTTACCTTATGTTGTAACTGAGATTGTTCAAGAAAGCAGTGTGATTAAATCTTTTTATTTAAAAGCTAAAGGGCATCAGGTTAAAGCATTTCTACCAGGACAGTTTTTAACAATAAAAGCGCAAATTAATAAAAAAGAATTAATAAGAACTTATACAGTTTCAAGCGCGCCAGCTGATGAGGTGGTTCGCATAAGTATAAAACAAGAAAGTTCAAATGATCACAGTATACCGAAAGGTGTTTTCTCAAATTATATACATGAAGCAATAAAGTCAGGTGATATTATTTATGCCAAGTCACCAACGGGTACTTTTACTTTTGACGCTTCAGCTGAACGCCCTGCGGTATTAATTGCTGGTGGCATAGGGATCACTCCTATGGTTTCTATGGCAAGACATGTTTTGATTGAAGGTATTCGCACGCGTTACATGCGCCCACTTACCTTATTTTGCTCAGCTAAAGATGATAAGCAAAGAGCTTTTTTTGATGAATTAAATGAAATATCAGAAAAATCGAATGGGAAAATAAATGTATTTTGGGCATTAAGTCAGGTAGATAAAAACTTAAAGGCAGGTAAAGACTTTCATCAAACAGGGCGATTATCAAAAGAGTTATTACAAGCCGTTTTAGCATTAGATGATTACGATTTTTATTTATGCGGTCCAAGTGGGTTTATGCAAAGCCTATATGATGTTTTACGAGAACTTGGTGTCAGTGATCATCGCATTAACGCAGAAGAATTTGGACCTGCGTCATTAAAAAGAGAAGCCGATGTTGCAACATTACCTTTTACACCAGAATTAAGTGCGTCAGAGGCTATTATTGAATTTACAGACTCAAAGGTTGAGCAAGCTTGGTCTAAAAATGATGGTAACTTATTAGAATTTGCAGAGTCCCATGGCTTTACACCTGAGTTTGGCTGTCGAAGTGGCCAGTGCGGTGCATGTAAAACAAAGTTAGTTTCTGGAAAGGTCACTTATCAAAATGATGCTATCGCAACAATTGAAGCTGATGAGGTTTTATTATGCTGCGCACTACCTGCGAGTGAAAAAGGGCAAGATATGACTAAAATAGCAATTAAACTTTAGTATTTTTACTGATGATGTATGAGTTGTTAAGTATTCGCTGTAGTTGTTTTAATCTTTTCTACAGCGAATTTATTGTGCTCATTAAATTAACCAAACACAGCAGCTAAATCATCCTCAAAAGAGTATTCGTTATATTCAATAAATTCACGACGTAAGCGTTGTTTTTCTTTAATTGTTTCTATTTCACGCCATTTTCTTTTTTTGGTCTTTCTTACTTTTCGTTCTTGAGCTGGATTTTCATTTTCTTCAAGTATGTCGTCAAACTCTGCATAATTATTATCTGTCATCGTCTTTCCTTAATTTTATATTGAATGGTTTTGATATGTGCAAACTTTAATTTGTAAATATGACAGAAGCGTTACTTGTATATGACAATTTAATTAAATGATTTTCGGTACTAAAGAGGTAGGATATAAGTTATTAACTCTGATATTACGGATGATAAAACTTAATTGTAAAAAGTGAGAAGGGATAAAAATAAAGCGTGTATTTAAAGTGATTTTTGCTTGTAAGTTAATGTTAAGTTTAATATTAATTCACAAGCAAAGTTGGCTAGGGTATAACTAGGTTTGAAATTAAACTTCTTCTGTTAATAGCTTTCTCCAACCTTTCACGTTTTGTGGCCCTGTTTTTCGTACTATAGAATTTCTGAGTAAGCGACCAAAAAAACTTTTTCCCATTTCGGCTAGTTTAATCACTTTATTTGATTCATCAATCACCCAACTAATTCTTTTTAATCGTTTATTTTTGAATTCGTTAAGAATTTCATTTGGTTCTAAATCAGTTTCAATTAATTGAGCAAGCAATAAAACATCTTCTAAAGCCATACCGACACCTTGTTGTAGCGATGGCGGGCAGCCATGTAGCGCATCGCCAATTAAAAGCACATTATTTTTAAATACTTCACGTGACTCAACAGACTTTAGCTGGCCTTTTATAATGGTATCGGCATTAAATATCGCATTTTGAACCGATTGCTCATAATGGACAAATACTTTTTTCATCGCCTCTTTTGAATCAAGTTCAAAAATTTCACCTGTTGGATCTGATATTTGGCCATAACAATATAATCTGTTTTTTGAAATTGGGTAAAACATAAATAAGTCATTTTTACCAAGTAAGTAGCTTGGTTGCATTTTATGATTGGGATAATCGATACAAAAACGCCAATTTGATACTTTTAAATCTAATAAATTAGGGCTATCAAAGACTTTTTTTCGGGTATCCGAATTAATACCATCTGCAGCTATGATTAAATCATATTCCTTTTCAGTTCCATCATTAAAGATAACTCGGCTGGTATTTTGACTCTGTTTTATAGTACTAATAAAACGGTTATATTGAATGTTGTTTTCTAGGCCTTTATTTAAAATGGTCATTAAATTGTTACGCTCAAGTGCAACAAAAGGTTGTATATTTAATGGCGACTCTAATAAAGATGCCTTACTTAATAATTTACGAGACGCTTTCTCAAAACGTACCTCAGTTACTTGGTGCGCGTGTTTTAATATGTCATCTTTAAAACCTAACTTTTCAAAGCCCGCCATTGCATTGGCAGGTAAACAAATTCCAGCACCTTGCAAACGCATAGTCTCAGATTTTTCTATTATTTCAATATCATGTTTGCCGTTTTTTAATTTATGAAAAAGGCTCAAACCCGCAATGCCCGCACCTACAATTAAAATTTTCATATGATTTCTTGTTATTAAGCTTGTAATAAATTATCTCCTTTAACTTATGTTAAATAAAGAAAGATTAATGATTATTTAATATTCAATATTGATTATTAAATAATAATATCTTTAAACAGGCTGTGAAATTATTAATTAAGTCGTTTTCATTAAAGCTGAGTACAATAAAAATAAAGCTTTAACAAACCGTTATTCCTTCTTTTTGCTTAAAAAATCTTAAGCCATAAATCCAACTAATTTGCTCGACTGTGCCGTGGATTCATTTTTAAAATATTTTACTGCAACGGTGTGTTTCAAAGATCAGTGATTTTCGAATCGAGATGAAAACTCTCGATCCCATAAATAATTGGTTTACCTATATCTTCAAAATGTAAATGATTAGCAAAAGTAAAAAAGACATTGGCTTTAGGAGTTTGTTGATCATAATTGATTTGTTGGTGACAGATAAACTAAATAAGGTCTATTTTCGTGTAAAACTGGAATCAATTTTGATGCCAAGCTCCGATGAAAATTTGATTATTAGGTAAAATAGGTAAGCTAAATAAAGTAATTAAAAAACTGTAAAAACAGGTTTTAAGTATGATTTTTCCAGTTGAAAGTAGTTATATTTCAAAGTGATAGAAAGGTTTATAAGTTAAGTGCATTAAAAAAAGTTTTATTGATAAAGCAATTATCAGACTATTTAGGTCAATTAATAGATATTAATTCCAATGAAAATACTGTGTTATTTAGCTCAATTAATAGCGCTGGCGCGAATATTTTAGAACTGAACTGATTTAACTAATTGAACTTTAGCTTTCCTACCACAAAGTGTCGTTTTTAATTAAAGTAGGCGTTGTGCGAAATGTGTTAATGATAGGCCTATAAATTCTAATAAATGGAATAAACTATCTATTAAGAAAATAGTGTATTCCAGCACACGTTCATGTTTTTGAACTAATGTTAAATTAATCTATGCCCGCCATCTATTACTAAAGAGATACCATTTACAAACCCGTTGTCTATTAAAAAAGCGACTGCTTTTGCGACTTCTTCGGCAGTTCCAATGCGTTTTACTGGTAAAGTATTTGCTATGGAATTAAGTTGAGCGTCAGCTTGCTCTTCACCCAGTAAATCACCCCAGATACGTGTTTCAATTACACCTGGCACCACTGTATTTACTCTGATCGGTGCTAATTCATGTGCCCATATTCTGCCAGCTGCTTCTGTTGCTGCACCTGCTGATGCAAACATGGTCGCACCTAGTAAAGGTTTTTGAGTCACTGTTCCAGAAAATAATGTAATAGACCCTGTGCTTTTTAAATGTGGTAATGCGTAATGAACACATAATAGCTGCCCCCACTGTTTTGTTTCCAATAACTTTCTGGAAGCATCAAGATCTAGCTCTTTTATGAGTGAAAAAGAAGAACTTGCCGCTGGTGTCACTAAGTGATCAAATGAGCCTACTTTGTCGAAGAAATTTTTTATGGCATTTGAATCAGTGAGATCGAGTATTTCACCTGATACATTACCTTCAATGCCTGAAAGCCCAAGCTCTAACTTTTTAGCTGTACGCGCCGTGACTATGATTTCGGCTCCTAAGGAAGCCAATAACTTTACGCTTGCATGGGCTATTCCGCCTGTTATGCCCGTGACAATTATTTTTTTATTTGAAAAGTTGTACATTTTATTTTTCCTAAATTATATGATTTTGGATGTTCAATCAATTTAACCAAGCTGCTGGTTATAGTTGAGGTAAAATGATTGGTACCTTAAATTTTTTTTAGAGATAATTAGACTTCAAGAGCCGTCATCATATTTTCTGGATAGCGTGATCCATATACTTCTAAACTTGATAAGGTGCCTGCTATTTGTGTTAGTTCTAGCGACGTTAATTTTATATTTTCAGCCATTGCATTTTCTCGTAAACGAAGTTCGTTGCGTGTTCCTGGAATAGAAATGTAGTCTTGGGATTGATGAGCAATCCAGGCGAGAGCGAGTTGAGCTGGTGTACAGTTTTTTATAGATGCTAAGTCTTTAATAAGCCTCACTAGTTTTAGATTTTTTGCAAAATGTTCTTCTGAAAATCTTGGATTATTTAGTCGCCAGTCACCAAGTTCTAAATCTTGGCGACTTTGTATTGCGCCAGTTAAAAAACCACGACCTAATGGGCTGTATGCTACTAGGCCAATTTCGAGTTTTTTACATAGAGGTAAAATTTGAGACTCTAAATCTCGACTCCAGAGTGAATATTCACTCTGTAATGCAGATATAGGATGTACTGCAGATGCGCGTTTTAATGTTTCGGTTCCCGCTTCAGATAAACCTAAATATCTAATTTTACCTGCTGTTACTAAATCAGACATTGCGCCGACAGTGTCTTCAATAGGCACATTTGGATCCATTCGGTGCTGGTAATAAAGATCAATATGATCAACTCCAAGACGTTGCAAACTTGCATCACATGCTTGTTTTACATACTCGGGGCGACCATTAAAGCCTAAAAAATCCCCTTGATTATTTCTCATAATGCCGAACTTAGTCGCTAAGCTTATTTTTTCTCTGTGCCCAGGGTTTTTAGAGAAGTACTTGCCTAATAGTATTTCATTTGTTTTAGGTCCATAAATATCTGAGGTGTCCCAGAAATGCACACCAGTATCTATGGCCGTTGCAAGTGTTTTGAACGATGCCTGTTCATTGTAACTGCCATAAAATTCAGACATGCCCATACAGCCTAAACCTATCATAGACACTTCTAAACCTTGGCCACCTAATTGTCGTGTTTTCATCATGTTTCCTTTGTCATTTTCAATTTGAGTTGATTGAGTAGGCTAATGAGTTTAAGCAAGTTAGTTGTTCTGGTATTAGAATGATGCTCTCTAGTTCTTGCCTATTCCTCTAAACTTGTTGTAAACAGGATAAAATTGATTTTGGCTTATGCCATAATAGAAATGGAAAATTTTGAGGATAATTACAATATGGATAAAGTGAATCATTTAGCAAAACAGTTATTAAAATTGATGCCTGAAGCTAATGTTATAAAAACAAATGTTGATAACTTAACATTGATAAGATGTGACAATGTGATGCAAACTCGAGCACCTATTATTTATGATCCTTGCATTTATATTGTTGTTCAGGGTAAAAAGTCCGCGTTACTTGGTGGTGATAACTTTATTTATGATGCTTTAAATTATTTGGTATTGTCAGTGCCTTTACCTTTGGAGTGCCAGCTACTAGAAGCCAGCTCTGAAAAACCATATCTGGCAGTAAAGATAAACATTGATACTCAGATACTTAATGAACTAATTGAAGAATTTGAGGATCAGCCTTTTGAAAAAGGCGTAGAGGTAAAGCGGGGGATATATGTATCACATTTAGAGCAAGAGATTAAGTCAACTTTGGGCAGGTTATTATCTTATGTTAACCAAGGAACAAGTGCCAAGGTATTAGGCCGTTTGGCGATTAAAGAGTTACTGTTTCATGTATTACAAGGTGAGCAAGGAGAGTTATTAAAAGCCTTTGCATATAGAGATAAACAGAGTTTTCATATTGCAAAAGTGATTCACTATATTCAGAGCCACTATGCTGAAAACATAGAAGTATCTGAGCTTGCCTCTAAAGCCAATATGAGTCAGTCATCATTTCATGCTTATTTTAAAACTGTCACAAGTTCTTCACCGATCCAATATATTAAGGCTATTAGATTACATGCAGCGAGGAGAAAAATGTTGTATGACAGTCAATCTGCAAGCGATGCGGCATATCAAGTTGGATATGCGAGTCCATCACAATTTAGTCGTGAATATCGTCGATTTTTTGGTATGCCACCTAAACTAGATATTCAGACTAATAGTTAAAAATAATGCTTTTATTATTGAATCTATTTGTGGCTCTTTTAATCCAAGAATAATGCATCACAACTCAGTTTATTGATATTTTAAAGGTAATGCCGGATGCGTTATTATTTTTTAGTTATCTTTATTATTAATTGTGCGAAGCTCAACGGGAATTACTGCATTAATTTTTGAAAAATTATCTGTTTTATTGGGAGTATTAGAGGGGTTGAACGTGTCAAAGTTGAAGTTAATTACTTTTTACTTTCTCTAAGAGCGCTTTGATTGCTTTTTCCCGTATTATTTCTAACTCACCAGTCTCTTTCATTTTAATAATAACGTCATCTATCTTAGAAACTAATCCTTTGTTCTTTTCATGAAGATAATGATAAACGAACATGCGGCTTAATGGTGGAGATAAAGGATAAATTGATTTCATATTCATTTCTTTTTTTAACAATAGACCATTTAGTTTTGCTGTTATTGCAAGATCAAATTTGTCTGCATCCAGTAGTTTGAGCATCTCAGTGATATAAGGAAAGACTATAACGTTTTTCATACCTTCGACACATAACTCAGCATGCTTAATTCCCCTTACGATAGCGATATCAAAATCTTTTAAGGCTGAACAGCTTGTTACTTTAAAATGATGTTTTTTTGAGAAAACGGAAGGTTCAATATAATTAATCGGTGTCGGCACTCTTAGCAAAGTGGGGTAATTTTCCCCAATTTCAAAAATCCTATGCACTTCCCCATCAGCTCTTCCTTCACTTGACTCTTTCAAAGCTCTTTTGCCAGGCATAATTAATATTTCAATTGAAATTCCAATCTTTTTGTATGCCTCTTTTAAAATTTCGGCGCCGACAACCTGATCCGGAGTATCTTTTATTTGAGTAAATTTAAGAACTGTTTCTGCAAATGATGCATGTGTGAAAAATAAGGACGCTGTCAAAATAAATACAATTCTTTTCATATATTTTCCTTTTCATAAATACGAAAGAAAACATTTTTACAAACAATATTTATATAAAGAATAGTCTAATTAATAAACAATCGTCCAGAGTTAAAGAGTGATACTATGTATGAGTTAATTTTTTAGAGCGTAAAAATAGTCAGTGGTTGATAGCTTTGTAGCGGTGTAAGGATTAATTTTTTTTCATGTTATTATTGAAATTAATGGCTTTAAAGTTAAAATTTACAGTTAATAACAAGATTAAAACCTATTTTATTTAAGAGGAATATAGTGTGATGAAACCTACTGTTTTGATTCAGGCTGGTATCGTCATTATATATGGTTCTAGTTTAGATGCCGCTCCTCATAGTCACCATGCGATGCAAGTCATATGGCCTCAAAAAAATTCCAATTGTAAATTTAATGGAAACGAGATATCAGAATTAATCATAATTGATTCTAAAATAGAGCATCAGCTACAAATGTCTAAGGGATGGGTGTTTCTTATTGAGCCTAAGAGTGATTTAGGGCAAGAATTGTTTCGTAAACTCGGGGGGAAATCGTTCAAAACATTTAGTTCTGCCACGATTTCGACGATTGGACCTCCTACGCAAGAAGAGAGCTTAGCGAAGTTTTTAATTCCATTATTTAAAGCGTTAAAACTAACCAGTCAATCATTGCTTAATAATAAAAGCACTGTAAAAGATAAGCGCATTCAACAAATATTAACCGAATTAGACCTTTGCTTACACGGTAAATGTATTAAACCTTCAAATTGGCGAGCTTCTGAAGTTGCAGGTCAATTAGCGTTATCTGAAAGTCGTTTTCTTCATTTATTTAGTGAAGAATTAGGTATCGCTTGGCGGCCTTATTTATTATGGCGGCGAATGATATGTGCGATTCAAGCGATAATAAATAATACTTCAGCAACTGAGGCTGCTCACTTAGCTGGATTTTCAGATAGTTCTCATCTAAGCCGTACATTTCGTAATACCTTCGGTATGACAATTAGGCAAGCGCTTACATTGTTCAAAAAAAGTTAGCCAGTTTATTCAAGTTCACAATAGAGCGATTAATTATAATGTGCATATAGTCACTGGATAACTGTTATCCATAATTAAACCATCACACTTGTTTATCGATTTTATTAAGGTGAAAACATGAAGCTAACACTCAAAACTATAATTTTAATAGTTACTGCATTAATAACCGTATTAGCGACTTTATTACATGCAAGTATCGCTGATATATCCATATTCCATGGCATGATTTTACATCCAGTCTTTTTATTAATCGGGTTTTCTTTACTTGCAATAATTGAAGAACAAGGAAGTCGTGATTAATTTTATTTTGAAGATGTAGCCAGTTTGTTCAAGTTTATTAAAGAGCGATTGGTTATTGTATTTGCATATTCATTGTTCAGGAATAATTCATGGCTAAACTATCAAAAGACTTCCTTTTAGAGACCTCTATGTTGGACTTTAATCATCCACAGATCCAAGCTTTACTGGAACAAAGAAAATGGCGTGATTTGTCACAATATGATGCCATTGGTGCAATTTATAATTATGTACGTGATGAAATTCGTTTTGGCTATAATGCAGATGATCGTTTATCCGCAAGTAAAGTGCTTAAAGATGGTTACGGTCAATGTAATACTAAAGGAACATTATTAATCGCCTTATTACGCGCGGTAGGAATATCAACTCGATTCCATGGTTTCACTATTTATAACGAATTACAACGGGGTGCTATACCTAGTTATCTTTTTGCTTTGGCACCTGAGCGTATTCTTCATAGTTGGGTTGAAGTTCACCAAAATGGTCGTTGGATTAATTTGGAAGGTTATATCATAGATAAACCTTTTTTAAAGCAAGTTCAGATAGGTTTTGCTGATCAATGTGCGCAATTTTCAGGTTTTGGTATTGCAACTAACTGCCTTTCTCAGCCTGATATTGACTGGAAAGGAGACGATACTTATATACAAAGTGACGGTATTGCAGATGATTTTGGTGTATATACTCAACCGGATAATTTTTACGCTATTCATGGCAGTAATTTATCAGGAGTAAAAAAAGTACTTTTTCGTTATCTACTTCGTCATTTAATGAATTTAAATGTAAATCGAATTCGCACTAACGGAGTTAAGCGAAAAAAGCGATAAAATTAGTCATGTTTTAAATAAGGTAAGGTTTTAATGCTTTTATTTTTAGCTCTGAAAATATTCAGTTCAAGATTTATATAATAAAAGATAACACAATAAATAAAGGCTTAATCTTTTTATCTACACATGAGATTAAGCCTCGTTTTGATAGAATCCTTATGCGATTTGTTTTTCCGCCAAATTTAATTCCATCGTTGCTTTTAATAAGCGGTATAAATTAATTGATGCATCTATTTCTTCTTTTCGATTAGTTAAACTTTCAATGTTTAAGCCTAATGGTACATCTAAGTGAGCACAACTTTGTAAAACTTGATTAAGATTGTCTCGACAAATTCTAATTGACTCGTTGAGTGAGTCGTTAGAGTCTAAAATTCTCCACTTGGTAGCTTCTGGTACTGAAATACCTAACCACTTCATGAAATCTAGCGTTTTTTCACCACCACAAGGCGTAAAAGTTAGAATAATTCTTTTTGGAGAAATTCCTTTATGACGACAACTTCTAGAATAACTGGTAATTAAATCTATGGTTTCTTGTGCATTATAAACCGCTTGCGAGATAAAAAAATCACAGCCTTGATCTATCTTTTCAAGCAAGCGATCGTGCTCATTACGTTTACTTGCATGGCGTTCAGCTATAGTAACACCCCCTAAAAACACACTGTTTTTATCTTCACTTAATGCTTTATAGGCATTTGGTAAACTTAATTTAATATTACCGGTAGATGAGGGACTACCCACTAAAACTAAATTTTTCAGTTTAAATTTATTCGCTGTTTCATCAAGCCAAGTATTAAATTCACTTTCATCACGCTGTGCCACACTTTTATAAGTGATTACATCTAAATGTGATAATTGACTAATTAACTGACTATACTCTCTTGGATCTACCGTTTTCTTAAATGGAAAAGGGCGTGGTGCTGAAATTCGGCTGCTTTCATCTTGAATGTCGTAAATGACAACGCCATCGTATTCAATCTCGTGCAAACGATTTAATAATTTTTTAGCGATAGTTTCAAGTTGTGCTTTATCAGTGCCCATTTTTGGAGGCGTGGTTCCAATTAAATATACGCCTTGTCTTGGGTCTTGAATTTTTTGTTTCAGTGATAAAGCCATTTCATTTCTACCTTAGTTATCTTAGGAATTAAATATAGCAGCCATTTAGACGTCTAGATAGTTTTTATTGATGAAGGTTTTTCATTTAAGTTGAATTAAATTCATTTTAGTAAAAATACTGAGTTGAAAATTTAGAGCGTTTGTTTGGTTTTCATTTTGAGATGAGGCATTTTTATGACTTGTATTTAATATTTGAATTATAGGCTTAGTGCAGGTGTGTATTGAAGAATAAATAGTTGTACAGAGACGGATGAAATTTGAATCACTTTCTCATATCAAAGATATAGTATTGATGAGATATAAATTTTCAGAAATAAAACTCTGCGCAGTGAAGTACGCAGACTATTTTGTATATGCTTAAAAACCTTAAGCTACACCATATAATTTACCAAGTAACAGCAACTGTTTCATTGCCACCGATAGGCTGTTGATCTCTCAGGCATCGATCTGAGCCAAAACAAGCGCCATTACCACCTGCAATCATAGGAGTCATATCTGCTGGTAATGATTTATTATCTTTAGATAAGTTTTTAAGTTTCTTTTTATTTAATTTAAGTTTCATGTTTACATCCTTTGTTTATTTATTATCTGTATACGCTTTGCTGTACCCAAAATAAATTATCAAAGTATATTTCTAAAGTAAATGCATAAATCTAGTCAAAAACAATGTCAATTCTGGCTTGAATTTATTGGTGTTAATCACAAAAAACATTGTGTTTAAAAGGTTTTTAAAATTCAGGATTGTTTAAATTATAAGATAAGATGATTATTCGATTTAAAAAATTGGACTATCCAGTAAATAGCGCAATTCAACCTACCGCCTTTCTCAAAATTAAAACATTATGAATATAAACTGGGTTTGAAAGATCACAAGCAGATCTCCCTCTTTATATTGATATACATTGTTGTAATAGGGTTTCTGTGACAGATAATGTAGGGAGTTAATTAAACCTATTCCTGTTGTAACTTGAAGTCTCATACCCTTAGGTAAGTTTTTAATATTTCTTCTATTTAATTTAAGTTTTATCTTAACATACGCCTGTTTATTTTTTTATACATAACAAATGTACCTGAATCAAGCTAGCAAAGCGAGTTTCTAAAGTAAATACAAAAATGTAGTAAAAAATAATGAAAAAACATTGGTTAATATTTTTAATTTAAGTTACATTGTTTTTGTTTTAGGTAACATTTTTACCTTTTGAAGATGCTGTATTGCGTTAATAAATAAAATAATAAATAAGGATGTTTTGATGTCTCAGGCGTTAAAATCTGCAATAGAAAATCAAGAACTCATAAATCAAGTTTTAATACAATTTAATCAAAAAATATCAAGTTTAGAAAATACTTATGTTAACTGTGGTTTACTTAGTGGTTTAAGCGGCGATTTACTTTTTTTGTACAAACTTAGCCAATATAATTCAGATTTAGTTGATGAGTCTGTTTTTAATGACAAATTAGAGTTTTTACAGTCGCAGTTAGCTATGAATGTTGATCATCCAGATTTAAGCAATGGCTTAAGTGGGCAAGGTTGGTTTTTAGAGTATGTTAATCAAGCGCAGGAAGATGATTATGATCCTGAGCTATGTGAAGAAATTGATGACATTTTACTAAATGTACTTTCAGTTGATAGCTGGAAGGGCGAAATTGAAATGGTAATCGGTTTATCTGGTATCGCCATGTATGCAGGGCGTCGTCAATTAAAGTCAGCTCCAGAGGCTCTTTTTGAAAAAATAATTAACCACTTTGAAAATATCGCCATTCAAACTTCTGATAATACATTAGCTTGGTCACAACCAAGTGATTCAGTATATCGTTTTAATAAAGATGAAGTTGAAGTTCCAGAATATAACTTAGGTTTAGCCCATGGTGTCCCTAGTATTATTGCTGCGATCTTGCCTGCATTAACAATTCCTTCTTTATTTGAACGCACCAAAAGGTTATTAATCCAAAGTTGTGATTGGCTATTAGCACAAGAGCTAAAAGATAAAGATAGGATAAGTTGCTTTGGATCTTCGTGTAATGATGATAGCGGCTCTCGCTTGGGCTGGTGTTATGGTGATTTAACAATTGCTTTGACTTTAGCACGTGTTGGTAATGCTTTAGAAATGCCTTCTTATATTGATAAAGCTAAACAAATAGGTTTGCACGCAGCCGCTCGAGATGAAAAGGAAGGCATGATCAATGATGCAGGATTATGTCATGGTAGTGCGGGGTTAGCACTTATTTTTCAATTGTTAAATCAACAGCTAAACGAAGAAAAATTTTTAGAAGTTGCAAATAAATGGTTAACTTATAGTTTAGATTTGTACCAAAATAAGGGCATGCAAGGTTTCTACATGTATTCAGGTTTAAGCAAAAGCCATGAGGAAGATACTGGCTTGCTAATGGGCTATGGTGGTATCGGTTTATGTTTATTAGCAGCTTTAGGCGAAGATGCCGACTGGGCTGATTGCCTGCTACTGGCTTAACACAAGATTGGAAATAAAAATGTCAAAACCAGAAATAAAACATCAAGATTTTTTTGTGATCCGTACACCTAGAATGCCAGTTAATGCATTATCAGCATTAGGTAATAGTAAACAGCAAACACAAGATGCATTAAAAAGTTGGATTGCAATTCCACAGGTAAAAGAAGCCTTGTATTTGGCAAGTCCTTCTTTACTTGAACGAATTGAACAGTTTGAAAAGAATAAAATAGACAATACGGATAAAAAACCTAAAAAATCAGAACTCAAGCAAGCTAAAAAACTAGAGTTAGCATTACTTAAATATATGATCCGTATGTGTTCTAGACCCACTCCTTTTGGTTTGTTTTCTGGTATTTTTATGGGAGATATATCTTCTCAAACAAAAATATTAAGTCAGAACTTATCTCTAGATAGTCGAAAAACACGATTAGATATGTTTTATTTAAGTGCAATTAAAGAGCATTTTTTGAAGCATAATGCCCGTTCAGAACAGTTGAAATATTCACCAAATTCAAGCCATTACTTTATCGCGGATCATTGTCGATATATTGAAGCGTATCAATCAGATGAAACGCGACAGTACAGATTAAGTGCGATTGAACGTGATGAGTATTTTGATTTTATTCTAGATAAAGCAAAAGAAGGTTTAAGTTTTAATCAGCTGGTAAACGCACTGTTAGGTCGCTTTTCACAAAGTGATGCTGCAGATTTAGAAGAAGTTGAAGCTGAAAAAAATGACGTTATTGAATATGTGCAACAACTGATCGATGAATCAATCTTATTAGCTGATATTCCTTTACCTTTAACGGGAGAAGCTCCAGACACAGCTTTGATTAACTCTTTAAATAAGATAGGTCAAAAAGAAACCGCAGATCATATATCAACTTCATTATATCAGTTACAACAGCTTGATAATCAAAAGTCAGGTACGGTTGATGATTACAAAAAAATATTAGAGCATTTGAATCAGCTTCCAGTTAAAGCCCAAGAAAATAAACTGTTTCAATCAGATATTTATCGTGCATTTGAGCATTGTGAATTAGATGAAAGTCAGATTTCAAGATTATTAAAACAACTGAAACTGATCAAAGGTTTATCAATAAAACATACAGAACCATTTAGTGATTTTATTAGTAAATTCAATCTAAGATTCGAAGGGCAATATGTGCCTTTAGATAAGCTATTAGATGATGAGTCAGGGATCAGTTTTTCAAATGAAACAGGTTATGAAGCACCCTTACTCGCCGGTTTAAAATTAAGGTCTAGTTCAGGTGGGCAAGGAGCTGGGCAGAGTGCTTCAATATTAGATAATTTAATCACTCAAGAAATTAGTTTACCGCAAAATAGAAATAAATCAGTTATTAAACTAAGTTCAAAAAAATTAGCTAAACATCTAGATAAACCCATATCAGAATCTGATCTACCCACATCGTTTGCGGCGATGTTATCTCTGTATGAAGATAAAGAAACACAGTCACCATTCATAAAATTTAATGGGTGTTATGGTCCTTCAGCTGCTAATTTATTAGGACGTTTTTGTCACTTAAACGATGGCTTACAGCAGAATGTAAAAACACATTTGTCAGCTGAAAGTGCACATTCTCCAGATGTTATATTTGCTGAAATTGTTCATATGCCAGAAGGGCGTCCAGGAAATGTGATTGCAAGGCCACATTTGCGTCAATATGAAATTGTATTTTTAGCCGACTCAAGCTTACAAAGTGAATTCCAAATACCCATTAGTGATTTACATGTTTGGGTTGAAGGTGGTCAGGTTAAATTATGGTCAAAAAGGCTAGATAAACAAGTTATTCCAAGATTATCATCTGCTCATAATTATTCATCACATAGCTTAAGTGCGTATAAATTTTTAAGCATGTTGCAACATCAAGGTTCATCCTCACCAAGCTTTTCAATGCCGCAGAGCCAAGTTAACATGAGCTTTGTGCCTAGAGTGATGTTAGATAATTTGATTTTGTCGGAAAAAATATGGCGTATTGAACGAAAAGAACTTGAAGAAGTATTAGATACTAAATCAGCTGATACGACTGAAATTGTTATTAAAAAGTGGCAAGAATTAAAAGAAAAATACCAATTAGATGATCATGTTGCTTATGCAATGAGTGACAATGTATTACAACTCAATTTAACAAACCCTTTAATGCTTGAAATTTTACTATCCGAAACAAAGGGGCAAATAACAGTTGAACTAAAAGAAGTATTAACGGGGCAATTTAATACACCTGTTAAGTCTTCTACTGGTGAGTGTTATGCAAATGAATTAATCATTCCATTTTTAAATACGGGTGCCAAAGAACACATTAACTTTAGTGATGATCCTCAGGCTAATATATTGGCAAAACCGATCAAACGTCGTTTTTCTCCTGGATCTGAGTGGTTAAGTTTAAAAGTATATTCAGGAAATACGGCTGTAGAAACATTATTAGCTGAAAGTTTATTACCTCTAATAGAGCAATGTGCTCCTTTGTATAAAAAATGGTTCTTTATTCGCTATGGTGATCCTGATTGGCATTTAAGGTTACGCTTTTTTGGGGATCCAAGTATTTTATGTGGTCAGCTTTTACCAAAATTAAACCAATTACTTGACCCTATGATAGAAAGTGGCGAAATCCATAAAGCAGAACTTTTTACGTATGAAAGAGAAGTTGAGCGTTATGGTGGGCCAGATGCCATGGCATTAATTGAAGAGCTTTTTATGGCCGATAGTCAGTTAGTCGCTAAAACAGTGCAGTTAGAAGAGGAATATGGTGAAGATGTTCGCTGGCGTATTGCATTGTTGATGACAAACCAACTATTAAATACTTTCGATTATGAGGTGGAAAATAAGCTAAGTTTGATCAGTGGACTCAGAGCTGGATTTGGTAAGGAATTTAATGAATCGAGTCAGCTGAGAAAACAACTTGGAGACAAGTATAAAAAAATTCAGACTCAATTATTATCGGATTTTTCACAATTTGAAGACCCACAACAATCTGAAATTGAAGAAGATACACAGCAAATATTTGATTTAATAAATGTTTGGCAACAAGATGTCACTCCTGTTATTCACTCTCTTAATGCGTTAATGTCATCAGATGAAGGTATTAAATGTAGTAAAGATACTTTACTGAGTTCTTTATTGCATATGCATAATAACCGTATGTTTAAAGCCTATGGGAGAGAACATGAGTTAGTAATGCATGATTTCTTACGACGTTATTATTTTTCTGCTGGTAAAAGAAGATAATGATAATTAAGTACTGTTATAAAGTATTTAATGGTACTTAATTTCATATTTAAATTTTGGATAAAAAAGAAGATAAATGGAACAGTTATTCAGACAAGAAGTAATTGAAAAAAGAAAATACCGATTATCTGGGGTTGTGAGTTTAGTTCAACCTCCGATTTTCAAATATTTGGCTTTATTACTATTAACAGTGGTCATTATTAGCATTGTTTTTTTATCTATAGGTAGTTATACCCGAAAAGAAACTGTTTCGGGTGTATTACAGCCTGATACAGGTTTGTTAAAATTAAGTGCGCCTCAAGTGGGTATTATTACAGAACTTTTGGTAAGTGAAGGTCAAGTTGTTAAAAAAGATCAGCCTTTATTACGTATTAAGTCAGAAAAACACGGTGTTAAAGGTTTTGAGTTAAATCAGTCTTTGATAAAGCAATATGAGTTTCAAATTAATATATTAGAGTCACAATTGAGTAAGCAAAAGCTCAAACATACATTTGAAATGCAAGGGCTTGATGATGATCACAGTGATGCTATTAAACGGTTAGCGCAGCTGGAATTGCAAAGTGATATATTTTCCAAACGCGTTTTGATAAATAAAGAAATAGTAGAGCAAGTGAGTACATTAGCTGGAACGGGTTATATATCAGATTTAGATCTTCGAAAACAACAAGACAGCTTATTGTCTTTAAATCAGCAAGTTTCAACAATTGATTCTGAACGTTTATCGATTAAAAATCAAATTCAACAAATCAAAAGTAAATTATCCCAACAACCTATTAATCAGGCAAAAGAGAATGATTTGTTAGAAACACAAATAGCACAAATACGCTCGCAGCTAGATACAACAAAACAACAGAGATTAAGTGAACTCAGAGCTCCCTCTGATGGTATTGTAACTGGCTTATTGGCAAAACAGGGGAAATCAGTCAATACCAATCAAAATCTATTAAGTATTTTACCTAAAAATAGTGTGATGCAGGCTGTCATTTATGTGCCAACTTCAGCATTTGGGTTTATAGATAACGGGCAAAAAACCAGATTGCGCTATCATGCATTTCCATATCAAAGGTTTGGTATTTATGAGGGCATAATTTCTCAAATAAGTGCCAATGTTATTTTACCTGATGAAACTGATATACCTGGTTTAATCACAGTGCCATCTTATCGTGTAGTTGTTGCGCTTCAAGGACAAGATATTCAAGCCTATGGTCGAAGTATTCCGCTTCGTTCAGGTATGAAACTTGATGCTGATATTGTAATTGAGCAACGCTCTTTAATTCGTTGGTTATTTGATCCTGTTTTTAGTATTAAGGGTCAACTGTAATATACCTACAGATGTATGACTAAAGTAAAATTACACCATTATAAAAAGTATAAAAATAAAGAGCTTTATTATGTCTATTAATGAGTCAAATCCAGCAAGTAAGCTACAGTTTTGGCATCGAAAAACGCTTCCATTAATTTTACAATCGGAAGCAACTGAATGTGGGTTAGCCTGTTTAGCTATGGTTGCGGGTTACCATGGCTATAAAAGCGATTTATTATCAATGCGTCAACAGTTTAGTTTGTCTTTAGAGGGGGCTACTTTACTGGATATTATGCAATTTTCAGAAAAACTGTCTCTAACGTCACGGCCATTACGCATAGAGCTTGAAGATTTAGAAGATTTGCAAACACCCTGCATTTTACATTGGGATTTAAACCATTTTGTTGTTCTAAAATCAGCTAATGCAAAGTCTATTGTTATTTATGACCCAGCTGGAGGGCAAAAGCGCTTAAGTTTAAAAGAAGCTTCAAATCATTTCACAGGCATTGCGCTTGAGCTTACGCCAACCAAAGAATTTACTGTAAAAGAAAAAGCGCCAAGTTTAAAATTTTCGGATTTTTGGCAAAAAATTACGGGACTAAAAAGCTCTCTGATTCTTATTTTTACTTTATCTTTGTTATTACAAGTGTTTGCCTTAGCAACCCCTTATTATATTCAACTGGTGATAGATGATGTGATTTTAACGGGTGATACTTCTTTATTGACAGTACTGGCTGTTGGGTTTGCTTTTGTATTGCTATTTGAAATTATTACTAACTCTCTACGAGGGTTTACCTTATTGCACTTTGGTAGTTTGATGAACATCCAGTTGGGTGCCAATTTATTTCATCATCTTATTCGTCTCCCATTAAATTATTTTGAAAAACGCCACATGGGTGATGTGGTATCGCGTTTTGGTTCTTTACAGCAAGTTAAAGAATTGCTGACAACAGGAGTAATAGAAACCATCATTGATGGCTTAATGGCTATCATTACTTTGGCGATGATTTTCTTTTACAGTCCAACCTTATCTGTCGTTGTATTAATTGCTGTTGGACTTTATGCGGCATTGCGTATTTTAATGTATCGACCTTTTCGTAATATTACAGAGCAAGAAATTATAGCCAGAGCAGAAGAACATAGTAACTTTATGGAAACTGTGCGTGGTATTCAAACGATTAAACTGTTTGGTTCAGAAGTAAAACGTGAAGGGCAATGGCAGAATCGATACGCTAATGCCATTAATCAAAGCATACGCTTAGGTCACTTTCAAATATCATATACGGGCATAAACCGTTTATTATTTGGTTTAGAAAATATAGTTGTAATTTATTTAGCGGCATCTTTAGTGATCAAAGGTGGGTTTAGTACCGGGATGCTATTTGCTTTTATGGCTTATAAACAACAGTTTATGGATAAAACAGCAAAATTAATTGAAAAACTAATAGAGTTTAAAATGTTAGGATTACATTTTGAACGTTTGGCTGATATTGCATTGTCTGAAAAAGAATCACTACAAAGCGAAAATGTTAAAAAACATGCTATTGAAGGCAAAATATCAATTAGAAATGTTTCTTTCAGATATAGTGATGCAACACCTAATGTGATTAATGAATTGAATTTAGAAATTAAAGCTGGAGAGTCGGTGGCAGTCACTGGACCTTCAGGGTGTGGTAAATCAACTTTGTTAAAACTGATGCTAGGACTCAATAAATCTAATAGTGGTGAGATTTTAATTGATGATATTCCATTAGAACAGTTAGGGCATAGTCAGTATCGTCAGCAAATAGCTGCAGTAATGCAAAATGATGAATTATTGTCAGGTTCAGTTGCCGATAATATTGCTTTTTTTGATACACCAATCGATATGGAGTTAGTGGTATATTGCGCTGAGCTTGCAGCTATTCATGACGACATAAGTAAGATGCCTATGGGTTACGATAGTTTAATTGGTGATATGGGCTCTAGTTTATCTGGAGGACAAAAGCAGCGCCTTATTTTAGCCCGCGCTTTATATAAAAAGCCTAAAATTTTATTCATGGATGAAGCTACAAGTCATTTGGATACGGCTTTAGAGTCTGATATTAACCATGCCATAAAGCGTTTAGATATGACTAGGGTGATAATTGCTCATAGAAAAGAGACCATCGCTTCAGCCGACAGAGAAATTCAGCTTTTTGTTAGCCAGCAGAAACCTGAAGCAGTTTATGAAAATTAAAAAATGTAGATTTATTTAAATCCTAGAATAAAAACGCGATTAAAAACGATTAAAGTTTCATATTAATTTTTAACCTTTTATTTTTACTTGCTCTGTAGCCCTTATAAATTAAGGGCTACATTTTAAATTAAAAAAAAGGGTGAAATCATAAAATAACTAAAAGCTCTTTAAAAATTAAAGTCTTAATGTTTTAATTACATAGTTCACTGCCGCACAGGCAGCTTAGAAAGTTTCTAAGCGTTTAACTTTGATGGGTAGAGAGTTCACTGCCGCACAGGCAGCTTAGAAAATTATGTTACGGCTAAAACAGCTTTTCAGCGCGTTCACTGCCGCACAGGCAGCTTAGAAACACCTATCCGCATACGCCTGTTTTTCTAATTCGTTCACTGCCGCACAGGCAGCTTAGAAATCATTAATTCATCACGCTCAACTAAACTTACAGTTCACTGCCGCACAGGCAGCTTAGAAAAACCAGTGATATGCAACTGAACTTTATAGTACGTTCACTGCCGCACAGGCAGCTTAGAAAGCTTGGGTAGTTACTTCCTGTTATCGTTCCTGGTTCACTGCCGCACAGGCAGCTTAGAAAACGTGTCAGGAAAACGAGCAAATACACATTGGGTTCACTGCCGCACAGGCAGCTTAGAAAGTTGCTTTATTCGATGTCACGTCAACACGCGTGTTCACTGCCGCACAGGCAGCTTAGAAAAGTATTAAAAAAGGTACGTGACAGATTGAAAGGTTCACTGCCGCACAGGCAGCTTAGAAATGTGGAACGTGTTGTTGATTTCAAACCCATAAGTTCACTGCCGCACAGGCAGCTTAGAAAATTCATTAGTGTTAGAGTGATAAACTTGCGTTGTTCACTGCCGCACAGGCAGCTTAGAAAATCCACTAAAAACGAATGATTTACAAACGCACGTTCACTGCCGCACAGGCAGCTTAGAAATGTAGTGTTTACTGGCACAGTGACAACAAGTGGTTCACTGCCGCACAGGCAGCTTAGAAAATATCCACATCTTGACCAGTATCACACTCACTGTTCACTGCCGCACAGGCAGCTTAGAAAAAGTCGGGCGCTTCTCAGTCGCCTGTTACTTTCGTTCACTGCCGCACAGGCAGCTTAGAAAATCTTGCTCAATCGAAAATATATCTTCTAAACGTTCACTGCCGCACAGGCAGCTTAGAAAATTCCCCGTTTTTCTCTATTTGACTTTGCATTGTTCACTGCCGCACAGGCAGCTTAGAAATATCTGTGAAGAACCATTAATTGTTTAAATTAGTTCACTGCCGCACAGGCAGCTTATAAACGTCCAAAAAGCGTTTGTTATAGTGGAATATAACAAAATCTAGTTGTTGTGGATGTTTTATAGGGTTCTTAGCCTGTTATCTGTTTGTTTCATTAGACACAATGTTACATAAATATTCGATGAACAAATTATCTTCAGTATTAAATAAGTCAAATCCTATACGAGTAAAACCGTCATCTTCGACCTTCTTTACCAACCCATTCCATTGTTTTTGTCTGAATTGTCACTTTGAAGTTATATAAAAGCTGATTAAACCTATATAAAATGCCTCATTGAGAAGCAAGTTATTGTTTTAATGAAAAGCATCCACTGGTTAATGATTAAAACAAATATTATATTAATCACGATATACAGGATTAGAAAGTATGGGTCGGTGACTTAGTGTGAGCGCATCTTCTAAATGTGATAGTGCAAAGTGAGCATAGTGTATTGTTTGTCGATTTTTGCATAACTTTAAATATGCAGTAATGTAACTTTGTTCCCAAAGCTGATAAAGTAAATGTTACTAATGTAGTTGCATTACTCAAAAATCAAAAAGATAATAAATTGAGTTGCATGGTGCTTTCTATTAAAAATGCAGATTGGAGTTTGGTTTGAGAAAGATTGTTTTATTAATGAGTGTTTTATTATTATCCGCTTGCACAAATTTAGGGGGGGCATCTAGTGATACTGCTGAATGCCGTAAGGTTGCTTATGATAAAAACTCTAAGTCTATGAACAGCGATGCAGATATTGTTTTTTCTCAGTGCCTTCAACAAAAAGAAGGGTTGAGAGAAAGAGAAACTAAAGAGGCAAACATTAATGAATGGGGTGAGTTTATTGTGGACTTGCTTTTCTCTAAAAACAATAAATAATTATATGCTCTGGTTTATTTATTAAGCATTTTATTGTTATCTGTTTTAGGGGGCTTTAAAAGGGGGTTTAGTTTAATGGCCCTGAGATTATGAGTATTGAAATGAAGTTATTAATGATTTCATTGGTATAAAGTCAGCTTAACAAAGACATGTCACGATGTAAAAAAATAATGCGTCACATTTATTTCTGTTTTATTTTTTTGATAATTGCTTTTATCATCATTTTTAATTAGTCTGCGAACCCTATTTAGCTATGTTTGTCCTAAGGTATTTATGAAATTGCACATTGAAAGTGCTGGAGTTTGGTTTCCAGATTGTGAAAATGGAACGCCATTAAATGCAATTTTATCAAATGGAACATTACCTACCTCTATTTGGCCAAAACTGGCTTTTGTTCCGCCTATGCAAAGACGTCGTTTAAGCCCTTTTGCTAAGATTGCGCTTTATGTTGCACACCAAGCGAGCGAGCATACTAACAATGATTTACCTATGATATTTTCAAGCCGTCATGGCGATTTGCATAAAACATCTGATTTGTTAGCTGATTTAGCGTTAAATAATGAACTTTCACCGACTGCTTTTAGTTTATCTGTTCATAATGCGGTTGCGGGGCTATATAGTATTTTAACTAAAAATAAATCAGCTATTAATGCTATTGCTTCAGGACAAGATAGTTTATTTATGGCATTAATAGATGCCTATGCACGTTTGAAGTCTGGTATTTGTCATAAGGTATTATTAGTACATGTAGATCAAGCTTTGCCCAGTATATACGATACTTTTAAAGATGAAGTGCAAATAGATCATGCTATTGCTTTAGTTTTAAGTTTAGATGAAAGTCAAAAGAATGCTTTTGAAATGAAATTCGAATCACACAAAAATATAGTGAATACTGCTAATCAAATGCCAGCAGCTCTGAATTTTTATGCTTGGTTAAATTCAAAAAAATCAAATTTAAATATTATTTCGACTAGATATCATTGGTATTGTTTTAAAAATGTTTAAAAAAATAAATTATATTTGGCGTTTATTTGCCACTGTTTTTTGTTTTTTATGCTTTGGTATAGGAGGTTTATTTTTATCTGCTGTTGTTTTTCCACTGCAAAGTATTGTTTTAAAAAACACTGATAAACGTAAAGTAATAGCCCGTAAAACGGTACATTATAGCTTCAAGTTCTTTGTATTACTTATGCAATTTTTGAGAGTTATTGATATCAATATAAGTAAAATTAGCAAAATAAAAAATATACATGGTCAATTATTATTAGCCAATCACCCATCATTGATTGATGTTGTTGTACTTATTTCTATTATTCCTAATGCTGACTGTGTTGTTAAAGCCCATTTATTTAAAAATCCTTTCATACGTGGGGTTGTAAAAAATACAGGATATATCAGTAATGAAGATCCTGAAGGGCTATTAGCTGATTGTAAAAACACCCTAGATGCAGGTAATAATTTAATTATATTTCCTGAAGGCACACGAACTAATCCGGATAATAAAATTGAATTTAAACGCGGTGCAGCCAATATTGCTTTGCGATGCAAGGCAAGTATTACTGCGGTTATTATAAAAGTTGCACCCTCAACATTAACTAAATCGTTACCTTGGTATAGAATACCCAGCGAAAAAGTACACTTTACAGCAAAGCTTGTTTATAACATACCCGATTTACCTGAATATGATAAGTCACAGACAAGTAAATATGTTAGGCAGTACAGTCGCGACTTAGAGAATTATTTTAAAGAGGAATTAATCATAAATGAGTGATTTAAAAGTAGAACTAAAACAACTCATAATCGACACTTTAGATCTTGAAGATATTGCAGTATCAGATATTCAAGATGATGAAGCTTTATTTGTAGATGGCTTAGGTTTAGATAGCATAGATGCTTTAGAGCTAGGTTTAGCAATAAAAAAAGCATATGAAGTAAAAATTGATGCTAATTCAGAACAAACAAAACAACATTTTTCATCAATTAATGCCTTGAGTGACTTTATCTCTCAAGCAAAAGCGTAATTCTGGGGTTATTATGAAATCAAGAGACGAAATTTATAATACTTTAGTTGAAATATTGGTTGATGACTTTGAAGTTGAATCTGACGATATCAGCTTAGAAGCAAACTTATATCAAGACTTAGACTTAGATAGCATAGATGCAGTTGATTTAGTGGTTAAATTACGCGAAATAACAGGTAAAAAAATTGATCCTGAAGCATTTAAATTAGTCAGAACCGTTGAGCATGTGGTTATTGAAGTTGAGAAGTTGATTTTAGCTAAGTGAAATTAATAACTTCAATAGTAGTGGGTATACTTCTGGCATTATACCCATTTGCTGTTTACTTTGGGTTGAATTATTTTAGCCCTCAATGGCTGTCTATTATTATCTTAAGCATTTTAATATTAAGAGTATTTTTAATGAAAAATGCTTTGAATAAAATGCCTTGGATTTTACCCGCATCGCTACTTGGTGGCGCTGGCATTTTAATCAGTACCTTTACTAACTCTTTCATCGGCTTTAAAATTTATCCTATTTTAATTAGCTTCGCTATGCTGAGCGTATTTTTATATTCATATTTTAAACCTCCCACATTGATTGAAACCTTTGCACGTTTAAAAGAACCTGATTTAAATGATAAGGGTGTTAAATATACTGCTAATGTCACCCTAGTTTGGTGTGTTTTTTTTGTTATCAATGCTGTAATTTCAAGTTATACTGCATTTTTCACTAGTCTTGAAACCTGGATGATTTATAACGGATTTATATCTTATATTATAATGGCTTGCATTATGGGGATTGAATTTTTAGTGCGACTCCAAGTTAAAAAGCAGCATAAAAAAGAGGCTGTGTAATAGTATGTCTCAAGTTTGTTTTTTAGAGGGTGATAAAGAAATTACTTGGTCATTTTTTTGTACTCAAGTAGAAAGTGTAAGGCAAACTATTCGTCAAACTCAGTTTGAAAATGTATTGCTTTATCATAGTGATAGTTATCAGTTTTCAATTTGTTTTTTTGCTTTATTGCTAGAGCAAAAACATATTTTATTGCCGCCTAATTCACAACAAGAAACCCTGAATCAGATATCTAAAAGTGCAGATGCTTATATGGGAGAAATATCACTATTAAATATCCCGCAAATTAAATGCAGTTTTAACAATAATATACAGCTAGAAAACTCATATAAAATAGCTCCTAAGTTGTTTGATAGTTTAAATAGTAAAATTACTTTTTATACTTCTGGCTCAACAGGCAAACCAAAAGCAATAGTTAAACATAGCCGTTATTTGTTAAAAGAAATCGAAACTTTAAAAAGTACTTTTGAAACTCCTTTATCACAAACTGATATTGTATTAAGTACGGTATCTCATCAGCATATTTATGGTTTGTTATTTAAGATTTTATTACCTCTGAGGTTTGGTATTAAAATATTAAATCAAGTATTTGAATATCCAGAGCATATACAGGCTTATTTAAAAGCAAATAAAAGCAAACAAGTGACTTTATTAGCAAGTCCTGCGCATTTAAAACGCTTAGTTGAAGATAATGTTCTACTGCAAGTTAAAACGCAGTTTGAGTGTATATTTAGTTCTGGCGGTCCTTTAGCATTTGATGTGTCATCACTGCTTAATAAGCAAATGAGTATCGCGCCAATAGAGGTTTTTGGCAGCACTGAAACTGGGGGCATTGCTTGGCGTCGTTGTGATAAAACAACACCGAATGATTGGATGTTATTTCAAGGAATAAAATATAATAGTGTGCCTTTTGAAGACTTAGGTGAAAGGTTGCAGATATCATCACCCTTTATGGCAGATGAATCTTATTTAACAGATGATTTAATACAAAAAGTAGATGATACCCACTTTGTATTAAAAGGGCGCTCAGATCGTACTATTAAGTTAGAAGAAAAGCGTATTAATTTAGAGCATATGGAACAAGCATTAATACGTCATGAAGCAATAAAAGAGGCCAAAGTTTTTATTTTAAATAACAGTAAAAGGCCGAGTTTAGTTGCTGTAATTGCAATAAATGACATCGCAAGAAAAATACTATGTGATCGCAATAAGCGCGCATTAAACGAATGTTTTAAAACGCATTTATTAAAAGAATTTGAACGTATTAGTTTACCTAAAAAATGGCGTTACTTAAATGAATTACCATTTAACGCTCAAGGTAAATTAGTACAAAAAGAGTTAGAGGTGTTGTTTGACTGATTTAATAAATATCAGCCCAGAAGTAATTAGCAAAGAAAAACAAGATACTGACGCAACAATTGAACTGTTTATTTCTGTCAATTTAGATTACTTTAAAGGTCATTTCCCTCAAAGCCCGATACTGCCAGGCGTAGTACAGCTTGATTGGGCTGTTATGTATGCCAAACAAATGTTTAATATTGATTGTGATGTCAAAGATATTGAAGTTTTAAAGTTTCAAGTTGTAATAGAGCCAGGGCAAAATTTAACTTTGCAACTGACTCAAAAGTCTGAGCAAAAAATCACTTTTTATTATTCGTCGAATAAAGGAAAACATGCCTCTGGTCGCATTGTTTTTGATACGCTTTCATGAGTTATTGTTTTGTGATCCCAAACTTTAATCATGTATTAGTGATTGAAGATTTATTGCTTGAATTAAAAAACTTTAATTTACCTGTGATAATGGTGAATGATGGCAGTGATAGTGATGTAACAAGGCAATTTGAAAAACTGAATAACAAATACGACTTTTTAACTTTGGTAAACCATGAAATAAATCAAGGTAAGGGCGTCGCGATGCAAACAGGTTTTGCATTAGCCCATGACTTAGGTTTTACTCATGCCATACAAGTTGATGCTGATGGTCAGCATGATTTAACTGATATAAAAAAAATAATACATTTATCAAAAAACTCACCAAGTGCATTGATCTCTGGTATGCCAATTTATGATGAATCAGTGCCTAAACATCGTTTTTATAGTCGTTATATCACTCATGTTTGGGTTTGGATTGAAACTTTATCATTGTCATTAAAAGACTCTATGTGTGGTTTTCGTGTTTATCCGCTTAACGATACATGTGTTTTAATGAATAAAGTTGCTTTAGGCAAACGTATGGATTTTGATACCGAAGTCATGGTGCGCTTATATTGGGCTAATGTGCCGGTAGCGTTTTTTAAAACTAAAGTGAATTACCCAGAAAATGGGATCTCACATTTTCAGCCTTTCAAAGATAACGTATTAATTTCATGGATGCATACACGCTTATTTTTTGGCATGTTATTACGCAGCCCTAAATTAATATTTAGAAAGTTTAAAAATTAGTTATGTCTGAAAAGTCTGGAAATAAACACTGGTCAAAAGCCCAAGAACGCGGTACTTATTTTGGCATGAAAACCTTATTTGTGATTTATCGTTTACTAGGCAGAAAAGTACTATCAATTATTTTATATCCTGTAATTGTTTATTTGTATTTTACAGGGAGAGAAGGTCGGTTAGCGTCGAATCAGTATTTAAATAGAGTAGCAAAGATCCAAAGTTGGCCAAAAAAAATAGGTCATAAGCAGGGAATTAAACACTTTTATACATTTGCGCTGGGCGCATTTGATAAGATAGATGCATGGACTGGTAAAATTACCACAAAAAATATTATTTATGGCAAAGAGCATGCTTTTAATGATTTAAAAGAAAAGCAGCAAGGCGCTATTTTTATCGGCTCTCACTTAGGTAATTTGGAAGTGTGCAGGGCGCTTAGCCAAGGTCGTTATCAAACGCGAATTAATGTTTTGGTATTTACTCATCATGCTGTTGAATTTAATAAAGTAATGCAGCAGATTAATCCTGATATTAATGTTGATTTAATTCAAGTATCAGATGTAGGCGCAGACTTAGCTATTTTATTAAAAGAAAGAATAGATAATGGTGAAGTCGTTGTAATAGTAGGTGATCGTACGAGTGTTAGTACACCAGGGCGTGTCGTATATGCCGACTTTTTAGGTGAACAAGCGGCTTTTTCTCAAGGGCCTTTTATTTTGGCTGCTTTGTTAGATTGCCCTGTATATTATCTTTTTTGTTTAAAAGAGGGCTCAAAGTATCATGTTATTTTTGAACATGTCGCAGATACTTTGAAAATGCCAAGAAAAGAACGTCAACAAAAGCTAGAAAAAGCAGTAATAGATTATGCCAAGCGACTTGAGTTTTATTGTTTAAAATATCCCTTTCAATGGTTTAATTTTTTTGATTTTTGGTCTGATGATCAAAAAGTAGAACGCAAAAAATAAATGGAGTAGTAGTAGTGCTAGAAAGTTCAGGTACAGTCAATTTTGGTGAGTCACGTTTAGTTATTGAAGATATCGTAGCAATCGCGTCACAAAAAAAACAAGCATGTTTAAGTCGCTCGCCAGAATTTAGCCATAAAATAGATTCAGCTATTAAATTTTTAGATACCTTACTTGAAGAAGATGGTGTTATTTATGGTGTGACGACTGGTTATGGTGACTCTGTTACGGTAAACGTACCTTTAGATTTAGTGAATGAGCTACCACTTCATTTAACACGCTTTCATGGTTGTGGTTTAGGCCAAATGTTTAGTCCATATGAAGGACGGGCAATTTTAGCAACACGATTAGCATCTTTATCTCAAGGGTATTCAGGCGTTAGTTGGGATTTACTTAATCTACTTAAAGCGTTTTTAACCCACGATATTGTGCCTGTGATCCCGCAAGAGGGCTCTGTTGGTGCCAGTGGTGATTTAACCCCATTATCTTATGTTGCAGGTGCATTAGTCGGTGAGCGTGATGTGTATTATAAAGGCCAAGTTAAAAATAGCTTAGAGGTAATGCAAAGTTTAGGTTTAACACCAGTCACTTTGAGACCGAAAGAAGGTTTAGCTATCATGAATGGCACAGCTGTTATGACTGCAATAGCCTGTACTGCATATAGCCGCGCTGAATACTTAACTAAATTGGCATCTCGTATTACGGCTTTATCTAGCTTAGCACTTAAAGGTAACAGTCATCACTTTGATGATATTTTATTTTCAGTAAAACCACATCCTGGGCAACAACAAGTTGCTACTTGGATCCGCAATGATTTAAACCATGTTGATCACCCAAGAAATGCCGACAGATTACAAGATAGGTATTCTATTCGTTGTGCACCCCATGTGATTGGTGTTTTACAAGACTCATTGCCTTGGTTCCGTCAAATGATTGAAAATGAACTTAATTCTGCAAATGATAATCCTATTATAGATGGCCCTGGTGAGCATGTTTTACATGGCGGGCATTTTTATGGTGGTCATATTGCGATGGTAATGGACTCATTAAAAACTGCAGTTGCTAATTTGGCAGATTTAGCCGACAGACAAATCGCCTCTTTAGTTGATACCCGATATAACAATGGTTTGCCTTCTAATTTATCTATGAGTAGTGATGAGCGTCGTTATATCAACCATGGCTTTAAAGCTGTGCAAATTGGTGCGTCAGCTTATACCGCAGAAGCATTAAAAAATACTATGCCGGCAAGTGTGTTTTCTCGCTCTACAGAATGTCATAACCAAGATAAGGTGAGCATGGGTACGATTGCAGCACGCGATGCAATGCGAGTTTTACAACTAACAGAGCAAGTACTTGCTAGCACCTTATTAGCTGCTATTCAGGGCGTTAGAATAAGAATCGAAAATGGCGAGCTTGACCACGATACCTTACCTGTACAAGTTATGCAGATGTACGATGATGTATGTGGCTTTTTTGAACCTTTAGTGGAAGATAGACCATTAGATAAACTTTTACGCTTTACAATTGATGCGATCCAAACGCAGCGATGGAGTTTATACCCGTAACCATTCATAATGTAAGATATCAGCAATTCAAATCTAAGGTCGGTTCTAGATGTGAAAATGAGGTGTAATATGTACTCTTTTAGCACTCACAACAACGAATATGACTTAGATTTGATTTGCCCAAAGGGAGTCTGAGGGGAAAGCCAGTTCTACGTTATCACTATTGCTAAGGGAATAACCATTGGCTGCTAGTGATGCCTTGAGCTGGTTTCCCCCTCAAACTCTGAAACCCGAATTATAAAAGGCTACGGGTATATATGACTAAAAATGCAATTCTATCGGCATCGGTAGATATTGAAATACCCTTTCATGATTGCGATCCGATGCAAGTGGTTTGGCATGGTAATTATGCGCGCTATTTTGAGGTAGCGCGTTGTGCTTTATTACGAAAAATTGATTTCGATTATTTAGATATGCAAGATTCTGGATATGTTTGGCCAATAGTGGATATGCGAACAAAATTTGTTGGCTCTGCATTATTTGCACAAATGATCACAGTTGATGCACATTTAGTTGAATATGAATCAAGGCTTAAAATAGCGTATTTGATCAGTTGTAAATTGACAGGTAAAAAATTGACAAAAGCACATACAGTGCAAGTTGCAGTTGATTTACAGACAAAAGAAATGCAGTTTGTTTCCCCTGATATTTTAACTATAAAACTAAGAGCAAAAAACTATGTTGCTTAAGCATTTAAGTTACTTATTTTTATTGATAATAGGGTCGTTGAGTTTCAGTTCAACTGCCGCTTCAAATGAGTCATCAGAAAAAAACTTAATGAAGCCAAATTTGATTGCAGGCACGTTTGAGCAAAATAAGTTTTTTAAAATATTAACGCGACCAATAAAATCATCAGGTGATTTTTATTTAGATCAAAAACTTGGTTTTTATTGGCAAACTATTAAACCTGTTAATTCAGCGATATTTTTAAAGTCGGGTGAGTTAATGGAAAAAGATCATCATGGCAATATTAAAAGCATTGTTGGTGGTGGTACTTTAGCATCGGTTTTAATTAAAGCTATTTCAGGTGATATTAACGCATTAAAAAATGAGTTTGAGCTGCTTAAACACCAAGGTAATGATTGCCTTGAATTAAAACCAAAGCAAGAGATATTGCGCCAAGCTATTACTAAGATAGACATCTGTGGCGGTTTAAAGCCAGAGTCAATTAAGTTATTTGAATCTAAAGGTAATAAAACTGAAATTCAGTTAACTTATCATGAAAATGCAATTATGCCTGAGGCTATTCGTGCTCAGTTACAGTAATTTTCAGAAGCTTTATGTTACTCAGTTACTTTTAATCCTGCTTTTAGGTGGTTATCAATTTGCTTTTGGTTCATGGCAAGTACAAACAAATGTTTTGTCTATCCTACCAAATACACAAATCTCAAAGGCACTTTTAAGCTCAGAGCAGGCTTTATTTGGGCAAGCTAAGAAAAAAGTAACAGTTGCATTAACGGGTGAAAAAGTACTTATAGCCCATAACGCTTTAGTGGCAAAGCTAAATCAAATAGAATCCGTTGATATTCATACTGAACAGTTGCCATCAATTGCTCAAATTAGCCAATTTTATGCACCCTTTAAAGATAATTTTTTAACAGCGCAATATGTAAAAGCGTTAGATGATGAATCTGAAATGCAAAGCCTTATTTTATCTCAGGTAACACAAATGGCTAACCCATTTGTAAGTGAGACTATTGCGTTTTCACCTCGATTAGCCTTGGCCGAATATTTAAATACTGAGTTTAATAACCTGACAAGTTACAAACAAAAGCAGGGTTTAATAACGGCTGAACTCAATGAAAAAATCTACTATTTAATATCACTGACGATAGCAACTGATGCGTTTTCAATTAAAGAAAGTCAGTTGATTTCACAGCAGCTACAAAGTGTATTTTTGAGTATTAAAAGTGAATTTAATGTTGAACTGATTTATAGCGGTGTTTTGTTTCATACCGCCCAATCGAGTAAACAAGCAGAAGATGAAATATCAACTTTTGGCCTTATTTCGTTAATAGGCATTATTTTATTAATACTTGTTGTTTTTCGCTCTATAACCCCTTTATTTATCGCTTTATGGGTGATCAGTTTAGCCATTATTTATGGCGGTATTGGATTGATGTTATTTTTTGATGACATCCATTTATTAAGTTTTGTATTTGCAGTGACCTTGATTGGCATTGTGATAGATTACTGTTTTCATACATTTGTTCATGCAAATACACACCACAGCGCAAAAGCCTTAATAACGCCATTACTGTTAGGCTTTATTACCACAGCTTTAGGTTATTTAGTGATAGCAAGTTCACCTATGGCATTGTTGACACAAGTAGCTGTGTTTATGATTTTTGGTTTATTGGGTGCTTTGTTAACTGTATTAGCAGTATTGCCTAAATTAAAACAAAATGAGCAATTAAAAGTGCAGTATTCAGTAACTCAGGCTAGCGAGCGTCTTAAAACTGTTAATTTATACCTTATAAAGCATCGAACTGGTATTTTATTGGGATTATCTTTATTGGCGATAGGTTTTATAGCAATATATAAAGTGAGTTTTAATGATGATATTCGTTTACTTAACTCAAGCCCAGCTTGGTTAATGGAAAATGAAAAAACCATGTCTCACTTGTCTAATATGCAATCCATTAATCGCATTATTGTTTATGCACCAACAATTGAAGCGTTATTACAAAAGCAAGAATACGCAATAACACAATTAAAATCTGAACAAGCCCAATTAGATATTAAAGGGTTATTTGGTTTATTACCTTCACCCAGTAAACAAAAATTACACTATGAATTAGTAAATAAAGCAGAGCAAAATAAAGTGTTTGATTTAGGGCTGGCACAGTTAGGCTTATCAGATCCATTAACTGAATTTAATGCGCTGACTTATAAAATTTTTAAAGCAGGTCCGTTATCTGATATTGCAGATATTTATATCGTGCAACACGAATTAGGGTATGCGTTATGGTTCAGTGTTAAAGGTGAACTTAATCAAAACACGACTAAATGGCTATCTCAGCAGCAAGATATCTTGCTTTATGATACGGCTAAAAACGTATCTAGTGCGCTATCTCAATATAGGTCAGAATTAATAAACTTATTATTAATCGCTTTCTTAGCTATCACCTTAGTGCTCATTGCCCGTTATGGTATTAAACAGGGGCTATTAAGCACATTAGCGATAGGGCTAAGTGCAGTTAGTGCTGTAATTTTTACAAATTTAATTTCTGAACATTTAAATATATTTAACTTATTAGGTATTTTATTAATTTTAGCGTTGGCAATTGATTATGTGATTTTTTATCAAGAGCAAGGTATTAAAGGACCTACATTATTAGCAATTACCTTATCTGCGCTGTCATCCATACTCGCTTTTGGCATGTTGGCTTTTAGTCAAACACCTGCCGTGCAAAGCTTTGGTTCAACAGTGATGTTTGGTATTACATTTACATTTTTAATCGCACCTATGAGTGCAAACCTCCCGCGACCAAATAAAAAAATTAAACAAGGAAATTTAAATGACACATAAGCAGTACGATGTTGTGATCATAGGTGCAGGGCCATCGGGTGCTGTTGCGGGCTCTATCCTAGCTAATAAAGGATTGAGCGTTATTATTCTTGAGAAACAGTATTTTCCGCGATTTTCTATTGGTGAAAGTTTATTACCGCAATGCATGCAATTTTTACAACAAGCAGAACTTGAACAAGTTGTATTAGATAATGTGGCACAATTAGGTTTCCAATTTAAAAATGGGGCGGCATTTCATCGTGCTGGCAATGATAGTGCTTTTGATTTTACACAAAAGTTTACTGAGGGACCTGGGACTACTTTCCAAGTTAAGCGGGGTTTATTTGATAAACTTTTAGCCGATGAAACACACAAAAAAGGCGTGGAGATCTGTTATGGTCATCAAGTCGAATCTGTTGAAAGGCTTGAACCCGATGTATGTTTAACTGTATTAAATGAGCAAAACCAACAATACAATGTTAATGCAAAATTTTTATTAGATGCCAGTGGTTTTGGTCGTGTTTTACCAAGATTGTTGGATTTAGAAAAACCATCAAACTTCCCAATGCGAAAAACTGTATTTACCCATTTTGAAGATAATATTAATGAAGAAAACTTTGACCGAAATAAAATATTAATTACGGTTCACCCAGAATATAAAGATATTTGGTATTGGCTGATCCCTTTTGCTGATGGCACATCGAGTATTGGTGTTGTCGCAGAACCAAAGTATTTTGATGACGCAAAGTCTGAATCAGAAACCTTGTTGGACTTTTTATCACAAGATCCTAACCTTAAGACTTTATTAAAAAATGCTAAACCAATTCAAGATGTGAGAAGTATTCAAGGTTATTCAGCTAATGTGAGCCAGTTATTTGGTGAAAACTACGCGCTTTTGGGCAATGCGGGAGAATTTTTAGATCCTGTATTTTCTTCAGGAGTGACAATTGCGCTATCTTCAGCGGTTTTGGCTGCGCCGTTAATTGAAAAGCAACTTAATGGTGAGCAAGTTAACTGGCAAAGTGAGTATGCTGATAAGTTAAAGTATGGTGTAGATACTTTTAGAACTTTTGTTGAGTCTTGGTATGATGGCCGTTTTCAAGATATTATTTTTCATGAGCAGCAAGATGAAAAAATTCGCAATATGATCAGCTCTATTTTAGCAGGTTATGCTTGGGATAATAAAAACCCTTATGTGAGCGAAAGTGAGCGTAGGGTAAATGTATTGGCTCAAATTTGTCAGCCATGAAATTAAAATACTTTATTAGCGTTTTTCTTTTTTTGCTATCGGCTTGTGTATCTGTGCCTACCCAAAGGCAAGTGCTGTTATCTAATAATGTAAGCTTTAGCTTATCATCGCCTCCAACCGAGTTGATTGGTGTGGTTCATACGCATTTAATTGAAGTGCAATTTAATAATGAAACTAAAAGTTTAATTGCCCAGGTAGAGTATGCAAAAAATAAGATTTCAATTGCAGCTATGAGTGTATCGGGTGTGCCGCTATTTGACTTGGTTTGGTTCGCTAATAAAACCAGTGAAATAACACAATATGTGCCGCTACCCGGGGTTGATTTAAACTATATTGTTGCGGATTTACAATGGGTTAATTGGCCATTAAAACAGTTAAAATCATCTCTTATATCTGATGCTGCTTTTGTAATACAAACCGCTGTTTTAAATTCAGACTGGCAAAGAAACTTGATGTATCAAGATAAATTAATAATGCAAATTGAGAAAAAAAATAAGCAATATTTTTTACAGCATAAATTAAGAGATTATCAGATCACAATTACAGACTTGAGTGAGGATTAACAGTGGGCATTTGTCTTAAAGATGTTGGTATAGTGTGTAATATTGGCCAATCTAAACAAGCAGTTTTAAAGAGTTTAATAGATGGCAATGCAAATGCTTTGGTAAAAGATACGAGTTTACCTTTAACTGAGCCTCAGTTTGTTGGGCATGTTGCGCTGAACTTAGATGATAAATTAAAAGCACCTTCATCACGTCATTCATCACGAAATAATCAGTTGGCGTATCATGCATTTAAGCAAATAGAGTCCAGTTTTAGTGAACTGGCTAAAAATGTAGATAAAAAAAGAATCGCAGTCATAATTGGTACTAGCACCTCAGGCATTGCAGAAGGTGAAAATGCAAGAAAGACACTAGCACAAAGCGAACAATACCCTGATGATTTTCATTATCAAACGCAAGAAATGATTGCTCCGGCACATTTTATAGCTGATTTATGCCAAGCAACGGGTCCTGTTTATAGTATATCAACGGCATGTTCTTCAAGTGCAAAAGCGTTAGTGAGTGCAAAAGCACTGATCGAAGCTGATATTGCTGATATTGTTATTGCGGGTGGGGTTGATAGTTTAGCTAGGTTGACTATAAATGGATTTAAATCGTTAGAGTCGGTATCCAATGGTAAATGTGCGCCATTTTCACAAGGTCGTGATGGTATTAATATAGGTGAAGCCGCTGCATTATTTGTGATTCATTCGACAGCTTCTGGTATTCAATTAATGGGCTTTGGTGAAACTTCTGATGCTTATCATGTATCTTCACCTTCACCAGACGGCAGTGGGGCGATATCTGCAATGGAATTAGCATTAGATATGGCGCAAATAGAGTCCAAACAAATTGATTACGTTAACTTGCATGGTACTGCAACTGTAAAAAATGATGAAATGGAATCATTAGCTATGCACACTGTATGTGGTAATGATGTTTTCTGTGGTTCAACTAAAGGCATGACAGGCCATACTTTAGGTGCTGCAGGGGCGCTTGAAGCTGCAATCTGTTGGCTTTTATTAAGTGATATTAACAGCAATAATGAAATACCTGCCAATGTGGGTTATGAGCAACAAGACTCAAACTTACCAGAAATTAATTTAAGCCAAGGCCAAAAGGTGTCATCTTTAAAATATTGTATGAGCAACTCCTTTGCTTTTGGCGGCAATAACCTTAGTCTAGTGTTAGGAAAATAATATGAAGAAGTACAGCATTGAAGCTGTATTACCGCATCAAGCACCTATGATCTTAATTGATTCATTAAACAGTTATCATGATGATGGCTGTGTGTGTGATGTTACAATTACAGAAAAAAGCCCTTTTTATAATGAAGCTAAAAAAGGGGTCGCTAATTATATTGGTACTGAATATATGGCGCAGGCAATTGCCGCTTATGCAGGCGCTTTGGCATTAGATAACGGCAATAAAGTGAAAATTGGCTTTTTGTTGGGTTCAAGGAAATACACCGCATTTCAAGCTTATTTTGCATTAAATGACACTTTGCGCGTTAAAGTTGAGCAGTTATATCAAGAAGAGTCTGGATTAAGTGTATTTGAATGTGAGATAACATCTTCTAAAAATGAAGTATTAGCACAAGCTAAAATTAATGTGTTTCAACCTCAAGATCCTATGGCATTTTTAGATAATAATTTAGAAGCATAACGCTCGACGTATTGTGCTGTTAAGATTTAAATAATAAAAAATTGAAATATCAACTCAGGCAAAGAGAATAATGAGTAGACGAATATTAGTAACAGGTTCAAGTCGTGGTTTAGGTAAAGCAATCGCACTTAAATTAGCAAAAGATGGCTTTGATATTACAGTGCATTGTCGCAGTGGCATTGAACAAGCACAACAAACACAAGCTGAAATTGAAGTTTTAGGACAAAAAGCTAATCTATTACAATTTGATGTATGTGATAGAGAAGCTGTTAAGCAAGCAATAGAGTCTGATATTGAAGCTAATGGCTGTTACTACGGTGTGATTTGTAATGCGGGTATTACGCGAGATATGGCTTTTCCAGCTATGGAAGGTGATGATTGGGATAGTGTATTAAGAACTGGCTTAGATGGTTTTTATAATGTACTTCACCCGGTTGTGATGCCTATGGTAAGAGCTAAAAAAGGTGGTCGTATTATTACTATGGCTTCGGTATCGGGCATTGCTGGTAATCGTGGCCAAGTAAATTACTCAGCCGCAAAGGGTGGTGTTATTGCAGCCACTAAAGCTTTATCTTTAGAGTTAGCCAAAAGAAAAATCACTGTAAACTGTGTTGCACCAGGCTTAATTGAAACAGATATGACAGCAGATATACCTGTTGATGAAATTAAAAAGATGATCCCTTTAAGACGTATGGGTCAGCCTGAAGAAGTCGCTTCTGCTGTTTCATTTTTAGCTTCAGATGGTGCCTCGTATATTACACGTCAGGTGATTTCAGTGAATGGCGGATTAATATAATGAAACGTGTTGTTGTAACAGGTATGTCGGCCATCACAGCATTAGGTGATGATTGGCAAACTTTTAAACAGAACCTTGAAAAAGGTGAAAATGCAGTTCAAGTTATTAATGAGTGGGATAAACTTGATGGCTTAAATACGCGTTTAGCTGCGCCTATCACACATTTTGAAAAACCAAGTCATTATAAACGTAAAATGGTCCGCTCTATGGGTCGTGTTTCCTTGATGGCCACTCGTGCAACAGAATTAGCACTTGAACAAGCTGGTTTATTAGAGCATGCATCTTTAACCGATGGAACTACAGGTATTGCTTACGGCTCATCTGTAGGTTCAACAGAGCCTTTAGTTGCTTTTGGCCGTATGATGGATACTGGTTGCATGAATGGCGTCACTGCAACAAGTTATATTCAAATGATGTCTCATACAGCGCCTGTCAATGTTGGCGTATTTTTTGGTCTAAAAGGGCGGGTGATCACAACAAGTTCAGCTTGTACATCTGGTTCCCAAGGTATAGGTTATGCCTATGAAGCCATTAAATTTGGTCGTCAGAAATTAATGGTTGCTGGTGGTGCTGAAGAGCTATGTGTAACAGAAGCGGCTGTTTTTGATACCTTGTATGCAACAAGTATAAAAAATGATTCACCAAAAGAAACACCAAAACCATTTGATAAAAATCGTGATGGTTTAGTGATAGGTGAAGGCGCATGTACACTTATTTTAGAAGAATACGAACATGCTAAAAGCCGTGGTGCAAATATCATTGCTGAGATAGTTGGTTTTGGCTGTAATTCAGATGGCGCACATGTAACGCAACCAACAGCAGCAACGATGCAAATTGCAATAGAAGAAGCACTCAATGATGCTGAAATTAGTTCTGATAAAATAGGTTATGTAAATGCTCATGGCACAGCGACTGAACGAGGCGATATTGCTGAAACAAATGCAACTGCCAATGTATTAGGAAAAGTCCCGGTAAGTTCATTAAAAAGCTATTTAGGACATACATTAGGCGCTTGTGGCAGTATTGAAGCCTGGGCAAGTATTAATATGATGCAAGATAATTGGTTTTCACCCACATTAAATTTGCAAGAGATTGATTCACAGTGTGGTGATCTTGATTATATTAAAAATGAAGGCCGTGAAATAAACACAGATCATGTAATGAGCAATAACTTTGCTTTTGGTGGTATAAACACATCGCTTATTTTTAAACGCTTTTCTGAATAACTTTATTAGTTTAATAAAAATAACTCAGATACTAAGTTAAACACTTGGTATCTGAATTACCTTCTTTTTAAAATCCTTGGTAACAACTTCTAGTGCGTCTAAAACAACTTGAGACTCAAGTTCTTCTTGCTCTAATAGCATGATTAAATCTATCGCAAGTTTTATATGTTTAGGTGCACTCTCTAAGCTAGATTTATTCACTGTGGCTTCTCATTGAGATTAATTTTCTCGACTCTGTTATAGCAGCTTTGACTTTATTTTCCATCTGCACACGTTCTGACTGAGGTAAATAAAAAGCCATATCAACTTCATAACGTATATACCTGGGTGGTAATTGATTTAGCACGGTACAACAAAAATCAGCTAAAGTATCAACGTCGATTGTTTCATTTAATTTTTGTTTGATGATTTCATCAAGCACTAATTTTTCATAATAATTATGTATATCATCATGCATTTTCATCTAACGCTCCATATATAACATGAAATTTTATTTTTATAATGTTGAAAAAAGTGAATACTAAATTCATTATACTTTATCAGCTTATACCAAAATTAATGGGAAATCTAACCGATACCAATAACCTTTGGATTACTTGATGGTTTATTTGGTTATCTCAATTTTTTTATTTTATCTTCTGTTAGGCTAATTGCTTTGCGACACCGTTCTAAACGACCTTGGGTTGCTAAAATATCTTTACTTATTTCATTTTTATTAGTTGTGATTGATTTGTGTAATATTGTTTTTTTTTCTGCGATCATCGCAAGTAAACGTCTTTCAAATTCTTTATTTTTGGTTAGCTCGTGATATAGCGGATGTGAAGCTTTAGTCTCTTTTTTCATGGTTTTTTTATAAAGACTTTTATTTTTCACCAATTTATTTGTCGTTAACTCACTTTGCCAAACGGAAGTTGATTTTAATACTCGGATCACGGCTTCTAATTGAGCCGTTAATCTGTCAATGACATATTCATAACTTTGCTGATTCGATATAGTTAGAAGAGAGTGATAGGTTTCAGAAAGCTCATTAACATAATCTAACAAAATCATACTTCGGGTATTAAATAACCTAAGATCAAATAATCTGCGTTTTGATTTCATATATCGATTTTTATCAAACCATTTTTCATTATCAAAGTGTTGCGCATCAAGTTTAATTTTTTCAATTTGAATATTTAAACGCTCTACTGCTTGCGCTTTCATTTAAATAAACGCCTCATAAGCAAGTTTACCAGCTAAAACGATTACAACGGTATTAAAGATAGGTCTAATAATTTTACTGCCAAATTTTATTGCTGAATGCGCTCCAATCCAAGCACCTAACATTAAAAATGCGCCCATGGTCGCACCTAATAAAAAGTTAACATGACCTAAGGCAACAAAAGCAATTAAAGATATAAAATTGCTAACAAAATTCATTGAGCGGGCTAAACCACAATTGAGTAATAAATTCATTTTATATAAAAGTGAATTTGAAGCCGTCCAAAAAGTGCCTGTTCCTGGGCCTGCTAAGCCATCAAAAAAGCCTAATAAACTGCCTTGAATGACTTGTTTTATTTTGAGGCCTAAGGTTATTTCAGGTAATTTTGTTTTTTGCTCTGGGCTCAACTTGCCAAATAAGCTATATAAAGCGACTAAAATAATAATAAATGGCAATAATTTATTTAAAAAGTCGATACTCAATTTATCGACAACTAAAGTGCCAATGAGGGAACCTATTGCTGTTGCTATAACCGACTTCAACCAGAATTTAGGTTGAAATAAGTTCTTTTTAAAGTAGGTGATGCTAGCAGTTAATGAACCAAAACTAGAAGCAAGCTTATTTGTGCCTAAAGCAATATGAGGTGGTAAACCAGCAGTTAGTAAAGCGGGTACTGTTAACATGCCACCGCCGCCTGCAATTGCATCAATAAAACCCGCGGCCAGTGCCACAGTACATAAAATTGCCCAAGTTGAAGGGTCTAAAGCGAGTTCTAGCACTTAAATTTAATACTCTATCTTTCTTGTGAATGGGGGTAATGCATCTAACATGGCTTTACCGTAGCGCTTACTGATAAGACGGCGATCTAAAATAACAATCCGCCCAAAGTCTTTTTCTTTGCGCAGCAGTCTACCACAACTTTGCACTAATTTCTTTGAGGCTTCGGGTACTGTGATAGATAAAAATGGATTACCCCCTTTATTTTGTACGTGTTCTGTCTGCGCTTCTTCCATAGGAGAAGTCGGAACCGCAAATGGAATTTTGGTAATTATGAGGTTTTCTAAATATTTACCTGGTAAATCAAGTCCTTCTGAGAGGCTTTGGGTACCAAATAGAATAGAACCTTTATTTTTATCTATGTTTTTTTTATGTTGTTTAATTAAATATTCACGTGATGACTCACCCTGTAATAATAAATTATAACCTTTTGTTCTTAAGCCTTGGGCAACTTCTTTCATTTGCCAATAAGATGCAAATAGAACTAAATTCGCTTTTTCTTTTTTGATAAAGTCAGGCATGGCTTCAATTAAACGTTTGGTGAAGTTTTTATCAGTTGGTTCACATTTTATATCGGGTAATAATAATTGTGCTTGTTCAGGGTAGTCAAAAGGAGAGGGCACTTTTAAAAACTTCACACCTTCTTCACCTGCTAAGCCTGATTCAAAAGCAAAATGGTCGAAATTCCCTAAAGCGGTTAAGGTAGCTGAACATAAAACTGCGCCTGCACACTCTTGCCAAAGCTTGTCTTTTAAATAAAAGCCAACTTCTATCGGGCTATCGGCTAACAAGTGGTCGTGATGGTTTTTATAATTTTGTTGGGTGATCCAACGAGCATGAGGTGATGAACTTGTGCCCTTAGTTAAATTATTCCAAAGCTTATTTAAGTTTTCAATACGCTGAATATACACACCGCTTTCGGCCAAAATCGGATCTGCTTTATGAGGTTTAACATCACCATCATTTACATCAAGTACTAATGCTTCATGCATTTTATTTAAATGTTTAGAAACAAGATGTGATGAGTCGCTTAAATCTTTGCTTAAATTGGTTAAAAGTTCTGGTAATTCTCCATTTTTAAAGCGGTAAACGTCATCTTCATTATAGGTAATATCTAGGCCATCTAATATATCCCTGGCTTTTTTTAGTTCTTTTTGGGTATCTGTAATGGCATCTGCTAATTTGAAATTCATGCCAATGGCACGTTGCGTTGATATCGTATTTGACAATTTTTGATTAAATTTAGCCAGCTTGTCTAGCCATTCTAAAGTGCCTTTCACAGTTGCAGATGCGGATGAGAAGTCACGAGTTATTTTAGGTAAATGATGTGCTTCATCAATAACATAAATGCTTTTAGACGGTTCAGGTAAAATTTTCCCTCCCCCTAAATCTAAGTCTGCTAAGAGTAAGCTATGGTTTACGACTAAAACGTCCATTTGTGCCAAGCGATTTCGCGCCTTGTGAAAAGGACAATGCTGATGTTCAGCTAATTGTCTCTGACAAGAGTGTTTATCTCCGGCAACCAAGTTCCATACCTTATCCGGAATAGTATCGGCCCAGGCATCACGATCTCCATGCCATTTACTTGTTGTGTAAGCACTCACTAATTGTTCAAGACACTTTTTTTCCATTTCACTCAATGGTGACTTTAATAACGGCATAAAACCAAGTTGTTCAGGTTCTTCAATAAGCGAAGCTTTTAATTTTTGTGCACAAGCATATCTATGTCGACCTTTTACTAAATCAAATTGAAAGTCTAGCCCTGAATTTTTAGCAAAAAATGGTAATTCTTGTTCAATTAATTGCTCTTGCAATGCAACTGTCGCAGTCGAAATGATTAACTTTTTTTTATTTGCTAATGCATAGGGTAAGGCACCTAAACAATAAGCTAGAGATTTTCCAGTACCAGTGCCAGCTTCCATTACACAGATACGTTGGCTTTTATGATATTCCCCTGACAGCGTTTTTGCTATTTCTGCTACTAAATAATTTTGGCTTTTTCGAGGTTTGTAATCGGTTAAATTATCTGCAACTTGCTGGTGAATTTTGCGTATTGTTTTTTTTAAAGCATCAGAGAGCATGTTACAGCAACCTAGTTATGTATATAATCACAGTGATCAGTTTAAATGGAACGGGTTTTTGATACAACAAACATTACAAGGCTTTATTCTTTCAAAGCAACAATACACTGAAAATGGCCGATTAATTTTATGTTATTGGCTAGCATCTGATCATGGCCCTGTAAAAGTGATTGTAAAAGATGAAAAAGCAGTATTTTTTGTATTAGACAAGCATGCATCAAAAGCATGTGATCTACTTTTCAAGCAGAAAATTAATTTTGAAAGTAAGAGCTTAAAATTAAAAAACTTTTCACAGCAAAAACTTCATGGTTTTTATTTTAGTAATTTGAAGGCTTTTTATAATGCTAGAGAAATACTTAAAACAGAATTTATTACTTTATTTGAAGCTGATATTCGTCATTGCGATCGTTTTTTGATGGAGCGATTTATATGTGGTTCTGTTTGGGTAAAAGGTTTAGCAAAACAAAAGTTAGGTTATATAGAGATCAACAATGCACAAATGACATCGGTTGAAAATAAAACTAAACCTAAATTGAATATGCTTTCATTAGATATTGAATGCAGTGGTAAAGGTGTTTTATTTTCGGTGGGTTTATACTCAGATATATGTTCATTGGTGATCATGGTTGGTAAGAGGCAAAAAGAAAAAGGTATTATTTGGGTTAAAGACGAAACTGAGCTACTTATTGAATTAGAAAAACAAATAGCTTTTTATGATCCTGATGTAATTATTGGTTGGAATGTCATTGATTTTGATTTTTCACTACTTTACAAGAGAGCTGAACAACTTGATATTTCATTAAAATTAGGTCGTACTGCAACTAAAGTACAGTTTAAACAATCTATAGTTGGTAAATTATTGGTACCTGGGCGTATTATTTTAGATGGCATTGATTTGATGAAAAATGCGACTTATCAATTTATGAGTTTTAGTTTGGCCCATGTTTCGAGTGAAATTTTAGGAAAATCAAAACTAATAGAAACAGATGATCGTTTGGCTGAAATTGAACGCCAATTTAAAGAAGACAAAATTTCTTTAGCAAAATATAACCTGCAAGATTGTAAATTGGTTTGGGATATATTTGTAAAAGAAAAGTTGCTTGATTTTGCAATTGTTCGTACTCAGTTGACTGGCTTGGATATGGAGCGAATGGGAGGCTCTGTAGCTGCTTTTGTTAATTTGTATCTACCTTTATTACACCGAAGTGGTTATGTTGCACCTAATTTAGGTGACAGTCCTGTGAACTTTGATAGCCCTGGTGGTTATGTTATGAATTCAACACCAGGTTTCTATAAAAATGTCATCGTACTTGATTTTAAAAGCTTATATCCATCAATTATTCGTACTTTTTTAATTGATCCTATGGGTTTGATTGAAGGGTTAAAAGAAGAATTACAGGATCCAGAGTCTGTTGTCGATGGCTTCCACGATGCCAGGTTTTCACGATATAAACATCATTTACCTAAACTGATAGCGCAACTTTGGCGAGCGAGAGATCAAGCTAAAAAACATGATGATAAAATGTTGTCTCAGGCAATTAAAATTATTATGAACAGTTTTTATGGTGTTTTGGGATCTACAGGGTGCAGGTTTTATGATCCCAGATTATCAAGTTCTATCACATTACGCGGACATGAAATCATGCAGCAAACAAAGCTTTGGATAGAAAAACAAGGCTATGAGGTCATTTATGGTGATACTGATTCAACTTTTATTAAACTCGATGATGAATTAACGCAAGAACAATGTAATGCAATAGGTGGCCAGTTAGCAACTGAAGTAAATTTAAATTGGAAATCAAAGTTGAAAAATGAATATGCTTTAAAAAGTGATTTAGAAATTGAATTCGAAACACTTTATAGCCCATTCTTCATGCCAACTATCAGAGGTGATTTAAAAGGTTCAAAAAAACGTTATGTTGGTCAAATAATTAAAAAAGGACTTAGTAGCGATCTTGATGAAAAAAAACTTGTATTTAAAGGCATGGAAACAGTAAGAAGTGACTGGACTTTATTAGCAAGAAACTTTCAAATGACCTTGTATCGGAAAATATTTGATGGGGAAGAAGTTGAATCATATATCAAAGACTATGTTACTAAAACGCTAAAAGGGGACTTTGATCAGCAACTGATATATAGAAAGCGTTTAAGGCAACACATTAGTGAATATGTTAAAAACATTCCACCTCATGCGCAAGCCGCATTAAAAGTTCATGTTAAATTTTCAGAAAAAACACCTAAAAAAGGAAGCTGGATTCAATATGTTATCACTCAAAATGGTCCTGAATTGATTGAATTTAAAACATCAGACTTTAATCGCTCACATTATGTAGAAAAACAAATTAAGCCGATTGCTGAATCTATCCTTCCCTACATCAACTCTAATTTTGACCAGATTCTAAATGGGCAAACATCACTATTCTAAAAATCAATTCTTCAGTTAATCAAGATGTTAAGTTTTATTAGTGAGATATCACTCTTTGTTATTGGTTAATTTTTAAACAGTAATCTATTATTGTACAATAAATAATCAGGACATTATTAGGTTAATAAAGTTCAATTTATTTTGTTTTTTATTTTTTCCAGTACAGATTTTATTTGGGGGAATTTGAAATGTTAAACAATAAACTTTTTAAAATATCAAAACTAGCACTGGTGATCGGGAGCTTTCCTTTACTATTTATGCCCAATGTTCAAGCGGCCGATGGAGAAGAAGAGATTGAGCGAATTGAAGTCACGGGCTCAAGCATAAAGCGCACAGATATAGAAGGTGCTTTACCAATTACAACAATTTCAGCAGACGATATTACAAAATCAGGTGTTACATCTGTGCCTGATTTAATAGCCCAGTTACCATCAATGCAAGGATTCACAACTGCAGCTGACTCTGTTGGTGGCAGTGGCGGAGGCGTTCAATCGGCCTCTTTACGCGATCTTGGCGAAGAATATACATTGGTTTTATTAAATGGCCGGCGTATGGCTTCTTCAGATTCTGGTGGCACAATTGATTTAAGCTCAATTCCATTAGCTGCAATAAAGCGGGTTGAGGTATTAACCGATGGTGCATCAGCTATTTATGGGTCTGACGCTATTGCCGGAGTTGTTAACTTCATAATGAAGGATGATATGCAAGACTTTATCATTAACGCCCGTTACGATAAACCAGAAGAAACTGGAGGGGAAAGCTTTAATGTAAGCTTAAGTGGTGGTTTTGGTGATTTAGGAAGCGATAGTTTTAATGTGATGTTTGCGTACAGCCATGATGAACAAGATAGGCTTAAATCTGTCGATCGTGATTTTTCAAAAACAGGTATTTTGCCTTTTACGCATAATGATAATGAGTATATTTTAGTACAAGGCTCCGCAAATGCAGGGCCTGGTAATGCTTATTTAAGTTTTTTTCAATATAACCCTGATGGCAGTATTAAAATGTTACCTGAGCTTGATGCTGATGGTAATGAAACGGGTAATTTCACTCAAAACCCGCATTATGCAACAAGAAACTTTAATCCCTATAGAGAAGCAAATGGTCAATGTGGTCCAAATAGTGCGCCTTCAGGCACAACCTGTATGTTTGATTATACAAGTACATTAGAGATATTTCCTGAAACGACTCGTGACAATGTTTTTTTACAAGGTATTGTTGAAATAAATGATAATATGCAAACTTATGTAAATGCTTCTTGGTCTCGATTTGAGATGATCACACGTATAGCACCTTATCCTACAGGAGGTTTTGGCTTACCTTTAAGTTCACAATTAGTAACCGATGAGATCATGCCGCATTTATCAAATGCCGAAAAAGCATCTTTGGCTAAAGTAACAGCCCGTTGGCGTGTATTACCAGGTGGGAATAGAACCTCAGAATGGAGTACTGATACACTTAATGCTACTTGGGGTATCGAAGGTGATATAGGAGATGTTACTTATGATGTTGCTGTAACTTATGCTGACTCTGAGCGAGATGAAACCAGATTGACAGGCTATCCAATAGAGGCTCAATTCATGCCTTTAGTGACTTCGGGTGCTGTAAATGTATTTGGTACTTTTGACAGCTTATCGGATACTGCAAATCAGCAAGTTAAAGATTCTATGTATGGTGGCCCTTGGGAAAAAACTGAAACAGAATTACTCTCATTTGAAGCGAAAGCATCTATGCCTGTTTTTGAATTAGAAGAGGGGGATGTTTACATTGGCTTTGGCTTTGATTATAGAGAAGCTGAATATACCAGAAGAAGGTCTCAGGCGAATAGCGACGCCATCATTTTGTTTGAAGCGCCTACTGATGAGTTTGATTTTTCACGTGAAACTTATGGTATGTTTATAGAGACTATTATTCCTGTTTTTGAGGGTTTTGAAGTTACAGCAGCTGTTCGTTACGATAATATTGGTGCAGTAACTGACCATGACCGTACATCTGGCCAGGTTGTAAATAAAGATGAAAATGATACTACTTATAAATTAAGTGCATCTTATAGACCTGATGGTGATTGGCTGCTTAGAGCTTCGATAGGTACAGGTTTTAAATCTGCTACGATGAAAGAAATTGCATCGCCTAGAGAAGACTTCGGTGTCACATCAGGGAATTTTGATTGCCCTGTAGGCTTAGCTCCTGCATTGGCTGCATTGTGTTTTCCTGAAAGTTTCCAATATCAAGTTTGGCGTGAAGGTAACCCAGATTTGAAACCTGAAACTTCAGAGCAAATATCAGCAGGTTTTGTTTATGCACCAGGCAATGACTTTAGCTTTAGTATGGATTATTGGAGTGTTGATTTAGAAGACCAAGTAACACGATTAACCGAAGCACAAATTTTTGGTGATGCTGTGTTATATGCAGATCTTTTTACAACGAAACCTAACTTAGGCACTGGGGAGGATGATCTCGCAATTATTCAATCTGCGGTCAATATCGGTAAGTCAGAAAATAGTGGGGTGGACTGGGCAATAAATCTTACAACCGAATTAAGTATGGGTACACTCAAAAGTTCAGTGACTGGTACTTATATGATAGAAAGTAAAAGGTTAAGGTCTGGAACTACAACTAATCAGTTTGATACTAGCTTAGGCAAATTTGGTTCAGATGATGAAGTGACTTTTAGGGTGATCACCCAAATAAACAATACACTGACTATGGGAGATTTTGCGCATACTATCAATCTTAATTATCGTAGTGGTTATCAGGATCAATTAGCAACAGGAGGAGATGTACGTTTAGGTAGTGATATTTCGACAAATGCACCGGATATTCAATTGTCAGTATCATCATTTATTAAATTTGATTATCTAACAACTTACTTCTACAACGATAACTTTAATATGGGTTTTGGTATTAAAAACTTATTTGATAAACAGCCTCCATTGTCTTTACGTACCTCAGGGGCGGGTCACCAAGTTGGGTATGATCCAAGATATGTAGATGTACTGGGCCGTACATTTTATATATCAGCAGAATATACTTTCTGATAAAGATTGATATTCACATTAAGAATAGGCTGCAATTGCAGCCTATTTTTTATTTTAGTTAGATAAATAATATTGAGACTAAAATGTACGAATATTGGCAACCTGCAATAACTTCCACTTTTTTATGGGTACAAATGCCATAATGCCATGTCAACATCAAAACGTTGTTTTTTTTCATGTTTTTTTTTGTAATTATTTGGTTACACTTTCTGTTATGTTTTAGTTATCATGATTTTACTTTTATTTGTTTTTAATTAATGACTTATGTGTTTTTTTAAGTTGTATTTAAATATGTCGAAGTATGTTTTTGTCGAAACAATTAGGATTAAAGTGTTAATTTTTTATAAACACTTGTTGACCGATGTTTCCTATTTTGTTTAATATTTGCCTCGGATAACGAGCAAGACTCAAAAATCGTCATTAAGTTCAGCTTAAATGACAAAAAAAATTAAACTACGCCAAAGAGTGTGGTCCAGGGAGAAATCGAAATGATAAACAATAAACTTGCAAAAGCAGTTCGCCTAGCGATCGCTTTTGGTGCGGCATCAACTGTTGCACTATCTGCAAATGTATCAGCAGCTGAAGAAGGCGCTGAAGAAGTAGAACGTATTGAAGTAACAGGTTCTCGTATTAAACGTACTGATATGGAAGGTGCATCACCTGTTCAAATCATTACTGCTGCAGATATGAAAATGGAAGGCCGTTTCAGTGTTGCTGATGTTTTACGTTCTTCTACAAGTAACAGCTTTGGTTCAACAGTTCCATCTTCTGGTGGTTCTTGGCAGTCTCAAGCATCAGTTGACCTTTTAGGTGTTGGTGCATCACGTACATTAGTACTATTAGACGGTAAGCGTCTACCTGGCTCACCAACTATGGGTGGCAGCACAGCTAACATTAACCAAATCCCAATGGCTATTGTTGAGCGTATTGAAATCTTAAAAGATGGTGGTTCAGCTGTATACGGTTCTGATGCAATCGCTGGTGTTGTAAATATCATCCTTAAGAAAGATTACGAAGGCTTCAGTATTTCTGCTAATGGTTCACGTCCTTCTGATGAAGGTGGTGATGCAAACGATTTCTCAATTGTAACAGGTATCTCAAGTGATAAAGGTAATATCACTTTTGCATATGAGCATGCTGAACAAAAACCAATTTTTGATAGAGATCGTCCATACACAGCTCCATCAATTGAAGATACAGATGGTAATGGTATTCTTAACTATTCATCACAAGTTGGTATAAGCCAATACGGTGCATCAATTATAAACCCTAATACAGGTCTATACGAAGCATCTCCACAATGTGATAGCTTAACTGCAAATGTAGATGGTTTTGTTGGCGTAATGGAAAGTGATGACCATACAGAAACATGGTGTGGTTTTGCATATTCAGGTGTTTCTGCTAACCAAGCATCTACAAACCGTGATTCAATTTTTGTAAATGCAACGTATGAAGTAGCAGAAGATACAAGTGTATTTGCAAGAGCGTTATTTGCACATAACAGATCATTTGGTCGTTATGCACCTGCTGCTGCAAAATGGAATAGTGTTCCAGCTAACTCTTCTAATAATCCATATGATGCAACAACAGAAGGTAAATTCCGTTGGTACCAACTAGGTAACCGTGATGGTATTGTTGATGATTACTCTCAAGATTATATTCTTGGTATGAATGGCATGATTGGTGATGAAATTGATTATGAAATTTATTACCATCACAATACTACAGATAATAAGAGTGTAGGTGATACATATTTAAGTTACGGTGGTTTAGCATATAATGCCGCTAATGGTATCAGCTTAGATACTGAAGCAGGCCAAGCTAATATGGCTTCAACTACTTTAAGTATTGCTTCAAACCGTTTTGATCAATTCTATGCTGGCTTCTCATTTGAAGCAGGTGAATTAGCCGGTGGTGCGATTGGTCATTACTTCGGTGGTGAAACATTTGATATCGTTTACGGTGATAAATACGATGGCCAATCTGCTGCTGATCTAGTGGGTGGTTCTTCAGGTAACAGTGCTGGCGCTAGCCGTGATATTTGGGCTGTGTTCTATGAAACAATCTTACCTGTAACTGATCAAATTGAAGTTGGTTTTGCGGTTCGTTATGATGATTACTCAGATTTTGGTACTGCAACTACACCAAAACTATCTGTAACTTACCGTCCAAGTGATGATTTAATGGTTCGTGCTTCTTACGGTGAAGGTTTCCGTGCACCATCATTATCTGTATTATCAGCAGCTGACTCTTATGCAGCTGATTATGCGGTAGATTACGTATACTGTAACGCGCAAGGTATTGCATTTGCTGATTGTAATCAGTCTCAATATGATACAACACGTCAAGGTAACGCAGACTTAGATGCAGAAGAATCTACAACTATTAACTTAGGTTTAGTTTGGAATGTTTCTGATTCATTCAGCGTAACTGCTGATGTATTTAATCTTGAAATTGAAAATGCAATACGTTTTGTTAAGATTCAAGAAATTGTTCTTATGGATATGTTAGGCTCAACTAACCCAGATCCAACTAAGTTAACAATTGACCGTACAAGTGCAAGTGCACCAGTATATACAACTTCTACAATCAATGGTCCTGGTTTAGATATTACTGGTTCAAATATTAACTTGAACTATACGCTTGAGACTGGTTTTGGTGAGTTCCGCTTTAACTCTGAAACATCTTACTTCTTTAGCTATAAAGGCGATTCATACGCTGGTGGCCCAATGCAAGATCAAGCTGGTTTCTCTTTACAGCCTGAATACCGTACACAGTTTACGACTAACTGGACAAATGATGAGCACGCTCTTACTTGGAACATAGATTACATCCCAAGTACAAGTGGTTTTGAGACGCCAACACCTTCAGGTACGTTAGCGACTAATGACTCAAATGAAAGCTTTATGACTCATAATGTAAGCTACGCATATGATGCTGGTGAGTACGGTGTGTACACACTTGGTGTTCGTAACTTAACTGATGAAGATCCAGTATTAGATACGAATGGTAAATATGCTGATGAATATGACTTTATGTACAGTGCTGGTCATATCGGTCGCGTTTACTCTTTATCTGGTCAATGGGATTTTTAATTATTAGTCTTTAATAATTAATAACCAAATTTAAAGGGTGGCATTTGCCACCCTTTTTATTTTGTATTATTTATTGATACTAGCGTACAGGAAATTTATTACTATGGATGAAATGGCAAGTTATTGGACGCAGTACTGGCAAGGCGGAGCGAAATCCACATTAAGTGACATAGATAAGTCAGCTTACGGTATTGAAGTTAGCAATAAATGGAGTGAATCCATTAAAGAGTTTTGTCAACAAGGAGCTGTTCTCGATTTAGCATGTGGCAATGGTGACTTAGCTGTGCAAGCATGTAATGTATTGCAAGCATTAGATAAGCATAATGATGTTTATGCTAATGATTATTCAGAAATCATGTTAGATAAAAAAGTTCAGGGGGAATTTGCTTTAAAAAAAGTGAAGTGGATACCATCAACAGATGCAGTTAATTTACCTATTGAAAGTAATTGTTTGAGTCTAGCTGTTTCACAGTTTGGTTTTGAATATACAAATACTAACTTAGTCATTCAAGAGCTTTCTCGTGTTATCTATGATAATGGTCATCTATGTTTTTTAGTCCACCACGATGATTCTTTTATTTGTAAGCAGTCAAAAAAAGAATTTAAAATGTATCAAGACATGCTTAACGTTACAAAAATTTACGATGCAACAAAAAATTTATTGTTAGAGTTAAAAATAACAAAAGAAACAGCAATAACCGAAAAGCTAAGAACGACGCTAAATAATAAATTGGGTCACCTTTATGATAATTATGATGATAAATCAGGCTTGTTTGAATTAATTAATTTATTAAAAAAATTGTTAGCAAACATTGAGTCAATCTCAATTGATGAGATAGAAAGTTCTATAAGTACTTTAGAGAGACAGAGTATGGCTCACTTTAAGAGATTAGAGCATATGATAAGTGTTTCATTTAGTAGAGAAACTATAGAACAATTGATGCTAGAGTTTAAAAAATCAAATTTTATGCAAGTTAAGCTTGAGGAGCTCACTACAAGTGTGGGTTTACTAGGTTGGTGGATAATTGTAAAAAAACAGAGTTAATAAGCCGCTTTATGAATGTAATGGAGAGCTAAATTATAAATATAAGTGAGAATTTATTTTAAATAAACTCCCACTTATATGATTGATAATACATATCAAAGTTTGTATTCTTTTGGAATATATTTGAATTCTTTCATTTGCTCAAAATGATCACTAATTATCTTTTTCACTTGCTCAGGCGTTAAAATAGATCGCCATTGATTTTTTCTACCTTCACGGAAAAAAGAATTTGCATTTTCATGCTTCTCAACAAAACCACTTTGTTTTTCTTGATTTTTAAGTTGTTCGAAAGATGAAAACCTGATGGCTTTATTTAATCTTGCAGGGTTCTTTTTCATACCTAAAAATGATTCTACTTTTTTAAACATTTTTTGAGGGTTGTCTAACAGATCTTCATAACGCAGAATTAAAAATTCTTTTTGTTTATGCTGAGTCCAACTTTTTGCATGCACTGACCAAGAAGAAATATATTGCGGGACGGTTGCAGGTTCATTTGGAGTACCTGTCATTTCCTCTGCCATATAACTGATAGCTTCATCAATTGTATAATCAAAATAATTTGCTAAAGATATAACCACATCTAGCGGGTTTCTAACAATGTAAATCGCGCCAGCTGTGACTGTGCTGTTATGCAAAGGATAACCTTCAAAATTGCCTAATATATTATGGGTTTTAACAAAAAGGCTGCCTTGAGCTTCTGAAGCCATAGCCGACTGGACTCTTGGTCTAATAGCACACACTTCAGCCATTGAAAGTTCAGTTGTTGTTTTGCCTTTCGCTAAGTGATCTGCAAAACGATAAGAGTAAGCTTCGGCTGTAGAAATTTGATGTAAAGTATTTATATTTACTGCAGTTGGTAGGTCTTGAATATAATTTTCTATAAATGTTCTTACCCAAGTGTTTCCTGACTTGGGGTAAGAAGAAACCCAAACAATATTTCCCATAAAGTTAATCCTAAATTTTGATTTTGTAGGCGATACTACAGTCAATTGATCTAATGGACAAGCAATGGCTAAAAGTTACTTTGTGCATTTTCAGATAATTAAAATTTAATTTATATGAAAATTAATAATATTGTAACTTAGTTGTTAAAAGTGTTGACATTTTTGCTAATTAAAGTAATTATTCAGTACGAGTTGTTTCGTATGATTTTTGTCGTATGGGTAAGTTCGTATGACGAACGTCGTATCATGGACCAAAGAATAAATAACCAAGGATAAATCATGAAATTAATATCTATTACACTAGTGGTATCTGTATTAGTGCTTATGGCTGGCTGCTCAAGTACTGAAAATAATGAGAAATCAAATTTGCAAGCATCTAATGAACAAGTAAAAAAAGATGATAGAATTTGTAGAATAGAAAAATCAACAGGATCTAGAATTGGTCGCAAAGTGTGTAGAACACCAGCACAAATTAAAGAAGAGAGAAGAATAGCCAAAGAGATGATCCGTAAATCAATTACGGGTGGGAGATTGTCGCAAAAAGGATAAACTTTTGGGGGGATCACTCTAAAACGAATGATACTCCCGAATCTAAGCTTGTTTTTATTAATCAAATAACAGGTTTGTTTTTTTTATTAGGTCTTTAAAATCAGAAATGAAGGGAGACATTTGATTCTGATATTTTTTCCACGAACCAACAGAGCGGTTATTAATGGGCTGTTTAACTTGGCTTACACTTGGGGTTAAAACAATACGATCTGAATTATAGAAAGTGAGGCATTGTGGCTCAAATCCTAGCTCACAATACTTAAGAATTCTTCTAATTTCAGCTTCTGGCTCTTGCGTCAGTTGTTCATAACTAAGATGCATTATTTCACTACCAAATAACTTCTTCCAATGTAGCATAAGTACGATATACCCCTGCCAATAATGAATTATATTTTTTATCGAATATGAATAATCATGGCCATTATAAAAATATTGTTTGAATACACTTAATGCATTATCTAGTGGATTTCTGATGACGTTTATAATTTTTGCATTGGGAAAAAGTTTTTTAATTAACCCTATATGTAAGTAGTTGTTTGGGTTCTTGTCAATTGTAATTGCTTGGTATTGATTGAAATATTGTTGAATTTGAATTTTGTATTGAGTTGAAAGTTGCAATTTTTTACTTTCATCTAATTCATTTATTTGTTTTGTATAACCGCCTGACATTTCAAGCTCAAGAGCAATGCGTTCAATGTACTGGAGCTCATCGGTAGACTCGACTTCTGTGTGACTAGCAATGATTTGCTCAACTAAGGTGGTTCCTGAACGTGGCATACCTACAATGAAAATAGGAGTAAAGCTTTTATCTGAAGGTGATGATGTTTGAATGGCTTTTGTATCAGATATCATATTTTTTATGAGGTTTGTAAATAGCTCTGCTTTGAAAGGCTTATGTTTTTCAATGATACTATTGGCTTTGTTCATTGCATCAAAGGCAAGGTTAAACTCTTTTTCTTGTTCATGAGCTTTTGCAATTGCGAATAATAGCAAGGCTGCATTAGAAATTGAAATACTTGGATCTTCGATGAGGCTTTGCATGTGTTCAATGTCATCTATACTAAAACGATAGTCTTTTAAATCTGCTAAGCTCCAATATCCAACGCCATATACATGGTTTCCTTCAGCAATAAACTTTTTATAAAAATGTGAAGCAAGTTTGCTATCACCTTTTGCTTTATATACATGTCCCAAGTTTAAAGTTAAATATTCATTTGAATAGTGATTATCAATACAATTTAAAAAAGATTGTTCAGCTTGAAGTATACGTCCAGCCTTTACTGAAATAAGGCCATGCTTATATAGTAGGTCTAAGTTAACGCCATGCTCAGATAAGTAACTGTCGATTTGATCTAATGCTTTAAAATGTTCTTCTTTAGTTTCTAAAAGGGTTATATATAGTAATTGCTGCTTAGCAATGTTTTGAGAGTGTATTTTATATTTATTATAATAATTCTCAGCCATTTTGAAATCCTGGAATCTAATTGCTATTTCAAATGCGATTTCTATGGCTGTAACATCATTTTTTGAATTAATTAAAACTTGTTTAACTATGGACTGTGCTTTTAAAAGTTCGCCATTATCTAGTAAAGCTTTACATTGTTTTAGTAAATTTTGGCTATTGTGAGATGAGTGAATCATTCTTATAATTCCATACTTAAAGTTTGATCGAATTGACAATTTTATTAAAGATAAAGTTTATTGGCAATATTTCATATTTTAATGTTATTCAACATTATTTAAAAAATGATTAATAGCTTTTTCTTTGAGAATACAAAATATCAGTTAATTATTAAGTATGAGGTTTAAAAGAATCTTTATTTTATTTTTTTATTTTTATTGGAAGAGTATTAACATTTCTTTACAAACTAGATTTCAGCTTAGTAACCATGAGTGGTGTTAAAAATATTATGTAAATATTATGTAACGTAATGGTGTGTGTAACAAAAAAAAAGCTATAAAACTCACTATATCCTCTAACATCAAGTTGACAGACCTTGATCCATTTTGCATTATTGATAAGTTGATGCCTATATATAGGCATTAATCCTGGTTGAATTAAAATCAGTTTTAAATTCTAAAAAAGTTACATTACTTAAATTGGTTGGGAACTATGTCTGTTAAAATCAGAAAGAGCCTTGTAGCATCTGCGTTGGTTGGCGCATTTGCATTAGCAAGCAGCAGCGTGATTGCAGATCCTTTGAATGACCTTCACAAAGCTGAAGCGAAAATTCATAAGGCGGCTGTAAAATCACAAGGTAAAATTGACAATGTATACGAACAAACTCAGGAATTAATTGCTGAATACCGTAGCGTTGTTGACGAAAGAGAAATCATTAAAGTTTATAACGATCATGTAGCACGTTTGGTTGCTGACCAAAATGCTTCAATCGAATCTTTTAATGACCAAATCTCAGAAATCGATAAAACGAAACAAAACGTTGTGCCTTTGATGTATCGCATGATCGATACGCTTGAGCAATTCATCAAAGCGGACGTTCCATTCGATACTGAAAAGCGTTTATCACGTATTGAACTACTTCGTAGTACTATGGTTAGCTCACAAGTAACAACTTCTGAGAAATATCGTCAGGTACTAGAAGCATATCTTGTAGAGAAAGATTACAGTTCAATTGTTAACGCTACTCAAGGTGTATTGAAACTAGATGGTCGTGATATTACTGTAGATTTTGGTCGTGTTGGTCGTATTTCATACGTTGCTCAGTCTTTAGACATGAAAAACGCTTGGGTTTGGAACAATACTTCTAAATCATGGGATGCACTAGGTGATGAATATCTTAAACCTATTACAACACTTATCCGTATGGCACGTAAGCAAGCGTCATATGATCTTGTTAAACTTCCTATCTTTGGCGCGGAGTAAAACTAATGAAGAAACTTTTTAAAGGTTTTGCTGTTGCAGCTGTATTATCAGTTTCTGCTGGCGCTGCGCTTAATGCACACGCAGATACAGCCGCTCTTGATAAAATCTTAGAGCAAGTTAAAAAAGATCGTATCTCTGAAGGTAAGATCAATAAACAACGCGAGCAAGAGTTCCTTTCTGCACGCGCTGACAAAAAAGCATTGCATAATAAAGCAAAACGTCAACTTGCTGCTGAAAAAGCACGTGGCGAACAGCTTAAAAAGCAATATGCACAAAATGAAATTACTTTAGCAGAAAAAGAGCAAGCGCTTGAAAATGCTAAAGGTACTCTTGGTGAAATGTTTGGTGTTGTACGTCGTGCAGCATCTGAAACAATTGGATCAATTGAAGCTTCATTAGTAAGTGCTGAAAAACCTGGTCGTGAAGTTGTATTACGTTCATTAGCAGAAGCTAAAAAACTGCCTACTACTCGTGAATTAGAAGAACTTTGGATTGCACTTCAAACTGAAATGACTGAATCAGCTAAAGTATCAAAGTTTGATGCTGAAGTAGCTCAGCTTGATGGTGCAACTAGTATGATGCAAGTAACACGTATTGGTAACTTTAATTTAGTTAGCGATCAAGGTTACTTAATTTATCACCCAGAGACTAAACAGATTCAGCCTCTAGGTCGTCAACCTGAAGGTCATATCACAGCGTCTGCAGAAGATTTAATCTCAGCAGCAAGTGGTTCTTACTCAGGTTTTTACTTAGATCCAACTCGTGGCTCTATTCTTCGTTTAAATACACAAAAAGCAACTGTTGAAGATCGTTTCCATCAAGGTGGAACTGTTGGTTATGTTATTGCTGTGTTATTAGTTATTGGTTTCTTAATTGGTTTTGTTCGTTTAGCTGCTCTTACTGTTATTGGCGGAAAAATGAAGTCTCAACTTAAAAATACTGATACACCAAGCGATAAAAACCCACTTGGACGTATCTTAAAAGTTTACATCGATAACAAAAATCAAGATGTTGAAAATCTTGAATTGAAACTTGATGAAGCGATTATGAAAGAAACGCCAAGCATTGAAGCCGGTATTAACATCATCAAAATTTTCGCTGCTATCGCTCCGTTACTAGGTCTACTAGGTACGGTTGTTGGTATGATCGAAACTTTCCAACAAATTACTTTGTTTGGTACAGGTGACCCGAAAATCATGGCTGGATCAATTTCAATGGCACTTGTAACAACGGCTCTAGGTCTAATTGCTGCATTACCATTAATTTTCTTACATGCTGTAGTTCATTCTCGTAGCAAGTCAATTGTTCACGTTCTTGAAGAGCAAAGTGCTGGTATTATCGCAGCGCACGCAGAGAAGGAAAAAGCCTAATGTTATTCCTGATAGAGTTATGGGAATCTGTCAGGGATTTTGTGGCTACCGGCGGCCAAGTACTTTATGTGGTCGCAATAGCACTTTTCATTATGTGGGTATTAATGATAGAGCGTTATTGGTTCTTAACTACCGAGTTTCCTCGTATGAAAAAAGGAATAATCGCTAGTTGGGATGCCCGCCAGGATACTACATCCTGGTACGCACACAGAATTCGTGATGCATGGATTTCTGAAGCGTCCGAAAATTTAAGCCAACGTATGTTGTTGATTAAAACTTTGGTTGCTGTTTGTCCTTTAATCGGGCTGTTAGGTACTGTAACTGGAATGATTGCTGTTTTTGAAACTATGGCAACTCAGGGAACAGGTAACGCACGTTTAATGGCAGCTGGTATATCAATGGCAACAATTCCGACTATGGCTGGAATGGTTGCGGCGCTATCTGGTGTATTTTTTAGTACACGACTTGAAGCTAAAGCGAAAGTTGCTCGTGCTTCATTAATTGATAGTTTGCCACATCACTAGAGAGAGATTTAAATATGGCACGTAAACAACGTTTTCGTGAAGAAGAAGATGCCGCAGTAGATATGACACCGATGCTTGATATCGTTTTCATCATGCTGATCTTCTTCATCGTTACGACTTCATTCGTTAAAGAAGCGGGTATTGAAGTCAATAAACCTAAAGCAGCACAAGCAAGTAAGCAAAAAAATGCAAATATTTTTATTGCTATTAATGCGCGTGGTGAAGTTCATATGGACAAGAGTGTTGTTGATATTGAACGTGTTTCTGCAAAACTTGAAAGTTTATTAGCTGAACAACCTACTGATGTTGTAATTATCCAAGCGGATAAAGATGCAAAACATGGTGTTGTTGTTAAAGTAATGGATGCTATTAAAACTACAGGTGTTTCTAGAATATCTATAGCGGGAGTTCCTTGATGATTCGTTTTCTGTTTTCACTTATTGCAGGTGGGGCAGTTACTTTCGGCTTGTTCTTTTTCATGGCCTTTCTTATCTCCGGTGGAGATAAGAGAGCAGAAGATGAGAAGGAAAAAATCATAGTCGAAATTATGACGAATCCGCCTGAATCTAAGGTGCAGCAGCGTAGGCGTGTACCGCCGCCGCCGCCACCGCCGCCGAAGCAGCCGCCTAAACCGCAGCCGCCTCAACCAGAAAACAGCAACCCTGATGCTGGTGCCTTGTCATTTAATATGCCAAGCATTAACGTTGGTGGTTCAGCTGGGGGACTAAATGGTCCTGGTGCTTTCGGTCGTGATGGTGATGCTACACCTATCGTTCGAATTGAGCCTAAATACCCAGTTCAAGCTGCACGAGACGGTAAAGAAGGTTGGGTACAGTTGTCTTTTACTATCAATGAAGTTGGTGGTGTTGAAGATGTTAAAGTTATAAACGCTGAACCTAAACGTATTTTCGACCGCGAAGCTAAACGTGCTTTGCGTAAATGGAAATACAAGCCTAAAGTTGTTGATGGTAAAGCTATGAAACAACCTGGTCTTCAAGTACAACTAGACTTTAAAATTAACCAAGGTTAAGGAGGAATAGAAATGAAAAACTTTTCAAAAGTAACAGCTCTTGCACTACTTATTTCTTTGGGTGGCTCAGTTGTTTCACCTAGCGTTATGGCTAAACCTAATTACGAAGAGATTGAAAAACGTAAAAAGGCGAAAACCAAAATAATGGGTGAGCGTACAGGTAAAAAAGTTGTAAAAGCTTTTGACCTGTATAATGCTGAAGATATTGATGGTGCTTTAGCTATATTGCTTGATTTAAAACCTTCAAATGCATTTGATAAAGCAACAGTTAATTTTTATCTTGGGCAGCTAAATGCTCAAAAAGAAAATTATTCTGCAGCTATCAAATATATGAAGCTTGCAATTTCTGAAGATGCTTTGAATTTCAAAGACCAAGCTCAATCGATGAAGTTAATGGGGGACTTGTATGCTGGTACTAAAAAATACAAAGAAGCCAAAGATATCTACATGGATTGGATGGACTTTACAGGTGAAGAAGACGCCAATGTTTACATCAGAATAGCTCAAGCGAATTATGAGCTTAAAGCATTCAAAGATGTAATTGCACCAGCTGATCGTGCCATTGCTTTGCAAAAAGCGGATGATCCGAAAAAAGCCCCTTATGATTTAAAAATAGGGTCTTATTATGAGCTGAAAGACTACAAAAATGTAGTCAAAGTTGCAGAAGTTGTGCTGAAGACTTGGCCTGAAAATCCAAAATCTTGGACGCAGTTAGGCAAATTCTATATGCAAGTTGAAGACTATAAAAAAGGTCTTTCAACTATGGAAATTGCTTATAAAAATGGTTTCTTTGAAACAGAAGTTGATTACAAAGTATTAACTAGCTTCTATTCGCTTAACGAAATACCTTACAAAGCCGGAATGTTATTTGAAAAGGCGATGAAAGAGAAAGCGGTTCAGCGTATTAAGCAAAATGTAATTGCGATGGCAAGCTACTTCCATCAGTCAAAACAAATTGCTAAAGCTTCAAAGTATTACCAAGAAGCAGCTAAGTTTGATAACGATGCAGAACTATATCGTAAATCAGGTGCATTATTACTACAGAGTGAGAAGTTTTCACAATCTGTTAAAGCGCTAAACAAAGCTCTTGAGCTTGGTTCTAAGAAAAAGGGCCGTATTTATGCTGATTTAGCTGATGCTTATTTCCAGCAAGAGAAATACAAAAAAGCTTATGCAGCGATCATGGAGTCGGCTAAAGACCCCAAAACACGTAAATTTGCGAAAGGCTGGTCTTCCTTTATTAAGGAAAAAGCTGCACGTAAAGGTGTTAAGATCTAATACTAATTTTATTTAGTATTTATAAACCCTATTCTTTTTAGAATAGGGTTTTTTTTATGGATAATAATTTTTAATGTAATTGATGAATAGTATAGGCATTTGTGCCTTGATGTTCTGCTTCTGTAAGAGTCATAGCTGTTTTTTCGAAAAGGTTTTCAATTAGAATTGATGTACTTGGTAATACATTTGTGGCACCAACAGTAATATTTACAGCCGTAGATCTTAATTTAATGTTTTGTTCAATTTCTTTTTGTATTCTCTTAACAATTACATTTGTACCTTGCTTATTTAAATCAAACAGGCCTATGGCAAAAAACTTATCATCAAACCGGCAAATAATATCACTACTACGATACGTCAGTTCTTCAAGTAAATGTGCTATTTGGATAAAGCATTCTTTTTCAATTGAGTTAGATAAATTAATGTGGGGGTTTAAAAATAAAATTGATAAAGCAGCTTTATCTCGCATTAATCTATGCCATTCACGGTTAAATACTTCCATAAAATATGCTTGATTGTATAATCCTGTTTCACCATCTCTGAACGATGCATTTTGAAAAGAATAGATCATAGGCCACCTTTAAATAAATCATCTTTGTATAAGGTTAGATTAGCTTGAATAAATTTACACAACTTTTATTTATAATTTTAATATTATCTGGTTGTAATGAACCGAAAAAAGACACTAACTTAGATATTCAGACATCAATATCTCAGTTAAAAGAGTTAAATAATTCATTATTACCTATAAGTACTTCTTCATCGGGTGATGTCATTTTGCCATTTACTGAAGAGTACTTATTAAAGAGAAATGAACTATATTTGGCATTCCAAAGTATGGCAGATCCAAAAAAATTAGTATCTCATACTGAGTTAAATTACCTCATTATTGGGCAGCGCTTTCCCGAACGCTATTTTCCATGGCCGTCTCAAACAAATGTCGTTATAAATGTATTAAATGACTTTGAGGCCATTAATCCCCATAAAATAAAAGTGGTTAAAAAATGGATTGCCAATATAGAAAGTAAATTAATTGAAGCAAAAAATAGTAAATTAAAATTAGATAAAATTGCGCATAAAAATTTATTGGAACAAATACAATCATCAAAAATTTTTGTTGAAAAAATAGTAATCCAACATGAAAAGAATAATGCTCTTGTCAGTCTAAATGAACTTTTAATGGTGTTAGATAAATTACATCTTTATATAAAGTCATATAAACCACGAAATATGTTAGGTCTACATCAAATTCCTAACGGTAAGGACTGGTATCAAGCAAAATTAAATTATTTTTTAAGTGCAACAGATGCTCCATCTGCTTGGCTTGGCAAGATACAAAATAAACTTAAAGCATTAAATGTTTCTAAAAAGGTTGGTTTTACAAATGAACTAAGTGAAAAGTGTAAGTCTGATTTGATTTCAAGTGGGTATATTCTTCCTCTTACTATGTTAAAAGCATTATCTTCAACTTTTAATGGAAAGTTAATTTCGGAAAAAGTGAATGGATTAGATTGGCAGCAAGGATATATTAATTATCCAAAAACATATGAAAAGCTATATCGTGATAAAACTGAATTATCGACAAGCTATCAGATATTTATATTAACACTTGCTGAAATTGATTTAGGGATCCACTATCAAGGCTGGGGAGCTGAACAGGCGATTTTAGTACTCAATACACGTATTGCTTTAGATAGTAATCAAACAAGTGCTCTAATCGAATATATTATGTTTCATCCTGGACAAATTATGGCTGGGACAAAAAAACTATTAAGTTTATAAAAAATATATCAGCCGTTTAATTATTTAAATGGCTGATTTATTGGCACATGATTTACATCTTTGTTCAGTGGGATCTTTATTTAGCTTAGACACTGATATTTGAGTTTCACAATCAGCACAAAACCCATAAACTCCTTGTTCAAATTGACATAAAGCAGCTTCTACTTTGTTGAGCCTAGTTACTTGTTCACTTAGCGTGGGATACACGTTATTTTGTAATAACTCTACCCATTTAGTTGTGGGTGTTGACTTTAGTTTAACTGAGAGCGTTTGCTCATAACTATTGTCTGATTGGCTAAGCTCCCATAACAAAATAGTCCGTAATTGTTCAACTTCGTTGCTTAAACGTTGTTTAAAAAGTAAAAGAGAATGTGCCATCTACAAGATTTCCTTATAATTTTGACCAAACATATTGGCAGATACCTATTTGGTGAATATGTCATCGAATTATAGGGCGCTAAAGTGTCATTTTGGCATGATGTAAATCAATTAAATGCTGTTTGCATGTATTTTTAGCATATTTAAGACATCTTCTTTGAGCTTAAAGCGTTTAATGTCATTAAAAAGTAGCACTGCTTCAGGGTAAGTGAATTGAAGAAACCTTAACCATTGTTTAGTCCGGGAAGAAAAATATTTATCCTTTTTTGGATCTTCATTGTGCATCGATGAATCTATAATATGATGTAAAATATTCTGCCACGTTAGACTTGTATATTTATTGCCTAAGTTTGATTGCATGATTTGTTTTGCAAGGTCAGGTTTCGCTAATGCACCTCTTCCGATCATAATATCATTACAACCACTTTTAAGTTGACATCTTTTATAATCATCAAGTGACCAAACTTCCCCATTAGCGATAACCTGCATCTTATGGTGCGTTTTTAATAGTGGCTTTATTTTTTCCCAATATGCCGGAGGGCGATAGCCATCTTTTTTAGTTCTGGCATGTATTGTAATTGTATTTGCACCAGCTTGATTTATTGCATCAAAAATCTCTTGTGACAGGCTATCATCATCAAATCCTAATCTGATTTTTGCTGAGACTTCATTCTTTTTTGGAACAACTTCGCGCACTTTTTTTACAATGTCATAGATATGTTCAGGTGTTTTTAATAAAACGGCTCCGCCTTTGCTTTTGTTGACTGTTTTTGCAGGGCAGCCAAAGTTTAAATCTATACCATGGGACCCTAAATCTGATGCAATTAACGCATTTTCTGCCAAATAATTAGCATCTTGTCCAAGAAGTTGAACTCTTACAGGGGTACCAGAGCGAGTTTTACCTGAGGTTAATAGTTCAGGGCAATATCTTAAATAAACCTTAGCTGATAAGACCTGGTCTACGATACGAACAAACTCAGTGACACAGAGGTCAAAACCACCAATATCCGTGAGTAATTGGCGCATATTGAAATCTACAACACCTTCCATAGGCGCTAAAATGATTTTCATAAAATATTTCTGAGGTTTTAAATTTAAGCAAAGCATTTTACAGAGAAGTATCTACTTGATAAATCTTTATTTAGCTTGCATAGTAATATTTTCAGAATGTTATTAATAAGTTTTTAATTTATTTTTTTATTTTGAAATTTAATAAATCAATGACAGGTCTTCATAAGTAACGTAAGTATTAACGCAAGTAAATTTAAATTAAGGGAAATCTAATATGAAATCTTTAAACAAAAAATCTATGGCATTAACTTTAGGTGCTGTTGTTATTGGTACATCAAGTTTAACCTCTGTAAATGTACACGCAAACCCTTTTGAAATGCAAACGATGTCTTCTGGCTACCAGCTTGCGTCTGGTGAAGGCAAGTGTGGCGGTGACATGAAAAAAGAAAAAGAAGGTAAATGCGGTGAAGGAAAATGTGGCGGCGACATGAAAAAAGCCAAAAAAGAAGGCAAGTGTGGCGAAGGTAAATGTGGTGGTGACATGAAAAAGGCCAAAAAAGAAGGCAAGTGTGGCGAAGGTAAATGTGGTGGCGACATGAAAAAGGCCAAAAAAGAAGGGAAATGTGGCGAAGGTAAATGTGGTAGTGACATGAAAAAAGCAAAAAAAGAAGGTAAGTGTGGCGAAGGCAAGTGCGGTGGCGACATGAAAAAATCTAAAAAAGAAGGCAAATGTGGTTCAAACAAATAATTATTTTTACTTTTTTTGTTTATGAAGAAAAAGGCCAGTCTTTCTGGCTTTTTTCATATAAGGTGTTTAAATGAATCGTAATATATCTTCATTCGGCGCAGCAGGTTTAGGTTTACGCCGAGAAATGCTAGATGAAATGATTGAAGATTTTCCTCAAGAAATTGATTTTTTAGAGATTGCACCGGAAAACTGGCTTGTTTTAGGTGGACTTTTTGGTAAGCAATTAAAACAATTAACACAAAAGCATCAGTTTGTATGTCATGGGTTATCTCTTTCTATTGGTTCTCCAGAGCCTCTTGATATTGAATTTGTGAAGCAATTAAAACCATTTTTTGAGTCTCATAATATTAAAACTTATAGTGAACATTTAAGTTATTGTTCGGGTAAGGGGCATATGTATGATCTGATGCCGATACCATTTACTAACTCATCTGCCCATTATGTCGCACAGAGAATAAAACAGGTGCAAGATATATTAGAAATGACAATAGCCATTGAAAATGTATCTTATTATGCAGCTCCTGGACAACAGATGCCTGAAATTGAATTTATAAATCAAGTATTAGAGTTAGCCGATTGTGATTTATTGCTTGATGTTAATAATATTTATGTAAATTCGGTTAATCATAATTATGACGCGATAGATTTTTTAAAACAGCTACCAAGTAAACGTATAGCTTATGGACATATTGCGGGACACTTTAATGAAGCTGACGATTTACTAGTTGATACCCATGGTGCAGATGTGATTGACTCAGTTTGGTCTTTATTAGAAAAAGCATATGAATTTCATGGTGTATTTCCGACGCTATTAGAGCGAGATTTTAACATCCCCCCACTTAATGAGTTATTAAAAGAAGTGAATCGCATTAAACTCATTCAAAATGCCTATCATGTTAAAGGTTTGAAAAATAAAGTTTCAAACAAACTTATTAATAAAATTGGATCGATATAATTATGTCGTCAAAAGAAATTGATTTTAAAGACATACAAGCCCAGTTTATGGCGCATATTCGTAACCCTTTAAATACAAGCGTTCCCTCTGATGTAGAGCCTCGGCGTATGGCCATATATAGTGATTTATTTTTTAATAATATTGAAGGCTTTGTTGCATCAGCTTTCCCTGTTCTTAAATCTCTTTATGAAGATAAAGCTTGGGTTACTTTGGTCCGTCAATTTTTTATTGAGCATGATTGCGAGACACCTTATTTTTTAGAAATATCACAGGAATTTATTGCATTTTTAAGCAATGAATATCAAATGAAGCCTAGTGATCCTGATTTTATGCTTGAGCTTGCACATTATGAATGGGTGGAATTGGATATTTCTATAAGAGATCAGAATGAAAAAGAACTTACTTTTGAAGTTGAATATTTAGAGTCAACAGCGTTGTTTTTATCGAGTTTATCTTGGTCTTTAAGTTATCAATATCCAGTGCATCATATTAGTATTGATTATCAGCCTGAAAATGCGCCTGATGAACCTAGTTACATCATTGTATTTAGAGATTCAGGTGATGAAGTTAGGTTTATTGCCATTAATGCTATGACTGCACTTATGTTGCAAATAATTACTGAACATCCAGGTATTATTTTTGAAACGTTATGCGACCAAATACATATTCAAGCTCAAGGTTTAGCCTTAAATGTAATAAAACAAGGTGCTATTTCGGTTTTAATCTCATTGGCTGAAAAGGGGATTTTAGTTACAAAAATTTAAATTATCGAGTTTATGTTTTAAATGTGAGATTTTTCATAGCTTCAAGCTTTATTGATTGCAAAAATTGCTCTATTATTGCGCCGCGTCTGTGTTTAATCAATAAAGGTAAAGAAATATGAGCCATCAAGGTGAGTTTAAAGACCCGTTTAATTTTAAATATTTTTTAGTGTTTCTAATTGTATTTGCTGGGGTTGGTTGTTTGAATGCGATTTTGGGCTGGTATAAGTTACTATCTTTATAGTGCATTAAACCCTGTAAATAATTCTGTAGCTTGAACTTTATTTTATCACCGAGGTTATTTAATAAAGTTCAGCCTGCAGAATTATGTTCTGTCTAAATAAATCTCAATATACTCAGTTACCTGCTCTTCTAAACTCTCCTCAAACTGGTTTTTAACCTGTCCAAAAATAGCTAAATAAGATGACACTCTATCGTTATTTAAGTTTCTAGAGTTAATTTTATACTCCCATTCAGGTAAGTTTTTATCAAATCTAGGTACAAATTGATAAGAAGCATAGGGCAGTTCATTGATGTTAGAATTTGCAAAATTACAAAAACCTTCAATTAATTCAGCGCCTTCAGGTCCTAAACATCCGGGTTCAAGCCTAAATAATACTGATAATTTTTTTTCTGCTGGGAGTTCAGTCACATTATCACCTATATAAATCTTATCTTAATAGATTAGCTTTTATTTGATTAAACTAATATTTTTTTCTTGTTTTTGTTTAAATACAATACCTGTTTCATGGCCTAGTTGCTCTAGATATTCAACCATAAATTGCCATCTATTTTCTGCTTCACCTATCCCGGAAGGTGTTTTCATTGTGTTAACCAGGCCTTGTAACTTAACAAAAAAATGATCTATGCAAAAATTTTTATCATCTAGTTCTCTATTTTGTGAAAATGGGTCTTCAAAATGATAAAGTTTACTTTGCCATGTTGCACCTAACATAAGGCATCGAGATAAACCAACGGCACCTAACGCATCTAAACGGTCAGCATCTTGTACAACTTTAGCTTCAAGAGTGCGAGTTTCAATATTTGCGGTAAAACTGTGGGCTGTAATTGCATGGTGAATAGCATCATAAAACTCAGCAGGATAACTTACCTCTTTAAGATATTTAATTGCTCTGTCAGCACTTAATCTAGAGCCCTGAGAGCGAAGTTCAGAGGTTTTTGGGATGTTGACACAATCATGTAACCAACATGCTGGAATAACGATGTTTAAATCAGCATTTTCTTTTATGCCTAATTTAACTCCGCTGGTGACAACCCGTTTAATATGAGCAATATCATGGGCTGGATCTTCCACCATTTGGTCAATTACAAACAGTTGAAATTTTTCTTGCCATCGTTCAAGGTATTTATTTGTCATGGTGCAGTATATTTTGATTTTTATATAATAATATTATCATCAAACGATAAATTACAGGAGTGAAAATTCAAGCGCTAAAATATAAGTTGTTCTGTGCTATATATTGGCAGACTGCTTTTGGAAGTAAATTCGTTATTGAGTCAAACTGAGTTATATTTTCTCTGATATTTGTTGAAGAAACATCCAATGTGGGGGTTTTCAAAAAATAAGCTTTACCAGCTTTATGAGACTTTAAACTTTCAATGTTACTAGTTTTGGCTTGTGCTAAATAATTTAATGTATTTACTGACGGATTAAAAGTTTGGCCGGGTCTTTGGCAAATAACGAGATGGCATAATTGCGTGATTTCTTGCCAGTGATACCAGGTATCTAGCGTGTTTAATGAATCCATACCAATTAAAAAAAGTATGCTTTGATCTGGGAATTTCACATTAAGTTCACGTAAACTTAAAATAGTATATGAAGCACCTGTGCGATTAAGTTCTCTTGTATCTAAATCAAACTTTTTATTATATTTTATAGCTAAATTTATCATGTTTTTACGGTCATCGGCACTTACATTAGCTGATGACTTGTGTGGTGGTGTAGCGCAAGGCATAAAATAGAGTTTTTCTAGTGAAAGTTGTTTAGTGCAATGTTCAGCAATATTTAAATGACCTAAATGAATAGGATCAAAAGTGCCGCCAAAAATACCTATCATATTAGTCTTCGTTATAAATGGGTAATGAAACTGAAAATGTTTGTGTAAAACATACACCTATATGAGCTAGCGCTTGCCAAGGAGAAACCAGCAATCCACTTTTATAACTGATATCAAATTGAGCAAGTAAAATAATGATATGTTTTAATTGTGCTAATGGAATACGGTTTAGGGCATTTTGGTAAAGTGCTTGCTTGTTTTTCCATATATTATGCTTTTTGAATAGTTGATTTGTATTTTCACCTAATTGAAGTGCTTGGCTCATATCCAATAACTGTTGTGCATCGCGTGTTATAGCCCAGCTGACACTGGTGACTTCACCATGATTTTTTTTGATATTACTGATTATATTAACTATGTTGTCAAGGTTCCCTTGTAGTAAGGCATCTGACAAATCAAAAATATCAAACTTAGATTGGTTTAATAAAACACTCGTCAGATCTGCTTTAGTTATGGGCTTATTTGCATAAAGTAAAACTAATTTTTCGAGTTCCTGATGGGTTGCGAGCAAATTACCTTGGGTTGACTCTAATAAGAATTGTTTGGCTTGATGATCTAATTTTAATGATAAATTTTGGCATTGCTGATTTAGCCAAGTATTTAAATGATTATCTGTAATTTCGTAACAAGGAATAAATAGTCCCTGTTTGTCTAGTGCTTTAAACCAGGCTGTTCTTTGAATGTCTTGACCTGCTTTATTGCCTTTAATGATAACAATACAATCAGGGTTGATGTGTTCCGCTAAAGATTTTAAAAATTTTGCGCCAGTTTGTCCGGTTTTTTGTTCAGCTAAGTCAATTTCAATGATACGTTTATCACTAAATAGTGACAAGCTGTTGTATTCTTGAGCAATTTCATTCCAATCAAATTGCGGTAAAATACTGAATTTGATGACTTCATCAAAACCATTTTTTTTAGCCTGTTTACGAATATCATTAGTACATTTTTGTACTTGGAAGGGCTCTTCACCCATAACCAAATAAAAAGGGTTTAAGTTTTTATTTAGTTGTGCAGGTAATTGATTTACATAACAGCGCACAGGTTACTGTACGCCATTTTGGTAACAAAAGATCATAGTTGAGATAACTCTCTTATGATCCTATCGCTTGCCTGTAATCGCATTTCGGCTAAGATAATATCTAGCTCTTTTGCTTTTGCTAAGGCTTGGTTTGGATCATCTTGGTAAGTGCGATAAAGCTCAAATTTTTGCTGTACTAATTTTTCACCAGGGCGAATTAATTGATATGCAACATGGTAAGTCAGTTCATATTCCGCAACTTGTCCATTTTTAAATAAAGATAATGTACGTCTGTCTAGCTTATCTCTATTTAAAATAAGCTGCGGGCTATTCGCTTGTCGGCCATTTGCATTATCAGAAAAATCGACCTTAGCTTTGATTAATTGTTTTTTAAGTTGGCGATATAATGCTGATTTAGCATCATCTGAAGTGACTGTCAGGTACCGCAACTCCTGTGGTAATACTGAAGCTTTTTTTAATTTAAAGCCGCAGCCACTCAGGACAAGAGCACATAGTAAAACTGCTATGAACTGCTTGTAATTCATCATCACTTGATTAAAAAACAAAGGCATATTAATTTGCAACCACGTTTAAGATTTTGCCTTTAATGTAAATTACTTTACGAATGGTTTTACCATCAATAAATTTATTTACAGTCGCATCTGCAAAAGCAACTTTTTCAACTGATTCTTGATCAGCATCTGCAGCAACAGTCAGTTTTGCACGTACTTTACCGTTAACTTGCACTATGACTAGTTTCTCGTCTTCAACAAGTGCACTTTCATCAAATGTTGGCCAAGATGCATCAATCACATCGCCTTCAAACCCTAAAGTTTGCCATAACTGGTGGCTGATATGTGGCGTGATAGGTGAAAGCATAATAATAATAGCTGTTAATGCTTCGTTTGCTAAAGCAATATCTTGCTCATCAGCTAAAGGTGCTTTGTTTAACTTGTTTAATAATTCCATTACCGCTGCAATTGCAGTATTAAAAGTTTGACGACGGTTTAAATCATCAGTTACTTTTGCAATGGTTTTATGTAACTCACGACGCAGCGCTTTTTGGTCATTTGTTAGCGTATCTTTATTAAGTTCAGCAGTACCAGCCGCTTTAACATCGTATGCGTATTTCCAAACACGTTTTAAGAATCTATGAGAGCCTTCAACACCTGAGTCAGACCATTCTAAAGTTTGCTCTGGCGGTGCTGTAAACATCATAAATAAACGTACTGTATCAGCACCATATTGGTCGATTACAGTTTGTGGGTCGATACCGTTATTTTTAGACTTAGACATCTTGGTAGTGCCTGCGGCAAAAACAGGTTCACCATCGTCTTTATGCCATGCTTTAGTGACACGACCTTTTTCATCTTTTTCGGTTTCAACATCACTTGGTGCAATCCAAATATCGCCACCTTTTTCATCTTTACGATAAAAAGTTTCAGCTAATACCATGCCTTGACATAATAAACGCTCAAAAGGTTCATCACAGTCAACTAAACCAAAGTCGCGTAATAACTTATGGAAAAAACGCGAATATAATAAGTGTAAAATAGCGTGTTCAATACCGCCGATGTATTGGTTTACCGGCAACCAATAGTTTGACTCTTTAGGGTCTAACATGGCTTCATCATTACGTGGACTACAGTAACGGGCGTAATACCAAGAAGACTCCATAAAAGTATCAAAAGTATCTGTTTCATGAAAAACAGGTTGACCATTGATTTCAGCTTTAGCCCACTCAGGATCAGCTTTAATTGGCGAAGTTACACCATTCATTACGACATCTTCAGGTAGACGTACTGGAAGCATTTCTTCAGGTGCGGCAATCGTTTGGCCATCTTCATCGCTTAACATAGGGATAGGAGAACCCCAGTAACGCTGGCGACTTACACCCCAATCACGTAAACGGAAGTTAACTTTACGCTCACCACAGCCCATTTGGGTCACTTTATCAGCAATGGCATTAAACGCTTTTTCAAAATCTAGGCCATCAAATTCTGCAGAGTTAACTAAAGTGCCTTTTTCTGTGTATGCGCTTTCGCTTATGTCAGCTGTATTATCTTCGTTAGTAATAACTTGTTCGATATTTAAGCCGTAAGCAGTTGCGAACTCATAATCTCTTTGATCATGACCTGGAACAGCCATAACAGCACCTGAGCCGTAACCCATTAATACAAAATTAGCGATCCAGATTGGTACTTGCTTACCCGTTAATGGATGAACTGCATAGAAACCAGTTGCAATGCCTTTTTTCTCCATCGTTGCCATATCAGCTTCAGCAACTTTGGTGTTTTTACATTCTTCGTTGAATGCAGCAATATCAGCGTTATTTTTAGCAGCTTCAATTGCAATTGGGTGACCTGCTGCAACAGCAACATATGTCACACCCATAATCGTATCTGGGCGAGTTGTGTAGATAGAAAGGTCTTCATTCGTATCTGCACGCTTAAATGTGATATCTAAACCTTCTGAACGACCAATCCAGTTACGTTGCATGGTTTTAACTTGCTCAGGCCATTCATCTAACTTATCTAAATCGTCTAATAATTCTTGTGCGTAGTCAGTGATTTTAATAAACCATTGTGGAATTTCTTTTTGTTCAACTAAAGCACCTGAACGCCAGCCTTTACCATCAATTACTTGCTCATTAGCAAGCACAGTTTGATCTACTGGATCCCAGTTAACCGTTGACATTTTTTTATAAACTAAGCCTTTTTCATATAGCTTAGTGAAGAACCATTGTTCCCACTTATAGTAATCAGGATGACAGGTTGCAATTTCACGATCCCAATCATAACCAAAGCCTAAACGCTTTAATTGATCACGCATATAGTTGATATTTTCATAAGTCCATTTTGCAGGCGCTGTATTATTTTTAATAGCTGCATTTTCTGCAGGTAAGCCAAAACCATCCCAGCCCATGGGCTGCATAACATTTTTACCTTGCAGACGTTGGAAACGTGAAACAACATCACCGATAGTATAATTACGTACATGGCCCATGTGCAGTCGGCCACTTGGGTATGGGAACATAGATAAGCAGTAAAACTTTTCTTTATCTTCTTGCTCAGTTACTTTAAAAACTTTATTTTTGTCCCAGTACGTTTGTACCTTTGACTCTATATCTTGCGGGGTATATTGCTCTTGCATTTACAATTCCAAACTTATTGCAAAAAATCACTAAAAAATTGACGTTAGGATAACCTAAATTTGTATCAGATTGAATAAATAGATTGAGACATTTATAGGTTTGATTGGTACTTAACTAAATTTTATTAAAAATTGTTCATAACTGTATGAAATTACCTATACTTATTACAAGAGGGCATTCGCTAAAGGTGAAATCATGGATAATAAAAATAATTATTTTGATTGGATAAATGATCTCCATGCTTGGCTAAAAGATGTTGAGCAAAATGAAATGAAACATTTAATTGAAAAAATAATGCAGGGGGAGCAAGCATTTAAAAAATTCAAAAACATAAGTGAAAAACAACTATCGGTTTATCAAAAAAACTTATTACTCGATTTATCACACTACCAACAAAATCAAAACCATTATAATGATTTAGCACTACAAGAGTTTAAAGAAACAATTTGGTGTGAATTGGCCGTTATTGCCGATAAATCACAGCTCGAATGGCAATCATTAGTGGAAGACTTTAAGCATAATGGAGAATATCATCAAGGTCAGTGGATCGGATTTGGGGAACTGGTTTGTAAACAATGTGGAGATATCACCCATAGCTTTCATCCAACTCAAGTAACTGCTTGTAATGAGTGTGGAGGCATTTATTTTACGCGGCAAGCGTTATCACCTTAATTCTATGTTAATAAAATCATTTAAAAACAAAGATCTTAAACTGCCTATGATAAGCTTATAAAATAACAAGCCCAGAGAGGTAATGTAAGGGATGAATAAAGAAATTAATGCACTAAGCCCAAGGGCACTCACACCTACAATTGATATGGCACATATAAAAAACTGTATGAACACGCCTTATCCCGAATCACTTAGTTTTATTGGTCAAAATAGGGCACAAGCTGCAATAGATTTTGCTTTAGGTATGGAAATGCCTGGCTATAATTTATATGTCATGGGGGAGGCTGCATTAGGGCGTTTTTCTATGGTTGAAAATAAACTAATGACGCATAGTAAAACACGAAAAACCCCCCTTGAATGGTTATACCTTAATAATTATGACGATCATAGAGAGCCTATTGCCATTTGTTTGCAACCAGGTGAAAGTAAGGTGTTCTGTGATGATATGGATTCATTAATTGATGAAATTATGGATACCTTCCCCGCAGCTTTTGATAACCCTGGGTTTCAACGTAAGAAAAAGGCGATAGATCGTGCTTTTAATACAAAGTATGACTCTGCGATTGATAAAGTTGAAGTGGTAGCAGCAGAACATAGCATTGCATTATTTGAAGAGAATGATGTTTTAAGCTTTGCGCCTGTGGTAGATGGCAAACAGTTAGATGATGCTGAGTTTTCAGTTTTAAGTGACGAACAAAAGCAATATTTTTATGACGTTATTTCAAAATTAGAAGATGCACTTATAGATGCTTTAATAGAATTACCACGTTGGAAAAGAGAGTCTTCTGAAAAATTAAGAGAGTTAAAAAAATCTACAGCTGAACAAGCGATTAAACCTTTATTAAAAGAACTTGAATTTAAATATGATACGCAAATTGGTATTTTAAAATACCTTAAAGAGATTAAAAGTGAGCTGATTGATACCGTTTTAGAGTGGTTAGATGTTGAAGCAGATGATAATAAAGATGACTTAGATAAACGAGGAATGCTTACCGATTATTTTGCACCAAACTTACTCGTTTCTTATAAAGAAAATGATGCAGCGCCTGTTATCTATGAACCAAACCCTACCTTTAGTAATGTATTTGGTAAGGTCGAGTATGGTGCGCACCAAGGGTCATTAATCACCAGTTACCGTGCGATTCAATCAGGAGCATTGCATAAAGCAAATGGCGGTTATTTAATGATGGACGCTGATAAAGTAATGGCAAGCCCACAGCTATGGGATGCACTCAAACTTTCTTTAAAAACACATCAAATTAAAAATGACTTGCTAGCGCAAGATAGCGCTTTGGGTGGAAATTATACCTTACGACCGCAATTGATCCCGCTTGATGTGAAAATAGTACTTTTAGGCTCTCGAGATTTATATTATTTAATGCAGGAATATGACGAGGAGTTTAATGAACAGTTTAGAGTCTTAGCCGATTTTGAATTTTTTATTCCAGGTAGTGATAAGTTTCAATATCAGTTTATTTCTAAAGTACAAGAGCATGCTCTCGATGTTCTCAAGTTAGAGCTTACTAAAGAAGGCATTGCAGAATTATTAAACTTTAGTTATCGCCAAGCAGAGCATCAAACAAAACTCAGTGCGCGATTTGCAGATATTTTAGAATTATTAAATGAGTCAAGTTATTACGCTAAACAAGATTTGAGTAAAACAATCGAAGCACATCATATAAGTGAGGCGCTTGCAGGCAAACAATATCGAACTGGGCAAATGAGTGAAAGCATGTTGTCTGATATTAAAGAAGGTCATACTTTAATAGATACTCAGGGTGAAGCGATAGGTAAAGTGAATGGTTTAACTGTATTGCATGTGGGAGATACCAGTTTTGGCAGCCCAGCCAGAATCACAGCGACTGTCTATGCTGGTTCTGAAGGTGTGTTAGATATTGAAAGAGAAGCTGAGTTGGGTAAAGCGATACACTCAAAAGGTGTGATGTTATTAACTGGTTATTTAGGCAATAAATATGCACAAGATTTTGCACTCACTCTCAGTTCAAGTATTGCCATAGAACAAAGTTATGGTTATATCGATGGTGACAGTGCTTCACTTGCTGAACTATGCGCACTTATTTCGGCCATTACACGTTTACCGATAGATCAATCAATAGCATTAACAGGTTCAATAAATCAGCATGGTGAAGTGCAAGCGATTGGTGGGGTAAATGAAAAAATAGAAGGCTTCTTCAAGTTATGTAAAATGCGTGGATTAACGGGTAAGCAAGGGGTAATGGTTCCACACTCAAATAGTGTCAATTTAGTTTTAAACCAAGAAGTTCAGGATGCGGTTTCTAAAGGCTATTTTCAAATATATACAGTTAAAACTGTTGATCAAGCGTTGGAGATTTTATTGGATAAACCTGCAGGTACCCTTTCAGGAAAAGGCACCTATGCAAAAGGCACTATTAATTATATTGCTTTGCAGAGATTAAGTGCAATAGCAGAAGTGGTAAATGGCTCAGATTCAGAATAATGGATTATAATTTGAGTATAGAGGAGCGTTAGCGAGTGCATACTCGCTAACCTTATATTTAGCTTAAACTAAATAAATCTCGCCTTTCATATAAAGCTTAGCTTTTCCGCGTAGCAGTACTTTTTCACAACGTAGTTGACATTCAATTTCTCCGCCGCGTTGCGAAATTTGTTTAGCTGTTAATAGTGTCTTATCCAGTTTACTTGCCCAATAAGGCGTTAAGCTAGTGTGAGCTGAACCTGTAACAGGGTCTTCATTTACACCGACATTTGGGCCAAACCAACGGGAAACAAAATCAACATTATCACCTGGTGCTGTAACAATAACGCCTCTAAGGGGGAGTTGTTTTAACAGAGCAAAATCTGGTTTTAGGTCTTTTATTACTTGTTCATTTTCAAATAATAATAAGTAATCATCAGAGGATAATATTTCTAGGGGGGGGCGACCAAAAGCACTGAGTAATGGACTTTTAATATCACATTCTTGTGCATTTTTAATCGGTAGTTCTAGTTCAAATACTTGTTCATTATGATTTTTGACATCTTCAAAATGGCGTACAGTTAAAATACCTGAACGGGTTTCAAATTGTATTTCAGCGTTTTGATAGTTAAATTCATTTACTAAAACCCAAGCAGTAGCAAGAGTCGCATGACCACATAAATCAACTTCTGTCTCAGGAGTAAACCAGCGAAGTTTTACAATGTCATCATTAATAATATAAAAAGCAGTTTCGGATAAGTTATTTTCAGCTGCAATTTTTTGTAATACCTCATTGTCTAACCATTTATCTAAAGGGATCACTGCTGCAGGATTCCCTTTAAATTGTGAATTGGTAAATGCATCGACTTGAAAAATTGCATGCTTCATATTTATTCCCTTTTATATTTATAATGTTTTAATATTGGTCTCTATAGTTTTCTACCCATAACTTTGTTGCGCCACATACAGCAACAGGCATGACTAGCAAATTTAATAATGGAATTGTTGTAAAAATAAGTACTGCAAAGCCAAACCCATAAGATAGACCTTGGTTTTGTTTTAGCTGTTTTCGTGTTTCTCTAAAATGTATTTTGTGATTATCAAATGCAAAATCTTGATACTGTACTGCAAACATCCAGCAGGTAAATAAAACCCAAATAACTTGTCCGACTACCGGTAATACCCATAATAAAATGAAAAAACCTATGGCTTTAGGTAAATAATACATTAATTTTGTGCCTTCACGGGCAAGCATTCTGGGCACGTCTTTTATGGTATCTAAAAAACCATCATCATTAATTTTTTTACCTGTTAAATGTAACTCTACTTTTTCAGATAATAAACCATTAAAGGGAGCAGCTATGAAATTAGTGATTATGCTGAAAAGACTGGTATAGCTAAATAAAATTGTAAAAATGGCAATAGGCCATAGCAACCACTCTAACCAACTTAACCAAGTAGGCAATAATTCGTTTAAATAAGCAAAACCTTGAGTCAGCCAATCATAAATAAAAAATAATGAGCCACCGAATAAAATAACATTAATTAAAAGAGGAATTAAAACAAAACGTTTAAGTCCTTTTGTATTGATAAGATTAAAGCCAGCTAAAAAATACTGAAAACCTTGGGAAGATTGCACTTAATATCCTTTTAAAAGGGAGTTAATTTAAATCACTTTACTTTAAGATAACCTTAACGCTTTATTTATCCAAGTATATATTTGTGTATGAAACAATATTAACTCTGATTTAATATCAATATATTTCATTTCTGATAAAATTATGTGTCCTGAGCATTTTCGATAATTATAATTACATGCGTTTAAGCACCATCAAACTAGTTGGTTTTAAATCTTTTGTTGAGCCAACAAAAATTCCTTTTCCAGACCAAATGACCTGTGTTGTTGGTCCTAACGGTTGTGGCAAGTCAAATGTCATAGATGCAGTTCGATGGGTATTAGGGGAAAGCTCGGCAAAAAACTTACGTGGTGATGCAATGACGGATGTTATTTTTAATGGCTCAACTTCACGTAAACCTATCTCTCAAGCTTCGGTTGAATTAATTTTTGATAATACCCAAGACAGATTAGCTGACTCTTTTGCAAGTAGAAACCAAGTGTCTATTAAAAGGTCAGTTAATCGCGAAGGCATGTCATTTTATTATCTTAATGGCAGTAAATGTCGTAAACGTGATATTACGGATATATTTTTAGGGACAGGGTTGGGTCCTCGCAGTTATGCCATTATTGAGCAAGGCATGATCTCGCGTTTAATTGAAAGTAAACCTCATGAATTAAGAGTTTTTATTGAAGAAGCTGCAGGAGTATCTAAATATAAAGAGCGCCGTAGAGAAACTGAAACTCGTATTCGCAGTACGCGTGAAAATTTAGAACGTTTATTAGATGTACGTCAAGAGTTACAAGCGCAGCTAGATAAACTTAGCGAACAATCGAGCCAAGCTAAATTATATTCTCAATATAAAACCCAAGAGCGCTGTTTGAAAAGTGAACTTTCGGTACTCAAATGGCAAAAGTTACAGTTGCAAATAGATGCAACAGATACAAAGATAAAAAAACGAGAGCAAGAAATAGCCTTTTATCAAGAGGCACATATAGGCCATGAAGATGTGCTTGGCGCACTCAAAAATGATATTGAGGCTTCAGTACAACATACGCAATCGTTACAAGAGCTAGATTATAAAACGACAACTGAACTAACACGTTTTGAAACGCAAAAAGTGCATTTAAAACAAAAAAAACGAGAGCTTAATGAGCAAAATAAAAACTTAGAAACAAAAATACTAGCCTTAGAAACGGAACAAAAAAACATTAACGGAGCATCTTTAATAAGCAAAGAGAAAGCGACACTTATCGAAGGTGAATTTGAAATCGCTCAGTTACGCGTCGCTGAAAATCAAGAAAAATCTGAGTTGCTCTATCTCAGTAATCAGGATGCATTTAAAACCTGGCAAACTTTACAAGAATCATTTCATGAACAAGAAAAGAAAATTCAAAAAAATAAATATGATATTGAGAAAATATCAGGTGCGTTGGCTTTAAATGAAAAACAAGTAGCCCAATGCAAGCTGCAACTTGAACAGTTAAATGAACGTAATAATGTAAAAGAACTTGAGCAATTAAAAATTGAGCAAATTCAGCTTAAAAGTACTTTGGCAAAGCAGCAGTTAGCACAAAATAAAAAACAACTATTAACAAAAGAACATGTAGAAAAACAGAATGAAATCAATATTGAAATTGATAAATTAACTCAAATAGTTCATCAAAAAGAGGCCAAACTAAAAGCATTAAATGATATCGTTAATAATGCATTTTCACACAGTGATACACAATGTAAAGATGCTGTTTCATTATTAAGCCAGCTTAAGGTTGAAAATGGTTTTGAGCTAGTCGTTGAAAATGCACTACAGCAATTTAAACATGCACAGGTCTTTGAAAATACAGTGTCAGTTACTATGGCTGGGCATAGAGTTTGGCAACATCATAGTAATGAAGTTTCAATAAAAGCCTTATCTCATAAAGTTAATACGGGGGTTTACCCTGATATATTAGAACGTATAGCCTTGGTAGAGAATGACATTGAAGCAAAAGAAATATTAAAAGATTCGCATTGGTTTGCTTGTATTAACAAGCAAGGCACACTATTTGGTCGTAACTGGAAATTAGATACTAAAATAGATGAGTCGGCTTCACTGATAGTGAAGTCAAAGAAAGTGACTGAGTTGAAAAAAGAGCTAAGTCATCATTATTTTAATCAGGCTCAGTTAGAAAAAGAAGTGGGTGAGCAAAGATTAATTATATCTGAACTTAATATTGAACATGACGTGATATCAGCGCATATTCATCAATTGTCTCAACAGGATGTTGCTATTTTTACACGTTTGGATTTATTGCAAGAACAAACCCAGCATTGGCAAGTGCAATTTGATGATACAAGCGCCCAATTAAATCAATTCAGCACTCAAAATATTCAGTTAAAATGTGACTATCAAGCAGCACAAGCAAAGGCGGTAGAAATAACGGATGTGAAGCTGGTGGCACAGGTCCAACTGGCTGAACTTGATTATAGTAAAGCCAAACAAGAGCTAAAGTTATATCAAGAGCAATTAGAACAGCTTAAAAATGCCAAACATGAATCGAGTTTGGCATTAGAATCAATTAAAAATACCCTTAAGCTAGAAGAACATCAATTATTGCATAATCAAGCTGCTTTAGCTGAAGCACACAAATTGCAAAAAACAGTTAATACACAGTATATGGCACTTGTTGACCCAATAAAAAATGCAAGTGAACAAATAGCGGTTTTACTTAATCAGAAACAAAAACTGAATGTTAAGCGCTCAGAACACAGTAAAGCGCTTGTTAAAGCAAAAGAAAATTTATCAATAAAAGAGTCAGGTCAAAAAGACGCACAAAATGAACTTGAAAAAATACAAAAAAAATTACAACAACTCGAAGTAGAGCAGCAAGGTAGTCTTGTTAGAGCCGCAGGGTTACTTGAGCCCCTTGTTGATTTAAATACTAATTTAGAAACCGTATTAAAACATTTACCAGAAAATGCAAAACTGGCTATTTGGCAAACAAAACTTGACGATTTGGCTATAAAAGTAAATCAACTAGGACCAATTAACTTAGCTGCCATTGATGAATATGAAAAAGCTAAAAATAGAAAAGAATATTTAGATGAACAATACCAAGACTTATTTGATGCACTTAATACCCTAGAAACAGCAATTCATAAAATAGATAAAGAAACTAAAAATCGTTTTAAAGAAACCTTTGATGCGTTAAATGAAGGTTTAAAGGAGCTATTTCCAAAAGTATTTGGTGGCGGTCATGCATATTTAGAATTAACATCTAATGACCTACTTGAAAGTGGTGTGACCATTATGGCAAGACCTCCAGGAAAGAAAAATTCAACAATTCATTTGCTTAGTGGTGGAGAAAAAGCGCTAACCGCATTATCATTAGTGTTTTCTATTTTCAGACTTAATCCAGCACCATTTTGCATGTTGGATGAGGTTGATGCACCATTAGACGATGCTAACGTTGGTCGCTTTTGTAAACTCGTTGAAGAAATGTCACAAACAGTGCAATTTATTTATATTAGTCATAATAAAATTGCCATGGAAATGGCTGGTAGTTTGGTTGGTGTGACTATGGGAGAGCCTGGTGTTTCGCGTATGGTTGCAGTTGATATAGACCAAGCAGTTGAAATGGCTGTTAATTAACTAATATAATGCTATAACTAGATAGTACAGTATCAAAAAATAAAAAAGGGTGAAGGCATGGCCGAAGAGTTGAGATGGGTTTTAGTGATCATTAGCGCCTTAGTGATTGGTGGATTATTATTACATGGAATTTGGTCTGTACGGAAAAAAGATGAAGCCCCATCAGGTGAAGCCAATACCAACATTGTTAATAAAGAACAGGCACCTTCACTTGATAATGATACTGGGATAGATGTTCAAGGGTTTTCAGCAGATAGGGATGAACCTGAAATAGGCGATTTCTCTGTTGAATTAGATGAACAGAACGAAGTCACGATTGATGAAGTTAATGATGAAGTTCCAAAACCAGAAGAGCCAAAATCAGACGATGCCGCATCTGAAGAAACAAAAGACTTTATTATTGTTCATATTCAAATGCCTACGGGCCTAACGATGCAAGGCTCTTCTTTATTACCTCTTTTACTTACTTTAGGGTTTAAATATTCAGATGAAGGTTTTTTTAATCGTCATCAAGACGCATCAGGTACCGGGCCAATTTTGTTTAGATTAGTCAATATGTTTAATCCTGGGACTTTTGATATTGATAATATGGAGCAGTTTTCAACTGCTGGTGTAAGTTTATTTATGACTTTACCTTGTGAAGGCGACAGTTTGCCCGCATTTAATATGTTACATAGCGCAGCTAAAAAAATAGCTGATGAATTTGGCGCTGAAATATTTGATCACAAGCGTGAATTACTTACCGTACCAACAGTAAGGCAATATGTTGAAAAAATTAGAGAGTTTGGCTAAACAACATATATTTTAATAAAAAATAATATATTTATAGTTTTAAAAATAGTCACCTTTGGTGGCTTTTTTATTGAAAGAGAAAATAATGTCACAACAGATCTTATCAAAAATTAATGAGCTTAAATCTGAACTTGAAGAGCATAACTATAAATATTATGTTTTAGATGAACCGAGTATTCCTGATATTGAATACGATAGGTTAATACGCTCATTAACTGAACTTGAGCAACACAACCCTGAATATATAACATTTGACTCACCTACGCAGAAAGTAGGCGGACATGCACTTGATAGTTTTAGTCAAGTAACCCATGAAGTGCCTATGTTATCGCTTGATAATGCTTTTAATGATGATGAATTTCATGCTTTTGATAAACGCTTACAAGATAGATTAAAAGAATCACATACTTTTGAGTTTTGTTGTGAACCTAAACTTGATGGTTTAGCTGTTTCAATTTTGTATGAAGATGGCATATTAGTAAGAGCTGCAACCCGAGGCGATGGCGCTACGGGAGAAAACATCACTGAAAATGTTAAAACGATTCGTAATATTCCACTTAAATTACGTGGCTCTGGCTATCCGGCACGCTTTGAAGTACGTGGTGAAGTATTTATGAATAGTGCTGGTTTCGAGAAAATGAATGAGCAAGCTAAAATTAGTGGTGACAAAGTATTTGTTAATCCCAGAAATGCAGCTGCTGGTAGTCTGCGCCAGTTAGACTCTAAAGTAACAGCTAAGCGACCATTAATGTTTTACGCCTATAGTACAGGTGTAGTGGAAAGCGGTGAACTTGCTCAAGACCACTATGAACAATTAACCCAGCTAACACAGTGGGGCATTCCGATGAGTCCTGAAACGAAACTTGTTACCGGGGTTGATGCTGCTTTAGCATATTACAAAGATATAGGTGAGCGCCGTACCAGCTTAAAATATGAGATTGATGGTGTTGTAATTAAAATAAATGATAAAGCGCTTCAGCAAAGCTTAGGTTTTGTTGCCCGTGCCCCCAGATGGGCGATTGCTTTTAAATTTCCAGCTCAAGAAGAGTTAACTCAATTATTAGATGTTGAATTTCAAGTCGGGAGAACGGGAGCTATTACCCCTGTTGCCAGGTTAGAACCTGTATTTGTTGGTGGTGTCACTGTTTCAAATGCCACATTACATAATCAGGATGAAATAGAACGTTTAGGTATTAAAATTGGTGATACGGTGATCATCCGCCGCGCCGGTGATGTGATCCCAAAAATAGCTCAAATAGTTTTAGATAAGCGTCCAGAAAATGCACAAGATATTATTTTTCCAATAGTCTGCCCTGTATGCAATTCTGCAGTCGAACGCCTAACTGGTGAAGCTGTAGCGCGTTGTAGTGGCGGTTTAGTGTGTGAAGCACAAAGAAAAGAAGCGATAAAACATTTCTCATCTCGTAAAGCACTCGATATTGATGGATTAGGCGATAAAATAGTTGAACAATTAGTTGATAGGGAGCTTATCCATACACCAGCTGATTTATTTAACTTAAAACAAGGCCATTTAGAGTCATTAGAGCGTATGGGACCTAAATCAGCTGAAAATCTTATCACATCATTAGAAACATCAAAACGTACTACGTTAGCACGCTTTTTATATAGCTTGGGAATACGAGAGGTGGGTGAAGCTACGGCACAAAATTTAGCTGCACATTACCTCACGCTTGAAAAAGTGAGCTTAGCAAGCATTGAAAGTTTACAAGAGGTTTCAGATGTAGGTGAAATAGTTGCAAAACATGTTAATTTCTTTTTTAGAGCAGACCATAACAAAGCCGTTGTTGATGATTTAATATCTGCAGGAATTGGTTGGCCTGCTATTGAAGTGAAATTAGGAAATGAACAGCCTTTATCTGGTTTAACTTATGTATTGACGGGTACATTAACTCAAATGGGACGCTCTGAAGCAAAAGCTAAATTACAGGCTTTAGGTGCTAAGGTATCAGGGAGTGTTTCGGCAAAAACACATGCTATAGTCGCAGGTGATAAAGCGGGATCGAAACTCACTAAAGCACAGGACTTAGGGATAGAGGTATTAACGGAACAAGATTTAGTTGATCTATTTATAGGCCATAATGTATGAATTTTTTAATCAGTACATTCAATAATATTTCAAGCCAGCTTGTAAGCTGGCTAACCCCATATTTACATCAAATAGCCTTAACAATCATTGTATGTTTGATTGCTTTATATGCAAATGACTTAAATAAATTTATTAAACGACTTTTTGCAAGAAGGCATTTTATCATTAGAACAATGACTTTTATTATTGTCACTGCTTTTGGTTTTGGGGCTTTAACGTTTTTTGTCACGCCTATATTAATTAAACTATTATTGATTTTTGGCAAACTTTATATGCCTTGGTTACTGCTGGTGGCTTTTATTGTATTAGGTATATTAGCCGATAAAAAAAATCAAATTTAGAGATTTTCAAAATGAGTAGTATAGGAAGTAGAATGCGTTTTGGGCCTGAGTATTGGGATAAACATGGTGTATATCGTGCACCAATTGCTTTGAGCTTTACTTTTTTAATTTTGTTACGAACTTACATTATTTGGATATTCTCAGCAGTCTCAAGGCGACCTGATTTAGATTTGATGTCGTTATTTTATCGCAATAAAGATGATTTTTTTATTGCGTTAACAATAGGCGCTTTAGCCTTATTACCTGCTATATTATTTTCACTGCGAAGGCCCACAAGTAACCCAAAACTTGCAAAATTATGGCGTTTTATGAAGTGGCCTTTAGTTGTATGCTGTATGTGTGATTTAGCTTGGCTATTAATACAAGCTAAAAGCCATTACTTTCAATTTTCTGGTTTTCTTGCCATTCAATTAGTCTTAGTTTCATGGGTGCTTATTTATTTATTACGTAGTAAATATCTTCCCGCATTTTTTAATGATTGGCCGACAAAGTAATACACACTTTTCCTAGAATCTGTTCTTTTATAATAGGGCCTATATTTGACATGGAAACACTTTGCATACTCTCACCTTTAACCCAATAGAAACCTTGTTTATCTATATGAGATAAGGTTTTTATTATATGACCGTATTTATGATGTTTGATCAACAGTGTATTACCTGGTTTAGGCTTAAATATCTTTAACCAAGTATGAATTAAAACATAGCTGTTATCAGGTATTCGAGGCATCATACTATGCCCCGTAATACGGATAAATTTAAATCCCATCAATTTAACCTGATTAATTTAATTTAGGGTAAACAAGAGTTTGTGTTGGTGGGTAAGGGCATACAGCTGTATACGTTTCTAAACCTTTAGTTGCCCAAAAAATTTCAGCGAACCTGTTTACTTTATTTAATAGATCCAATGTTGCGTCTTTGTCTATGTGTTGCTTCGCTTTTGAACTGGCTAGCATAATGCTATGGGTTAACGCATGTAATTCAGGAAATTTTTCTAACTGTGGTTGCTTGATATAATCTCCCCAAATAATGCGGATCTCTTCTTTTACTTTATTACCATGTTCTTCTTTTTGATTTAATAAACGATGAAATTGTGCTTGGTCATTGGCTGTTAAGTTTGATTTTTCATTTATATCATTAAGTAAATCAACCATACGTATCATAGTTAATACTGCAATTTGTGCACTAATTGGATCGTAGATTTTACAGGGAATATCACAATGTGCTGACGCCGTTGAAAATTTGAGTTTTTTATCTAGTTTACTTATTAAGTTAAATAGCATGATTAATCCTTATTAATTTGTTTATTTTTATTAAGTAATTTATATGCAATAAAACCAACAGCGATAAAAGCGGGCGCTATCCAAAATAAATGAATCAGATTAGCTGATGTAGCACTGTGATCGTGTCCAGGGTGAGCATATACCGCTTGTGTGGCAAATACGCTAGCGCCTAACAATACTGGTAAGGTTTTTGTGAACTTCATAGTAATTCCTTCAATGTTATTTTAATGAATAATAGGTTGTGATGAATAAACAAAATCCTCTGTCTCTTGCAGCGATTTTAAACAAGGAGCACAAATTGGGTGCTTTTGAGAAAATTCTAAAAGCGGGTTAAGTGTTATCTTTAAAGCTTTTAATGCAATAAGTTGCATTGATTCAGTTTGGTTGCCATCTTGTGCTAAGGAAAACATGTGCTCATGTGGTATTTTTAAATAATTTAATGCGCTTCTTAAGTCTCCTTGGATTTCAAACAAAGCTGACAGGTTATGCATCCCACAAATCCACCCTTGTAATAATTGAATGTTATAAGGATCACTTGGCCATATTGTTTCAATATGAGATATCGCATTTTGATAATAAAATTGCGCATCGAACCAGGCACACTGCTCAAAAAAAGCATTGCCTGTTTTCATCATGTTTTGCCAGTTTTCCATTTGATTACTTTGTTGTAATGAGAATGATTTTCATTTATATTGTTTTTGCATTGAAATGTAAAGTAAAAATTTTATTTATGAATAATTTAGGGGAATAATATGTATAAATTAATAATCTATTTGGCATTGAGTTTTGGCATTATTCAAGTTCACGCTGCTGAACATACAGTAAAACTTGTCACTTCAGGTTCAGATGGAGCCACGATGTTTATGGAGCCTGGCTACATTAAAATTAATAAAGGAGATGTGATAAATTTTATCCCGAGTGATGCAAGCCATAATGCTCAATCATTTTCAGTGCCAAAAGGGGCTAAAGCTTTTATGACGCCATTCGGTCAACCTGCTAAAGTCACCTTTGATAAAGAGGGGGTTTATTTGTATAAATGTTTACCTCATATCGTAATGGGTATGGTGGGGCTTGTTCAAGTTGGGAGTGCTGAAAAT
>NZ_FOLO01000042.1 GCF_900112265.1 Pseudoalteromonas denitrificans DSM 6059 | reverse complement strand
AGAACTCAATCTGCAAGAGTGCCCACACAGATGATTACTTATTGTTAAAGAACGTTTCAAGCGAAGTAAACGTTGCCGTTAATTGCTTGGGGTGCGAATAATACACCTTAAAAACCTTGAGTCAACACTTAATTTTAATTTTCTTTAGAAGAAGTTTCTTTCTAAAGAATCGTTAAGTTTTACTTGCCTCGCCAACCTAGCTAACTTGCTACACCCCTTTAAGAATGTTGCTTGCCGTCTGTGTCGGTGGAGGCGCAGTATAGAGAGATTAAGATTGAGCGCAAGTGTTTTTATCACTTTTTTTGAATTAATTTAACTTTTTCAATTACTCACAAGTTAAATACAATTTACTCAGGCTCTACTGTGGATAAAATTAAAAATGCCAGCTAATAACTGGCATTTTAAAATTCTAGCTATCAGAATTAAGCTAACTTATTTCCAGCTTTTCATTTTGTGACCTTTAACAGCATAAAATAAGATGAATAAGTAACATGGGAACATCACCATATACCCACCTTGTTGACCTAAATCTGTTGCACCACTTGTTATCCCCCAAAATAAAGGACCAAACGCACCACCAGAAATACCCATAACTAATAAAGCAGAACCTGTGCTTGTTAGTTTACCTAAACCTGATAATGCTAATGGGAATACCGCAGGCCATACAATTGCATTAGCCAAACCTAAACATGCGATTAATAATAATGTATCCGGTAAGGGTGAAAAACCAAAAGGAACAAGAACTACATTAGCAATTGCAAAAGAGTGATTATCACCCATTACAATACCAGCAGTTAAAGCCAAGCCTAATATAGCTGAAACCATTAAAGCTTTTTGCTGCGAGATAAATTTCGGTATTAAAAATATACCTAGAATATAACCTAAAACCATGCACCCCATAGTAAATGAAGTCATGACACCATAACTTTCAACTCCCAGTGATAATGCAAATGCGCCAATTGTATCACCAGCAATAACTTCTGCTGCCACATAGAAAAATAATGCTAATACACCTAATGCTAAACTTGGATGTGATAACGCCTCCTTAACAAGGCCCTGATCACTCGAAGTTTCAGAGTCGACTTCTTTTTCTAATTCAGGTAATGGTGCTTTAGTAACAGCAAAACCTAGTGCACCAATAAAAATAGCCATGCCTAAATAAGGTAGGATCAAACTATTAGCCATTTCATCAATTTTAACTTGAGATAACTCAGTTCCAACTGTATCCGTAAAGTTACTTAAAATTAATGCAGTAAATACCATAGGTGCAACAACACCCGCACCTTTATTCAAAATCCCCATAATAGAAATACGCGCAGCAGCAGACTCTTCTGGTCCTATACGTACTACATATGGATTAACTGCTGTTTGTAATAAAGTTTGACCAGCCCCCATAACCAATTGAGCAAATAAAAATAGTGGAAAGAATTGCGTTTTAGCTGCTGGAATAAATAATAAACCTGCAACCATCATGACACCCATACCAAGCGCCATTCCATTTTTATAGCCGACTTTACGAATCAAAGAAGCCGAAGGTATAGCTGTAAAAGTGACCGCTATATAAAATGAAAATAAAATTAAAGATGCTTGAAATGGTGTTAACTGAAGAATTTGCTTTAAGTAAGGCATTAATGAACCGTTGAGCCAGGTTGCAAACCCTAAGATAAAAAATAATGTAGCAACAATTGCCATGGGCAAAAAATTACTCTTAGAACGACTTTGAATATTCACGCTGGCTTCCATAAGACTTCTTCTTATTAAAATTAAGTGTAATACATGCTTCTACTGAACCTTATATTGCACTTAAAAGAGTTATAATTAAGTTTATTTTTAACGCTATTTGGTATCACAGTAACAGAGTTAACCCCTAGTTTTAACTATTCAATAACAAAAATGACAGCGCTATCATAAAACTTTACGACAATTTAACGAGTTTTGCCAGTGACTTTTACCAAATCTTAAAAACAAAAAAGGACTAAATAGTCCTTTTTATTCTATATTGATAAATATTAATTTATTTGAGTTACTCTGCTTTTGGTAACTTCATTTAAATAACTGCGTAATTTAATTTTTTTATTTGCTTTTACTTTAAATGGTCCAGAATATGGCTGCCAGTTATTACCGTCATCTAAACTAATTTCTAGTTTAAGAAAAGGGATTGACGTATTTGCTTTTAAGATACCTCCTTCAATTACTCCTCCAGGTACAGGTAAATAAGGCTTAATACCAGATTGGAGCATCTTTGGCAGCTCTTTTTGACCTAGAGCAGCTGAAAAATTCAACCAATCTTGCTGACGTTTTGTATTATTTGGTTTATCTCCCTCCCATGATGCTTTATGCCATGCTCGTTCTGCAACAGCCAATACTCTTGGAAATAACATCTGTAGAACCTGATCTTCTGTACGAATAGACTCAGACCAAACTTGACCTTGCATGCCCAAGATATTTTCTGGCTTTTCTAGTTTAGGTAAAGTTCGACCAACAAGAGCTTCTAAATTATCTATTTTTTTACCTGAACGTGTAAAGTCAGCATTGGCATAAACATTATCGGGCATATATCCAAAAGTTTTTTCAGTACTAGTGTACCTTCCAGCCCAGTAATAACCCCTTTCTTCAGGATGCGCTTCATAAGGGTGATCAAAATATAAATGAGTACCGTGCGAAAGCACAACCTGATAATCATTATTTGCTAGACGATAGGCACGATCAGCCACTCCCCACTCCCAAATATTATCCCAAACATTTGCCGTGAATACTTCGTTTGGTAATTCTTTACGGTTAAATGTATTTAGTGTGTCATACATCAAACCATCTTCCCAAGCACCCGGAAATATACCACGCGCATTTAGCATATTAGCAACACGCTTAGTAAAATAGGGCTTTAAGTCCGCCACACCTGAAACACCATTTCCAGGCTTATCAAATAATGCCTGACAAATTGCTGAACCAGTCCAAGACCCTCTACCCACTTCATCACCTCCAAAATGGAGATTTGTTAAACGAACACCCGCCTCTCTATACATTTGTTGTAATTCATAAGTTACTTTATCTATAAATTGGTAACTCGAATCCATACAAACATTAACTGAATTATCTTTATAGTTTTGTACTGTATTATAGAAAGAGGTATCTGCCGGATCACTTAATAAATATGCTTTAGCTTGTAGTTTGCCAATTGTTTTTATTTCAGCATCAGATTTTAATACTCCCGCTTGGTTTAATAACTGTCCAACACTAGGTTTATCATTTTGAGTCATTAATTTACTGTATCTTGCTTCCATTGATTTGATAGCTGCACGTGCATGACCTGGCGATTCAATTTCAGGAATAATTTGAATATGTCTTGCTGCTGCAAATTTTAATAACTCAATAAAATCAGATCGCGTCAAGAATCCATTACCCGAACCTGATTTAAAAGGCCCTGTACCAAGCTGCGTTAATAAACAAGTTTGTTCTTTTAAATCAAAACAACGGTTCGCACCGATTTCTGTTAATTCAGGTAAATCAGGAATTTCTAACCGCCAACCTTCATCATCTGAAAAATGCCAATGCAGTTTATTAAGTTTATATCGGCCCATTTGCTCAACTAACTTGAACATTGCTTCTTTACCATGAAAGTTTCTTGCATTGTCATAATGCATGCCACGCCATTCATATCTTGGGCTATCTTTAATTTCTACTCTAGGTAAAGAAATTTCTTTTTGACGATTAGCTGGAAACAATGCCAGTAATGTTTGCATGCCATAATAAGCTCCGGCATTATCGCTTCCGATAATTTCAATTTTATTATCATCAACTTCTAATTGATAACTTGCAGCTTTACCTTTATTAACTGAATCATCAATTACAATATTGATTATTGGCTGTTTTGAAGCTGGAATATGATTAGGTTCTGCTTGTAATTCTAATTTGTAGTATTTTTTTAAATCAGCTAAAAATACTTTTATTTCAGATGTCGCACCACCGCTATAACGTATTTGCCAGTTATCATTTAATACTGTTTCACCACGATTAAAATCTACATCTTGTGGCATTGGGATCACACGTTTTAACGCATCTGATTCTGATATGTCATTTTTAGCCATTTTAGCGTTATGGGCATAACGATTTTCTGCATTTGCAATCTGAGTTAAATCCATTTCTGGTGAATTAAACTTTTTAACTTGGTTTTCACGAATGATAGGCTTAACAAATTGGCTAAAATCTTCAGTATCTGTATTTGAAAAAATTGCTGGAGTGCCATTATTACTTACCATAAAGGCGCGCGGCATAAAATCTGAGTATGCAGCAATCCAAGCAGCCCCTTTAAAAGTTAAACTTAGATTTTTGCCAGACTTCAAACCTTTAAAATCTTTAGTTGGTATTAAACGGTGTAAATCACCATTAACATGTTCAAACTTTAGGCCTTGATCTTCTTGCTCATCGATTTTTCTAATTGAATGAAAGTATACTTGCCAATCACTACTACCTGCAGGTAAGTCTACATCTGACTTATTATCAAAACTTAAGTTACCTTCAAAGCTATTTGATGCATATTTGAAATTATCGGTAATGCCAAATTTTAATTCGGTATTCTTAGTAAAATTTTCTACTGAACTTTGTGAAAAACCTGCAATTGCGAACATTGGCATAGAACATATTAAACCTATACACATACCTGACAGAATGCTCATATTGAACCGCATTAAAATCTCCTTTATTTATTATTAGATATCAGTATTTAATGAGTTATTAATACCGAGTAACTCAAACTTTATTTAGCATGATTTATAAACTCTTTGGAAATATATACTAACCTAAACAAAATGACAGCGTTATCATTTTATTTTTATGAATTTTTATTTATAAAAAAACCTAGCATAAACTAGGTTTTCATATGATATCTAAAATAACCAACAAAAAATTACCAGATTTTTACTCGTTTCTCAGGTTGTATATACATTTTATCACCCTGTTTTACATCAAATGCTTTATAAAACTCAGGCATATTTGCAAGAATTCCAATAACACGATAATGGCTAGGTGAATGAGGGTCTGTCATTAAACGGTTTCTTAGCTCTTCATCACGATATTTTCTTCGCCAAATTTGTGACCAACCCATAAAAAACCTTTGTTCACCATTATAGCCGTCGATTTTCGATGACTTATGACCATTTAAAGACATTTGATATGCTTTATAAGCAACTGTTAACCCACCTAAGTCACCAATATTTTCACCTAAGGTCAGTTGACCATTAACGTTGGCATCATCAAAAGGTTTAAATTTATCATAAAAACTGACTAAGTTAGCGCCACGTTTTTCAAATTGTTTTAAATCAGATTCACTCCACCAATCTCTTAAGTTACCATCACCATCATATTTAGCACCTTGATCATCAAAACCATGACCTAACTCATGACCAATAACAGCACCTATTGCGCCATAATTGACAGCATCATCAGCATCTAAATTGAAAAATGGTGGTTGTAAAATAGCTGCGGGAAATACAATTTCATTATTGACAGGGTTATAGTATGCATTAACTGTTTGCGGTGTCATATGCCATTCACTACGGTCAACAGGTTTGCCTAATTTATTAGTCATATCAGCATAGGTCCACTGGCTATAACGCACAAAATTACCAACTAAATCATCAGCTTTTATTTCTAATGCGGAATAATCTTTCCATTTATCTGGATAACCAATTTTAGAGGTAAATTTGTTCAATTTTTCTTTTGCTGCAATCTTAGTCTCAGGGCTCATCCACTCCAGATCATTTATCGCAATTTCAAAACCTTTTATAAGGTTTTGAACCATTACATTCATGCGTTGCTTTGCTTCAGGTGGAAAGTTATCTTTAACATAAACTTTACCTAAAACCTCCCCTAAAACTGAATTAGCTGAGTCAACTGCTTTTTTCCAGCGTGGTTTCTGTTCTTTAATACCTTTTAACGTAGTACTATAAAAATCAAAATTTAACTTTTCAAAATCACTACTTAATAACTCGGCATAATCCTGAATATAATGAAACGCTAAATAATCTTGCCAAATCGCAACTTCAGTTTCAGAAAATAGTTTACCAAAAGCTTCAATATAAGTAGGTTGAGAAATAATCACTTGTTCACTATTAATATTTGATTTTTCTAAATAAGCTAAAAAATCAAACTGACCCAACATTTCATTAACTTTTTCAATGTTCAACTTATTATAAGTTTTAGTTGCATCACGATTTTCAACACGAGACCACTGTACTTTTGCAAGCTTTGTTTCAAGTGCTATAATATTTTTTGCTGCTTGTTCAGAGTTTTTAATACCCGCTTTACTCAATAGTTTACTTATATAAGTATTATATTCTGTACGAATTTTTGAAAATTTCTCATCGTCTTTTAAATAATAGTCTCGATCAGGTAGACCCAATCCAGCTTGATAAATATAAACACCATATTCGCTTGAGTTTTTAGCATCATTATCTACATACCAACCCAGTGGAGTTGTGCCACCTTTAATGAGTATGTCAGCCATTAAACTGGTTACAGCTTTATGATCTTTCACTGCTTTAATATTCTTTATTTCTGCCTGTAATGGTTTGATGCCTAAAGCTGAAACTCTTACTTCATCCATATAGCTGTTATAAAAATCAGCTAATTTTTTTTCATCTGAACCGGCTACAGCATTTTTATTAGCAACAGCAGCTTCAATAACCGTTTTCAACGCTTTTTGTGAATTATCGTAAAGTTGACTAAATGAACCGTAATTAGACTTATCGGCTGGTATTTCAGTCTTTTTCAACCAATTACCATTTATATGCTCATAAAAATCATCTTGAGCACGAATTGACTTATCCATATTTTCAAGTGAAATTCCTGAAGATAGAGCGGCTTTAAGTTCTGAAACTTGCTCTTTCACAGGTTTTTCAACTGCGGATGTTTGTTGTTCGCTGCAACCTAAAAGCCCTAACGCAAGTGCTATGCCTATTGCAGTCAAAGAATATTTTTTAAATGATTTCATTTTTAACCCTAAGTTTATTATTTTTATTCCGCTTATTTTTGAACATAGTTAATCAATACAATAAAACTGTTATTTATATCTAAAACTGATGATTAGTAAGTCATAAAGCAAGTAACTTTTCAATAATCACTTTATTAGCTTCTGGAAATTCATAATCAATTAATCTTTTGATATCAACCCATCTAGATTCTTGACCTTCATGACCAACAGCCATGCCTTCAAAGTTTTCAACCAAATGAATGTCTAGGTATACCGACTTATCGGTATAATCATGATGTATCTGATCGAAAGGCTCGCTTGATAATACATTAATATTTATTTCTTCTTTTAATTCTCGTGTTAAAGCTTGTGTAACCGTTTCGTTACTTTCTACTTTTCCACCTGGAAACTCCCATTTTCCACCCTGATGTTGTTCTGCTGAACGTTTACAAATAAAAATTTTGTTATTTTTTTTTATTATACCAACAGCAACATGTACAGTTTTTTTTGTCATTCTATTCTCATAAATTATAAACATTAAAAAAGCGACCTAAGTCGCTTTCTTGTTTTAAATCACTATAAATTAAGATAATTTACCATGACATTGTTTGTATTTTTTCCCCGAATTACATGGGCAAGGATCATTACGACCTACTTTTGGTTCAGCACGTGTTACGGTTGCAGCTTCAGGTGCTTCACCACCAACATGCTCAGCCTCTTGATGTTGATATTGATGTTCAATATTTTCTGAAGCGCGATGTTGTGCTTCTACAGTTTCAACATCTTCTTCAGCACGCACCTGTACTTTACTTAAAATACCAACAACATCTATTTTCAAGTTCTCTAACATTTCTGTAAATAACTCAAAAGATTCTCGTTTATATTCTTGTTTAGGGTTCTTCTGTGCATAACCACGTAAATGAATACCTTGACGTAAGTGATCCATTGCAGCTAAGTGATCTTTCCAATGTTGATCTAAGCTTTGAAGCATAATGGCTTTTTCAAACTGGCGTAATACAGATTCGCCAACCATTTCTTCTTTTTGTTTGTACCCTTGCGAGATTGAATCTTCAATACGTTCTCTCAAAGTTTCTTCAAACAATTTATTATCTTCATCAAGCCAAGTTTGGATTGGTAGTTCAATTAAAAACTCAGCTTGGATACGTTCTTCAAGACCTTTGATATCCCACATTTCAGCAAGAGATTGAGGTGGAATAAATTGATCGATCGTCGCACTCAATACATCACTTCGAATAGCATTAATAGTTTCTGAAATGTCACCTTCTTCTAGAAGTTCATTACGCTGTGCATAAACAACACGGCGTTGATCATTTGCAACATCATCAAATTCAAGTAATTGTTTACGGATATCAAAGTTACGAGCTTCAACTTTACGTTGAGCATTTTCAATCGCTCGGCTCACCCAAGGATGCTCAATCGCCTCACCTTTTTCCATACCGAGTTTACGCATCATATTAGTCATGCGCTCACCCGCAAAGATACGCATCAAGGCATCATCCATTGAAAGATAGAAACGACTTGAACCGGCATCACCCTGGCGGCCAGAACGACCTCGTAGCTGATTATCAATACGACGAGATTCATGACGTTCAGTAGAGATGATATGTAACCCCCCTGCATTTAATACTTCATCATGAGTTATCTGCCAATCAGCTTTTATTTTTGCTATTTGCTCTTCAGTAGGTGAATCTAGTTTAGCGATTTTCGCCTGCCAGTTACCGCCTAAAACAATATCTGTACCACGACCAGCCATGTTTGTTGCTATTGTAACTTTACCAGGTAAACCAGCATCAGCAACAATATCAGCTTCTTGAGCATGAAATTTCGCATTTAATACACTATGCTGAATTTTTTCTTTCTTTAAGAACTGAGATAAATATTCTGAGCTTTCAATTGAAATTGTACCAACTAAAACTGGTTGACCACGTTTTTGACAATCAAGCACATCCGTTAGAATAGCCTGATATTTCTCTTCCTGTGTTAAATAAACTAAATCTGCACGATCATCTCGTACCATAGGTTTATTTGTTGGTGTAACAACTGTATCTAACCCATAAATTTGTTGGAATTCAAATGCTTCAGTATCAGCAGTACCAGTCATACCTGCTAATGTTTCATAAATACGGAAATAATTTTGGAAAGTGATAGAGGCTAATGTTTGGTTTTCATTTTGAATATTAACCCCTTCTTTAGCTTCTACCGCTTGGTGTAAACCTTCAGACCAACGACGACCTTCCATTGTCCGGCCAGTATGCTCATCAACAATAATCACTTCATTATCTTTAACAACGTAATCGACATCTTTTTGATAAAGTTTATTAGCACGTAAACCAGCATAAACATGGCTTAATAAAGTAATATTACCAGCAGAATAAAGAGAATCCCCCTCTTCAATTAATCCGTGATTCTGCAACAATTCTTCAACTTTAATTTGGCCACGCTCAGTTAAATGAATTTGTTTGCCTTTCTCATCAATCGTGTAATCACCATCACCTTCAACACCTTCTTCATCTTCTTTTTCTTGTTGAATAAGTTCAGGTATAAGTTGATTAATTTTCGCGTATAATTCAGAACTATCTTCTGCAGGGCCAGATATAATTAACGGCGTTCTTGCTTCATCAATTAAGATTGAATCTACTTCATCAATTAATGCATAGTTAAGAGGGCGCTGAGCACGTTCTTCTGGTGTAAATGCCATATTATCACGCAGATAATCAAAACCAAATTCGTTATTCGTACCATAAGTAATATCAGCCTGATAAGCAGCTTGCTTTTCTTGTGGTGCTAAACCTGGAATATTACAACCAACACTTAACCCTAAAAATTCAAATAATGGACGATTTGTCTCTGAATCACGTTTAGCTAAATAATCATTAACAGTGATAACGTGAACACCTTTACCTGACAAACCATTTAAATATGCAGGAAGTGTAGCCGTTAGTGTTTTACCTTCACCTGTTCGCATTTCTGCAATGCGACCTTGGTGCAAAATCATGCCACCTATCATTTGCACATCAAAATGACGCATACTAAATACACGTTTAGATGCCTCACGTACTGTTGCGAATGCTTCAGGCAGAATATCGTCAAGCGTTTCACCTTCTTCTAAACGCTTGCGAAATTCAGCTGTTTTAGCTTGTAGTTCTTCGTCAGTTAATGCTTCAAACTTTTCTTCGAATTGACTAATTACTGCGACCGTTTTTTTTAAGTTTTTTATGGTGCGATCATTACGACTACCAAAAAGCTTGGTAAATATTTTAGATATCATGATAAAACCGTTACTACCCTTTGATTTCAATTAATTGACGAACTGTTTACTATATGGAGACTCAGTAAGCTCATTTCAAGTGGCGATTATTTTATACGCCAATATTTATAATGCAGGTATAATAAAAGTAATCGGGCGTTAATACTAATGTTATTTAGAGCTAAAGATGGATACATACTAAAAACTCTTGATAACCATATGGTTGGTAAGCTAAATAAGCCCTCAACTAGCTATAAAAATTCAAAAACTATCACATTATCAAACATTAGTAGGCAAATTTATTGATAGTATTTTGGAATAAAAGTATTCAAGTGAATATTTTTAACATGTTAGTAATGAACTCAATAGCCATAACTCTATCTCTAAATCATATTAAATTTTGATTTAATCAGATTTACGAAAACAAGATTTCCCTAATTATACACATAACAAATTAGCAAAATGCAGTAAAAGCTAACTTTTCTACAGGCACAAAAAAACCGATAATAAATTATCGGTTTTTTTAAATTTTTTATTCTAAACTCGCGCTACTTCTAAGCCTGGAGCTGGCATAGTAACAGTATCTTCAAAACTAGCCCATTCCCAAGCAGACTCAGTTTCCATTAACTTACGCAACAGCTTATTATTAAGATCATGACCTGATTTAAATGCTGTTACTTTTCCGAGTAAGTTATGCCCAGTCATAAATAAGTCACCCACACAATCTAAGATTTTATGTTTAACAAATTCATCCTGATAACGTAAACCATTAGGGTTAAGTACTTTATATTCATCTAATACAACAGCATTATCCATGCTGCCACCTAAAGCTAAGTTGTTAGCATGCAAATATTCAATATCTTGCATAAAACCAAATGTTCTGGCACGACTGATTTGTTCAGTAAAACTCTTTGCCGTGATATCTAAACCAATACGTTGTTCACTATCATTAATAGCAGGATGATCAAAATCAATTTGGAAATCAATATGAAAACCATCATATGGTTCAATTTCAGCCCACTTATCACCATCTTCTATGCGTACTTTTTCAGTTATACGAATAAAACGTTTTGCAACTGAAAGCTCTTCAATGCCACCTTTTTGTAAAAGATAAATAAATGGTAAAGCACTACCATCCATAATTGGCACTTCAGGGCTATCTAATTCAACAACTAAATTATCAATTCCTAACGCTGAAATAGCAGCAACTATATGCTCAGTCGTTGATAAGCGAACACCATCTTTATTAATCAAACATGTACATAGCTGAGTATCACCCACGGCTTCAGGTGTGATTGAAAAATCAACCACAGGCTCAAGGTCTACACGGCGAAATACTATCCCAGTATTTGCACCGGCAGGTCGAAGAGTAATAGAGACCTTTTCGCCCTTATGAAGTCCAACTCCAATGGCGTTAACTACTTGGCTAATCGTACGTTGTTTGATCATAGGCAGTTCACTCATTAATTAATAAATTGGTCGCGGATCTTATCACAGATAAGACCAGCTGACAATTAAGTTGTTTTTTTATTAACCAACTTACATTTTTTACAAGGCACTTTATTTAATTCGCTTGCTTTTAAATCTTAATATAGATTTATTGTTAGTCAGCTTGCTTACGTAAAAATGCCGGTATATCAAAATAATCACCTTGCTCAGATTTCCCTGCATCGTTAGACTCTTTTACTTGAGCTGGTTCTGCAGAAACAGCTGGTGTAGCTGATACTTCTTCTGAGTTTTGATTTGCAAAATTTGGCACAAACACACCCGGATTAGCTGATGTATTTGTTGTTGAAGTAGCAGCAACATCAGAACCTGATGCTTTTTTAAAGCCATTATCAACAATTCCAAACTGAGCTTTTCTTTCACCACCTAAGCCAGTTGCCACAACAGTTACACGTAATTCATCACTCATTTCAGGATCTATTACAGCACCTACAACTACAGTTGCATTTTCAGACGCGAGTGCTTTAACATGGTTACCCACAGTTTCAAATTCTTCAATCGCAATGTCCATGCCTGCTGTGATATTAACTAAAATACCCTTGGCACCTGTTAAATCGACATCTTCCAATAATGGGCTTGAAATAGCCGCTTCAGCCGCTTCTTGTGCACGATCAGGACCACTTGCTGATGCAGTTCCCATCATTGCAGTTCCCATTGCAGACATAACCGTTCTCACATCTGCAAAATCCACATTAATCAAACCAGAGCGTGTGATCAGCTCAGCAATACCTTGTACGGCACCAAAAAGTACATCATTTGCTTTAGCGAAGGCATCTAGCAGTGTAGTGCCTTTTCCTAAAACTTTAAGTAATTTATTGTTAGGAATTGTAATAAGAGAATCAACGATATCAGCTAATTCATTTATACCGTGGTCGGCTGCAGAGGCACGCTTCTTACCTTCAAAATCAAAAGGGCGAGTAACAACTGCAACAGTTAAGATCCCCATTTCTTTAGCCATTTTAGCAACAACAGGAGCAGCTCCAGTACCAGTACCACCGCCCATTCCAGCAGCAATAAACACCATATCAGCACCTTCTAAACCGGTCTTAATTGCTTCTATATCTTCTTCAGCTGATTGACGACCCACTTCTGGGTTAGCGCCTGCACCTAAACCTGAAGTAATTTGCGTTCCTAATTGAATAGTCGTATCTGCCGATGAACGACGTAATGCTTGTGCATCCGTGTTTGCAGCAATAAAACGCACACCTTCAATTTGCTTTTTAACCATATGTTCGACGGCATTACCACCGCCACCACCAACACCTATTACTTTTATAACAGCTTCTTCACTGTGTTGTTCTAAATAATCAAACATTGTTACTCTCCGACTTGAGCAAAATTAAAACTCACCCTGAAACCATTTTTTAACACGGTTCACCCAATTTACATCTGTTTTATCAGATGCTTTTTGGGCATTTGCTGTTTGCATAGTTTGGCTATATTGTAATAAGCCAACAGCTGTTGCAAATGAGGGATCATCTATATAATCCGTCAGCCCAATCATCCCGATAGGACTGCCTATCCTAACAGGCATTTGGAAGATTTCTTCTGCGACTTCCAAAGCACCTGTCATTTTTGCAGTACCGCCAGTTAAGACGATACCTGCAGCAATTTGGTCTTCATAACCAGAGCGGCGAATTTCCATCAATGCCAGCTCAAATAATTCTTTAAACCTGGGTTCAACAACCTCAGATAATGTATGCCGAGACATGGTACGTGATGGACGACCACCCACACTGGGCACTTCAATCGTTTCTTCCGTACTAGCCATAGTGCTACTAGCGCATGCATACTGCACTTTCAATGATTCTGCATGTGAAATTGGCGTACGGAAAATTTTTGCAATATCACCCGTTACTTGGTTACCCGCAACAGGGATCACTGCAGAGTGACGTAAAGCTCCACTGGTAAATATGGTTAAATCCATAGTACCGCCACCAATGTCGATAACTGAAATACCGAGTTCTCTTTCATCTTCGGTCAATACAGCATGGCTTGAAGCCAAAGCGGTATAAGTAAGTTGGTCAACCGTCAAACCACAACGTTCAACACATTTTTCAATATTTTTAGCCATGTCATTTGAACAAGTAATAATATGCGCTTGGGTTTCCATTCGAACACCACTCATGCCCAAAGGATTTTTAATACCTTCTTGCATATCAACACTATATTCTTGCGCAATTGCATGTAGCATTTTTCGCTCAGCGGAGATCGGTACAGATCTCGCAGTATGCATTACATTATCAATGTCATCTAAACTCACTTCCGTATTATTAATAGCAACAACACCATTTTCATTTTGACATTGTATATGCTTCCCTGATATTCCTAAATAAACAGAACTGATCCGACAATCAGCCATCAATTCAGCTTCATCAACCGCTCTTTGTATAGATTCCGAGACTAAATTAAGGTCGTTTACACCACCTTTATCCATACCATGAGAAACCTGGCTACCCACGCCTACTATGCTTAACTTATTATCTGTAGTAATTTCACCCACAGTCACAACAACCTTAGATGTGCCTACATCTAAGCCTATTACTAGATTTCGTTCCGCCGACTTAGTCATGCCTTACTCTTTTTATTATCGTTTTTATACTGTAATTTTTGTAAGTCTGCAGCCTTCCAACTCACTGCAAGCCCGGTATCATACCTTAAATCAACTGAATCTACCTCAGCATCTTTACGTTTGAGCATATATGGGTACAAATCAATAAACCTTTGTACCCTTTGTAGCTTCTCTTTTCGGCCTAAATTAAGATTTATCCCGTTAGATAACCAAAACTGCCAAGCAAACCTTTCAGATAAAGCTAAGCTGATTAATTTAAAATCATTAAGATATAAAAGCTCTGAAAACTCTCTAAAAGTATTGAGTGCTTCTATTTCACTTCCTTGAGGACCAAATAAATTTGGGAGTTTTTTTGTTAACTTTACTTTTGGAGCTTGGAATACAACACCATCTGAATTCAGTAATAAATCATCATTCCAAATAGCAACAGGAACATGCTCAACCACATATACTTTTAATGTATTCGGCCATTGCTTACGTACTGAAACCGTTTCTACCCATGGTAATTCAGTCACTAACTTTTGAATATCATTAACATTTAGATCAAAAAAACGTGATAAGTCAGCTTTGCGTATTGCTTGGATGATTTGTTGTTCTGACGTATGTTTAGGATCGCCTAATACTGTGACGTGTTTAATCTGGGATTGTTGATCATCTTGTAAAAAATGGCTCAAAGAAAAAAACATTTCATATAACGCAATGATTACAAATAAAAAGAACCCCACACCAGCAGCACGCGACCAGTTCACGGTTTTTTGCCAGATAATAAAAGGTTCTAATTTAAGCTTCATTTAAACTGATTCACCTAACGTTTGTTTTAAAATATCAACCACTAGTTGTTCAAATGACAAACCATGTGTTTTTGCAGACATTGGCACTAATGATTTCTCAGTCATTCCAGGTACAGTATTCACTTCTAATAAATAAAATTTACCATCCGAATCTTGCATAAAGTCAACTCGCCCCCAACCTGTCGCACCAACAAGTTCAAAAGCCTCTAAAGACATATCTTGTATATTTGATGTTTGCTCTGGTGTTAATTCCGCAGGACAGAAATACTCGGTGCTATTCACCTGATATTTGGCTTCATAGTCATAAAAACCTCGAGGAGTAACCATTTCAATTACTGGCAATGCTGCTTTTTCTAGCATAGTTACTGTAAATTCTCGCCCTGTTATCCAGTGCTCTAACAATACAACATCATCAAACTGAAAAGCCTTCTCTAATGCATCCGTTAACTCAGTTACTGTGCTGGCTTTTGCCATTCCTATACTTGAACCTTCATGGGAGGGCTTAACCATAACAGCACCAAAATCATCAATAATTTTATTAATATCAAAAGGCTTGTCTTTTTCTATTACAATAAAATTTGCAGTAGGTAAATTTCTAGCCTTAAATAATTCTTTGCAACGCACTTTATCCATCGCTAAAGCAGAACCAAGAACACCACTTCCTGTATAGGGTATACCTAAGTATTCAAGTGCACCTTGTATTGTTCCGTCTTCTCCACCTCTACCATGTAAAGCAATAAAAACACGATCAACTTGCGTATTATTTAAATCAAATAAATTACGTTCTGCAGGATCAAATGCAAAAGCTTGAATTCCAACATTTTTAAAAGCAGACAAAACAGCCTGCCCTGATTTTAAAGAAACAGCTCTTTCAGCCGAGCTTCCCCCCATTAATACCGCAACTTTACCAAACTGCTCAGTATTCATGCACTCACCTGTTTTAATTTTTCGATACTTAATTTCATTTGCGCCAAACTCTTTACTAACTGACCAATGTTACCTGCTCCCTGAGTTAAAACAATATCGCCATCTTGTAAGACACTACTCAATACACCCCCTAACGCTTCAGGTTTATCGATATAAACAGGCTCTTTTCCTCTTTGACGTAAACTACGGCACAAACTTTTACTATCAGCACCGGTAATTGGCTCTTCACCTGCAGAATAAACCTCCAGTAACAATAATAAATCTACATCAGTCAAAACCTTAACAGTTTCTTCGTAGAGGTCTCTTGTTCTTGTATATCTGTGCGGTTGATAAGCCATAACTAAACGTCGCTCTGGCCAGCCAGCTTTAACTGCTTGAATAGTTGCAGCCACTTCAGTTGGATGGTGACCATAATCATCTATTAGCATGACTTTTCCACGCCCAGTTTCAAATTCACCATACTGCTGAAAACGTCGTCCTATACCTTCAAACTTTGATAATGCAGCTATAATAGCTTCATCACTAATACCTTCATCTTTTGCAACTGCAATTGCAGCTGTTGCATTTAAAGCATTATGTTTACCCGGCATATTTAATTTAACAACTAGTTCAGTACCAAAATTATTTATGACTTTAAACTGACTTGTACTCACAGTTTGAACAAACTCTGTTAATCGATAATCTGCTTGCTCTGATTCACCATACGTAATAAATTTACGGCCAAAACGCGGTAATAATTCTGAAACAACAGAGCAATCGATACAAGCGACCGCCACACCATAAAATGGCAAGTTATGGATAAACTCAATATAGGTATCTTTCATATTCTCAAAGCTACCTTGATAAGTATCCATATGGTCAGCTTCAATATTAGTGATCACCGAAACCATGGGCTGTAAATGTAAAAATGACGCATCACTTTCATCTGCTTCAGCTATTAAAAAACGACTTTTCCCTAATCTTGCATTTGTACCAGCACTATTTAATAAACCACCAATCACAAAAGTTGGATCTAAATCAGCTTGGGCAAAAATACTGGCTATTAAGCTTGTAGTTGTTGTCTTACCATGAGTCCCCGCAATTGCGATACCGTGACGAAACCGCATTAATTCAGACAACATTTCAGCTCTGCGAACAATTGGGATACGATTAGACTTAGCTTCAATTATTTCAGGATTTCCCTCATCAATTGCAGTGGAAACCACAACAACACTCGCATTTTTTACATTTTCACTTTGATGACCTATAAAAATGGTTGCACCAGCCTGCTTTAGTCTGTCTGTCATGGCACTTTGCGCTATATCAGAACCCGTAACACAATAACCTTCATTTACTAAAACTTCAGCAATACCACCCATACCAGCACCCCCAACACCAATGAAGTGGATACTATTTACTTTTCTCATCCCAGTCACTTCGCTTATTCTACTCACTTATTTCTCTTCTAATTTATGCAGCATAATCACTATGCTTTTCAATATATTTAGCCACTTGCTCTGTTGCATCTATTTGTGCATAACTTTTTGCTTTACCGGCCATTTTTTTAATTAACTCTGGCTGCTCAACAAAAGGTTTTAAAAGTTTAATCAAACTTTGTTGATTTAAATCCCTTTGTTGAAGTAATAATGCGGCCTGATTTGAAACTAAAAATGCCGCATTAGCTGTTTGATGATCATCTACAGCATGTGGAAATGGTACAAATAAAGCCATTTTTCCAGCTGCTGCAATTTCACTTACAGTTAAAGCACCTGAACGACAAATAACAATATCAGCCCATGCATATGCCGTATCTATATCATCAATAAATTGTTCCACTTTAGCGCTAAGTTCTAATTTTTGATAAGATGCCTTCACTGCGCCTAAATTGCCTTTTCCAGTTTGATGCCAAACTTCTACAGTTTTACTACAATTGAGTTGAGAAAAAACATTGGGTAATTCATCATTTAATACTTTTGCACCTAAAGAGCCACCCACAACTAAAATACGACATGATTCAGTTGAAAATTCATGTTTAATATTTGCAACACTCTCACGTACTGGATTACCAACAACTTGATATTTAATATCTGAAAACGCACCTGGAAAAGCAGCTAAAACTTGATTTGAAAATTTAGCTAATAATTTATTACTCATTCCTGCAACTGCATTTTGCTCATGTACAAGTAATGGTATACCCAATGTTTTCGCTGCAATACCAGCAGGCCCAGTAACATAGCCTCCCATACCTAATAAAACATCAGGTTGCTCCTGTATCATTACAGTCCTTGCCTGAAAAATGGCTTTTAGTATCATCAATGGTGCTTTTAATAGCCTTTTAAGGCCATTCCCTCGCACTCCTTGTACATCAATAAAACGAATATTTAATCCATGTTTAGGCACAACATCCGCTTCCATACGGTCAGAGGTTCCTAACCAAACAACTTGCCAACCTTGTTTCAATAAATATTCCGCAACAGCGATACCTGGAAAAATATGACCACCAGTACCACCTGCTACTATCATTAACTTTTTATATTTTTTATTCATTGTTTTTTACGACCACCCGACGTTGCTTGTCTTGTTGCCATTTTCACTTCAAAATCAATTCTAACCAAAATACCTATGGCTATTGTCATCATCAACATACTCGAACCACCATAAGATATAAAAGGTAAAGTAAGTCCCTTAGTTGGCAATATGCCCGCACTTGCACCTATGTTCACCATAGTTTGAAAAGCAAACCAAATGCCAATCGCAAGCGCTAAATATCCTTCATATTCTTTATTACTTTTAAGGGCTTTTTTTCCTATCAATAAAGCTCGAAAAACTAATACACATAAGACAGCTAAAATACTGATCACACCTATAAAACCAAGTTCCTCAGCAATTACAGAAAATATAAAATCAGTATGAGCTTCTGGTAGATATTCCTGTTTTTGTATGCTATTTCCTAAACCTTGTCCCCACCAACTACCGCGACCATATGCCATGAGAGATTGAACAAGCTGATAGCCATTACCAAATGGATCATCCCAGGGATCCCAAAAAGAAGTTACTCGAGCCCAGCGATATGGTGAAAAAACAATAAGCAAACCGATTAAGCCAGCTCCAGCCATCAATAACATAAAAAATTGCCATAACTGCGCACCCGCTAAAAACAATAAACCGACAGTTGTTACAAACATAACAACCACAGTGCCTAAATCTGGTTGTATTAAAATAAGGCCTGCATAAACGACAAAAACAGCAATAGGTTTAATAAAACCTTTAAAATTTTCTTTTACTTCTGTGCGTTTTCGCACTAAATATCCAGCTAAATAACTAAAGAAAAATAATTTTGCTATTTCAGATACTTGAATATTAAAAGGACCAAACCCTATCCAACGAGTAGAACCATTAACTTCTCGACCTATTATTAAAACGATAACAAGCAATGCAATACCCAATAACAAAAGGTAAGGATTAGCCTTCTTCCACCAAGCCATAGGCAAACTGGTTATAAATGCAAGTAAAAACAAACTTAAAAATAGAAAAACACCATGGCGCATGGTGAAATGAAAAGGGTTATTAAACAAACGCTCACCAACAGGCATAGATGCACTTGTCACCATAACAAAACCCACACCAATTAATAAAACAACACAATAAATAATGATGGGATCGTAAATAGCAGATGCGCCATCTGCTCCTCGACCTAACACTTTATTTTTTATATTCTCTAGCCAATTCATAAACAGGCCTTTTTATTTAATATTAACTGAGTAAAATCATTTCCTCGGGCCATGAAATTTGCATACATATCTAAGCTAGAGCAGGCTGGTGCGAGTAAAACGATATCTCCTGGCAATGCATGCTTATGTGCAAGTTCAACTGCTTGCTCCATAGTTTCAACTTCATTTGAATGATTGAATAGAAGCGATATTTTTCTAGCATCTTTTCCTAAACAAATTAACTGTTTAACATATTGTTCTAAATCTGATTTTAAAACTGAAAGATCAGCTCCCTTAGCATCACCGCCTGCAATTAAAATAATATTTTTGCCAACCTTTGCAGTCACTGTTTCAGCTAAGCTTTTAATTGATGCGATGCAGGCACCTACATTTGTTGCTTTCGAGTCATTAAAATATTTAACATCAGCAATAGTGGTTACTAACTGACATCTATGTTCTAAACCTTTGAAGTTATTAAAAACAGTTTTGAATATATCAATACTTAATTTCCAAGGTGCCAATAGCGCTATTACAGCTAATGCGTTAAGTTGATTATGTTTACCTTCTACCAGTAAATTTGAGGTATCAAACATAGGCTTGTCAATTGCATTAAAATAACTTTTATTTTCTTGTATTGTTAAACAGAAATCAGCATTTTCCACACCAAAACTTAACTTGTTTTTAACTTGATTTGGATAAGTTTTCAGATCATTTTTATTATAAATAGCATATTGACAGTTTTTGTAAATTTGATGTTTTGCTTGTGTATATTCTGCCATACCTAAATAACGATCTAAGTGGTCTTCAGAAATATTAAGAATAGTTGCACTAACAGGTTTTAAACTTGTTGTCGTTTCCAACTGAAAACTTGATAGCTCCAAAACAAATACATCTATATTTTGATTTAACAAGTCTAAAACAGGTGTGCCAATATTACCGCCTAAGCCAGTTCTAAAACCTGCTTTTTCTAATACTTGAGCCGCTAAGGTAACAACACTTGATTTGCCATTAGATCCTGTAACAGCAATAACAGGTTTATCATTAATACGTGCAAATAACTCAATATCACCAATAACATCAGTACCCTCTGAAATTGCAAACGCGACTTCTTGTTCTGCTAATGCAATACCGGGGCTAATAATGATTATATCGGCTTGTGATAAATCCGCATGTGACAATTGACCAAAATAAACCTCAAGTTCCGGCGCATTCATTTGCAGCCAATCTTTACCAGGTGCATTTAGACGACTATCCACTACTTTTGGCTTAATATCATTTTGCAGTAAAAAACGTACTGTACTTAAGCCAGAAATCCCCAGCCCAAGTACAATAATATTTTTATTTTTCAACTGCGCTAAATAAGTCATTTATCTGATCTTCAACGTTGCTAATCCGGCTAAAACCAATACCACAGAAATAATCCAAAAACGCACGATTACCCTAGGCTCTGGCCAACCTTTTAATTCATAATGATGATGTATTGGGGCCATTCTAAAAATTCTCTGGCCGCGTAACTTGTAGGAACCAACCTGTAAAATCACAGAAAGTGCTTCCATCACAAATACACCACCCATTATCACTAAAACTAATTCTTGGCGTACGAGAATTGCAATAATGCCCAAAGCACCACCTAAAGCAAGAGAACCCACATCTCCCATAAAGATTTGTGCAGGATAAGTATTGAACCATAAGAAACCCAGTCCGGCCCCCACAATAGCAGTACATACTATGACCAATTCACTGGCTAATGGGAGGTGCGGAATATTCAAATAACTGGCAAAATTTACATTACCTGTAACGTATGCAATAAATGCAAAAGCAGCAGCGACCAATATTGTTGGAACGATTGCCAAACCATCTAAGCCATCGGTCAAATTAACCGCATTTGAAGTACCTACGATCACAAAGTAGCTCATCACAATAAAAAAGATCCCAAGTTGTGGCATAACTTCTTTGAAAAATGGTAGTAATAGTGCAGTTTCTGCATCTAGTTGCTGAGTAAAAAATAAAAAGCTTGCGGTGATCAAGGCTATCACTGACTGCCAAAAATACTTCCAACGTGCAATTAACCCATTACTATCTTTACGAATCACTTTACGGTAATCATCAACAAACCCTACTGCACCTAAAGAACCAATAACAAATAAAGTCACCCAAACATATTTATTACTTAAATCAGCCCACAGTAAAGTACTTGAAAATATAGAAGCTAAAATTAATAACCCGCCCATAGTGGGAGTCCCTGATTTAGCTAAGTGAGATTCAGGGCCATCATCGCGTACAGTCTGTCCTATCTGCATACGTTGTAGAGCTTTAATTAACTTAGGTCCGAAGTACAAAGAAATAAATAGCGCAGTAAATATGCCTAATATTGACCTAAATGTTAGATAAGAAAAAACATTAAAACCTGTATGATACTGTGTCAGGTATTCGGCTAGCCAAACTAACATAACAAATCCCCTGCATTATTATTTTGAAGAGCTAAGGATGCTTTATTTTTGATAATATCTTGCACTAATAATTCCATAGCCGCACTTCGCGACCCTTTTACTAAAATTGTAATTTTTTCATTGCTGTCTTTTTGATAATCGCAAAGATCACGACTTATTTGAGTCAAAAGCTCTGTTCTTTGTGTAAAATGCCTTGATTTTTGATGTAAGGGATTATTTTTATTAAATGCATTACAAGCAACTTCACTTAATGCGCCTAAAGTATAAAATAAATTGATCCCTTGAGATTGTGCGTATCGGCCTACTTCTTCATGATATTGCAGCTCATTCTCTCCAAGTTCTCCCATATCTCCCAAAGCCAGTACTTTGTAACCATCAATTTGTTTCAGTAAATCGATTCCGGCTTTAACAGATTGCACATTTGCATTATAACTATCATCAATAATTGTAATAACATCCGTTAATTCTATTAAATTAACACGACCTTTTACTTCTTGTATTTGGGATAATCCTGTTGCTATTTGCTCCAAAGGGATATTTAAAGCTAAAGTTAAAGCCGATGCGGTTAATGCATTTTTTATATTATGTTTACCTGGGAGTTTTAATTGCACCAAAGAGGTTTCATTTTTACTACATAAAGTGAATTTTGCACGTCCGAAATGATCAAAAGTGATATTTTCAGCCCATACATCTTTTTTGGAAAGTGTTGAGAATCGTAAAACCTTGTTAGTATTTAAGGTATTAAACCAAAAATCATGATACTCACTATCATAATTCAGCACTGCAATACCTGATGCATCTAAACCGCTAAATATTTCGCCTTTAGCTGTAGCAACACCATCAATATCACCAAAACCTTCTAAATGCGCTGCAGCAACATTACAAATAGTGGCAACATCTGGCTTCACTAAATTACAGGTGTATGCAATTTCATTTAAATGATTTGCGCCTAATTCAATAACTGCATATTCATCATCTTGCTCTAAACGCAATAAGGTTAATGGCACTCCAATTTCGTTATTAAAATTACCTTTGGTAGATAAAACCTTGGCATTTAAACCTAAAATTGACGCCGTCATTTCTTTAACTGTCGTTTTACCAACGCTGCCTGTAATTGCAATTGTTTTCGGAGAGACCTCATCTTTTACAGCACTAGCAAGTAAACCTAATGCTGTTTGTGTATTATCAACGATAAATTGCACTACTTGTGTTTCATCTAACTCAGCTAAAACATCTTTTTCAACAATGACAGCAACGGCACCTTGATTTATGGCTTGATGAACAAACTTATGACCATCAAAGTTAGGACCTTTCAACGCCAAAAACACCTCATTTGAAGTGATAGTGCGCGTATCAGTATTTATATTAGTGACCGCTTTATTTATTATATTTATTATATTTATTTCTTTAGGGGTTATTTTTACCCCTAAGACTTTTGCTATCCAATTTAAATCCATTGGGATCATCAGCAACCACCTTCTAACAGCTGTTTAACCCAAGCTCTATCGCAAAAGTTTATTATTTTATCACCTATGATTTGATAGTCTTCATGACCTTTGCCTGCTATCAAAACCACTTCATTTTGTGTTGCTTGTGAAATAGCCAAAGCAATTGCTTTTGCACGTTCAACTTCAACTTGTACATTTTTTTGATCTGTAAAACCTTTTAAAACATCAGAAATAATATCATCTGGATTTTCTGTTCTGGGATTATCACTTGTTACAATAATTTTATTAGCATACCGCTGTGCCGCCTTTGCCATTAAAGCACGTTTACCTTTGTCTCTGTCTCCCCCACAACCAAAAACACATGTAATGCCACCTGGAACATGGCTCTGCAAAGCCTTTAATGCCAAAGCCAATGCTTCAGGCGTATGAGCGTAGTCAACGATGCAAGTCGGTTTATTATGTAGGCTATAGAATGGCTGCATCCGACCTGCAATTGGTTCTAAGTGATTAGCAGCCTCAAACACTTGTTTTATAGGATAACCTAACCCTAAAACGACAGAGAGTGCGGCGGCCAAATTATATAAATTAAACTCCCCAAAAATAGGACAGTTAATTTCATAACCTAAATTACCTTGATCCCAACTAGTGATAAATTTTGCTTTAACTCCTTCACTTGTACACTCTACTGAGTTAAATAAAACATACTTATTATTAGTTAAGGCATTCTGTCCATAACCAAATAAGATTCTATTTTTAAAATCATATTTATTAAGCCACTGCGTTGTGATTGGATCATCTAAATTAAAGACATTTAAAACGGGAGAATGTTCAGTAAATAATTGTAATTTTGCATTGGCATATTGCGCCATATCACCATGATAATCTAAGTGATCTCGAGATAGATTACTAAAAACCGCTGCTTTAAATTTACATTCATCAACACGACCTTGAGTCAACCCATGAGAGGAAACCTCCATCGCAACCAAATCAGTATTTTTTTGCTTTAAATTTGATAACATTTGCTGTAATGCAATTGTAGAAGGCGTGGTATTATCCAAGGGAGTTAAAGCATCAGGTTGGCCCCAGCCTAAAGTACCTATGACCGCCGACTTAATTTCACAGGAAGAAACTAAGCTAGCAATCATGCTTGTAATGGTCGATTTACCGTTAGTACCTGTTACACCAATAAGCTGTAGTTGCTCACTTGGTTTACCATAAAAATGTGCACTTAATTTAGCTAGTTTTTGATTAAGCTTATTTATTTTAATAATTTTAGATAAATGATTAATATTTTTATCAATTAAACACTCACTGTCGGCTAATACTAATACTGCACCTTTATTCAGCGCTGATGCTATAAATTTTCCACCATCAAGCTCAAAACCTTTAATTGCAATAAAAACATCACCAGAATTAACAAGCCTACTATCTAAAACCAAATCATTTACAGTGATTGAAGGTGAAACCACCCCTATTTCAGCCAAACTAGTTTTAATATCAACCATGATCAGCTCCTATTTTAGTCATCGCCACTGTATTTAAATCAGGAGCAACATTTAAAATACGTAATGCGCCAGACATAATTTCTGAAAATGCAGGTCCAGTTGTTGTAGCACCGTAATATTCATCGCCACTAGGCTCATTTACCATAACAACAATAGATAAACGCGGATCAGATACTGGGCCTACACCTGCAAAATAGTTGACATATTCATCACCATAGCCACCTGCAATGGCTTTTTTTGACGTTCCTGTTTTAGCTGCAACACGGTAACCATCTAATTTAACATTCGGAGCAGTACCACCTTTTTCAAAGACACTTTCCATCATTTCAAGCACTGCATGTACATTTTTTTGCGCCATAATGCGTTCACCATGCATAGGCTCATCTTGCTTTAAAATTGTTAAAGGGCGAGATATTCCACCCGAACCTAAAGTGGCATAAAAACGCGCTAATTGCGCGGTACTAATAGCAAGGGCATAACCAAAAGATAAAGTTGCAATTTCAAAGTCCGACCAGCGGCGCCTAGGAGTAAATAAACCACTGGTTTCACCTATCATATTAGTACCAGTATCTTCACCAAATCCTACTTTTTCATATAAACCAACAACAAAATCTTTAGGTACTTCTTTTGTAATTTTGGCAACGCCCATATTACTTGATTTTTGGATTATTTGTCTTAATGTCATCTTGCCATTATTACGTGGGTCTCTGACCATACTGCCACCCATTCTCATATAGCCTGGGCTCGTATTTACTATTTCATTGTCGTTAATTGTGCCATATTCTAATCCAGCTAAAATGGCTAACGGCTTAACCGTTGATCCGGGTTCAAATAAATCGGTAATAGCACGGTTTCTACGCTTGTGCGGCATTGCATTAGATAAATTATTTGGATTGAACGAAGGACTATTAACCATAGCGAGTATCTCACCCGTTTTAACATCTACAACCATAGCTGAACCGGATGTCGCTTTATAAGATAAAACAGCCGACTTTAAAGCTTTATAAGCAATGGCTTGAATGCGTTGATCTATACTTAAATTAATTGATTCGGGCTCTACTCGCTCTCTTTCATCTAAAATTTCAACTTCTCGACCCTGGGCATCTTTGCGATAAGTTCTTCGCCCATCAGTTCCAGTTAAAGCTTTATTAAATAACTTTTCCATGCCCTCAATGCCTTTACCATCAATATCGGTAAAACCTAATACATGCGCTGTTACTTCTCCCGCAGGATAGTATCTTTTCGATTCATCTATTAAATAAATCCCGGGTAATTTTAAGCGTTTAATATAGTCTGCAACTGCTGGGGTAATTTGACGTTGTAAATAAATAAAACGTTTTGTTGGATCGCCAACCAAGCGCCGATCAATTTTATTTTGTTTAACTCTTAATACATCCGCTAACTCTTGCCAACGAATATCTTGCTGATAATGCTCTTTCACTCGTTTCGCTAATAACAATTCATTTTTTGCCAGTAGCTTCGCATTTTCACCTTGCTTTTTAGCTTGCTTTAATACTTTTGCAACCAAACCTTCATTTAAGGCTTTAGGATCAACATATACGCTTACGACAGGGACACTTACAGCCAGCTCTTTACCTGAACGGTCAAATATCATGCCCCTTTGAACATGTAATTTTTTTACTCTTAAAGTTCTTTTATTACTTTCATTTATTGCCAAATCAGGTTTAATAATCTGAATATAAGCAGCCCGAGCAGCTAAACCAATAAAAACTGCTGATATGCAAAAACAGACGATAATAAATCGACCACGATGAAAATTAGATTTTATTTTTTTTCTTTGCACATTTCTCATGGCAAAATCACTACCTGTTCATCTTTGCTTTGTGGTCGTTTCATTTGCAATTTAGTTTTAGCTATCTCTTCGATACGTACATGCTGAGCATAAAACTCCTGCTCAACGAGTAAATATCGCCATTGCAAATCCAAATCATCCCTTTGTTGTAAAAGTTGATCTTGTAAGATCAGTTCCTGTCTTGAAGCATGGGTTACCTGCACAACAGCCAGTGCAGTGATAAATATAAGAAAAAGCAGTAAAAAAACTATTTTCTCTTTAAAAAACCCTTTAAATATTTCAGCAAAAAGATTGGGTTGCCTAGTGTTTTTTTTTATAACACTACTTTTGATATCCATTACAATTTTTGAGCAACCCTAAGTACTGAACTTCTTGCCCTGCTATTAAGTACGAGCTCCATTTCGCTCGGTTTTATTGCTTTACCAACTGCTTTTAACGTTAAATCTTGTTTAAGCTGAGCATCCGTCAGAGGTAAACCTCTAGGTAAAGATTTTCCCTTACTTTGCCTCTTAATAAATTGTTTAACGATACGGTCTTCCAAAGAATGAAACGAAATAACCACTAAACGACCACCTGGTTTCAATACATCCAGTGATTCATTTAATGCAGTTTCAATTTCTTCTAATTCACTATTTATATAAATTCGGATCGCTTGAAAGGTACGTGTTGCAGGATGTTTATGCTTATCTTTTACAGGTACAGCTTCATCTATTAATTTCGCTAATTGTGCCGTGCTTGTAATAGGAGTTTCATCCCGAGTTTCTAAAATTTTATGCGCAATACGGCGACCAAACTTTTCTTCACCATATTTTTTAATCACAAAAACAATATCTTCTAATTCAGCTTCCGCTAACCACTGTGCAGCACTTCGCCCTTTAGTTGGGTCCATTCGCATATCTAATGGCCCATCTTTCATGAAACTAAAACCGCGCTCAGCATCATCTAACTGAGGGGAAGATACACCTATATCTAATAATATTCCGTCAACTTTACCTAATAAACCAGCTTGTTCAGCCACCAGTTTAATTTCTGAAAATGTATTATGTGCGATAGAAAAACGTTTATCATCTTTATACTGTAATGCTGAAGCTATTGCTTGAGGATCGCGGTCAATCGCTTGTAAGCAGCCTTTTTCGCCTAAACTTTTTAATATTTGACCTGAATGGCCGCCACGGCCAAACGTACCATCAATATAAATTCCATCAGGTTTAATTGCTAATGCTTCAATTGTTTCTTCAAGCAAAACTGATATATGCTCTTTTTTTTCTGTCGTTTTTTCCACGTTTTTATTAGTTCCTATAAGCACTTTTTATTTATCAGTTAAAAAGAAAAATCTTTTAAACCATCTGAGAGTTCAAAATCTCCCATCTGTTCTTGTTCTATGTCTTGTTTCATTTGGTCATGCCAAACTTGCTCATCCCACAACTCAAATTTATTCAGTTGGCCAACAAGCATGATTTTTTTACTTAATCCTGCGTGTTCTCTTAAAGGTGATGACAACAAAATACGACCGTTTTTATCTATCTGACAATCCATTGCATTACCAAGTAAAACTCTTTGAACCCGACGCTCATTCAAGTTCATATTTGAAAGTTTCAATAAACGCGCCTCTATTACTTGCCATTCAGATAACGAATAAAGCAATAAACACCTTTGCTGTAGGTCTACTGTACATACCATTTGACCATCATTATCAGCATGCAGCAAAGCACGGTACTTGGTTGGAATTGCCAAGCGCCCCTTGCTATCTAAACTGACAGAATGTGCCCCACGGAACATAAATCAAACCTTTTTTCTTAGTGTTTCACCCTAAAAAACCACTTTTACCCACAATTTACCACGAATGAAGATTTTAGGACTTGACAAGCACTTTTGTCAAGCAAACTTACTAGTTAAATATTCCCGCTAGCCCATAAAAAATAAGGCTTAAAACAAAGCAATTGAATTTAAGGGGGAAATCTCGCAAAGTCGAAAAAACAAAGCATAAAATAATAAAAATTCATTCAATGCTGATTTTATATACATAATTTTATTAATTTTGTTTTTTTAAGGGTATTTTCACTTGAATAAAATTGGCTATACTTACGGCTAGATTTAATCATTTTTAATTATAGGTATGTCATGCTTAAACATTCTCTTATTGCAGCAGTGCTTTGTTTCTCTAGTGCAAATACTTTTGCAAACTGGCAATTAGATAACAATTTATCTCGAGTAAATTTTGTATCTGTTAAAAAAAACACACTCGGTGAGGGTCATTATTTTAAAAAACTCACAGGAAAAATTGATGATTTAGGCCAATTCAAATTAACGATTAACCTTGGTAGTGTCGAAACTTTGATCCCTATTCGTAACGAACGAATGCAAAAGTTTTTATTTAACACAGAAGTCTTCCCCACATTAGATTTAACAGCAGATTTATCAAGCCAACTCAAAAATTTAAAAAAAGGCCAAAGCCATATAATTAAAACTCAAGCTGATTTAGCATTAAATGGAATAAATAAATTAATAAAACTCGAAGTATTAGCAACACAACTCGCGAATGGTGATATAAGTGTTTCTTCTTTTATGCCTGTAATCATTAAACCTAGTGATTTCAATTTAACTTCTGGTATAGATAAACTTCAAGAGTTAGCAAAACTGCCATCAATCACACACTCTGTGCCCGTTTCTTTTGTATTAACACTTAAAAAGATCACTCAATAGTTTATGAATTTGGATCAGCTTAGCCAATTATTAGAAGATGCTATACCACCTCTAGATAGCTGGGACCCTGATTTTTGCGGTGATATGCCAATTGAAATTAAAAAAGATGGATCTTGGCATTATATGAATAGTCCAATAAATAGAACTACTATGGTCAGGTTATTTTCCCGTGTTTTGATTTTTGAGTCAGGAGCTTATTATTTAAAAACGCCTATCGAAAAAGTAAAAATTGAAGTAGAGGATGCACCTTTTGTAATTACGGATTGGAATTGGCAAGAAAGCGAAAAAGATAATATTTTATGTTGTATAGACAACTTAGGCCGTAAACATCTATTAGGTAAAAATCATCCATTAGTTTTAAAGTGTGATCCACTGGCAAAAACAAAAGATATAAAACGACCCTATTTAACATTAAATTTTGGTTTAACCGCTAAAATTAGCCGAAATGTATATTATCAATGGGCTGAATTTGCACAAGAAATTAATAGTAAATTTTTTATTTATTCAGCGGGGGAAAAATTTCAGCTAGGTTAAAAAACCGTCTACATATCAAAACTGCTTCAAAGTGCTATTTTTCACTTTAAAGCAGTGTTAATTTGTGGCAACTAAGCCTCAAAAATCATATTACACGAGAAAATCGCTGCAATTTAGCTTGGCTTTGTAAATGTGCATCAAAACTCATACAAATAATGCGAATAAACAATAAACCTTTAGCAGTGACCTTAATATGATTAAAGTTAACCTCTAACATTTTATCATCAACTAGACCCTTCAAGGATGTTAATGACTCCTGAAAATAAATTTTAAAATCTATATTAAACTGTTTACTCACCGCATTCATATCAAGCTCAAAATGACATATGAGCTGTCGTATTACCGCTGCTCTAATCACATCATCTTGCGTTAAAGTTAAGCCTTTACATACAGGAACAGACCCTAAATCTACCGCTTTATAGTATTCTTTCACATCTTTCGGATTCTGAAAGATACTGCGGCCAACTTGAGAGATACTAGACACACCTAAGCCTAATAAATCACAGTCTCCATGAGTTGTATACCCCTGAAAGTTACGATGTAATATGCCTTTTTGTTGCGCGATAGCTAGTGAATCATCTTTTTTAGCAAAGTGATCCATACCGATTAAAATATATCCCGCATCATTCATTTGCTTGATAGTATTTTTAAACATTTGCAGTTTTTGTACTGCTGTTGGTAATTGATCATCTTTGATCTTACGTTGCGCTGAAAATAAGTCTGGAATATGTGCATAGTTAAAAACTGAAACACGATCAGGGGATAAAGCAATTAAACGATCTATTGTTTTTGCAAAGCTTTCTTCCGTTTGCAATGGCAAGCCATAAATCATATCTGTATTAACGGATTTAAAACCTAATTCTCTAGCTTCAATGACTAAGTCAGCAACGTTATCAGCGCACTGCTCACGATTAACCGCTTTTTGTACTTCATCATCAAAATCTTGAATACCAAATGACACACGGTTAAAACCTAAATTTCTGAGTTGCTTTAACATGCCATCAGCTAATGATCTTGGATCTATTTCAATGCCTTTTTCTGCATTTGACTCAAAATTAAAGTTTTTCTCTAAGATAGCGATCAAACGTGTCATTTGTTCAACAGTTAAAAACGTCGGTGTACCACCACCTAAATGCATTTGTTCCACAGTATATGATTGATATAACTGTGACTGAGATGCCGCTTCTTTTTCTAAATAATCAAGGTAGAGATCTGCTTTATGCTGATGACGTGTAATTATCTTATTACAGCCACAGTAGTAACAAAGCTGCTTACAAAATGGAATATGGATATAAAGAGACAATTTATTATTATCAGTTGTCTTAACAGCTTTGACGACTTCAGATTCTGTATAACCTTCTTCAAATGACAATGCTGTTGGATATGATGTATATCTCGGGCCTGAGATATTATATTTTTTTATGAGGGAATCATCCCATTCAATTAAGTTTTTCACGACGCAGATCTCTTAATTAGATTGTCGTAAGAGTATACTTTGAAGATGTGAGAGACGGTTTGATCTGGAACAAATGACACAGGAGTAAAATAAAAAAACCCCAGAAGATATCTAGGGTTCTGAACGATTTATAAAGTAATCGTTTTAGCGTTTGGATCTGCCTTAAATTGCAAGACTATTTTATCAAGATCTTTCTGAATTTCATCTTCGAGATCTTTTTCTGCTTTCCAGCGCGCAGAATCCATTTTATAGATTTCTTTTTTAGAATATTTTTTACGAGCAGCATGTGTAGGCATTTCTTTTACCACATCATACATCTTCAAAATACCTGGGTACTCTAATTCAATATTATTTTCACTTTCAAAAACATATTGAGACAGTAATACCCATACTCTTAAACAACCTTCTGAGTACTCACATTGCTTTTCTTTCATCGCTTTAGCAATTAAGTTAATGCTATCAGCAAGCTTGGTATTCTTTTGTTCTTGTTGTATCTGTCGTTTGGTATTATGCGCAAGAATTTGATCTTTTTGCTGCTTCACTTGCCTAAGTAAAGTGCCAGCATAAAATGCCAAGCCAGCAATAAATAATGCACCAAAAATAAAAGCAATTAACCAAAAAGTGCTCACTATTCCTCCTCATCCATCCATTCATTGGCTAAATCATTTGATAAATACTGATCTATCTTACTTTCTTCTGGTGCATCAAACTCATCTTCATCATCATCTAAACCAAGCAACTCACATAAAGCCTGATGGCGTTCTACTTTTACATTAAAGTATTTAGCATCTTTGCCTGTTAATAACTCACCTGATTCATGACGGTCGATTAAATCTAATAATCTCTGATCATTTTCTAACTGTTCTAATTCTTGTTCTGGAGATAAAGATACAATAGGTGCTTTTTTAAGCTCGGCAGCAGGTTTTAAATCACGATTCATTACTGGCTCAGGTTTAGTTGTAACCTTTGGTTTATTTCCTGGAGTTAAATCGATAGGTTTTTTACTTCCCATGCCTTTTGGTTTTTTAACATTCTGATTTATATTACTGTTACCAACGTTTTCATCAATCGCATTACGAGTACCAGGCTTATTACCTTTTAACTTTTTAGGACGATGATTCTTAAGCGCTCTTTCTTCTTGCAACTTTTCTTTACTTAAACGCATTTTACCAGTGCTTTGACTTGGTCCTTTACGTGATTTTTTCTCTCTACTCATTTCTCTATCGATCAATCTAATCTGAATTAAACGTATTTTATCTTAAATCGCAGGCTTTTTCAGCAAAATCGCATTAGAGAAATAAAATGGCAGGAAAAGATGATAATCTTTTGTCAAAATTCAAAGGATTGATGGCGAATATTCATTTTAATTAGATAAATAAAAAGGCAGTAGATTGCTCTACTGCCTGTCAATTAGAGTGTCTGTTCAACCTGGACACTTCTCCCTTCGACCTTTAGATATAAATCTTCAGTCTTATTATTTTTATTTACTTTCCATATTGTTTTTATTATTAAACTTCCATGAATTTCTTATTATTATTTTTATCGGCCATCCTGACGCTATTATTTTTAGTCCTTAGTCTGAACTTTAATCTCTTAATGGATTTATTGATTCAGTTTTTACTTTACCGAACTTTCATCTCTTATTGGAATCTTTATTCAGTTATTTTCTTTCTCTCTGAACTTTCATCTCTTAATGGAATCTTTATTCAGGTTTTACTCTTCTGAACTTTAATCTCTTAATGGATTTATTGATTCAGTTTTTACTTTACCGAACTTTCATCTCTTATTGGAATCTTTATTCAGTTTTTACTCTTCTGAACTTTCATCTCTTATTGGAATCTTTATTCAGGTTTATTACTTTTCTGAACTTTAATCTCTATGGACTTATTCATTCAGCTTTTCCCCATTGCACACAAAATTTATCGCTGTATTTTCCCTATAAACTTGCTTCCGTATTGTTTTATTATGTTTTGCGACAGGGGTTAATTTACTTGTTAATAAATATTTTACAACTTATTTATACAAAATTAATTAATTTTTTTATTAACTTTACATTGATAACTTTTAATAACATAGACTTAAGTCTAATAAAAAATTTATAATAAGACTTTTCTTACAGATAAATATGGTCAATTACCTACACGCAATGTGAGAAATATCTCACGTTACGATTGAGTGATGATTCCTTTAATTTAAAACATTTATAAATGTATCCATCAATAAACAAAATTAATATATAAAAAAAGCAGCTCTCGCTGCTTTTTTTTATATATTTAAGTCTAGTGAAGACCACCTAAATATTTTGATAAAATATCAATATCTTTATCAGTTAATTTTTTAGCTATATCTGTCATCATGCCATTTTGATCATTATGACGACTACCATCACGAAACTTTTCAAGTTGTGCTTTTATGTATTCAGGATGCTGAAAGGATATTTTAGGGAAACCAGCGAGTGAAGTGCCATTACCTCTAGGTCCATGACATGCTGAACAGGCTGGAATTGCACGCTCTGCATCACCGGCTTTATATAACTTAGTGCCAAGTGCGACGACTTCTTCTGGCGTACTGCCTTCACTCATATTAAGAGAGGCAAAGTATGCAGATAAATCTTTCATATCTTGATCACTAAGCGCCATCGTCATACCGCTCATCACTGGATCCATACGTCCTTCTTTACCACCAGAAGTCATACCTAATTTTAAGTCTTTAAGTTGTTTATATAAATACTCAGCGCTTTGCCCTGCTAATTTAGGATATAAATTAACTGGTGCATTGCCTTCGGCGCCGTGACATGCTGCACATACGGCAGATTTCGCTTTACCAGCAGTTGCATCGCCATCAAATGCTGTTGCGTTGTTTGCAGCCAATGCACCAAACAACATAGTTAAAGATAGAGCTATTTTTTTCATGCTGAATTCTCTGTTTCCGACCCTGTAAACTACAATGTGGATATAAAGCCACCTATAATAAGTCAACTATTCTACACCATATTATGTTTTCTGACAGTTTTTAACCCTGTAAAATCAATAAAAATATAATAAAAACGGATAAATGATAACTAAACTCAACATTCATGCCATCTTGGTATAAAATAACAAGCTTAGCTTAACCTTGTATCATAAAGGAGCCACAGTGCTTAAATCTCGTATAAAATACAGCGCCGCCACTTTTACCACCAGCGCCCCCGATCTTTCTAAACTCCCGCCTGATACAGGTATAGAAGTTGCATTTGCTGGTCGTTCAAACGCAGGGAAGTCAAGCGCTTTAAACACACTTACAGATCAAAAATTAGCAAGAACAAGTAAAACACCTGGTCGAACCCAACTAATTAACTCTTTTGATTTAACTGATAATAAACGCCTTATCGATTTACCTGGCTATGGTTATGCCAAAGTGCCAATAGAAATGAAGAAAAAATGGCAAAAGTCTTTAGGTCAATATTTACAAAATAGAGACAGCTTGAAAGGCATTGTAATTTTAATGGATATCCGTCATCCATTAAAAGAATTAGACATGGATTTAATTACTTGGGCAGTAGATAGCGAAATCCCTATTTTAGCTTTATTAACTAAATGCGATAAATTAAAGCAAGGACCACGTAAAAGCGAAGTATTAAAAGTACGTAAAGAATTATCTAGCTTAAATGCTGATATCACAGTTCACGCTTTTTCTTCTTTAAAAGGCACTGGGTTACCAGAATTAGCGAAGAAACTAGATAATTGGTATTTAGGTGAAGTAATTCATGAAAAACCAGATGAAAAGCAAATGACGGAAGATAATCAAAAGTAAAAAAGACCGGCTTATCTAGTAAGCCGGGTATAGCAATCTGGGGAGAAGCTATTAATACGGTGCATCCCTAAGAATGCATCATCAACAGGATGTCTTCGCATATGAAGACGGCGCGCACTGTAACAAAGGGATTTAAATAAATAAAGCGCCTAAGTAAACAAATGTAACAATGACAAAAAAAATTGAAATATATTTACCTCACAGTAACAATTTTTTAAATTACCTTACTATTAATCCAATTTCATCTCGAAGTTTATTACAATAATTTAAATATTTTTTTAAACACTATTATTCATTTTCATAACTATGTTTAAATCTAAACAAACTACAGTTTAATAAAAAGAAACCTTGGAGAACATGAGTTTCATCAGGTTGTAAAAGTTGCTGATGCCATGTTAGCTTATGGTGTAATTTAGCAAACTGATATGAGTGATAAATAGCTTAAAGTCTCTTTAAACGGTATATCATTTAAGTTTAAAAATTAAACTCAACTTTTGATACACCCATAAAACTTCAAAGTGACTAGATTTAAGTAGTCTAAAACCAACCTCTTTTTGAGAGATTTTTATTTTTTAAGCATAGCCCTTAAGCCTGCTACTTTAGATTGCCCTTTTGCCATACGTTCTGATTGAGTACTGGGCTGCTTACGAGACTCATATTCTAAATCATCTTGTGGTAACTCTTGTACAAACCGACTTAACTCAGTGGTAGATGTTTCACCATATTGACGACGTGTTTTAGCATAAGTAAATACCAGTTCCTGCTGTGCCCGGGTAATGCCAACATAAGCTAATCGCCTTTCTTCTTCAATGTTATCTTCATCTATACTCATCTGATGTGGTAACAAGCCCTCTTCCATACCTACCATGAACACATAAGGGTATTCTAAGCCTTTAGATGCATGTAAAGTGAGTAGCTGTACAGCATCACTGTCTTCTTCATCTTCGTTTCGCTCTAGCATATCTCTTAAGGTTAATTTTGTAACCACCTCAGCTAAGGTCATAGGTGGGTTTTCATCATTGCCGACTATCATATCTGTGATCCATTTATAGAGCTCAGATACATTTTTCATTCTCATCTCCGCAGCTTTACCACTAGGTGATGACTCATATAAATAATCTTCATAGTCTATTTGATGGATCATTGTTTTAACTGCCTCTAAAGTATCTCCTCTAACAGCATTATCCGACAGCTCAACAACCCAGCGCGCAAACCCTTGCAAAGCATTAAAACCTCGTCCCGCGAGCCTATTTGTAAGCTCAGAATCAAAACACGCTTCAAATAAACTGATATGCTTTTCATTTGCTAAAGTACCTAGCTTTTCTAAAGTTACAGTGCCAATTTCACGCCTAGGTGTATTTACGATACGCAAAAAAGCATTATCATCATCCTGATTAACCAAAAGCCTTAAATAAGCCATAATATCTTTGATTTCAGAACGCGCAAAAAATGACATACCACCACTAATTTTATAAGGAATACGGTTAGCCATTAAACTTTTTTCAAATATTCTTGCCTGATGATTACCCCGATACAAAATAGCGTAATCTTTATAATTTGTTCGCTTCATAAACTTATGAGAAATAATTTCAGCAACAACTCTTTCAGCTTCATGCTCTTCATCTCGTGTACCTATAACTTTAATTATTTCACCATTAGCTAATTCACTAAATAATTTTTTATCAAAAACATGGGGGTTATTATCAATTAAAATATTAGCCGCTTTTAAAATACGCTGATAACTACGATAATTTTGTTCAAGCTTTACTAACCTAAGAGTTGGAAAATCTTTACTTAACAAAACTAAGTTTTGTGGTTTTGCACCACGCCATGAATAAATAGATTGATCATCATCTCCTACCACAGTAAAGCGCGAACGCTCGCCTACTAAGTGCTTAACTAATTGATATTGACTGGTATTGGTATCTTGATATTCATCAACTAACAAATAACGAAAACGATTCTGCCAACGTAATGTTACTTCAGGAAATTTAGCCAGTAGCAATGTTGGGATCATAATCAAATCATCAAAATCAAGCGCATTGTAGGCACGTAGCTGAATTTGATAACGCTCATAAAGTTGTGCAAAAAGTACTTTTTGTGGCTCTCTTGCTTCACTAATGGCTTGTTTAGGTATTATCAATTCATTTTTCCAATTAGAGATCTGCATTTTTAACAAATTTAATTGGTCTTTATCTTTTTTTAATTCTTTTTCAGTTAAATCATTTAGTAACTGACCTGTGTCTTGATCATCTAATAATGAAAACCCGGGCTTAAAGCCTAAAGTTTTAATTTCTTTTTTAATGATTTCCAAACCTAATGTATGAAATGTTGAAATCCAAATCCCTTTAGACTCTTGCTTACCTAATGATTGCTTTAACCTCTCTCTCATTTCTTTAGCTGCTTTATTGGTAAAAGTAACGGCAGCAATATTCCTTGCTTTGTAATCACATTTTTGAATCAAATAACCAATTTTGTTAATAATTACACGTGTTTTCCCTGAGCCTGCACCAGCTAAAACCAAGCAAGGTCCACTAATATATTTAACCGCTTCATCTTGCTTTGGATTCATTTTCATTGTGAATAAAATTCCTGAACTATTATTTAAAAAGAAGTAAAAAAGATATAAAAAAATAAGAAGCGAGATTTTATCAAATTAACTATTAAATTACTGCCACCATAAGTACCATATAATGAAATAACCCCAATATGCGACATATTGACAATTAAGGGGGGATGTTCAAATTTAATATATGAAGGACAAATAAAATGATAGACCCTAAAAAAATTGAAGAAATAGCCAAACAAATAAGTCAAAGCATGCCTCAAGGTGTTAAAAACATAGCTGAAACTGTCGAAAATAAAACTAAACAAGTTTTGCAAAATAAATTGTCGCAGATGGACTTTGTATCACGTGAAGAATTTGATATTCAAACACAAGTTCTTATTCGTACGCGTGAAAAATTAACGGCATTAGAAGAAAAAGTAACACAATTAGAAGCGTTGCTAAGTGAAAATAAATAGCAATTAAAAAGGGCTAAAAATCTAATGATTTAGCCCTTTACTTGTTAAAAATAAAAATCAATCGTTAAATACCATGCATTAAAGTCACCTTCATGGATCATCATATCTCTGTCTATCCAACCATCTTGTGCCAAATACTCCAAATATATCCAGCCAGGTCCATAATCATAACTAATACCTGGGGCATAAGCTGTAATCGTATCTGCTGCGTTATTTACTGTATCGGGTTTTGCCCACGTCGCATCAAATATAAAACTCCATTCATTCATTTGATAATTAAACTCAAAACCATAACGGGTATTTTCTATTGTTTTAGAGATATTTTCTTGCAAAATATAAGCTTCAGGTAAATCTCTTTCGCCATCAATATATTCAGCTTTGACATGAAAACGTTCAAACTTACCATGATAATAAACACTCCAAGCCTGGTGGTCACCAGTCAGTTCATTATCTGAGAAAATTAAATCTTGTAACTTACCACTTTGACCCGAAAAGCCTAATACTTGATTTTCATATATAGGAATTTTTATATCCGCAACAAAAGTTTTAACTTTACGATATGTCGTACTACTGCCCCAATGTTTATTATCATCTGTGCTATCAGTTGAAGTTTCGCCCCAGTCATCGGCATGAAAATATGCCAGTTGATAATCAAACAATTGTGTTTTGGCCATCAGCTTTAGACCTACATCCATTTGGTCACCATAAGCTGCCTGAAATATATCTCCAGGCCAAAAGTTGGCAGTTTTCCATGCAAATGGGACCTGAGACTTGCCTATTATAAATTTAAAATCTTCAGAGAAATCAAAACCTACCCAAGCTTTATGTAAAGTATAATTATCACCTGAAGCATTATTATCTGGGTCAGTAAACGAGCCTTTACCTACTCTAAATTCAGCTGAGTATGACCAATTTCCTTTACCTTTTTTAGCTTCCCCGTCAATATATAAAATAAGCGCTTCATCTGTAATATCTCCTAGTGTATTTTTATCTCTTTCATTATCTTCAATATAACTATAATTAAACCAGACACCACCTGATATAGCGGGTGAAGCAAAACAATTTTCACTTAATATAAATAAAAGAAACAAAATTAAACATTTAGCCATTTTAAGTTCCTCAAGCAACTATTTAGAGCAAGTGTAGTAATAGCTTTCAAATAGGTCTAATAATTAAAAAATTATTAGACCTAAGTTGCTGATTTATTGCCTTGTATCTATATTTAAAGTTTATAAATATTTCTGCTGAGTATTATTATGACTATTTCTCAAAAGTTAATAGCAGCTTTTATTACTACGATTTCCTTACCTTTATTAGTCATTTCAATGTTAATGATAAGCCAAACTAGAGATCAAGCTTATAAGAACATGCAAGATGCCAATATTAGAGAGGTCTCACAAATAGATAATGCTATTAATTTATTTTTTACGGAAATAGAAAAAAATGTGAATTATTTATCGCAACACAAATTTGTGACTCAAGGCGCCACAGGTATAAAAAATTACTTAAATAATTCAACATCTGTCAGCATGACACCAACTAAAAACGACCCTATAGAAGCCAATATATTCCAACTCTTCACTGACTTTGGACAATCACACCAAGGTATTTCTTATATTTATATGGGCAATTCAACTGGTGGTTATACTCAATGGCCTACTGGCAGCGTCAGCGCAAATTACGATCCAAGAACTCGACCTTGGTTTCAAACTGGTATGCAAGCTAATGGTAAAATTGTAAGAACAAAAGCATATTATTGGGAGCCAGATGATGCCGTGATTGTATCGACAGTCAAAGCACTAAAATCAAATGATGGTGACATTTTTGGCACAACAGGTATGGATGTAAGCCTCAAAGGATTAACCGAAATGGTTACTCAAATAAAGCTAGGTGAAACAGGTTATTTAATGTTAATTGAAGACACGGGCACTATATTAGTAGACCCTAAACATACAAAAAATAATTTTAAGGCCTTTGATACTGTAGACAATGGGTTATATAAGCCGTTAGCCCAAATAAATACCGGCCAAATCGAAATAGAAATTGATGATGAAACCTATCTCGCAAATGTATATACATCTAAAAAATTAGGCTGGAAATTTGTTGGTTTATTAAAAACAAGCGAAGTACTCGCTTCTGCAAATAAAATGACGATGAGCATAATAATAATAGGCTTTATATTAGTCGCTTTGTTTTCATTTGGTGCTATTTATTTAGCCCGTTTAATTTCAGGGCCTATTATTGAAGTTACTGATGGTCTTGAACTTATCTCACAAGGTGGGGGGGATTTAACACAAAGATTAATAATACGTACAAAAGATGAAACAGGAAAACTCGCAAACAGCTTTAATTTATTTTTAACCTCTATTTCAAACTTAGTCAAAGATATCAATGATACCTCACTAGATGTTAATAATTCTGCAGATCAATCTTCTAATTTGTCTCAAACATTGCATGATTCAATTCAATTACAACAACAAGCTCTTGAGCAAGCCGCAACAGCTGTCAATGAAATGGCTGCAACAGCAAATGAAGTCGCTTCCAGTTGCGCTAATGCAGCAGACTCTGCAAATAATTCAAAGCAGGCAGCTGAGGATGGTCAAAAAGTTATTGAAAAGTCAGTTTCCAGCGTCAGCTCCCTTAGTGAAACAATTAGAAGTGCAGCCGTTGATATACAGCATTTGGATGTTGAGAGCCAAAACATAACTTCTATTTTAGATGTGATCAGAGGTATCGCAGAACAAACCAATCTTCTTGCACTCAATGCCGCTATTGAGGCAGCTAGAGCTGGCGAACAAGGTCGAGGGTTTTCAGTTGTTGCTGATGAAGTCAGAGCACTCTCACAACGTACCTCAGAGTCAACAGAAGAAATATCAGTGCAATTAGACAAACTGCGAAATATGACTCAAAGTGTTTCAAAAGAAATGAACGACAGTTTAGAAAAATCCGATAAAACGGTTGAGCTCACAACAGCAGCTAAAGACGCATTTTCAAGTATTACCGATTCAGTAGATATGATAAGCAATATGAATACACAAATAGCAACGGCTGCTGAAGAACAGCAACATGTTGCAGAAGATATAAGCAGAAACGTTATTGAAATAAAAAATGTTGCTGATGAAGTTGCTGAAGTAGCAACTAGTGCCAATGATAATGCAGATCATTTATCAGGACTATCATCAAATCTAACGGCTTTAGTCGGTAAATTTAAAACTTAATGAGACTGTAATTAATATTTTATATAAAGCGTTAAGCTTAAATTCAGTTAACTCAATGCATACTGGCAACATCTTCTAGAAGCTTACTAGAAATCATATTCCCTTAAGCATTTGTTGTTAATGCACTCTAAGCCAACCTCCCCCGGGTTGGCTTTTTTTATTATTAATAACCTATCGTTCAAATACTTCTTGAGTCGCTTGCTGGTAAATACTTAAAAGTTCTTTACTATTAGTTGTACATGAATTTAAATCGCTTAAATGCCCATCTTTTAAACCATATATCCAACCATGAACCGATAAATCTTGTCCATTATCCCAGGCATTTTGCACTATCGATGTTTGACTTACATTTTTAACTTGCTCTATGACATTTAATTCACATAAAGTGTCTAATCGTTCCTCATAGTTTTCAATAGCATTTAACTTTTCAAAATGTTTTTCTTTTACATCAACAACATGCCTTAACCAATTATCAATTAAACCTAACCTTGCCCCATCTAAGGCTGCTTTAACACCACCACAGGCGTAATGGCCTACAATCATAATATGTTTTACTTTTAAAACTTCTACTGCATATTGCATAACAGACAAACAGTTATGATCTGTGTGAACGACAACATTTGCAACATTGCGATGAACAAATAACTCACCTGGCAATAAACCAACAATTTCATTAGCCGGAACGCGCGAATCAGAGCAACCGATCCATAAATACTCTGGATTTTGCTGCATAGATAAAACTTTAAAAAACTCAGGATTATCTTTAGTTGTTTGACATGCCCAATGTCGATTATTATCAAATAAATTTTTTAAACTTTTCATTTTATCCTTCTTTTATACTTTAATGCACAATATCTAGTTAATACTCTTTTTGTGCTCGGATTAATAAATTTCTTGGTGTCACTTGTTTATCGCAAAATTCATTTACAGTAACGTGATATCCATGTTGCTGCAGATATAAAACTCGATCTAAAATCAACCAAATCTCTATTGGTTTTCGAAACAGGTGACGAACTAATTCTATTTTTTCTGTTATTTTTTTTCTTGTTTTACCTTTTTGATAATAACTTTCAAAATTAATATTTTCAGGTAAGTTTAAAGATTTTTTTTCAGCAGCCCAAATACAAAAAGCTTCAAAATTCGTAGAAAACATGCTTTTACTTACAGAAGGTACACTCACATATGTATCTTTACCAGTTACATCACGCATCAATTGATCAAAGCCCAAGCGCCACTCTACCTCAATATTACGTTTTTGCGTGATCCGATCAGCTGCAGTTACCGTTTCTTGTAGCGCTAATTTTAAATCATAATTAGATAAATTAAGCTTACTTGTTAAAGCAATATCACTCATTGCTTGATAAGTTTCGGAGTTTTGCATCAGATGATAACAACATGGAGATAGAGATAACTTTTGAGTATGGGATGAAACCGCTTGTCGCATTAAAGTTTGATGTAATTGACCGCAAGCATGTAAAGCAACAGCGTGCTGTGTTTGTTTAATATGCTCAGCTAAATCATCTTTTAAAACATCAGCCTGTGTAAAATTAATGTTCATCTCATATTTTTTAGCAAGCTCAACGCCTTGCTCACATAAATGGGGTTGTATTTCTATACTATGAACTTTTTTAGCACCTTTAAAAGCAAGCATACGGCCTAAATGCCCTTTACCTGCACACCATTCAAGTACAGGCAGCTCTGTTTCATCAACAGCAGCTACAAATGATTTTAATTGGGCCAGTTTTCGACCTTTAATACCAGCCTCTAACCAAAATGGAAAATCAACCTCCTTTGTCACCATCGAGAATGTAGAAGTTAACTTCTTTAATTGAGGCAATTCAGGAATAACATCAGTGAAATAATCATAAGCTAAATCAGGATTTTTTTCTAACATGAGTAGTGTGTCAGAGGTGAGATCATTTAATTTATCATTCAATTGTGGCCATGGAAGATCATTTTGAGTAAAAGCAAGTAATTGCCAATAATGTCGGGTATTAACCAAAATTTGATCAAGTTGTTGAAAATGTGTGAGGTAATTCATATTGCGATATCACTAAAAACGATGCCTAATTATAACAGTGATAACAAGCAGAAGATCATTCGAAAGGAATTAAAGATTTCATAAATGTAAGGTAAATATTCAGCAAAATAACAGTTAAAATCATCCTGACATTGCCCAGAATAAAAGCTAACAAAACAGCCAGTCAATATTTATATGCTCGTAAACAAGCATAAATTTAATAAAGGTAAACCTAAGTTCACCTTTATTAAATTATTCCCTCCTAAAATCAGTTAACCATTTGATAACTGTTTTAGTTCTTTAATCATTCTCTCGTCACCCATTACATTTTGAAGGATCATTTTTACTTTTGGATCCGTTGCATTTTCATAAAGTAACAATAAATTTAGAGCTATCTGTTTTTGTTTTATTGGATTTGACTCTGATTGGAAATACTGCGACATTAATCCCTCTGCAGCAAGATTTTTTACATAATCATTGGGTTCCTGCTCAAGCATTTTGACAAACGATTTAGATAATCTTTCATCTATGATTGGTGTTCTTGAAACTAGCTCAATAGCTTGAAAGCGGAGGTTTTTATCTTCCATATTATGTGTCATATCTAAGATTGCCTCAACGGCTTGATAGTCATATTGCTCCAAGCCATTTTTATTGAGTATAAACATGTTCATCTGTAACTGGCTCATCGCCGCCAAACGCTCAGCAGCTGATAGGCTATCATTTAATACTTTCTGCTTTAAGTCATTGCTAATTTGGTTTGCATACTCAAAGTCTGTTTTAATTCGTAATTCATAGTCTTTAGGGAGATCTTCATAAAACCCATTGATTGGATTTTCAGCCTTAAAGTCCGCTATTTCTTGTTGTTTTCGCTTTTCAATAAGTGAAAATATCAAAGATTCAAACTCTTGCGAATTCTGTTCTGATAATTGAGTTGGGGTGTGTATCGCAAAGGTATTTATACGTTCTTCTAACTTTGATATCCGGCCAAGTAGCTTACTCACCTTTTCATCATTATTAATTTCTGTGGCTTTAAGGTAACCAATAGATTGCTTATTCTGGCTATCAATTTGAGTTATGTTAACTTGGTTAGGTGCTATATTTTCATTACTCATTAAGAGCCTTGTTTGAATGAAATTAAACCCAGAAAACAATAGTGCCAATACCGAACAAAAAAGAGAAATATTGAGCTTTAGAGAGGACATAGTTTACATTTACCTTTTATGAAAATTCGCAATTGTACTGTCTTTCAAATAAATAACTGTAAGAAGTTGTTCATCACTCAGAGATTCAAAAACTCACGCTAAAATTAGCATGAGTTTTTAATTTAAAGAAAGGTTTAAACTTTATCTCCTGCTGCTAAAAACCTTTGATAGCACGGATTATCTGTTTCTTCTTGGTAAACATAAGCAAGCTTATCTAGATGTCCTTTAAACTCAGGCATATCTTTTTTAGATACTTCAAAAGCGGCCAATACATTACCAATCGCAGAACCATGATTACGATAATGAAATAAACTAATATTCCAATTAGCACCTAAAGTATCTAAAAAACGCTCTAATGCGCCTGGATGCTCGGGGAACTCAAACCTGAATAACCGTTCAGTTAATGGACTACAAGGTTTCCCACCAACCATATAACGTATATGTAATTTTGCGAGTTCATTATCAGATAAATCTATAAAGTTATATTCTTTTGCTGATAATTGAGATTTAAGTTGTTCAAGTTCATACTGACCATTCCTTAAGCCAATACCGACATAAATTTCAGCATTTTGAGTATTAGCATAACGATAATTAAACTCTGTGATAGTTCTACCATCTAGTGCTTGGCAAAACTTTTTAAAACTGCCTTTTTCTTCACCTATTGTTACAGCCAAGAGCGCTTCATTCTTTTCACCTAGTGCAGTTCGCTCAGCAACATAACGTAACCGGTCAAAGTTTAAATTAGCACCCGAGAGCACAGCGGCTAAATTATGACCTTTAACACCAGTATCCTGACACCATTTTTTAAGACCCGCTAACGCAACGCCACCTGAAGGCTCAGCAACAGCACGTGTAGATACAAAAATATCTTGCATCGCGGCACAGATTTCATCACTTGATACGGTAATCACTTTATCGCAAAACTGTTGAGCTAGCCTGAATGTTTCAGTGCCAATAATTTTAACTGCAACACCATCGGCAAAGCTGCCCACACGCTCAAGTTCAACTGGCTTTCCCGCTTTAAATGCAGCTTCTAAGCAAGCACTTTCTTGAAATTCCACACCTATAACCTGAATTTCAGGATTAAGTGATTTGATATAAACAGCCATGCCAGCGAGTAAACCGCCACCGCCAACAGGGATAAATACAGCATCTAAGTTAGGTAATTGCTGCATGAGTTCACGGGCAATTGTACCTTGACCAACGATAACATCAGGATCATCAAATGGCGGCACAAATATCGCATTTTCTTTTATCGCTAATGCTTTTGCATAAGCATTAGCGACATCAAAATTATGACCATGTAAAATAACCTCTCCACCTAAATTTTTTACAGCATTTACTTTAATTTCAGGTGTAGTATCAGGCATAACAATCGTTGCAGTATGACCTAAATGACTTGCACTTAGTGCAACGCCTTGTGCATGATTACCAGCAGAAGCCGTCACTACTTTTGAATTAGCAGGTAATTTTTTTAGCTTATGAAAAGCACCACGTAGTTTAAATGAATAGACAGGTTGCTGATCTTCACGTTTAAGCCAAATTTTGTTTTCTAACTTTTTTTCAAGGCTGGTAACTGGACTGACATCGGTTAACTTAGCTAATGGTGCCATATTGGCTTGGATGATAGCTCTGAAATAATCTAATTCTTTACTGACCATTTTACTTTCCTACTATTTGAGCGGCCTTAGCCACTCAAATCTAAATTATTTATCTCAAGAGCACTAAAGAAGTTCGTCTAATTTAGCGATATCTCTTACAGCACCTTTATCGGCACTTGTTACCAATAATGCATATGCTTTTAATGCAGGGCTTACAACACGGTTTCTATCAACAGGCTTGTATGCATCTTTGCCTCTGGCATCTTGTTTTTCACGGCGAGCATCTAGCTCAGCATCAGAAATATCAATTGAAATACCGCGGTTAGGGATATCTATAATAATTGAATCGCCATCTTCAACTAATGCAATTGCGCCACCAGCAGCAGCTTCAGGTGAAGCATGACCAATTGATAAACCTGATGTACCACCAGAAAAACGTCCATCAGTGATCAATGCACATTTTTCAGCTAAGCCCATAGATTTCAAATAACTTGTTGGGTAAAGCATTTCTTGCATACCCGGCCCACCTTTAGGACCTTCATAGCGAATAACAACAACATCCCCCGCTTTGACTTCTTCATTTAAAATGCCATCAACAGCATCATCTTGTGATTCATATACTTTGGCAGGACCAGTAAATGTCAACATGTCATCAACTACACCAGCACTTTTAACAATACAGCCATCAACAGCAATATTTCCGTAAAGTGCACATAAACCACCGTCTTGTCTGAATGCATGCTCCACACTGCGAACACAGCCATTTTCACGGTCTATATCAAGTTCTGGCCAACGACACTCTTGACTCATGCCTTTGGTTGTACGAATACCTGCAGGACCTGCTTTATAAAACTTTTGCGCTTTTACATTATCTGGGTTGGTTGCATCCCACTTATTGATTAAATCGCCAATGCTACCACCAGCAACATGCTCACAAGATAAATCAAGTAAACCTGCTTTACCTAACTCATTTAAAATTCCCATAATACCACCTGCGCGATGCACATCTTCAATATGGTATTCAGGTGTTGCAGGTGCAACTTTACATAAATAAGGTGTTTTAAGAGAAAGCGCATTGATATGTGTCATATCAAAATCAACACCCGCTTCTTGAGCTGCAGCTAATAAATGTAATACAGTATTTGAAGACCCCCCCATCGCAATATCAAGTGTCATAGCGTTTTCAAATGCTGCGCGACTGGCAATATTACGTGGTAATACAGCTTCATTGTCTTTTTGATAATACTCACGACATAAATCTACGATACGAGCAGATGCATCTAAGTATAACTGTTTACGATCTTTATGAGTCGCTAAAGTAGTACCATTACCAGGTAATGCTAAGCCTAAACCTTCTAATAAACAGTTCATTGAATTTGCAGTAAACATACCAGAACAAGAACCACATGTAGGACATGCTGAGCGTTCTACTTGTTCAGACTGTTCATCACTGACAGTTGGATCTGCAGCTTGCACCATGGCATCAACTAAATCTAATTTCACATCGATTGATGCAAGCTTAGTTTTACCGGCTTCCATAGGTCCACCAGATACAAAAATTACTGGGATATTCAATCTAAATGCAGCAAGCATCATACCTGGGGTGATTTTGTCACAGTTTGAAATACATACCATGGCATCAGCACAATGGGCATTTACCATGTATTCAACAGAGTCTGCAATCAGATCTCTTGAAGGTAATGAATACAACATGCCACTATGGCCCATAGCTATACCGTCATCTATCGCGATAGTATTAAACTCTTTTGGTACACCACCCGACTCAGTAATTGCATCAGCAACTAGCTCACTTAATTGATTTAAATGTACGTGGCCTGGTACAAATTGGGTAAATGAATTTACAACCGCAATAATTGGTTTGCCAAAATCTTTATCTGTCATACCTGTCGCACGCCATAATGCTCTAGCACCTGCACGTTTACGACCTTCTGTTGTAGTTGCACTTCTTAATTTAGCCATCATTTACCTCAATTTATTTCTGCAGCTGTCTCGCTACATTTCCTCATTCCCAGATTATACTTTATTCACCACGCAGTGGTTTTTATAAAGATACGTAGTAAATTTATTCGTTTATATACTCTAGCCAACCATGCTTATCTTCAGACTTACCCTTCACTAAATCAAAATAAGCTTGTTGTAATTCTTTTGTAATAGGGCCTCGCTTACCGTTACCTACTTTAATACGGTCAACGCTACCTACAGGGACAACTTCGGCAGCAGTACCCGTCATGAAAAATTCATCCGCTAAATAGAGTGCTTCTCGAGCAATTGATTCTTCTCGTACTTCATAACCACGCTCTTGTGCTAATGTCATCAAAGTATCACGTGTTAAACCTGGTAAAATACATGCCGTTGTTGGTGGCGTATAAAGAATGCCTTTTTTGATTACAAATAAATTTTCGCCGGCACCTTCACTTAAATTACCATTAGTATCAAGTGCAATACCTTCAACATAGCCATTACGCTTAGCTTCACCTGAGATCAGCTGAGAAGATAAGTAATTACCACCCGCTTTAGCTGCTGTCGGCATAGTATTAGGCGCTAATCGATTCCAAGATGAAATACAGACATCTACGCCATTTTCTAAGCTTTCATCACCTAAATATGCGCCCCACTGCATTGCAGCAACAGATACTTCTGCAAGATGCGATTTAGGGTTTAAACCTAAACCTACATTGCCTAAATAAGCAAAAGGTCGTAAATATGCATTTGTTAAACCGTTTTCTTTTACGGCGTCTTTACACGCTTGTGTGATTTCTTCTAGTGTATAAGGAATTTCCATACGATAAATTTTGGCTGAGTCATATAAACGTTGAATATGGTCAGTTAAACGGAAAATAGCAGGGCCTTTAGGTGTATCATATGCTCTAACCCCCTCAAAAACTGAACTACCGTAATGTAAAGCATGGCTAAGCACACTTGTTGTAGCTTGTTCAGCTGGAACCATTTTACCGTTAAACCAAATTAAATCTGACATGACAAATACCTTTTATATTTTTAATTTATTAAATTGCTTGCTGGTGATGTTGTTCAGCTAATTCAACTTGATGAACATCAATTAACTTTGCAAGTTGCAATGTAAGTAAGTGAATAGGACGATCACTATCTACAGTCATATTTACAAAATATTTATCGTCAATTGCTTCTAATTGTAGCTGTAATAAAGAAAAACCACGATGGCGTACAACACGTAAAAAGCGCTCTACAGCGATACTTTGATTTTTTACTTCAACCTTTAATTGATGTTTCATTTTTTCACCTTTGTAACCATTTGATCGCTTGCTGCACCTAGTGGTATTGATATGCCAATACGTACAATCAATCTATTTAACTACTTATTTCTTAACTTCTGTAACC
>NZ_FOLO01000040.1 GCF_900112265.1 Pseudoalteromonas denitrificans DSM 6059 | reverse complement strand
AAGCAATATAGCTTTTAGTTTCGACCACAGCTCATCAGTGAGCATTAATCGGGGCATGACAATCTCGTTTAGTTTGGTTTTGGCGAAGTGAATTATACGAGATTGTCACTTACGCACAAAATTCAAACAAAGATCAACAGCCCCTAGATATTAGATATTAAAGCTGAATTAAAAAGACTTCTTACATACTTTTATCTAAAAAGTCTTTTTAAACTAAAAAATTAAAGTGTGATTAAATACTGCGACGTTTGTAGTTACGGTACTCAGGCAACCAGTAATTCTTTTCTATTGAAGCTTTAATCGCTTCATCTGAAATCTCTAATGCAACACCTTCTTCAATTGCTGTTTTTGCCACTTTAAATGCAATTTCTTTACTCAGAATTTCAATATCAGTTAATGCTGGTAACAGGCTTCCCTCTCCGGTGTTTGCAAGTGGTGAACTTGCAGCTAAAGTTTCACTTGTTACCATTAGCATAGACTCAGTAATACGAGATGCATTCGCTGAGATAACACCTAAACCAATACCAGGGAAAATATAACTATTATTACACTGTGGAATTTTATACTCCTTGCCTTCAAACTCAAATGGGGCAAATGGGCTACCTGTTGCCACAATCGCTTGGCCTTGTGTCCAAGTAATAACATCTTGTGGTGTTGCTTCAACTTGCTTTGATGGGTTACTTAAAGGAAAAATAATTGGTCTATCAGAACCTTGGTGCATACTTCTGATCACTTGCTCAGTAAATAAACCAGGTTGACCAGAAACGCCTATTAATATATCAGGTTTAGCACAATGCATTACATCTAATAATGATGCAAACTCACCGCTAAAACTCCAATTTTTAAGTGCTTCTTTATTTTGAATTAATGCAGCTTGAAAATCACGTAAACCAGTCATGCCTTCACTTAATAACCCAAAACGATCAACCATGAATATCTGACTACGTGCTTGTTCTTCAGTGATACCTTCACTCTTCATTTGGCTGATAATTTGTTCTGCAATACCACAACCAGCAGAGCCTGAACCAACAAATACAACTTTTTGATCTGATAGCTTTACATCTTTAACACGACATGCAGCCAAAAGAGAACCCACAGTCACTGAAGCTGTTCCTTGAATATCATCATTAAAACAACATATTTCATTTCTATAACGTTTTAATAGAGGCATTGCATTTGGTTGCGCAAAATCTTCAAACTGTAATAACACTTTAGGCCAGCGACGTTTTATTGCATTAATAAATAAATAAACAAACTCATCATATTCATCTTGATTGATACGTTTATGACGTGCGCCCATATACATAGGATCATTTAACAGTTTTTCATTATTAGTACCAACATCTAACATCACAGGTAACGTATATGCAGGACTGATTCCACCACATGCGGTATACAAAGATAACTTACCAATTGGTATCCCCATACCACCAATCCCTTGATCACCTAAACCTAAAATACGTTCTCCATCCGTAACAACAATGACCTTAACACTATTTTTTGTCGCATTTCGTAAAATATCATCAATTTGATGACGCTCTTCATATGAAATAAATAAACCACGTGAGCTACGGTATATATCTGAAAACTGCTCACACGCATCACCAACCGTTGGCGTATAAATAATAGGCATCATTTCTTCTAGGTGATCACGCACTAAACGGTAAAATAATGTTTCGTTATTATCATGAATAGCACGTAAATAAATGTGTTTATTTAAATCTTCATCAAATTTAGTATATTGCTGATAACATCGCTCTACTTGCTCTTCAATCGTTTCATAACGCGGAGGCAATAAACCGGTTAAATTAAAGCTTTCTCTTTCTCGCTCAGTGAATGCACTACCTTTATTTAATAACGGAGTTTCTAACAGAGTTGGACCTGCGTAAGGGATGTATAAGTAGTTTTTATTATTCATTGTTTCTCTGGCGTATTTGATGATTATTATTCAATAGTTAATTATTATGATTATATAAAAAATTGCAATCAATTATCTGCACAACAGACCAGTAAAGATAACATCTAAGCTTCTGTTAACTTTGAATAAACATTTTTGCTACAGAAGTACTTCTGTATAAAGCAAAATTTAAACATGCAGAACTGAGCCGACACACTCGTTTTATAGCTTTAATAGTTTAAAGTTAAAATACCTAAACTTTAACTTGGCTATTTTATATACAGATACTAATCTTTCTATATTACATGGATAAAGGACTTAGCAATATGGAACGCTTTAATATTCATATCGCCCTCGTCGACGACTCCCACGCAATTTTAATGATGCTTGCAGCTAACTTAAAAGAACTAGGTTATAACAATATTAGTGTATTTATCAGTGCTGCTGCTGTGATTGAATCAATGCAAATTAAAAAAACACATTACGATGTTATTTTTACCGATTTAAATATGCCCGATATTGATGGTATGGGACTTATACGCTGCCTTGGTCAACAAAATTATCAAGGGGGGATCATCATAGTTTCAGAGATGGACCCTCGTGTTATATCTTTAGCCTGTGAACTTGCAAAAGCACAAATGACACATCTTATAGGAAACTTAAGTAAACCTATTACTTTAGATGGTCTTTTATACGAACTAGATAAACTACATACTTTTTTACGAAAGGGAACACATTCAACACTAGCATTAACGGAAGATGAATTAATAGATGCCATCACCGAAAACCAGATCACACCTCATTACCAGCCTAAAATAGATAGTAAAACCAACAGGGTATCGAGTATTGAAGTGCTGGCGAGAATTGTCAGACCGCAAGATTCATTCCCTATTCCTCCAAGTGCATTTATTCCAACAGCAGAAAAGTATGATTTAATTAATTTACTTACCTTTCAGTTGTTTGAAAAATCATCGGCAGATCACCAACGCCTAGTAGAAACATTAGATCATGATTTTAAAACAGCAATTAACCTTTCATCAACTCAATTAACTGACTTAGATTGTCCTGATAAGCTAGAGACAATTCTTGATGTTTATAACATGAAACCAGATCAAGTTATATTAGAAATTACGGAAGAACATGCGCTCGCGAACGATAAGCAATTAGAAACACTTAACCGACTTAGACTAAGAGGTTTTGGTGTTTCTTTAGATGATTTTGGCACAGGTTTTACAAACTTGAATCAGTTAAGAACATTGCCCTTCACAGAAATTAAAATTGATCGGAGTTTGATTTGTGAGCTGCACAATGATCTTTTTTCACAAACAATCGTAAATGCCCTTGTTAGCTTAACAAATAAGCAAAATATTGATTTAGTCGCTGAAGGTATTGAAACATTTGAGGAGTTAGAGTTTTTACAAAGCTACAATAAAAATATATTGCTACAAGGTTATTTGATCAGCAAACCAAAACCTATTACCGAGTTACTACAATGGCATAGGCATTGGATTAAATCTGTTATTGAATAAATTAATTTAGCTCAGACATTGCAATACCTTCACGCCTAGGGTCTGCTGCGCCATATAATCTGCCATTCAGCAATTCAACAGCATGAATACCTGAATTTAAATTGACTATTTTCACCTCATGACCCAGTTTTTCAAACGCCAATTTTTTATGTTCTAATTGAGTCTCTTTTTCTAAACTAGTATAACGATTACGATTAGTGATCCTAGGCATATTAATCGCATCTTGTGCGCTTAGCCCCCAGTCTAAAACCCCAACAACAGCTTGTGCAACATAGTTAATAATTCGACTGCCACCAGGGGAGCCAATGACTAATCTTAAACTACCATCTTTATTAAATACCATAACCGGTGACATAGAACTTCTTGGACGTTTATTACCTTGTACACGATTGATCACAGGCAAGCCATTTCTTGTCGGAGATAAAGCAAAATCAGTTAATTGATTATTTAATAGATACCCGTTCACCATTAAGGTGGAGCCAAAGGCCATTTCGATTGATGTTGTCATAGAAACAGCATCGCCTTGACTATCTACAATGGATATATGGCTTGTAGAAGGCATTTCATATGCATCATCAATCGCATATGCTAAAGTTTTAACTGGCTGACCAGCAATAGCCAACCCCATATCTTTTTGGGTGATCAATGAAGCCCGTTCAGTAATATACTGCTGTGCTAATAAAGCTTTAACAGGCACATCTACAAAGTCAGGATCTGCCATATAAACATTTCTATCAGCAAAAGCTAAACGAGAAGCTTGGGTAAAATAATGTAATGCTTTTACATCATTAACACCATATTGAGACATATTTTTATCTTCAAGCAACCTTAATATTTGCAATAAAGCAACCCCACCTGAACTTGGAGGCCCCATAGAACACACTTTATATTCATGATACGGCGCACAAACAGCCTCTCTTTGCTTTGCTACGTAGTGATTAATATCTTTAACGGTTAATAACCCAGGTGCTATAACCGAGTTTTGAACTTTATTTGCTATTTTTTTTGCATTCTCACCAAAATAAAATGCTTTAATGCCCTCATTTGCAAGCTGTTTATAAAAGTGTGCTAAATCTGGGTTTTTCTTATTTGTTCCAGCTTTTATCACTTCACCATTAGGAAAAAAATACTCTTTTGTACCAGGCATTTGGTGAACACCCGGATTAAACTTTTTACTTAAAAGCATTTCAAGGCGCGGTGATACAATAAAACCATTTTGAGCCAATTCAATTGCGGGTAAAAATAATGTCTTCCAAGGTAATAGCCCTTGTGTTTTATGTGCTTTGGCAAGTGCACCTAATACACCAGGCACACCCACAGAACGGCCACCAACAACTGCTTTGATCCAAGGCGTTACTTTACCACTTTTGTCTAAAAACAACTCTGAAGAGGCTTTTTCGGGTGCGGTTTCACGTCCATCAAAGGTTGTTAAATTATTCGTCTGTTTATCAAAGTGCATTATAAATGCGCCACCGCCTATCCCTGAGGATTGTGGTTCAACTAAAGTAAGCACAGCTTGAACGGCAATTGCAGCATCAATCGCACTCCCACCTTGTGCCAAAATAGTCTGTCCAGCTTTTACTGCATAAGGGTTTGCAGCCGCGACCATAAATTTTTGACCTTGTGCTGCTTTTTTTAAATGAAATCCGGTTGCAGCCTCAGGCTCTCTATCTTCCCTTTTTGTTTTACCTGTTACATTGTGTGTAATAAGGAACAATGGAAGACTTAATGCTAATAAATACGAAGTTATTTTTTTCATCATTTCATTTTATTTTTAACTGATAATTGCATATTAATGTGAAAGAGGCAGAATAAGCAAAACTTTATAGTAATTTACGCTTTTTTTGGACCACAATGATAGATTTACCATTAAATAAAAAATATATTCTCCCTCCACTTACCCTTAGCGTATTAAGTTTTTTATTTGCATTATTTGCCTTAAATCCCGTATTAGAATTTGACCGTTCTTTAATAACGCAAGGACAGTTTTGGCGGTTATTAACAGGCCAACTTGTTCACTCTAATTGGTATCACTTACTTTTAAATTGTGGTGGTATTTTACTTATTTGGGCATTACATGCAGAGCATACAAGCCCTAGAAGATATTTATTTAATGTCATATTTCTCGGGTTATTTTGTGGTATAGGTTTATATCTTTTTTATCCAGAAACCCATATTTATACTGGTTTGAGTGGTTTATTACATGGGGTGATTATTTTTGGTGCATTAAAAGATATTCAAGTAGGAATGAAATCAGGCTATGTATTGTTTTTAGGTGTATGGCTTAAAGTTTTATGGGAGCAGTATAATGGTCCAAATGCAGATGTAGGTATATTAATCGATGCCAGAGTCGCCATAGAAGCACATTTATTAGGTGCAATTGGTGGCAGTGTATTTATCTTAGAAAACCTAAAGCATAAGTTAAAAAGTTAAACTAAATGTCGCCCCCCCCTCTTCATTGTCCCGCACAGAAATTTTACCTTCATGGGCTAACATAACTTGACGAGCTAATGCTAACCCAACACCTGAACCTTCTTTCTTAGTTGTAAAAAAGGGCACGAATATTTGCGAAGCGATATCATCTGGTATTCCTTCGCCATTATCGGCCACTTCAATCACAACATGCCCTCTAGAATTTAAAAATGCAATCATATCAATCTGCGCATCATAAACATGAGATACCGCCTGAACCGCATTTTGTAGTAGGTTAATTAATATTTGTTCTATCATGTCTACATCAACACACAAGTCCAACCCCGTTGGTTTTATATTCATATGGAAGGTGATATTGTTCTCTTGCCAGTTTTGTGTTGTTAATGATTTTACATGTTCAAACAAAGTGACAAGATTTGTTGGTTTTTTATTTGGTTTAGGTAACCTAGTTAAACGACGATAGCTGCTCACAAACTGCATTAATCCATCACTTCGTCTTGCAACTGTTTGCACAGCTCCCAAAACATCGTCTAATTCCTCTGTTATTTCAGGTGCGTTTTGTGTTTTCAACTTTACATCTTCAACTAAATCAACCGCTGTTTTTGCAAGTGATGCGACAGGTGTAATGCTATTCATTATTTCGTGTGTTAAAACACTCACTAAATCTTGCCATGCCTGCAACTGTGCCACCGCTAATTCATTTTGAATATCTTGCATACTCAGCAAGGTTTCCTGTCTTTTAGCAATAATGATTTCAGTTGCTGAAATAATTAAACGATGTTCCATATCATCAATATTAACATTAATTAAACGCCGCTCTCCTGCAACAATATTTTGAAGGCTTTTATAAAAGTCACCACCGAACTTCTTAAAATCATCAAGATTAACAATCTTATTCAAACCAAATAATCGCCTGGCACTATTATTCCAAAGCATTACCTTACCATCATGGTAAATGCTGATCAGCGGTACAGGCACATGTTCAACAATCGCTTTTATATGGCGTAACTTTTCTTCTTGTATTACCCGCGCAGAATTCATTTTAGACAAAATATCATTAAAAGCAGCACCTAATTCATCAAAGCCAGTGCCAACAGCTTTAAAATCAAAATTTTGTGAATAATCGCCATGACGAGCTGCATCAAAAAAGCGAATTAATTCCGCATTTGTTTTTGAAGTAAACTTAATAATTTCTATAAATTGAAACAACACTACACATAACAACACTATACTCGTTGCATGATAACCAGGCTGTGTAATCGTTAATGTGAGAGCAATCGTTGTCGCTATAGCAAAAACTGTACGAATAACTATCAGTAATGAAAATCGTTTAAAGCCCATGCTTTTCCATCCTTCTATATAAAGCTGCACGTGTTAACCCCAGCTCTTTTGCTGTATGGCTAATATTATAACGATGTTTTTTTAATGCCTGCGAGATAGCCTGTTTTTCAATTACCTCTAAATTAAGGTCTTGCGGTAATTCAGTCGGTTCATCTTTAATAACATTATGTTTTTCAATGTGATTTTTATTTACTGTTTCAATCTGAAAATCATGGCAGGTAAACTTATGAGTTTGACTTAGAATAACAGCGCGTTCGACTGCATGGCGCAATTCCCTGATATTGCCCGGCCAAGAATTAGATTTGATAGCGATGAGCGCATCATTATCTAATTCTTTTTCTGGTTTTTGATATTTTTTACTATAAAGGGAAATAAAATATTGAGCGATTGGTTCAATATCTTGTATTCGTTTTCTTAATGGTGGTAAATTAATTTCTACTGTATTCAATCGAAATAACAAATCTTGGCGAAAGCAAGCATCTGTTTTTAAATCATTTTTAGATATATTAGTCGCAGATACCACTCTGACATCAAATGGCACAGCTTCATTAGCGCCCAGTGGTGTCACTTTTCTTTGTTCAAGAATAGTTAAAAGTTTTGCTTGTAAATGCAATGGTAAGTTACCAATTTCATCAAGAAATAAAGTGCCCCCATCAGCTGCTTTTAACCTACCAATACGATCATGATGTGCCCCGGTAAAAGCACCTTTTTTATGACCAAATAATTCACTTTCAAATAAACTTTCAGAAATGGCGCCTAAGTCTACAGACATAAAAACTTTGTGTGCTCTCAAACTTTTTTGATGAAGATCTCTTGCAATAAGCTCCTTTCCGGTACCATTTTCTCCCAAAATTAGTATATTTGCATCTGTAGGGGCTGCATGTTGGAGCAATGTTTGGATTTTAAGCATCTCATCTGACTGGGCAATAATTTCTTGTTGATTCAATTGGTTATTGTCTTGTACTAAGACTTGATTTGCAGCCCGTAAACTTTGTGTTTCACAACGGCTTTGGCCTAATAAAACAGCCGTTGAAACTGTAGCGATGACTTTTTCATTTTGCCAAGGTTTTGAAATAAAATCTGTTGCCCCCAATTTCATTGCTTCAACCGCCACATCAACGCCACCATGGGCCGTGATCATAATGATCACACTCTGCGGGTTTATTTCTAATATTTTTTTTAACCAATGAAATCCTTGTTTGCCTGAGCTTTCTCCTGGACCAAAATTCATATCCAGTAAAATAGCATCAAAATGTTGGGTGCTTATAAAAGTAGGTATATGTTCAGGTAAATTACAGGTACTAACATGTGAGAACTGGCGTTTTAGTAATAGTTTTCCTGCCGTTAATATATCTTCATCATCATCAACAATGAGGATCCGCCCTTCTTTTTTCACTAAAAATACTCCTTTTTATACTTACTTTTTCTTTTGATAATGTTCATTAACGTACACCAACTGTTCATTATCGTACAGTTAAATAATTACTTTTCAAACCTTAAAATATAAAATCTAATTAAAACAAATAGATAAAATATGGAATGGAACTTGTACTAATAACGCTAAACCAATAAAGCAAAATAGGCTGTTGCTAATTATTATGTCAAAAAATTTATCGTCCATAAGCACAATTGAAACTAAACCCGCAAATGCAGTTTCTGGTGCAGGAATGGATAAAAAAATCATTAATAAAAAATATCGTTTCAATAAATGGGTTATTGCAATTCTCATTATCGTTAGTATTTTTTTTATAAAGTATTTTTTTTCTATGCAGTCAACTGGAAAATCACTCCTTGTTGATAATAGTCGAATAATAATATCTGATGTCACTTCAGGCATATTTGAAGACTTCATTCCAATTCGCGCTCAGGTTACACCAGCTAAGACTGTTTTTTTAGACGCAATAGAAGGCGGGCGTATTGAACGAATATTAGTCGAAGATGGTACAAGTTTAAAAACTGGTGATTTGATTGTTGAGTTATCAAATGCGTCACTACAATTAAATGTTCTGGGAAATGAAACCCGTGTTGCCGAACAACTAAACAACATGCGCTCTATTGAATTAAACCTTGAACAAAACCGATTACAACATAAACGTAATATCCTCGACATTCAATTTCAAATTCAGCTATTAACACGTCAAGCTTCAAGAGAAAAAGCTTTACTAAAAACGAATGCGCTTAATAAATCACAATATCAAGATACGTTAGATACCCTGAATTGGTATAAGAATAGCCTTGAACTTATAGTAGAAAGCCAAAGTTCAGATGCACGTATGCAAGGTGAACAGTTGAGTTTTCTAAAAAAAACCAGCAAGCGACTAGAAAGCAACTTAGCAATATCTAAACAAAATTTAGACAATATGAATGTAAAAGCGCCGGTCAAAGGCACATTATCAGGCTTTAATGTTGAGATAGGCCAAAGCATTGCCCGAGGTGAACGATTAGGTCAAATAGATACACCGAACGACTATAAGTTAACTGCTTTTATTGATGAGTTTTATTTAGGCAGAATAGATATTGGTCAAAGAGCGCATATGAAAAATCAGAGTAATGAATACACGTTAAAAATTTCAAAAATTTATCCTCAAGTGCAAAATGGTCAGTTTAAAGTTGACTTTAAATTTGAAAATCATCAACCACAAGGCATTCGTCGAGGTCAGACAATGCAAATAAAATTAACTTTAGGTGATGCTAGCAAAGCAATACTCATTCCTAATGGTGCATTTTATCAAGATACCGGTGGGAGTTGGATTTTTGTTGTGAGTCAAAACTCTCTTGAGGCCGTAAAACGCACCGTGCGTTTAGGGCGCCGTAATAGTCAATTTATTGAAGTCATTGAAGGCTTAGAAATAGGTGAGCAAGTTGTAACCAGCCCTTATAGCAGCTATCAAAATTTACAAAGACTTAAATTTAACTAATAAAATTTATAATGATAATAGGAAAATAACATGCTGAAATTACATAACTTATCACGTACCTACCAAACTGATGATGTTGAGACGATGGCACTTAATAATGTCAATATTGAAATTAAAAAAGGAGAATTCGTTGCTATCATGGGGCCTTCTGGCTGTGGTAAGTCGACTTTACTTAATACCATAGGCATGCTCGACTCCCCTTCAAGCGGCGATTATATTTTTGCCGGAGAAAATGTAGCTGGATATTCAGAGAGCCAGCTTTCATTGATCCGAAAGAAAAGTATTGGATTTATTTTTCAAAATTTCAATTTAATTGATGAATTAACCGTTGCAGAAAACATTGAACTTGCCTTAATTTATCACAAAATCCCGACTTTTGAACGTAAAAGCAGAGTAGAAAAAGTCATGGATAAAGTGGGTATAGCACATAGAGCCAAACATATGCCAAGTCAGCTCTCAGGTGGACAACAACAACGTGTCGCTGTTGCCAGAGCGGTTGTGGGAGATCAAGCAATGATTTTAGCAGATGAACCAACCGGAAACTTAGATAGCGCTCATGGTCAAGAAGTCATGGAAATGTTGCAAACACTCAACGAAGAAGGCACAACCATCATAATGGTGACCCATAGTGCTGTACACGCAAATTACGCAAGTCGAACCATAAATTTATTTGATGGCCATGTTGTTATTGAAAATGTACGAGCGGCATAGGGAGAAATAAACATGTTTCGCAATTATCTGATCACCGCCTGGCGCAATATTATAAAAAACGGAATATTTTCCGTGATCAATATTTTTGGTTTAGCCATAGGTTTAATGAGTTGTATTTTAATTATGTTATTTGTTGAACAAGAAACTGGATTTGATTCTTGGTTAACTGATAAAGATCGTTTGGTACGTATGCACACAGCGTATTCAATGCCAAATCAAGAACCATTTAATACTGTCAGATCTGCGGGCAGCATGATGGAAGCTATTCGAGATTTTGCTAAAAATGAAATTGAAGACGGCGTACGTTTTATTCAGTTTAATATGACAATTCAACAAGATGGCCATGCTTTTTCAGAACAAATCACTATGGTGGATGGCAGCTTTTTTAATATTTTTGATTTACCCTTTGCTTTTGGTGCCAAAGCATCTTCATTTAACAAACCTATGGATCTTGTGATCAGTGAAAAATTAGCTCATAAATATTTTGGCCGTACAAATGTGGTTGGAGAAACACTCACGGTGTGTTGCATTGCAGGTAAAACAGCTACCTTGCCTATCACTGGTGTTATTAAAACCTTACCTGATGCAACACATCTCAATACAAATATTCTTGTGTATTTACAACCCAGTCTTTTTGCTGAAAATGATGGAACGCTTAATACTTGGACTAGTCTGAATGTTTATACCTATTTTAAATTAAATCAAAATATAAAGTTAAAACAATTACAAGATAGAATTAACTATTGGATCAATAATGAAAGCCCTTTAGTCGAAATGCTACCACGTATTTTTGGCACACTATCAACAGATAAAAAAGTCACTGACTTTTTAAAACTAAAATTAATGCCGGTACCAAAGTTACATTTAGAAGCAAAACGTCACGCTGGAAACTTGGGTGATTTAACACCTATGGGTGATGGCAATATGATAAAAACATTTGTATTAGTTGCAGCTTTAGTACTCTTAATTGCATGCATAAACTTCATGAATCTGTCTACAGCAAAAGCAAGTAAACGTGCACGAGAAGTGGCAATGAGAAAAGTATTAGGGGCAAGTAGAACGCAAGTTGCTATTCAATTTTTAGGGGAAGCGATTGCGCTTGTATTACTTTCACTTTTATTTTCCCTTGTTGCTGTTGAACTTATTTTGCCATTTTATAATCAATTAATAGGAAAAGAATTAACATTAGATTTATTTAATGATCTCCCTTTATTGTTTACGTTATTACTGATTTCAATATGTGTCGGTATTGGCGCTGGATTATATCCAGCTCTATATTTATCACACTTTAAACCAGGGCATATTTTAAAATCGAGCAAAAACGTTGAATCAGCAAGTTCAGCTAAACTTCGCACCTTGTTAGTGATATTTCAATTTTCCATATCTATTATTTTAGTCATTTCAACCTTAGTGGTTTATAGCCAAACAATATTTTCAAATAACATAGATGTAGGATATCAACATGATAATAAACTGATACTAAATATCGCCAGAACTGGAGACAATTTGACAAGCTTAAAGCAAGAATTACTGAACCTTCCAGAAGTAACCAGTTTAGTATATTCATCAGAGTCTCCAACTCAGGATAATGAAAATAACAACAACTTTAAACTATTAGAAACACATTCAAATGGCGTAGCAAACCAAAATATAGTAATAAATTATCATAATATGGGTTATGGTTTTTTTGAAGCCTATAAAGTAAAACCTCTCGCAGGAAGGTTATTTAATAAAGAGTATGGTTCCGATAGCATCATTCCAATTCAAGAAAGTGAAAATAAAGTTGGCAAAGCAAGTGTTATTTTAAATGAATCAGCCCTTAAAAAGTTTGGTTTTACTCATGCACAAGATGCCATTGGTAAAACCCTTGAAACGGATGAAGGCGGAAAACAACATTTAACCATTATAGGTGTGATACCTGATATTTATTTTCGTTCTATAAAATTTGGTGTGCGAGCGAGTATTTATACTTTAAATCCATCCAGATTTAGAGTCGCAAATATATCCTTTAAAACAGACAATGTGCCTGCTTTAATGCTACAGATTGAAAATATTTGGAAAAGAAATATACCTATGCAGCCCATTTCCTTTGAATTTTTAAATGAAATGATGAAAGCGCAATATCATGATGAACTCACAACCGCCCAACTATTTTTGATATTTTCATTACTTGCAATTGTTGTTGCATGTCTAGGCTTATTTGGTTTATCTGCTTTTACAGTTGAGAGACGTACTAAAGAGATTGGTATTCGTAAGGTGATGGGAGCAAGCGTAAAAGATATTGTTAGCTTATTGTTATGGCAATTCTCTCAACCTGTCATGATTGCCAACATGATTGCCTGGCCGATCGCGACCTATATGATGTTAAGTTGGTTGGAAGCTTTTCCATATCGTATAGATACGCTTTGGTTAATACCTATGTGTTTATCAGTTGGCTTATTATCTCTGATGATTGCTTGGCTCACAGTAGGCTTAAATGCATCACGGGTTGCAAGAAAAAACCCTATTTATTCATTACGATATGAATAAGTTTCAAAATCTTTTTTAAAATAGACGATTGCCACATCCACGTGGTAATCGTCTTATTAAAAATACTAAAAATTAAACTATAATTTGTCTTTAAATAATTTATAAATTCTACGATATTCATCTAACCAACTAGATGGTTGACGAAATCCATGCGCTTCAACTGGATAAATTGCAGTTTCAAAATTTTCTTTTTCTAGTTCAATAAATCGTTGAACCAAACGTACGACATCTTGAAAAAATACATTATCATCAACCATAGGTGCATTGATCAACAAATTCTTTTGTAAACCTTCAGCAAAATATATAGGCGAACTACGTTCATATGCAATAGGGTCAACATCGGGACGATTAAGGATATTTGATGTATAGGGATCATTATAATGTGCCCAATCACTTACAGGTCTCAGCGCCGCACCAGCTTGGAAAAGCTCAGGACGGGTTAACAATGCCATGAATGTCATAAACCCACCATAAGAGCCACCATAAGTCCCGACTCTTTTATTATCAACATTCGCATTATTTTGCATCCACTTGATGCCATCGGCTAAATCTTCAATTTCAGGCGTCCCCATATTACGATAAATCGCAGTACGCCAATCTCGACCATAGCCTTTAGAAGCACGGTAATCCATATCCATTACAACATACCCTTCACTGGCAAGTAATGAATGGAACATGAATTCCCTAAAATATCCTGACCAGCCTAAATGAGAGTTTTGTAAATAACCTGCACCATGATTAAAAATAATGGCTTTTCTATTTTTACCCGACTCGCCTTCTTTATAATCGGCTGGATAATACACTTTTGCATAAATGGGTTGCTCTGTATGAGAAGATGCAACAGCCACCACTTTAGGTGCAATCAATTGTGTATTTTTAAATTGATCAGAAACCGTATTTGTTAAACGTACCACTTCAGAGCCAGGTGTCACATCTGTTACATAAAGCTCTGTTGGTAACATGATTTTTGAATGAGATAACAATAATTTTGACTCATCAGGGCTGAGTTTAAAGTCTGTCATACCATTTAAGTCTGTTATCGCTTCTCGTTTTTCGGTTTCAGTATTAATGCGATAAACTTCATAAATACCCGGATGTTTTTCATTCGCTTTATAATAAATATGCTTATCATCTTTTGATAAATCTAAATTTGAAATAACAAACTGACCTTGGGTTAAAGCTGATGCTTTGCCATTAAGTGGTTTTTTGTATAACTGGCTATAACCAGACTCTTCAGATAAAAAATACAAAGTGTCTGAATGATTAAACCAACCAAAATCATTAAATGCATAATTAATCCATGCATCATCATGTAACCTATGTTGTGAAACAAATTTTGATTTTTCAAAATCGACAGATGCAATCCATCTATCTTTATTATCCCAAGCTTCAAGCATAACGGCAGCTTGTGTACCTTGCTTATTCCATTGAATTGCACTTTGTGACCAAGTCCAATCCATCATTAAATTAATGGCACGAGGAGATTTTTCTGACTTATACTTTTTACCTTCACGGGCGTAATTTTCTGTTTTAACTTTTGCTAATACATCATCATCAAAACCCGGCAAAACATCAAATGTAAGCTCTGTTTGAGTGCCTGTTTCTAAGTCTAAAATATATACTTGAGAAGTTTGAGATTGTGCGTCGGCAACACGACGACGAACTTTTTTAGATTTGACTCTCGCATCGTCAGCAATATAGTTAGGCATAATATCGCTATCTGCACGCCAAGATGTATTTTCAGTTACAACAGCAATAATATGTGTGCCTGATGGTGATAACTGTGCATCAACTAAACGCTTATCCTTACCAAAATAAAATGCATCATCTACTCTACTTGGGTTTTTAGAATCAACTTCATTTTTTAATTTTTGTTTATCTTTTTTATTTTTATGTGTTAAAGCGATAAAGTTTATTAACTTATGTTGTTCTTTTGCAATGTAGTCTTTTGGTTCTTCAACGCCTTTTGGTTTTTGAGACATTTTTAAATTAGCAATTTCAACCGTAAAACCTGTATTTAAATTTACTTTATTAAATGTAGTCCCTTCGCGATAAACTAAGCTACCATCATTCAAAAATTGAACATCTGACTCACTTGAAGATGAACGTGTTACCTGAGTCACAGTGCCCGTATTTATATTTTTTACAAACACATCGCCTTTAAATACATATGCTTGAAACTGACCATTTTCAGAAAAAACAGTATTTTTTGCTCCTGCTTGGTGCAAAGATTCAATTGATACCTTATTACCTTTTACATTAGCTTTAAGCTTTTGATTAAATAAATCTTTAAGCTCATTACCCGCTTGTTTTCTTGTATAAAAAACAGATGATGAATCGCCAGCCCAATACGACGACAACGGCTGACGACCTAGCCAATCAGGGTGTGCCATAGCTTGTTTTAAAGTGATTTGTGTTTCACCCGTTTTTACTGGTGTTTTTATTTCAGTTGCAACTTTGGATGTGGATGTTTTAACTAATTTTTGGGTATCAGTGGTTTGACAAGCCGTTAACGTAAAAGCAGCCACAACAGCAAGCGAAATGAGTGTTTTATTTACCATCATATTTTCTTAAATTCTTATATTGGGGTTATCGCATAGTAATGTAAACAGACTGGCTAAAATAGCAATGACTTTAATCGTAAAGATTTGTTACTTTGACGAAAAAAGATACATTTGGATTGAGGGGAGTACGATTTGAAATATGAGCGTAAATGCTCAAACCTAACTTATTAAAGTTTATGTTTGAGCAATATGGATTTTATATATACTTTTTTAGTTATCCATTTCAACTTTACCCGCAATATTATCAACATGAACTGAGCCGGAGCCATCATTAACAAGCTCAAAGCTATCAGCAGTATCAACATTTATACTGCCAGAACCATCTGAGATAGTGACTTTACCTGAAATATCCCTTACATCAATTGCCCCAGAGCCATCGTCAATTGAAACATCATTTTTGACATCTTTAATATCTATTCGTCCTGAGCCATCTTGTATTTCAACTTTCCCGCTAATTTGACTCACCTTTATTGAACCTGAACCATCCTCTATTGTTAAATTTGCGACACCCAGTACTTCAATCGGGCCTGAGCCATCATCAATATCTAAGTTCATTTTCTTTGGCACTTTTATTGTTAAATCTATACGCGTTTCATTATTATGATGACATGTCGCAGATTCTAATTTTGCACTCCCCCCATGTTTTTTAAGTGTTAAGCAATAATTATTATGTGATTCTTTTTGATAAATTTCAGCCTGAACCTCAATGGCATCTACATCAGCAGATGCGATTTTCATTTTTCCAGAACCCGCTTCAATCTTGAAATTTGAAATGTGCTTACTTGATAAACTGAGGGTTTCAGTTTTTTGTAATGTTAGTTCATGTCCATGAGAACTATGTGCAAAAGTATTTTGACTTAAAACTAACACTGCAACACTGCTCACTACTGTTTTTATTAAATTCATAAATTGATTCCTTTAAGTTTATTTTTATCTCTTTTTTATTAAGTCGTACAATAAACTAAAAAGGTTTAAACGATTTAAAGTTTTTTAATTATATTTAACAATTTTGGATTCTAGAACAGTCCATTTTATGCACTGCTCTAGAGGAGAGCTTAATTCATCAAACCAGAACGATAAATCATGTTCAATATAGGCTGTAGCTGTTCATCCATTTCATCTTTACCCATTTCAGAGTCTTCCCCATTCATTAATACAACAAATCCAGCACCTGTTATTTGGTTGTACTGAATTACTGCATTTGTTCCCGGATCTCCTCCTGTATGGCCTATAAATGCACCATTGATACGCCAAAACAGCCCTTGTTTATCAACATCTGTTGTAAAAGTATCAACTGGTGGAGTTAACATCATTTCAACTGTTTGTGCTTTTAAAATACGTTTATTATCAATCATTCCTTTATTCCCTATTGTGATCAATAAACGTGCTAAATCATGAGCGCTGGTATTTAAATCACCATCAAAAAATGTTGGGTAACTAAATTCTGGCATGGCTATTAGGTCATTACTTTCATCTAATGAATATTGCACTGCCTTTGGGTTTTGCTCACTTAATTGGGTATGATCCCAGGCAGTATTTAACATTCCCATAGGTTCAAATAATTGTGATTTCATTGTTTGTGATAAATCAATATCTAATAACTTTTCAATCGCAAAACCTGCAAGCCCAGCGCCCACATTTGAATACTCATAATAACTGCCTGGTAGCGCATCATCATCGGTTGCAAAAACATCATCTGTATAATACTTCTCTCCTTGTGTGAAATATTCTTGATAAAATGTAGCAGTATCAAGTGTTGCCTGAATATCACACGCTTCAACTCCAAAACTAGCGTATAATGACTCCCCTGTTTCATGAATATAATAGCTACAGTTATAGTTTTGAGTATCTAACAGCCCAGATGTATGACTCACCAAATGTTTTAATTTTATAGGTTCATCACTATGGGGGTTATTTATTTCAAATGGAAGATTCATTTCATTAATCGGTAATTCTAAACTCACATTACCTAATTCAACTTGCTGTGCTATGGCCGTTGCTAACATTGTTTTACTTACTGAGCCAACATTAAAAGGGGTATGCTCTGTAATAGGACGCTCAGTTTCTATATCCGCAAACCCAAAACCTGTCTCCCAGACAATTTCATTGTTTTTAATCACTGCAAGTGACATGCCTGGGAGTTTTAAGGTATCAAAAGAGGCTTTTATTTGTTGTTCAACTTTATCAAAACTCATCACATTTGCAGGCGTGATGCCAAATTGTTGTAATACATAATCTATTGGTGTATCTGAGCCCATTTGTAAGTCAAGCATAGCGTAAACGGGCATTTCAACATCAGGTTTAACTCCCTGACCTTCTAATATAGCGCCTTGTAAATCTGTGTATATTTCATTGCTTAAACTAAGAGCCCAACCATTTGGCATCACAAATTCTAAACTATCAGATACTGAACCCTCCGTTGCTTGTCCAATTGTTGTGACATGTGCTAAAGATTTTAATGCTTGTGTTAAAACCTCTCCACCACTACCCGAAGATTGTCCCGTTAAAACGTAAATGGGCTTAATATAAGCTTCAATAGGCGAAGCAACTACTTTTAAAGATAATTTATCACCATTAAATGCCTTATTTGCAACATGTTTTGTTGCAAAAGTGTATTCTGTTTGGCTAAAGTAGCTGGCTATTTTTTGTGATACTTTATCAAGCCCACCATTATTTATCCTTAAATCTATCACAAGCCCTTGTGTATCTTTGAACTGCGTCATCACAGTCTGCATTATTAAATCAGTATCTTTCAAGTCTTGCTCAACGTAGGCTAGTTGGTCATTTGCGCCAAGTGGTGCATCAGCATTCGTTTTATTCATGCCCATAACACGATTAATGCTTAAATAACCTATATTGCCAGGCAATTCTCCCCAATGAATGGCATTCGAATTGTCATACTGTTTTAAATTACCATCCACCAAATTAGACTTAATTACTTCTAGGTTAATGCTATTTATTGCTTGATACAATGCGCCAAACTGCGCTTCATCTCCAAGTGAAAGAGCCAGTTTGTATGCCTGTAATGCCCTGCCTTTAATATCGCCACCATTGGCAATATAAGTATCTTTATTTGATAACGAAATATGACCATCATCAATATCATCTAACATAGCCTCAAATATGTCGCCAAGTTGCTCTTGTGTTGTACTTGCTGTCACTAAAGGCCTGTACTGTTCATAAACCGCTTGCCAGTTAAGCTCTCTTAATTCAAAAAATGCGTAATAATCATTAAATGTATGCCATAGAAATTCAAAGTTTGTTATTGGATCATCTGATTTAAGTAATTTATCAACATTACACGCATCAAAATTTGTATCTTGTTTTTGAAACGTTGCAGTACTGGTAAATGGATTATCATAAATAAGTTTATTATTATCTAAACTCAAATATTTTGAATACAGTGGTAATTTATCAAATTGCACTTCAGATACTTTTACACAACCATATGAATTAGTATTGTAAGTGATCAAAGAGTTATCTTTAAAATCAAGAACCTCCCCATAACCTGGAAGCTGCCATACACCTTTAAATTTTAATAAAGGATTTTCATCAATTTTTTTATCTGAATCATTACTACCACAGCCTGCTAAAAATAAGGCACTTGTTAATAAACTCATGGAGAACGCTTTTTTGAAATATGAAGATTTAATTTGCATTTTTAATTCCTTTTTAAGTATGTTTATGTACCTAAAACATTAGATTAACAACGCGTAAGTATCTGTTCTAAACCTGTATTGCTTTGTATAAATCTGTAGATATATGTAAAAAGCTGTTATGCCGAATTAGTTTTATGTGGTAGTGAGCATTTATTATTTGTGGCAAAATGGGAATAAATAAAATTATTAGAATGATGTCATGATCCTTAACTTTTCCGATTATTCTTCAAACCAAAAATATCACCTTATGACTCAAACCGTGATCCCACGCCCCATTGCCTGGGTTCTCACTGATTCAGGTAATAAGTCTTATAACTTGGCCCCTTTCTCATACTTTAGCGCCGTATCGAGTGAACCTCCTTTACTGATGATATCAGTCGGTAAAAAACCAAATGGCGACCTTAAAGATACTTTAGTAAATGTTCTTAAAAATAAAAAAATGGTCATTCATATTGCGTCAGAACAAGATGCTGAATTAGTAACACAAACAGCAGCCACTTTAGCCCACGGTGAGTCTGAATTAACAGGTACTTCATTGAATACCGTAGAGTTCGAAGGGTTTTCTTTACCGAGATTAGCGCAACCCACAATTGCATATGCTTGCGAGTTATATGAAATAAAAGAGTTGGGGGATGTGCCTCAAACACTTATTTTTGTTGAAATAAAACAGCTTTATATTAATCAAGATGTAGTACAGACAGATGAAAAAAACAGACTAAAAATACACGCTGAACGCGTTAAGCCATTGGCACGTTTAGGGGCCGGAGAATTTTCAGCCATCAGCGATCCCTTCACAATTCAACGCCCAAAATAACCACCTGTTAGCTTAAATATTCTAAATTTTTTGATAAATTTTCTTTTTAAGAAAGTTTATCATTTGTATTTTAAGTTCAGATGAATATTAGATTAAACAATGCTACACTCATCCGACCAGAAGAATAATAAAAAATACAGGTCGTAAGAATAATGCGAAATTCCTCTAATAAGCTCATGTCCATTTATAATAAAGTTACAAAACTTCCCTTTGGCAATAAGATTTTTTCTTTAATCATCTCATTTAAAGCCCCTTTTTTTGGTACTATAAGTCCTAAAATTACGAAACTAAAACCTCATTATTGTGAATGTTTGATTAAAAAGAAACGCGCTGTTCATAATCACATTAAAACAGTGCATGTTATTGCTATTTGCAACGGATTAGAAATGGCTATGGGTGTGATGGCTGAAGCGTCTATTCCAAAACATTTAAGGTGGATCCCAAAGGGCATGACATTAGATTACACCGCAAAAGCAGGTACTGATATTATGTGCATTGCAGAAGTAAAACCTGAACAATGGCAAGTTGGGGATATGTTTGTCCCTGTAACCGCATATGATACAAGCGGCACCATTGTTGTAAAAGGAGAAATAAAACTTTGGATTTCTGAAAAAGTTAAAAAATAATTGCTTTTAAATTGGTTATGCCACTGCCCATAAAGTTATGATGAGATTTTAATATTCGCAAGGTGTAGATATTAAAACCTCATTATCTCTATTGTTGATACAAAACAGTAACAGATGTTCCCTCTGATGTAATAGAGCCATAAACGATTCGATCATTACTTAAATTAGCATCTGACTTTTCAAGTGCAACTTTCCACTCACCATCAGGTAGTTGATAGTCAATATTATTGCCTGAGTTGTAAATTACAATAATCTTACGCCAGTTATCACCATTGGCCGCGCCATTGATTTTGTTTACAATGAAGCTGTCGCTAATTTCTTGTGTTATCACATTATTATTAATTTCATTCCAAGTATTTAAACGAAACCCAGCATGATTTTTACGCATGGAGATCACTTTTTTATAATAGTTAACGATATCCATATTGTCGGCTTTCCAATGCCATCGAATTTTATTAAAGCTATCTCCTGCATCATAACTGTTATGATGCCCTTGTTTATCTCGCATAAATTCAGCGCCGCTATGAATAAACGGAATACCTTGGGAAGTTAAAACAATACCATTAGCAAAACGTTGAATACGACGCAAATAATCAGAATCACGCTCCACTCCATTTGCATCTGCCCATAATAATATTTTATCTCTAAGTACTAAGTTATCATGTGCGGATACATAATTAATTGATTGCTCAGGATCGGTGGCAAACATAGGATCCCAAGTATCGATATTTGTATGTGCTGTATTTGTATGGCGAATAGCACCCCGACTACCCATTCGCATTTCCCATGCTTTTCCTTGATTAAAAGCAAAACCGCCACCAGCAGCTTGATCATTTTGTCCTTTAATTGCTTCTCGAAATTTTGGATTAAAGACACCAATATGAGCATCTTCAATACGCGCTATAGTGCCTAAGCGTACACGTTCACTTTCTCTAGGATCATTAGCATAACCATTCCACGGTTCGCCATATACTAATAAATTACGATCAGGATAACGCGCATTTATAGTACTAACCCAATGACCCACTTCGTCATAATCAAAAATGCCAATCAAATCAAAACGAAAGCCATCAATATTATACTCACGCACCCAATAATCTAATGAATCTAAAATCATTTGGCCAACCATAGGCACATTAGCATCTATTGAATTACCAGTTCCCGATAAGTCCGTTGGTGTGTAGTAATGAGAGGAAATTTTATCAAACATTTCTTTTACATAGGTATGATTATAAACAACATCTATTACAACCCGAATTCCCGCTTTATGAAATTCATTAACCATAACTTTGAATTCACGTATACGCTCTTCATAATCTTGAGATATTGAATAGCGCTCTTCTGGTATATTAAAATTTTGAGGATCATACCCCCAGTTGTAACATGAAAGATCATTGAGATCTGGACATGAAGCAAAGTCATAAACAGGCATAAGTTGAACATGTGTAATGCCCATTTCAACTAAATGATCTATGCCTGTTTTCATACCGTTAAGATTAGTACCACGCTCAACCATGCCCATAAAACGTCCACGTTTATTGCTGTGAACACCTGAACTTGCATCTATCGTAAAATCTCGCACATGCGTTTCATAAATAATGGCGTCTTCACGTTCTTTCAAAACAGGCCGAGTAGCCCAACCATTACTGAGTTTAGTGCGAGATAGATCCATAACAATATTATTATCAGTATTAGGCTTAACCATGACACCATAAGGGTCACGTACTGTATTACCATTTATTTTAAAGTTATATTCTTTTAAATGTTGGTCGCCATTTATCGTGACAGAATATACATTTTGATAGGTGAGATCATCAGGCTGACGTGTCATAGTGTGAGTTTGACCATCAAGCCATAACAGTACATTGCTAGTATCAGGAGACCAAATAGAAAATTTCGTACTTTCCTCTGAATATTTAGCGCCCAGTTCCATACCATGAATAAGGAGTTTATCTCCTCCACTTGGGGGTTCGGGTGTATTAGCATCTGGTTGATTAGTATAAATAACTGAATCATTTGATTGGATCCAGATATGACTATCATTTCTAGGTATAAAACTGCGGTCTAAGTCTGTATCTTTATTATTGCCGTTATGGATTATAAAATTTAATCCAAGGTCAAAGTTATTAATAGCGACTTGTGTGAACTTTCCCCAATTATCACTTTTATCAAAAACTTTAGGTGCATTCCAACTGGTGAGTTCACTACTGACAAGCCCATCACCCCATAAGTGTAAACCCCAATCTGTATAGTTATTATCACTTCTTTTATAGTGTATTGTGACAAAATCAGTATTTGGATCAGTTGGAGTTGCTGTATCCGAACAGCTATCAACCAAAGTTATCTTAATAGATTTAGTAACACTATTAAATTTTATAATGTGATTTGTATGGGGACTAACAACATAATCAACATCAGGATAACTTTCACTCCAATCGCCCATACGATCAATTTTAAAACGTGCATTGGGATCAGTAAATGATTGGCATATTTCAAATTCAGTATCACTTAGAGAAGTCAAAGGAGTTGCAGTCCAGTTATTAGATGTTCCCCTAAAGTACCAAGTATTAGAGCTAGGCTCATCATCACTGACTTTTGCATCAATATGAATTGCAGCCGCTTTATAGGCTGCAACATTTATATGTACAGTACCATCACTATTCACAGATAAAATATCACCATTACAAAGACCATTTTCAAAGTCACCTGTTGCAATATTACAATACTGTCCTTGGGCTAAACTTGTGTTAAATGTACGATTTATATCAGCGCTTTCATTATTAATAACAACAAAACCTTTATCACCCCGTCCAAAAGCAATCTGATTATTATTGTTATCCCACCAATCTGTCGTGAACCAGTTACCTCGAGTCGCATTTCTAAAGGCCACCATATTACCTATGCCTTGCCAGCGATGTTCACATTTCCATTCACTGGCAAAACAATTCAAATCGTTGCCATTGTGAACATTGGAATCAGGCGGTCCTTGATCTGAATTATTAAAGTCATAACTAGACATTATTTTTGGATAACCATAAGGCCAAGCCAACATAAAAATATTTGCTAAATCATATGTTGCACCACTTTTAAATGTTAAAACATCTCCTCCTCCACCGTGACCTCTTTGAGTATCATGATTATCTATAAATACAACAGCATCATTACTTTCGAGTAAGTTCCAGCTAGGGCCTAACGTTTTAAGATTTTTAATTTGACCGTCAAAATTACTTTTTAAATCCTGACTATATTTCATTTCGGTCACATCGGCCATGTTAACATACTGACTTGGTTGTACAGCCTCACCGGATGCACCTATCACCTCTTGAAAAATATAGGGCGTATCATTAAGGCGATTATAAATTTCTCTTAAATCACTGGGAGACATATGTTTAGCAGCATCAATTCTAAAACCTGAAATACCTATGCTTGTTAAATCATTTAAATAATTTGCCAATTGCTCTTGAACATAACTTGAAGAAGTATCTAAATCTGGCAGGTTGGAAAGTTCACAATTTTGAACATTACCAGTATCACCATAATCATTTATCAAACAAGTATTATGATAATTTTGATGTGAAAACATAGGATGATTTTTATAACTCCAATTGGTACCTGCAGTACCTGTACCACTACCATTAAGTGCAGCAGTATGGTTTATGACTGCATCAGCATAAATTTTTACACCTGCCAATTTACATCTTTGCACCATATCAATAAGCTCATCTCTGTTTCCACTTCGACTAACAAGTTGGTAACTAACAGGTTGATAACGAGTCCACCACGTATCTCCGGTTATATGTTCATAAGGTGGTGATATTTGCACCGCATCAAAACCTTTTGGACCTAAATACGTTTCACATTCTGTTGCTATGTCAGTCCACTTCCACTCAAACAAATGCACAAAGACAGTTCCTGCTTGTACAGTAGATGAAACGCCTAAAGTAGACAATAATAGTAGGATGTTCAAAGGTCGTAACATGAGCCTGAATTTATTTAGTATCATAATTGTTCCTGTTTTTTATTTATTATTATTCATCTGTGTTTTGCCCTAGTTTTCACAGTGGCGTAAACATAGAACAACTGAACATGGTAAATAACAGTACAAGCTTCCTAACAAAGCATAAAATTAACATTTTGAGTCGAATTTATACTGTCTTTTGCAATAATTACATCGTGTAACTTTTAGAAACAACTTTTAATTTATGAATACGTATGCAAATTATTTTTAAAATGAAATAAATAGTCGGAAAATAAATTTTTGTCTGGAAGTGTGATAAGAGAGATAGATGTTTCTGTTTTTAGTTATTTTTAAGAGTTTAATTTAGCTATTGTGTAATAACTGATGAAAAACGAGATTATTTTTTACCTACAAATCAATGCTCGGCTAAAAAGTTTTTAGCTATGATGTTAAATTAATATGATTATTACTACAGGGTTATGCACTAGGAGGGAAAAATAAAGCATAGGTAGCTAATTTTTTAAGCTAAGGATAATTCATTTAATTGCGTTTCATAAAAATCACAATGATCTGAAATTGTAATTTTGTCATTTTCCAAAATGACCGACCAATCTAGCTTTTTAACGATATTGTCTTCAATTTTTTGGATGAAGTGATTATCGAGAGAAATCAAATGTAAGTTATCTAATAAACGTAACTTATGTTTATTTTCATCTAACCAGGAACTTTGCGTAGGCGTTAGAATAATCACTTGTTCTGATTTATGACACGCGCGATCAACTCTTTTGAGAGATGGAAATCCTGCATCAAGCCAAACTTCAAAATGTTCATCCAATGCCTGTATGCCTACATCAGGATTAAATGAAGACGTATTATGACTGAATATATTTGCCTGCTCTAAAGGTAATAGACTGTACCCTATTAATTTCAACAAAAAATGCTGTGTATCTTCGTTTGGTAACAAAGCTAAAGTAAAATCTTTGTGCTCATACCTATGATGATTTATATCAGCAACATCCAAATGAGCTTTAAACAATTTTGTTTTATCTGCCATAAAATGACCTTTTAGTTAAGTCGTTTTTATTATAGACCAGAAAAAGCGCTAAAATATTTCCGATGAATCTATTGATATAATATCACATTACATTTAAACTGCCATTTATTGATATATTATAACAAAACATCAAGGTCTAGCTAAATGAAAATATCATTAATTGCAGGTGCAGTTTTAGCATCATTGAGTACAATCAATGCAATTGCCGCACCAATTTCTGGAACTGTTTTAGATCAAAATAATAAACCTGTTCATAATGCACGTATTCATTTTCATGGAAAACAACACAGTGTTTTAAGTAATGCTAAAGGTCAATTTACCATTGAACTAGACGCCCCTGGTCAACTTCATATTAGCAAAGACGATTACCTCTCTAATCGTATTGATGTCACTCTTGAGCAATCATCACTTATTATTTCATTACAGTCAGCAGCCATAGAATCAGTCGTTGTATATGCATCTGGTTTACATAAAAATAATATGGAAATGGTATCTCCTGTGTCTGTTTTATCGGGTGAAGACCTTAAAAATAAAGCACAGGCAACATTAGGTGAAACGCTAAAAGGGTTACCTGGTGTCAATTCTACCTACTTTGGTCCTGTTGCTTCTTCACCGATTATTCGCGGAATGGACGGCCCTCGAGTAAAAGTAATGCAAAATGGCATGGATACAAGTGATGCTTCACGCATAGGACCCGACCACGCAACAACAACCGAATCCTTAACCGCACAGCAAATTGAAGTATTAAGAGGCCCGGTCACCTTATTATATGGTTCAGGTGCAATTGGCGGTGTTGTCAATGTTGTAGATGAACGTATACCAACTAACCAGTTAGAGTCATTATCAGGTGCTGTAGATATTAAATATGACTCAGGTTCAAATGCTCAAACCCAAGCTTTAGTTTTAAAAGGCGGGAATAAGGGTTTTAACCTTCATTTTGATGCTTTAAATAGACATAGTGATAATACCCAAGTACCAGAATTTACATTTGAACATGAAGATGGCGATACAGAAATACTTTCAGAAATAGAAAATACTTTTTTGGAATCTAGCGTATACAATTTTGGAACCAGCTATGTTTCAGAACATTTCACTGCTGGTATTGCTTACAGTAAATTAGATTCTAATTATGGGATCCCTGGGCATGAACATGAACATGAACATGAACATGAACATGATGAAACATCAGCCGAGGAAGAACACCAAGAAGAATCGGTTTTTGCAAAGATGGAACAAGATAGGTTTCAAGGCTTATTAACTTGGACACCACATAATACGTTCATTGAAAAAGTTGAAGCTAAACTTTCCTATACCGAGTATCGGCATGGTGAAATTGAAGATGGTGAAGTAGGAACCTTATTTAAAAATGACTCTTTAGAATCTCGTATCACAATTGAGCATAATATACATGACTGGCACGGAGTCATCGGACTACATACCTTAAAATCTGATTATAAAGCTGTTGGTGAAGAAGCCTTTACGCCCGCATCTATTACTAAACAAAATGCCATTTTCATTTTAGAAGAGCGAAATTTTGACAAATTATCCATTGAATTTGGTGCGAGAGTTGAAGATTATTCAATCACTTCAAATGATATCAATAGTGCTGATGACCATGACCATGACCATGACCATGACCATGACCATGAAGAGCATGACACAGCTAACAACTTCAAAAAATCATTTAATAACTTAAGTCTTTCAGCCGGAACTGTATATAATTTTTACGATGGATATTCTGCATCATTAAGTTTGACACACTCTGAAAGAGCCCCCTCTTCTGCAGAGTTATTATCAAATGGGATTCATATCGCAACAAATACCTTTGACTTAGGTGCTGTATATGAGATTGAAATGGCATCTGACGGACACGCAGAAATTCATTTTGAGCCTGAAGATATCAAACAAGAAACAGCGAATAATATAGACCTGACTTTTAGAAAATATAAAGGCACCTTCGGCTTTACAGCTAATCTTTTTTATAACGACATTAGTGATTATTATCATCAGCAAAATACAGGTTTTGTATTTGATGCCCATGACCATGAATTAATTGAAGCTAGCCAATATAGTGATGAAGAAGAAGCTTTGGTGGTATATCAATTTGATACAGCAGATGCGCGACTTTATGGTTTTGAACTTGATACCCACTATCAAATCAATCAAGAAATGATGGTGAAAGTATTTGCTGACTCAATCACTGCAAAACTAGATAATGGAAATTACATTCCTAGGATCCCATCAAACAAAATAGGCGCTAGTTTTGAGCTAAAGCAAAATCAATGGGATACAGACATCACAGTAACTCATCATTTGTCACAAAATAAACTGGCACAATATGAGACCAAAACTGATAGTTATACACTTGTTGATTTAGGGTTTAGCTATTATTTTGATGCTGTAGGTCTTGATAGTACATTATTTATTCGTGCTAATAACATCACTGATGAACTTGGTTTTGTTCATAACTCTTTTATAAAAGAGCAAGCGCCTTTGCCAGGTCGAAATTATAGTGTAGGAGTTAGGATTTACTTTTAAGCTATTTTGAATTAATGCCTCCACATTCACATTGTGGAGGTCAAATGTTTTAGCTTTGTGCCCATAAAGTAATACTTATTTGATAAATCAGACGTATAAAACTTTAAGTTTACATAAACCCTATACAAAGCATAGAGTTTATAAAATTTCACTTCATCTTAATGGCAAGTATCAGTGCCACAATTTGTCTTAGATATACAACCACCGCTTGCACATCCATCTTCACTCAGTCGATTACAATTGAGCGTATTTCTACAAACATGAGTATAACGACCACCGCCAACTTGAGGCGTCATATCAGCTGGTAATGCATTATTATCTTTTGATAAATTTTTAAGTTTCTTTTTATTTAATTTTAACTTCATGTCCATCTCCATGTTTATTATTTACTGGCTCATCATTAAGTCAGTACCATTTACGGTACATGAGTTTTTTTGAGTATTCAATATAACTTATCATTATTTATTACTAGTTTACAAAAATGACCTCCTGAGATCCAAGCAACTAATCACCTCACCCAATCCTTCAGTATTTTGGTTTGAAAAAGTTAACTTCAGAATATGAATCTCTAAATGAACCTTTAAATATGAATAGTTCTGCTTCAAAAAACAACAATAACATCATGAAAATTAAAACAAAATATTTTAATTAGATTTATTTTAGATAAAAAACATCCTAATTTTTCGATACTAATATATAACAAACCCTCAATTATTTGAGCACTTCAATTTTGTATATAAATGGAAAATAAAATGAGTCACTACAAAATAAAACACCTTAATAAAACACTTTTAGCATTTTCGATTATCGGCTTATTGTCAGGATGTAATTTATCAAACAATGAAAAAAATGAAGCTGAGTTTACCAAAACTTTGCAATCTAAAAATCGATCTCAAGTAGATAAAAATAAAGACATAGGGCGTAAACCACAACAGGTCATGCAATTTTTTGATATAAAACCTGGAATGACTGTGCTCGAAATATTATCAAGTGGAGGTTATTACACTGAAGTTCTCTCTCACCGAGTGGGCGATAATGGCAAGGTGATTGCTCAAAACAATAAATTTATTTTAGAAGTATTTGAAGGACGATTCGCTAAAGAATTTGAAAAACGAACAGCCAATAATAAACTTCCCAATGTTGAGCATTATATAACAGAGTTTGGTCACTTTAACTTAAAACAAGAAGTTGATGTAGCTACAATTGTTTTGAATTATCATGACATGTATTCAAATATGTCTAAAGAAAAGCGACTGAAAGTTTTAATGCAAATAAAAACGGCATTAAAACCTGGAGGTATATTAGGCATTATAGACATGGAGTCTGCAATGATGGAGCACCAACCTCAATTACACCGGATCCACCATCAGCATGTATTAAATGATCTAAATCAAGCAGGCTTTATTTTAGATGCCCAGGCTAATTTTTTGAAAAATGATCAAGACGATCATAGTAAGATTGTTTTTGATCCATCCGTTAGAGGTAAAACTGACCGCTTTGTTTTTCGATTCAAAAAACCGATATCTTAATTTTTTAGATAAAAGAATAGATCCTTTATTCAAATATTGGGTCTATTAATTGTATTACATTGTCTATTTATCTTACTTAACACATAGCTTTATGTAAATAATGTTAAAAATAATTACACTTAATACTTGAATCTAAAAAACTTTAACAGAATAAAGAAGTCAAAGTCATATATCTAAAATTGTGACTGAATACATTAAAGCCAAAAAACACTTTTATTTTTTACTTTAAAATCAGACCTCTAGATGATTCCTATTAATTATAAAGAAACGACAGATAACAATTAAAAACCTAAAAACATTTAATTAACAATAGTTTAACTACCTAAATAAATTTTGCTATGATAGCTTAAATAACAGGTACCCCGTTTTAAACGTTTCAGTTAACTGACTTCAATATATTGATTTCATTTTGAAATTCAACAAGACTAAAGGAAACCTTTATTATGAAACAAAAGCAATCTGAACAAACAAAAGTAGAAGTAGATATGAATCCCATGTTGGATGTGGTTTTTATATTACTTATTTTCTTCATTGTTACGACAACTTTTGTCAACGCTAAAGCAATCGCAGTTGATAGACCAAAAGCCAACGAAAATAATAATATCGTTGCCAAAAACATCATGATAAAAATCAATCAAGACAATAGTATTTGGTTAGATAATCGTATAATCGATCCTGAGCGCATTGCCGCAAACATTGCAAGGATCAGTGCTAATTTTGAAATTAAAAGCATTCTTGTTAATGCTAATTCACACAGTACCCATCAAACATTAATGACTGTGATGAACCAAGTAAAACTTATGGGTGACTTTCCAATTGCCATCACCTCAAAAATAATTTAGTCACAGATGTAAAAAACCTCAGCATTTAGCTGAGGTTCTTCATTGAAAAGTTTCGATAACTAAATCACTTATTTTAAGGCTTCTAATAAATCTGTAATATGCTCAATGACGATAATCTTTGCATTTCCTTCTTCCATCGATTTATGATAATTTGCTTTTGGAATATATATTTGCTCAAAACCGTGTTTAATCGCTTCATTAACTCTGGGCACACCACCGCTGATAGGCCTCACTTCACCACTTAATGATATCTCTCCCATAAAACAATATTTCCGAGACATTTCAATATCATTCAATGAGCTAACAAGAGCAGCTGCCAAGGCTAGATCAGCACTAGTATCTGTATCTGGTAATTTCAATCCCCCCACTAAGTTAACATACACATCATGGAATAATTGAATTTTTCCATGTTTTCGAAGTACAGCAGTGATCATTTTTAAACGATTAAAATTTAGGCCTATGCTCACTCTTTGAGGATGCTCACCTTCACATTCTGAAACTAAACTTTGTACTTCTAATAATAAATTTCTACTGCCATCACGAATACAGGTTATTGCAGAACCAACCGCACGCTCATCCGCACCTGATAAAAACAATTTACTGGGATTATCAACTGATATCATACCTCTGGAATTCATTTGAAAAATCCCTACCTGATCGACATCACCAAATCTATTTTTACTTGCACGCATTGTACGAATAATACTGTCATTTACTTCAATATGAAGCAGAGTATCAACGATATGCTCTAGTGTTTTAGGTCCTGCTAAGTCACTGCCTTTAGTGACATGCCCGACCAATATCAGTGTTATGCCATGGGTTTTAGCAAATCGGCTTAATTCCTGAGCACACCCCTTAACTTGCCCTATAGAGCCCGCACTCCCATTGGCATGTTCACTTTCAAGCGCTTGAATTGAATCAATAATGAGAAATTTAACTTTAGCCTCTAATGCTTTTTCCATAATGTTAGAAATCACATACTCTGACATTAATAACAGCTGCTCAGGCATAAAATTAATTTTGAGCCTTTCAGTTGCACGCGCTTTAAACTGCTCTAAACTCTCTTCTGCGGTACAATACATAGCGGTCGTTTTATGACTCATATTTGCAGCTAGTTGCGTTAAAATTGTTGTTTTTCCTGCTCCAGGATCTCCCGAAATCAAAATAATAGAACCGATAGTCAGTCCATGCCCTAAAACACGGTCTAATTCTCCTATTCCAGTTGCTGTTTTATCAAGTGCGACACTAGATACTTCATCCATTTTTTTAACAACATTACCAAGAGTACCCGCATATCCTCCCTGGATTGCTTGAGCTCTTTGTTGACTTGGTAATTTTGCTTCTTTAAATTCGGCTAAAGTATTCCAAGCCTTACAACTACCACATTGTCCTTGCCATCTTGAATGATCATTCCCACATTCTGAACATACAAATTTAATTTTTTCTTTTGTTGCTTTTGCCACACTTATTATCCATCAAATTTTGCTGATCAAATTCTATCAAGTTTATAACCTTGCCTATAGTTTTAAATTTATCTCACTGCACATTTATTATTGTTGGCTATACTTTCGTTATGCAAGAATCTGAATTTCCAATATTAATCAAATCTCAAGCACATCGTAATGAATTTTCTACGATGCTTTTAGGTATCTTATTAGGCTGTGTTTGTATATTCACTGCATTTTTTTTATGGCATCAATACAAAATTCATATCATGATATTTAGCATCATTTCAGTTTTAATTATATGCATTAGTATATTTAAGTATTTTGAGCCAAAATTTTGCTTAGGTTTAACGGATGAAAAGCTATTTTATTATCATAAACAAGGTCAATGGAGCATTAATTGGAATAATGTATTATTAATTCATCAACCAAAAATGAGTAATAATGTAGAAAATAAAAATATTGGATTTATAGGTATTAAATTACGAAGTTATGACTGTGAAACAAATAATATAACACCGCGCCTTGCTAATCATTTATTACATGAACAAAAACCCTTACTCATTTTAGGCTATCATTCTAACAACATTGAAGTTGAGCAAACTCAAATCAACTTTTCCCCCTTTAAAACTTCAAATGGTCAAAATATTACAGGACCAATTGCTGCGTGGTTACATCAAATGAAAATATTGCGTAAATTGTATGGTTTTGATTTATATATTCCAATCAACAGTTTTACTCCATCGTCAGAGCAAATGATCAAATTATTAAAGCAAAACCAACAAAAAAATACTTCGTATAATTAATGCATGTGTGTTTTGCATAATTTGATATGCTGACTATTTTCCATTATATGCCCATAATCCTGATGGTTTATGCATAGCAAAGTTTCATGATCGCCTGCTTCAATGTAAATACTTTCAAGTAAATCTAACGACTCATCACATACCATAGACATATTAAAAGCCGCGCCAACGGGTGGCACAGCACCTTGTTTACAATCAGTAAATAACTTAAAAACCTCTTCCTCATTTAAAAGCTCAAAACTTGCGTGCAACGTATTATTAATTGATAACAGGTTTATTTTTTTGTCAGCAGGTAAAACGGCCATTAACCTATGACCATCATGATCGACTAATAAAACGGCTTTAGCGATATTTTGAGGTGGAATGCTTGTGGCAACTGCAGTACCCACAGAACTGTTACTATAAAAATGTGGAATTGTGTGATAAGAAATATGTTGTTCATTTAGGTAATATTCGAGCTTACGTGAAATAGCCATGATCATATCCATTTATGAATTAATCTACTCAAAGTATAGTAAAGCTAATTTATATACCCAAGATAAAAGCCCTATTTGATAAGTGCTATTAAGCAGCTATTAAATAGGACTCTCGTCCTTTATGTTTTTCTTTTCTTTTATATGAACCTTTTCCTTTTTTAGCATTAACCACTTTTGTTTGAAATACTTTTGATGTCACCAATGCAGCTAAATAATTATCTTTAATGGTGCCTTTTCCTAAATCAACTGCATTTGTTTTTTGTTTACCCATGATTTACCTCTTTTAAATGAGCGCTAAGTGTAACCAATATAGATTTAAGAGACAAATAGCCAATTCTCAGGGAGGAACAACATTGCTAAAAATAGCATTGCCCTCTACCATATTAAAATCTCAAAATAATTGATAATTAAAATGCGTAAAAAATTTTTACTTGCCGCTACAATAATAACCTCTCTTACAATCCCAAGTGTTATCGCTAAAGAAGAAATAAAAAATTCTTGGCTCGCTTTATCAAAATCAGAATTGAAACAAGTTCAGTCATATAATGAAGAATACAAGTCATTTATAGATCAAGCGCGAACTGAGCTTACTTTTGTATCTGAAACAAAAAAATTAGTTGAACAATCAGGCTTTAATGAGCTTACAGAAAATAGCCAAATTGTCCCTGGTGCTAAGTTATATAGCATAAATCGAGATCGTGCTATGACTTTAATGGTAATAGGTTCAAAGCCAGTTAAAGAAGGTGTTCGCATTGCAGGTGCTCATATCGACTCGCCAAGAATAGAGTTAAAAGGCCGCCCTCTTTATGAGAAAAATGGATTTGCACTTTTTCAAACTTATACCCATGGCGGAATGAAAAACTACCAGTGGGTGAATATTCCTTTAGCCTTAATCGGCCGTGTTGATAAAAAAGATGGTACACATGTAGATATCAATATAGGTCTAAATGAAAATGATCCTATTTTAATTATTCCTGACTTGGCACCTCATGTTGACCGAGATTATCGCAAACGTACAAACAGAGACGTTATCAAAAAAGAAGAGTTAGATATTATTATCGCTTCTAAGCCCGGTAATGATTCAACTGTAAAACAAGAAGTAATTAATTTTTTAAAAACAAATTATGACATCAGTATCGCGGATTTAGTTTCTGCTGAACTTGCACTTGTACCAGCAGTAAAACCTAGAGATGTGGGCTTAGATCGTTCCATGGTCGCAGCTTATGGCCACGATGATAAAATTTCATCTTTTGCTGCCGTAAAGTCTATTCTAGAAGTTAAAAAACCAGAATATACAGCGATTACTTTTTTAGTTGATAACGAAGAAGTGGGGAATTTAAATAATACTGGCGCAGATTCTAGTTATTTAGTCGACACCATTAGCCAACTATTATATCAACAATCTCCAAGCACCTATAATGATTACCTGTTACGTAAAACTTTACGTAAAACAAAAGTAATCTCTGTAGATGTTAATCCAGGCGTAAACCCTAATTGGCCTGGTGTGTGGGAGCTTGGCAATGCTCCTAAATTAGGCGAAGGTATTAATATTAAACTATATGGTGGCGGCTTTAATGCCAACTCTGAATATATAGCATGGACACGTAATTATTTAGATAATGCTGATATTTTATGGCAAACAAGCACCTACAAAGGGAAAGCATCAGGCGGTACGATTGGCAGTGCTTTATCTGAAAATAATATGGATGTAATTGACTTTGGAGTACCAGTATTAGGTATGCACTCCCCTTATGCTGTGGCATCAAAAGTGGATATTTATGCTATGTACACGGCCATGAAAGCTTTTTTTGTAAATAAATAACATCATTTTTTAGCAAATAAGTTTTGATATGTAATGAGTAAGTTCCACCATCAAGGATGATGGTACAGAGCCCCATACATAAGCTCACTGCGTCTTACTAATACATAACAAAACTTAATATCAACACATTCAAATTCCCTTACTTATTTTTCTTTTTACTTTCATGCATTTTAAATTCAACTTCTTCAATCAGCTTCTCAGCATCCACTTCTGAAATCATGCCTTCATGTGCTAGCTCCTGTATCTTTTTGCGTTCAGTATTAAGTAAAATCCTAAGGGCTAGATAAGACTCAACACGTTCAACTAAATGGGGCGATTTTTGCCTAAAACCATCTAAAGCCGCAATTGCAAACTCATTGACTAACTTTGTTTGTTTAATTGCTTTTTCTAACTGACTTGGCTCTAAAGATAAACTGGGGGCAATACTTAAAATATACTCACTAGCTTCAAATAACCCTCTGGCACTTTCAAAAACAATCACATGTTGTTTATAACCAAATGAGCGTGCATATGATCCAAACAACGGTAATGATTGCATTCTATCAATCCAAGTTGGCATTTTCCAATGCGACTCTATATAAGGCCTTGGCCAAATTTTTGGTGTACCATCAAGTGACTTTTCAATTGCCTGAACTAAAATTTGTGTTGCACTAGTACCCAATAAACCTTTTGAGAATTGATTCCAATAAAACTGACGTTCAGACTCTAATAATTTACGTAAATATTCAACCTGCGTATCTATTTCCTCTTCATTTTTATAAGGGCTGGCGATTGCAATGATATTTTTGTCAACCAAAGGCCAATTAACCGCTTTTAAATTTGGGTCCACTTGCAAACTTTCTCTTACTTTAATAATCTCATCCGATACCTTATCTTGTACTTTAGCAAGTGTTTGTTGTTTTGCTTTAGGTAATTTATCTAACCCTAACTTTGCCATAACAAACCGCATTGAGGACCCATTTACAATTATGGTTAAAACAACTATTCCCGCAGTTAAAAATAAAATTTGATCTCTAAGTTGGATATCTAAAGACTCATTCGTTGCAACAATCAATGCTAACGCTAATGAAACCGCCCCCCTTAAACCTCCCCAAATAAGAACAATTGATTTTTCTTTGGTTAAGCCAATACCAATTCGTGCTAAAACAGGCATTAAACCAACAACGGCTATGGTGCGTATCACTAAAACCCCAGCAAATATAACCATTAAATATTGCCAATTAGCTAAATCAGTAACACCTAAACGTGTTGAAACAACTAAACCGACTAAAATGAAAATTAGCGTATTAAATAAAAACGATAAGGTATGCCAAAAATGGTGTAAATGCTCCATCACTTCAGGTGAAAAACGCGTACGACCAGGTCCAGCATAAATTAAAGCTAAAGTAACAACGCTCACAACACCCGATGCATGAAATATATGCTCAGATGTATAAAAAACAACATAAGGCAAAACTAAAGTCAGGGCTATTTCAATTAAGCTATCATTAAATAAAGAGCTTATAAATTTTAAACTTACAACGGCTACAACAGCACCAATTACGACACCAATTGAAACAACTCGCATAAACTCAAAGATAACCTCAAATGTATTAAATTCTGGTTCTATTTGTGTTGCTAAAGTTAAAAATAATGTGAATAAAACAATAGCTGTACCATCATTAAGTAGTGACTCCCCTTCAATCAAAGTTTGCAATCTAGCTCTTGAACACATTTCTTTTAATAAAGACACAACCGCAACGGGATCTGTGGCACTGACAATGGCGCCAAACATAAGTGCAGTGGGAAGAGACCACTGCCAAGGTAATACCCAAAGACTTAAAGCAGCAGTAAATAAGGTGCAGATTATTAACCCCGGAATTGCCAATAATGCAATTTGTGACAACATGCGTTTAAATAAATGCACTTCAAGTGAAAAGGCAGACTCAAAAACTAAGGCAGGTAGAAAGATAAACATAATTAAATTTGCATCAAGCTGACTCGCAAGAGAGAATGCAGCTTTCACCTCATGAAAGATTGGCGTTTGTAACTCAATATCTAACAAACTACCAATTAACATGCCCAATAATAATAATGCGACCGAATAAGGAATTGCAGTATTTTGTAATAAACGCCGTAAAATTATGCCAAATATGATTGAAAGCACAAAAAACATTAATAATAGTAAGGTAGTATGCATAATGTCACCAAAGTGCTAATACCAAGTCTATTAAAAATAGTCGTTAAACGACATTTAATCGATTAATTTTCGTACTAAATCATTTTGCCAATTTTTCCATCAAAGTATTCACTGCACCTAAATGTTCCGGGTTGTTATGGCACATCCCCTGAAACACTGCACAAATATCTAAAAAGTCAGTAAGCTCAGTTCTTTGTGCCATCTTCATTAAACGTTTTGTTAACCGTAAAGATGCCGTGGGTTTATCTGCAATTTGTTTCGCTAATGATAGTGCTTTGGGCATTAACTCGCTAGGTGTAACAACATCTAATACTATACCGATTTCTCTTGCCTCCATGGCATCTATTATTCTGCCGGTAAATGTTAGTTCTGCGGCTTTTTGATACCCTATTATACGTTGCATAAACCAAGCTCCACCATCACCGGGGATCAAACCTAAATTAGAAAAAGTTTCACCAAATTTAGCTTTAGTAGATGCAAGGCGTAAATCACACATATTCGCAATATCAAATCCAGCCCCAATTGCAGGACCATTTATAGCCGCTATGACAGGTACTTCTAGCTTTTGTATCGCAAGTGGAATACGTTGAATACCTTGTCTGTATCGTACTTCAAGTTCTTGCACATCACCGGCAAAGTCACCACTTCTATTTGCCATATCCTTGATATTGCCCCCGGAGGAAAATGCAGCGCCTTCTCCTGTCATTATTAGTACTGCAATTGAAGGTGTTTTATTGATCCATTCAACTGTTGTTACAATATCATCTGTGATGGATGTACCTGTTAAAGCATTTCTCACATCATCGCGATTAAATCGCAATATCACGATATTATTATTAAGTGAAAGGGTACTATCTATTAAATTTGGTAAATTTATCATTATTATTTTTACATTTTGAAACATATTATAAAATCCTAACACAGTTGAATTAAAATAATTTGCATCCATTAAATGTTAAAGCCTCTTTATTTAAGATTATTGTGACCGATAAAAAATCAGACAAAGCATTTACCAGTTTATTACCCATTTTTGCCTTTATAAAGCCTTATAAAGTCATGGTTGCCAGTGCTTTATTGGCTCTTTTATTAACCGCTTCGGTCAATTTATCATTAGGTCAAGGGGTTAAGTTTGTCATAGATAATGGTTTTATTGCAGGTTCTCAAGAGCAGCTTAGCTCTGCTATTTTAATATTAATTGGTTTGATCAGCTTATTGGCTATAGGTACTTTTTGCCGGTTTTTCTTAATGTCATTATTAGGTGAACGTGTCAGTGGCGATATCAGAAAAGCCGTATTTAATAAAATTGTAACCCTACACCCTAGTTACTTTGAAGAAAATCGAAGTGGCGAAATTATGTCTCGCCTGACAACGGATACTGCATTATTGCAATCTATTGTGGGTTCCTCATTTTCAATGGCACTGCGTAGCTTTTTAATGTTAATTGGCGGCATTATTATGCTACTCATTACAAATTTAAAACTCACCTTAATTGTTTTAGTATGTGTTCCCCTTATTTTAGTACCCATGATGGTTTTTGGCCGAAAAGTCAGAAAACTGGCTTCAAGTAGCCAGGATGCTATTGCCGACATTGGTACTTACGCGGGTGAAATAATTCAAAATATTAAAGTCGTACAAAGTTATAATCATGAAACAAAAGAAAAAAATGCATTTGGTTCTGAAGTTGAAAAAGCCTTTGAAGTTGCTAAAAAACGGGTAAGACAGCGCTCATTTCTAATTGCAGTTGTCATATTTCTCACTTTTTCGGCAATTAGCTTTATGTTATGGATTGGCGGCATGGATGTACTCTCAGGCAAAATGTCTGGTGGTGAGTTAGGTGCTTTTGTATTTTATGCAATTATGGTTGCTATGTCGGTTGCTACAATTGCTGAAGTTTATGGTGAACTGCAAAGAGCTGCAGGATCAGCTACCAGATTACTGGAATTACTTAAAGTTAAAAGTGATATCACCACAACTGACAGCCCCATTGAAGTCGAAAAATCAAACCCAATTGCAGTTCAGTTTGAACATGTTAATTTTTGTTATCCATCAAGGCCTGACGCTCCTGCACTTCAAAACATTCATTTAAGCATACCTAATGGTAAAACAGTCGCATTAGTCGGCCCTTCAGGTGCTGGTAAAACCACCATGTTTGAGTTATTACAAAGGTTTTATGATCCACAATCTGGTGAAATTAAACTTAATAATGCCGATATTACAAAAGTAGATTTAAGTGAATTACGCCATACTATGGGCATGGTGCCGCAACATCCAATACTATTTAGCTCAGATGTATGGCATAACATACGTTATGGCAAACCAGATGCCTCGGATGAGGAAGTGTTCGACGCAGCTAAAAAAGCACATGCGCATGAATTTATTGAAAACTTACCTCAAGGGTACGGTAGCTTTTTAGGAGAACAAGGGGTTCGACTTTCAGGCGGTCAAAAACAACGTATAGCACTTGCCAGAGCCATATTAAAAGATCCTGACATTTTATTACTGGATGAAGCCACCAGCGCACTTGATGCCCAGAGTGAATATCATGTTCAAGCAGCTTTAGATGAGTTAATGAAAGATAGAACAACCGTGATCATAGCGCACAGGCTTGCAACCGTTTTACATGCTGACTTAATTGTGGTTATGGATAAAGGAAAAATCGTAGATACAGGTACTCACAGCTCATTAATACACTCTTCATCTTTGTATAATCGGTTATGTGAATTGCAATTTGATAAAGCAGCCAGTTAATTAACATTAAGCCATGAAATGTTTTAATAGCACTTCATGGCTTAATCGATAAAACTGAATTAACATCCCCAATAATACATATCACTATCAGAATTAAGTTGGCGGTCTTCAAATAAATCAACCACATTAACAACAAATTTTTGATGATCACTGTGTCTTTGGATAAGGGCGACTTCAGTTGTACGATTAACTGCTATGACTTCAGACAAGCTCATATGATACTCAACAAACATGCCAGCTTTAACTTCATGAGTATTCATTGTCATTCCTAATAATTGAACCATTGTTTATAAAGTATATGCCATAGTTTGCGCTAAACAAGTTAAACGCTTATTGTGTGTTTAAGTTTAAAACACGATAAACAGATTTTAATTCAATATTTACCACTTTATTTCTCAACCCGGAAAAAACTTTCAAACTGGCCATTATCCTTTATTTTTAGTACTGCAATATAAGGCGTATTTAATTGATATTTTTTAGGAAAAGGAATTATGAGGTCATGTTCAAATTCTTGTGATTGATTATCTTTCCAAAACACAATTAATTGGGCCGCCTGATAATATTTAACAGGAAACCCTGTGCCACAATAACTTTTAGGGCCAATGCTAGTACAAGCAACCATGCGCCCTGTTGCTTTCACTTTTAGTGATATCTGATTTATTTCAAAATCAGTATTATTATAAAATGCCAAACCTGCAATTTCCAATTGAGATTTTTTTGGTACTGGTTCAGGTATTAATTGACACCCACTTAACAAAGTCAGAGTTAAAAATATCAATACTTTCATCTTTTTCCTTTATTTATGTTTTATTTTTTTATTTAATACGGCTAATTATTACATATAGTGAATTTTATAATGCCGATAAAGTTAAGTTTTTATTTAATATTGTTTACATTTTCAGGTCTCAGTTTTGCAAATAATACCTGTGATAATTTAATATCAAATACGCAGATCCATCAAAAACTGATCAATCAAGGTACTTATAGAAATGAATTTTCGCGTGATAAAAGCGCAAAGATCAATTTTGATTACACAGTCGAAACGCCTTTTTCTGAATACTTAGCATTTGCTAAAAAACAAATTATTCAGTCTAATCCTCGCGCTTTATGGTCCTGTGAAAAATATAAAACAGCAATGTTTCAACAATACAAACAAAACAACACGGCAAATGTTTTAAACTTAATTTCACCTTACGAGCTTACAATTAAAAATAACAACAAAGTTATTATATTGATCCACGGATTAACTGATACCCCCTATCACTTTCATGATTTATCCAAGCAATTTTATGAAATGGGTTTTGATGTCAGAACATTATTATTACCAGGACATGGTACAACACCCACTGAACTTTCAAAAACCAGTTATAAAGATTGGCAACTTGCAACACACTATATTATTGAAAATAGTAAAAAAGATTATGAACAAGTATTATTAGGTGGTTTTTCAACGGGAGGCGCATTAATTTTTGATTATTTACAAAAAAATAATAAAGATGACAAAATTAAAGCAGCTCTATTTTGGTCTTTAGGCAGTGAAGCTAAATCATCTAATGCTTGGCTGAGTCCTTATTTAAATTATTTACCATTTTTAACGTGGTTAGATAAGGCCGCCGATATCGATTTTGCTAAATATGAATCCTTTCCACTTAATGCTGCAGCACAATTTTATCTATTATCTGAAAATATCACTGACTTACTCGATGTACCCCTTAGTAAAAGCTTTAATATTCCATTTTTTGCTGTTAGCAGTGATGTCGACAATACAATTAATAGTGAAACTTCTTATAAATTATTTTCAAAATGGCAGCAGAAAAAAGAAACAAAAAATGCAATGCTAAGCCGATATGATGAAAATACAAATACCACCATCGCATTATGTGATAAAAAACCATGTTATAAAATATTAGATATATCACATACAGGTGTAACAAATGCCTATTACAACCCACTATATGGTCAAAATTCTCAATACCGTAACTGTAGCCATTACTTATCTGAACCTAATTTGTATATAAACTGCCTCAAAACAGATACTTTTGGTGAAAATCATGAAAAAAACACAGCACAATTTGGGACAAGTGATAAAACTATGGCTAGACTTACATTTAATCCTCATTTTGATAAAATGCTCCATGATATAAAACAATTTTTAAAAAATAATGCGCTGCTTAATAAGGGATCCTAACTATGAGTATGGAAATAATTAAAAACTATTTGTCATCAAAACCTGAAGCTAAAATTGAGCACCCTTTTGGTGATGAAGTGATGGTTTTTAAAGTGAAAAATAAAATGTTTGCAACTTTGTCGATAGGTAAAATGGGCAAAGGAGATGGTGAAGCGCAAGACTGGTGGGTAAACCTAAAATGTGATCCCGATGAAGCACTTGCACTTCGTGATATCTTTGATGCTGTGATCCCTGGCTACCATATGAATAAACGTTTATGGAATACTGTGATATTAAACGGAAGTATACCGCAGGGAGAGCTTGAGCGTATGATGGATAATTCATATATGTTAGTTGTCAATAACATGCCAACAAAAGATCGTGAAGCCATTGAGTTGCAATTATAAATGACCTATCGATAACTAACTCAGCCTTAATATAAATTTTTATGTGACTTTATAAACTGCTCTATTGCTCTTGAAAATAATCCCGTTTCAAAGGCTTTTTGTATTTTTATAAAGTCAGAGCCTTTTATTTTTAACCTACTTTTTTTACTCAAACCAAAATAAAGTGTGTTTTCAGCTAGATAACCTTTATGATCTAGCGGTTTCATCTCATTTAGTTTTGCAATGAGTACTTTTTGAATGTCGGAATTAGTAGGGAGTCGATTAATATCTAACGTGCCACTTTGAGCAATAAAAGTGGCGTTAAATGCATCCTCCCCACTATGCCAAGCAACTGAATTAACTAACTTAATATCAATTTTATCTGGTTTATTATAATAAGGAAATAAATAAGCAAACTCTCGCCTTTTTGGCTCATCTATTAATCCAGCCAAAATATCAACCTGTCCTTCCTTTAGCATTCTCATGCAAAACTTAAAGTTTGCTCCTTCAACAAACCTTACTTCATAATTCAATACTTTTGCTAATACATTAATAGCCGCTATATTTTCACCTTGCGGTTTTGGGCTTAAAATTTGAAAAGGGGGATAATGATCTATGCAAACCGTCATTATGTGTGTCTTGATTTCAAACGCTATAAAATAAAAAAGTAAACATAAAATGATGATAAATTTCATGATATTCATTCTGATATACAGATTTAATATCATAAATTATGGTAGATCCAATAGCCAAATTCCAATATATTAAAAATCTCATAACTCACAAAATAAAGGTTTACCTATGATAGATTTTCGCTCAGATACGGTCACCAGACCAAGCGATAGCATGAAACAAGCTATGTTTGATGCACAAGTGGGCGATGATGTTTATGGTGATGATCCGAGTATTAATGCACTAGAAACATGGGTAGCTCAGCAGCATAATTTTGAAGCGGCTATATTTTGTAGCTCTGGTACACAAGCTAATTTATTAGCTTTAATGTCACATTGTGAACGTGGTGATGAATATTTATGTGGGCAACAAGCGCATAATTACAAATTTGAAGGTGGCGGTGCTGCAATATTAGGTTCAATTCAACCACAACCCGTAGAAAATGAAAAAGATGGCACTTTATGTTTCACTAAATTAAAAAGTTATATAAAACCCATAGATCCTCATTTTGCACGAACCACTTTATTAAGTTTAGAAAATACCATCAATGGTAAAGTATTGCCTTTAAGTTATTTAGCGCAGGCACGTGATTTTGTAAATGAACACAAGTTACAACTACATTTAGATGGTGCCCGTGTCTATAATGCAGCAACAGCTTTAAATGTTGAAATTACAGAAATATCACAATATTTTGACTCTATGACAATTTGTTTATCTAAAGGCTTAGGTGCACCTATCGGTTCTTTATTATTAGGCTCTACTGCGTTAATAGCCAAAGCAAGAAGATGGCGTAAAGTATTAGGCGGTGGTATGCGACAAGCCGGAATTTTAGCAGCAGCAGCCAAAATAGCACTCGCTGAAAATGTATCTAAATTAAAGCAAGACCATGCAAATGCCTTATATTTAGCGCAAAACTTAAATAAAATTAACGGAGTTACGACTAATCCAGATCATGTGCAAACCAATATGGTATTTGTTAAATTAAATAAACCTTCTTGTATTGACCACCTAGTTACAGCGCTTAAAGCTAAAGATATTTTAATAAGCCCCGGCCACCCTATTCGCCTTGTAACACATTTGGATATTTCTCGTGAAGATATAGATATTTTTATAGATGAAATCAGCTCACTGATAGCACAATATCAAAACTAAATTATCGAGATGAGTTACAGGGCTTATTCAAGTAAAGTCCTGCTTTTTTATTTAATCTATCCGTTAGCTTTGAAGTTTTGTGCTAATAGTTTATCTAAGTTATTAGCAAAGTTTTGCCTATCAGTTTGGCTAAGTGGTGCTTGGCCCCCAGTTTGGATACCACTAGATCGCATTGTATCCATAAAATCCCTAATATTGAGTCGCTCTTTAATATTATCTTTAGTATAAAGCTCTCCTCTTGGATTTAATGCAATACCTTCTTTTTCTATTACTTCAGCTGCTAAAGGAATATCTCCTGTGATCACTAAATCACCCGATTGCATTCTTTTAACAATTTCATCATCTGCAACATCAAAACCAGACGAGACCTGGATTTGATTAATATAAGGTGAAGGTGGTGTTTTAATATATTGGTTTGCAACTAAAGTCACTTGAATTTTTTTTCTATCTGCAGCTCTAAATAATATTTCTTTTATCACTACAGGGCATGCGTCAGCATCAACCCATATTTTCATATTTTCACTCAATAAATTTTTAATTTAAACGATTAAAAATAGCCATAAGATTTATACCATAAATAGCTATTCTCAAATTCTATCATTAAAGAGTATTTAAAAATTGTTAACTGCTCACTTTTGATGAAAAGATCTAAAAATCACACTTTAATATTTTCATCGGCTTATCAGCAGCTAAAACACACCCCCGTGCTTCATCTGATGCCGCTTTACACTGTTTTAGCATTTTACGACTGCTAGGAGCCTGCTCACCCAAGACTTTTTTGACATGGTTTACGACTTTTTTACACTCACTGACAGGAACCGGATCTGCTTTGCTGCATGCCATCAATACGAATGCCGCAGGAATTAAAATTGATACCGATTTTATTGTGTTCATTGCATTATCCCCTCTATTTATGTTGTTTTTCAGTATAGTAGAGAAAATATTTTTTATTCAACTTTGATTTAAATACTCAATGGATTGCATTTGAGATAGACGGCTAAAGGTGCGTTTAAACTCAAAGCTTAATGCACCTCCACCATAAAGTTCATTAAGTGGCACTTCAGCACAAATATATACATTCGTATTTTGATCATATAGCTCATCAATTAAGCTTATAAACCGTCGTGCAGCATCATCTTGTGTCGCATAAGATAATTGTCTTTCACCAGTGATAGTGGCCTCTACACCATCTTCTGTGCCTCGTGCTTTGATCCAACTTCGACACTGCCCACCTAACTTTGGAACTTCACTTAAAAATATATTTTTATACTTTTTTGCCAGCTCAATATAATCCAGTTGTGATCTTGGTCCATTACATACCGCATCAAAAGTAAACCAAGCAGTATCATTCACATGCGCTACAGTTTCAATTTCACGACCAAGTATCCTGATATTATTTTTTAATACAGTTTTTTCATTTCTAGCTTTATTAAATACAGCTGTTAAATCTTCTGTGCTTAAAAAATAAGTTTGTGCAAAATTAAGGTGGTGTAACCTATGATCTTGTACACCATTTAAATGAAGTTCATCAGTATATTGATTTAATAAATCTATGGTAGGTAAAAACTGCTGTCTTTGTAGACCATTTTCATAAAGTCTGTTTATGGGTATATTTGAGGTAGCAACTAAAGTGATGCCTTGTTCAAATAATGCCTCAAATAAACGTCCTAAAATCATAGCATCGCCAATATCAGATACAAAAAATTCGTCAAAACAGAGTACTCTACATTGCTTTGATAATTTTTTCGCTATTATTTTTAATGGGTTCTTATGACCCGATGCAACATGGAGTTCAGTATGAATTTTTGCCATAAAATGATGAAAATGTAAGCGCAGTTTTTTATCATCTGTTAAGCTGTCAAAAAACAAATCCATCAGAAATGTTTTACCCCGACCAACATCTCCCCATAAATAAATGCCTTTCGGTTGTTTAAGCTCTGTTTTTTTTAAGTTTTGATATAGATTTTCTAGTTTTTTTACTGCAATAATTTGTTGTGCATCCGCTACAAAGTTAGTTTGTTTCACTTTATCTTGATATATTTTCTGTGGAGATAGCGCCATATTGGTTTTGTATCAGACATTAAAAAAGGGTGATTTTATCACCCTTTTTTCTAAAAATATAAACGTTTTTAACTGGCAAGTGCGGCTTTAACTTTATCGCGATAACTACGGCTTACTTTAAGTTCTTGACCGTTTTCTAATACTAACTGATACTCGCCGCTCACCTGTGTTACCAACTTATTAATTTGCTTGGTATTAACAATTGCACTGCGATGTACCCTTACAAATAATTTTGGATCAAGTTCCGCTTCCAGTTCTTTCATTGTTTTACGTAGAATATGTGTTTTACCGTCATTTGTATGCAAGCACATATAATCACCTGCGGCATCAACCCATTGAATCGTACCTGTTGGTACACGTACTATTTCACCTTGTTCTTTAACAGCGATAGATTCAGGAAAACGTTTTTCTTCAATTTTTGCACCCGTAGCAAGCTTTTCTAAAATTTCTTCGTAGTTATTACCAGTTAATCCGGCAACAAAAGAAGCCAACTTGTTTTTATGAACATTATCTTGTTGTGTTTTTAAAAAACTTTGCACTTTGTCTACCGCCTGTTTTAGTCTGTTATCATCCACGGGTTTTAATAAATAATCTAAAGCATGGTTTTCAAATGCTTTTACAGCATATTGATCAAAAGCTGTTACAAATATAATTGTTGGTAATTTTGTTGATAACGTCACTAATGTTTTAACAACATCAAAACCATTTTTTCCAGGCATTTGAATATCTAAAAAAATCAAATCAATTTGTTGTGATTGACACACGTTAATTGCTTCATCACCATTCTTACATAAGGCGATAATCTCTATTTCGCTATATTCTTTTAATCTAACAGCCAAACCTTTTCGTGCGAGAGGTTCATCATCAACAATGATTGTTTTAATGCGATTCATTTGATATTACCTTTTTAGAAATTCTTTCAAACGGTATGCGAATATTCACTTTTAAACCTGACGGTTCATTGTTAGATAATACAAAGGAATAGTTGTTCTCGTAAAGTGTCTTGAGTCGATCTTTAGTATTTGCGATCCCCACACCTGAGATTTTTCTTAATTGACCATCTTCTAAGTCGGCACCTGGTCCATTATCATCAACTTCTAATAATAGTTCGTTAGCAAAAATTTGGGCTTTTATATTTATCGTACCACCCGTTATCCTATCCGCTATTGCGTATTTAATCGAATTTTCAATCAAAGGTTGCAAAATCATACTCGGTACTAATGCTGCTTTAGCGGCTTCGCTTATTTTGATGTCGACCGTTAACCTATCTTCAAAACGAACTTTTTCAATTTCAAGGTAAAGCTCCAAGGCATAAAGTTCTTTTTCTAAAGGTACTTTTTTTATAGGGTCAGTATTTAAGGTATAACGCAAAAAACCACTCAACTTTGATACCATTTGATTAGCATTTTTATTTTCTTCAATCAGAATCAAAGTTGAAATTGCATTTAAGGTATTAAATAAAAAATGAGGATTTAACTGATAACGTAACATTTTTAGTTGCGCTTCATGGGCCATTGTCGTGGCTTTAAGAGATTTTTGTCTTTCACTTTGCAATAATTGATAATATTTAATGCCAAAGTACAAACCACTCCAACATAAAATAATATAAACCGAATCTAGTCCTTCCCTAAAATAATAAAACCATTCATCAGGCCTAAAACCATGGCGGTATATTTCCCACAAATTAAACTTTTGTAAAACAGACCAAAGTGTGCCAGTAACATAAGATGCAGTAAAAACAACAGAAATTAATACCCAAGGTCCTTTATTCCATACCTTACGATATAAATACCTCAGTGGAATTGTCATTAAACAGCCAGCATAAGCATTTAAAATAATGACAAAGATATAAATATCACGCATTTCAAATACTTTTGAGCCAATGTAGTTTAATAGGCCGTACCCTATCCAACCAGATACTTGTAATACCCAAAAAAATCTTTGTCGATTATCGACTAATTGCTGCCAGTTCAAAGTCTTAATTTTTTAGTTTAACTTAACTTTATTATAAATTCTCTAAAGTAAAAGGCACTGTTAACTATCTTGATTTTATTACAATTAAACGCATAAATTAATGACATTTAAAACAAAAAACCTCAAATATAAATTTGAGGTTTTTTTAATAACTATAAAATTGTATTTTTAAATCATTAACCTAAACGGTTATCTGCAACTTTATAAGTTGGATCTTCAATTACGTTAACTTCAACTAAGTCCGCAGCTTTAGATAATAACTCTTTACAGTCTTCGCTTAAATGGCGTAAATGCAAAGTTTTACCTGTATTTGAATAACGCTCAACGAGTGTATCAATAGCATCTATGGCACTGTGATCTGTTACGCGACTATATTTAAATTCAATGATGATATCTTTAGGGTCATTTTTAACATCAAATAATTCTAAAAAATTATTTACTGAACCAAAAAATATAGGACCATGTAATTCGTATACTTTAGAGCCTTTCTCATCAATATATGAATTAGTGTAAATATGCTTTGCATGCTCCCAAGCAAATACAAGCGCAGAGACGATTACACCCACACACACTGCAATTGCTAAGTCAGTTGCAACAGTTACAGCCGATACTAAAATAATAACAAAAGCATCTGATTTTGGTACTTTTTTCATTATACGTAAACTAGACCATTCAAACGTGCCCAATACAACCATAAACATCACACCCACTAATGCAGCTAATGGGATCATCTCAATTAAACTTGAACCTACTAATATAAAAGCTAATAAGATAAGAGCAGCACTGATACCTGATAAACGACTACGACCACCAGAATTAATATTGATCATAGACTGACCTATCATAGCGCACCCACCCATAGCGCCAAATACACCACAAGTAATATTAGCAGCACCTTGGCCAATACATTCTCTATTTCCATTACCACGTGTTTGAGTAATTTCATCGATGAGCGTGAGAGTTAATAAAGACTCAATTAAACCAATAGCCGCTAAAATTAGGGCATAAGGTAAAATAATGTATAAAGTTTCAAGGGTAAATGGCACAACAGGAATATGGAAACTCGGTAAACCACCTGCAATTGTCGCATCTAAATCACCTGTCATATCTTTTAAGAAATCAAGAACAGTACGAGATTCAAGCTCTAAACCAAATACTAGGCCCGTTACAACAACAATAGCCACTAAAGTTGAAGGCACAGCAGAAGTTAACTTAGGTAAAAAGTGAATAATTGCCATAGTTAAAGCTATTAAACCTAACATAAGATATAAAGCCTCACCTTGCATCCACTGCAACGTACCCGCTTCATCCATCACCTTGAATTGACCAAGTTGCGCTAAAAATATCACGATGGCTAAGCCATTTACAAAACCCAGCATGACAGGATGAGGCACCATACGAATGAACTTACCGAGTTTAAATACTCCGGCAAGAATTTGCAGTAAGCCCATTAAGAGCACAGTCGCAAATAGATACTCAACTCCGTGTACTGCTACCAAACTCACCATTACCACTGCAAGTGCACCTGTTGCACCTGAAATCATACCCGGACGACCACCTACTATGGCAGCAATTAAACCTACGATAAAGGCAGCATATAAACCTACAAGAGGTTCTACACCCGCAACAAAGGCAAAAGCAACAGCCTCTGGAACCAATGCCAAGGCAACTGTTAAACCTGATAAAATATCATTTTTAGCTGATTTTGGCGCTTTTGACAGCAAATTAAACATTTAAGTCCCCAAAGACATTAATAATTTATTACAAAAAAGGGCGCGAATTCTATCAAGTTAACGTGCTTTTCACAATTCATTTATTATTTTAGTATAAATATCAATAGATTTTATTTTACCCCTAAATTAACTTTGAGAGCTTCAATTTTAAATGGTTTATCATTTTATAAACTGAGCAATAAGGAGCATCACTTGAATTCAACATATAAGTGCACAATACACAAATAATTAAGGTTGTCTTGTATCAATTTGAGGTAATATGGATGTGAATGTTCAAAAGGATTTAAAAAATGAATTTTAAAAATGTTTTAACAATGAGTTTATCTGCCGCATTATTAACTGCCTGTGCTTCAACCCCACCAAGTAATGAGCCTTTAGAAATGAGTGGATGGAAATTCGCTAACGATAGTAGCATCGCATATAGGCTCGCTAAAATGTCAGGGATTAAAGAAGTTTATGATTCTGAACAGATTAAAGATTCAACTGTTAGTAGTGGCTTTGGTAGCGCTGTGTTTGGCTCTTCTTTGGCGGCTGGAGGCTCTCTTTTCGGTTCTGCGTTAAATGGACTCACTGCCGGACTATTTACACCAGATGCCGACTCATCAATTTTCAAATATATACACTTATCTAATGCCACAACTGAAAAGCAAGCGACAGATGCAATATTTAATAGTACGTTAAGAATATTTTCACAAATACATAATGCTGCTGAAAAAGATGTAGCGATTAGAATGTTTAATAAAGGAAGAAGTTGGGCTTTTACTTTGCCATATGAAAATATAGGGTGTAAACCTGTTATACACTCATTTCTCGAAAAAATTAGAAACAGTGAACTAAAGCAAGAAGTGCACGATGCCGCGAAGCTACAAGGTTGCAAAATGACATTTGGCGGACCAAATGTAGAAGGCTTAGTGAATGAGAGTCATTTAAATTTTTTAGATAAGCAAAAAACACTGTCCTCTGTGAGAATGCATTTGTTTTACATGAATCAGGAAGTTCTTTATAACAAAATTGATAATGAAGATGTTTTTGTTTATGCGCCACCTTCAAAATATTTAGTTTGGTATGGAAGTGGAAAAATTATTGACATTAAAATGCAACCATACCCATACATAAAAGGTAAAGATACTGATTATTACTTTGTTAAAACTAATGCCGATTAATTTTAACAAAGTATAGTGATTGCCCAGTGAGTTTTAGTCACTGGGTAATTCAGGTGCATCATAAATCAATTGAAAAATTCCGTATTTTTTATAATTTTTAAAAGCATCCAACTGAAAAACCTACCTAACAGTATTCATAAACGGTTTAATGAATTAGCTTAAAATTCAGATCGCGAAATCATGCGAGAAGACTTAGAGTTTAGGTATTACAGTGATTTTGTTAGCTCACATACAATCGATTCTAAAATAGACATGTCTATTTTGATGGTAAAGGAAATCAAAGTGTTTGTGTTCTAGGTCATTCATGGTCGTTACTCCAGTAAGACACCACCAACATAGCGATGTTACTGAATAAAAATATGAATGATATTTGTCTACCGATTAGCGGCTTCGTTCAACAATTCCATTAAATCTCGGCAATAACTGCGTTACCTTCACTCTCAATACCAGTTATTACGCAATCAAGTACCTTGCCTGAATAAATACAAGTGAGCAGCTTATCGCTATA
>NZ_FOLO01000095.1 GCF_900112265.1 Pseudoalteromonas denitrificans DSM 6059 | reverse complement strand
AAGCAATATAGCTTTTAGTTTCGACCACAGCTCATCAGTGAGCATTAATCGGGGCATGACAATCTCGTTTAGTTTGGTTTTGGCGAAGTGAATTATACGAGATTGTCACTTACGCACAAAATTCAAACAAAGATCAACAGCCCCTAATACAGTAACTGAAAAAAGCCCCATACCTATCAGATTTGACAAGGTTAAATTATATACATTGTATCCATAATAACTATGCATACCAAAGTACGATAGCACAACAAGCAAACAGCCACTAAAGTGGTATAACCAGAAAAGTTTATTGGTAGCGGTCATAATTTTTAAAAAGTGCTTCACTGAGATCCAAAATTAACGTGAGTAAAAGAGTTACCTCGCTGTATTAAAGCTAAGTAACTCTATTTTAAAAATAGCATACGCTTTATTTATAAAATTAAATATCCCAATGCTCTACAATTTTTTGACTTGATTGCTCTACTCGCCATAAATCTACCAAAGATAAATTATCTTTGATCATAAATGTCCAAACAATATCACCTTCGGCTAATGTACGCTCTATTGTCACATCACTCAGCTTATTTTCACCTTTTAAATATGTCACAAAGTCTTTTAATGCCTGACTGCCATTAGGCACCCAAATATTGTGCTGCAAATAACTAGGATCAACCTGTTCGTCAACAAGTGCTACATTACCAGTGCTAAATAATTCAATATAAAATTCTGTTACCCTCGTTTTATTAAGTTCCAATTCAGAATCACTAATTGATGGTTTATCACCTTGATATACATATAAATCACTGAACACAGAGTTACCACTTGCAGAGCTATCACTGACTGTTTCTATTTTATTCCATTGCTCTATGACTTTACCTGATTCTAATTTATATAAATCAACAATTTCTTGCCCTGAAAACTCGTTTTCTGAATTTTGTGAATAATGCCAATGAACCGCAACGTATTGCCCATCGGCAACAATATGCTTAACAGCCGCGGTATGATCTGGATTGGTTGTTAGTAGTTCGTTGTAGTATGTTTCCTGAGCAGAAACTTCGGTAGATTTTCCCGTTCTGTGTTGCATAAAATTTTCTGAAAATACTGAATACGTTATTTGCGAGTTTTTATTATTTATCACTTCATTATAAATTTGTGATACCACTTCTTTATTATTTTGTTCGCATTCAATAGTGATACAGCTTGCTTCAAATCCAACTTTTTCAATTACAGAGGGTTCTTCTTTAATATCATTTGAGCTATTACAGCCAACAACAGAAATAAGCACAAACATCGCAGTATAAAGTTTAGAATAAGTCATTTAAGTTCCTTGTATTTTAAGTTCAGAACATATATTAAACACAAGTTTTATAGCTGAGTTAAAAAGGTGCCGACTGGCATTATAAGGGTTTAAAGTAGTAATTTTTGAAATTAAAGTTATGATACGCCCCATCATTTACTAAAAAGCAAAATAACAATGCGTTTATTCTTAACTATATGTGTTTTATGGGCAAACTTAGCCCAAGCTTCAGACTTATCACTGTTATTTAACGATTTAAATAGCCGCCTAACTTATATGCCAGATGTAGCTCATTACAAAGCCCTTAATCAACTCCCTATTGAAGATTTAATACGCGAGCAAAAAGTCACAAAATCAGCCGCTAAAACAGCTAAACAATTTGGTTTAGATATCACAAGTGCCCTTGCGTTTAATCAAGCTCAAATGAACATAGCTAAAGTCATACAATATCGCTATCGCGCCCGATTACTCACTGAAAAAAATAGTAAAATGCCTCGAGATTTAATAACACAAGTACGCCCCGCCCTCATTGCTTTAGGCAAAAGTATCAATCAAAACCTATCAACTTATTTAAAACACAATGGCCAGATTACAGAACAAAATTGGCAGCAGTTTAAAGATTCAGTCAATCATAAATATCTGACAGAGCAAGACTTAAGGTACTTATTTGAAGTTTTAAAGAAAATAAAAATAAAATAACTCATAAAGCTAAAAACCATTAGCCTAAAGGCCAATCTACAAAGAATTAATTGTAGGTGAGGATTTGCCTGCATGGATGCAGGTACTAGCGCAACGCAGAAACATATTCCCGGTAGCCTTACAAATCACTCAATGAAAGACCATTAGCCTAAAGGCCAATCTACAAGGAATTAATGTAGGTGAGGCTTTGTCTACAGGGATGTAGATACTGGCGCAATGCTGGAGCATATTGCCGGTAGTCTTACAAATCAAACCACTCAATGAAAGACCATTAGCCTAAAGACCAATCCACAAGGAATTAATGTCGGTGAGGCTTTGCCTACAGGGATGTAGGTACTTGTGCAATGCTGGAGCTTATTGCCTGTATCCTTACAAGTCAAATCACGCAATGCCAAACCATTAGCTTAAAGGCCAATCCACAAGGAATTAATGTCGGTGAGGCTTTGCCTACAGGGATGTAGGTGCTTGTGCAATGCTGGAGCATATTGCCGGTAGTCTTACAAATCAAACCATTCAATGCCAAACCATTAGCCTAAAGGCCAATCTACAAACACAGCCTTGTAAGTGAAGTTTTACCTATATAAACGTTGATATGCTGGCAATACAAAATATATTGCGAGTAAACTTACAAATTTTTTAAATTATTGGGCTGAAGAGCAACACATGTAAAACCAGCACTTATTACCTAGTTTCAGTGAATAATAAAACTTCACCTACACCAAAACTCACTCATTATAACGATATATGAATAAATAATTTAATAATTGTCTTAATAGTATGTACATCTTTTTTAAACTGTTGTATGTTTAACCTGTCAAATTCACCATGAGAATGTTCAACATTTCCTTGATGAATGCAGCAGGAGGGTATTTATAAATGAAATGTATAATGTTTCAACAATAAACAAACCTGTATGACAAAAAAATCCAGTAAACACAATATGAGCAGCAGGACATTATTATGAAGTTACAAGCAGTAAAAAATGAAAAAAACCAAAATCAAGACGATGCATGTTTTGAAAAAGGTTATAACTAGACTGATATTAAGTTAAAAAACTTAAATCAGAGCGATCATTGAGAGTCGAACAGGCTCTGATCTTTTTTATTACTATTTCCTTCTTCGCAACATTCCAGTCTTTCATAGCGATTACGACATTCCATTTAATATATAAACCATTAGCCTAAAGTCCAAAATACAAATATCATATACATCCGCAGGTAACACTCTGACTAGCCAAGTTTAGATACTAGTACAGTACGGATGCATATTTCAGTGGTTTAACCTTAGTCATTACCTAGGTTACTCTGAAAATAAAATCTCACATAGTTCGTAGGTTAGACTCCTACTAGACAAACTACCAGAACAATACAGAGGCATAATGCCGATAGACTTACACTGTTATCACATAAGCCTATTTCAATACCTAAAGGTCAACCGACTAAATTACACTTTGTGAAAATTTTAATCTTGGTCATGCGCTGCAGCATATTTATATGCAATAAATGCTAATAGTCCAATAACAAATGGTACTGGTGCAGCAAAATATCCAAACATATCTGAGTTAGCAAAACTCGCTCCCGCTAAATGCCCAACAACACCAATTACAAATACTAAAACGGCTAATACTAAAATAACAATTTCACTTTTTCTCATGGTTATAATCCTTCATTAATGATGTTTCAACACATAAATTATGCGCTTTCTAAACCTCTCATTATTGATCTAAATCAACTTTAATTTACCTCAAAACATACAAAAACATTATTTTGTTTTAAATCAAAAAATGTGTATTTTACTTCCCTAAACAAAAATAGTGGCACGATTTAACTTTAATTTTTAAATCAGTTTTAATGATATTTCCATATAAACTCATGAGCTTAATAGGTTATTCACCCATTTCAATCTGATTGTTTGTTTTAATTTATTTTTAAATCTATTATTTTTCTATTAAGTACATTTATAAGTTTTTAATAGGATTTCCCTTTATAAAATAGGTAATTTTGTTTTAAACATAATCTTGGCTTAATTATAAATTTAATAAGGACATAACACATGAAATCAATTAAACGTCGCACTTTTATAAAAAGCGCTATATTAGGCTCAATAACGAGTATATTTTCAAGTAATACACTGGCTAAAATGAGTACCCCACAAGAAGTTGAAGGACCTTTTTATCCCATAACACCGCAAAAAGATAAAGATGCAGATTTAACAAAAGTTAAAGGAAAAAATGGTTCAGCTAAAGGGGAAATCATAGAAATATTTGGTCAGGTATTAGATCAAAATTTAAACCCAATTGAAGACGTTACAATTGATCTGTGGCAAGCAAATAGCTTTGGAAAATACCATCATCCACACGATACAAGTCATGCACCTATAGATGAACATTTTCAATCTTGGGCAATATTACAAAGTGGCAAGCAAGGTAAGTTTAGGTTTAAAACAGTTATGCCAGGCGCCTACCCTTTAAACCGTAGTGATAAAAGAACACCTCATATTCATTTCAAAATTGGTAAACTTGGCTATATATCGCTACTAACGCAACTGTATTTTCCGGATCATCCATTAAATAACAAGGATGGTTTATTCAAGTCCAAAACAACTCAAGAACAAACCTTAATGACAGCTAAAAAAACAAATAAACATAATGAATACCAATACAATATTATTTTAGAAAAAGTGTAATTTAAAAAAATTACACAAGTTAGCCTAAAGGCCAAGCTACAAAAATATACATACCTGTAAGTGAGGTTTAAGCCTTACTTTAAACCATTAGCCTAAAGCCCCAATCTACAGAAAAACACCAAAACTATCATATACCCGTAGGTGAGGCTTAAGCCTTATTTTATGACTATTAGGCTAAAACCTAATCGAGAAAAACCATTATTGATCTATAAACAGGTATTCAAAATCACAATATCTTACTAATGCTTTTACTCACGCTTTATACTAAAATTCATTAATGAGTTTTGTTCAATAATCATGTAAAGGTTCTAGCGTGCCCAAACTGTTAATAGCTTCATTTTTATTCTTACTACCCACTATATTGCTTTCCTCTTTTTTTACTTATGCAAATGATTCTGCTACTTATATGTCAACTGATCGCTCTGAAGTTTTACAGGTAAAATATTATCAACGCACAATAAACAATACACTCACTGATGACGAAGATTACTGGATAGGTTTATTAAAATTAGCACTAGATAAAAGCGGACAAAGTTATGATATGCACCCTGTGCAAGCAAAAGATATGACACATGCACGGCTAATAAATAGCATACTCAAAAATGGTCCTGTGAACATTGCTTTTATGGGCACAACAAATAAAGCTGAAGCGAAACTTAAGCCTATCTTAATTCCTGTCTTTAGAGGCTTAATGGGTTACAGAGTAATGATGACAACACAATATTCACAATCAGCCTTTATAAATGTAAACAATATAACAGACCTTAAAGGCATTACTTTTGGTTTAGGGTTTGATTGGCCAGATGAACCGATAATGAGAGACGCTGGATTAACAGTCATAACAGCTGCATACCATGATTTATTCCACATGCTCGCCGGTGGACGGTTTTCAGCTATTTCACGTGCCGCACATGAAATAAATGCTGAATTTAATATTGCTATGAAAAAACATCCAAAATTAAGCATTGATCCAAATATTATTTTAGCTTATCGGCTACCTTCATTTTTTTTTGTGGCACCAAATAATAAAAGACTAGCCAATACAATTACCCTAGGATTAAACAATGCTTATCGTGATGGTAGTTTTTTAAAATACTTTAATAACCACCCTGTTGTTATGAATGCAAAAAAATTATTAACAGAGCCTAATAGAAAGTGGATTTGGCTTGAAAATAAATATTTATCTGAGCAAGTAAAAAATATCGAAAGTAAATATTGGTTTAAGTAATTCAAATAAAAATCAATTACTTTCTTAATAAAACAACCATTTAGTACAAACCGCATGTACCTTAATTGCTAAAGTTGTTACTCAATAAAATACCTCATCTTTTATTTATGAATTAGGCAATAAAGTCAGCACTTGTTCTGGCTGTTCAGTGTCTTGTGCAAGCATAGCTGTACCGGCTTGTTGCAGTATTTACCCTTTGGTGAGTATCGAAGTTTCTAATGCAAAATCAGAATCTCGAATACCGCTGCGCGAAGATGAACTTTTTTCTATAATATTTCCAAAATTATTGATAGCGTTTTGTAATCTATTTTGAATTGCGCCTAAACGTGCTCGCTGTGAATCTACCTGATATAAAGCGCCGTCTACCGTAAATACAGCAAACTGTGCATCAAGAGGTTTAGTCACATCTATATCTGCAACCTCACTTAATGAAGAATATTGTACACCCGTATTTGCTTGCGTTATTTCTTTCTCATTTGAAGAAACTTCAAAGTCCAGTTTTGAAGCAAGCTCTATGGTACCAACTATGGTCACACCTGCTTCAAATAATTTCACACTTGGGGGCGCACCAGCCCCTTGTGCATTAATAACTCCGTATTCACGTGCAATAGCATCATCTTTATTATCGGTATCACCATCAAACTCATACGTCACAATATCAAGATGGTAATCTTTAGTATTGTCAGGCCCTGCAAGATACTCAAAGTTTATATTTTTTAAATGAATATTTTTACCATCATCATTTAATATCTCTACTTTTCCTGCACTTGTAAAGTTAGATGTTACCCCCGTAATATCTGAATATGTATTTATTTTATTACTTAGGGTTAACAAATCTTCAGAATTAACAATTTCAACCTGTATAGAAGCTGATTCTGAGCCAGTTGTACTTAAATCAAAGCTGAAGTTCACAGCAGGTTCAAGTACAAAGGATCTGCCATTATCGATACCATTTTGAACATTAATATTTGTCATATACGCATTAAAAAAATCTAAAGCAGCGTATGTTTTAGCAATAGCTTGTACTTGAGTATGTTTTGAATTTACATTTATAAGCTTGGCCATTTCAAAAGCAGAAGCTGATTGGGAAACATTAACCGTTGTTGAAACAGTTTGTGTTTTAATATTTAAATCAATATTTGTCAAAGTAGATGAAAGGTACTTTGTTCCTGCTGATGCCAAAATACCCCCCCCTAATCCCGCATCTTTACTTGCCGAATTACCTAAGCTAAGTGCCCCTTGATAATCCATTTTTAATCGATAACGTTGATCCCCAATATCATCAGGTAAAAAAGAAGAAATACTGGCGGTCACCGTTTAAAAACTATTAGCCCCAATCTGAAAATCTGTTGAATTAAAGCTACCATCTAATAATTTTCGCCCTGAAAACCGAGATGTATCACCAATTCGACCAACCTCCTGAACTAACTGCGATACTTCCGCTTGTATGGCTTTACGGTCATTCGTTGCCAGTGTACCGTTTGCCGCCTGCAAAGCCAGATCACGTATTCTTTGCAGTATTGAAGTTGTTTCTTCTAATGCACCTTCAGCCGTTTGAATGATAGAAATACCATCATTTGCATTACGAGTAGCGATAGTCAGACCATCTATCTGAGATGTTAACCTATTTGATATTTGCAAGCCTGCCGCATCATCCTTTGCAGAGTTAATTCTTAAACCTGAAGACAATCGCTTTAGCGCATTATCAATTGTTTCTGAGTGGTTATTTAAATTTTTCTGTGCATTCAAAGTTGAAATATTGCTTGCTATAATTAATGCCATTCCATTGCCAAATAAATGTCTTTAAACTTCCTTTACTTAGAGCAAAATTTATACCATAAATATTAATTACATAATTCTGTAATGGTTCAAATAGACTTAGGTTGAAACTTATACCTTAAACAATTTTTTACTCATATAAATACCCAATAACATGAAAAACACAGTTGTGAAGCCTGCTGGCGATAAACTTGGTAATGCTAATAGCAATTGACTGTCATTTCCACCACCAGCAATAGCAGCCCCTACCCCCATGCAAATACCTGAAAATAAATGTTTAATACTGTGCTTTACATTTGTAAGTTTAAACTTAAATGTTTTAGTCTTAATTGCCGCAATTAACATACCTGTAATAAGTGATAAAATTAAAACAAAACGCATTAAACTTGGCCAGTTTTGACCTTCATGGTTAATCAGTGCATAACTCAAATCTTTTAATAAAGCACTGGGCGTCCACTTTGGCTCTATTAAAAATACAATGCTCGCCATAAATCCAATTGCTAACATAGACAACCAAAGCCGTTTATTACACTTACTGGTAAACAGCATAAAAAATAGAATAATGACTGAGCTTAATATTAAAAATCCATATTGCCAAAAAATGGGATGGTCATAATGTATAATCTGAATATCTGGCATGAACAATGTTAAAATATACCAACCAATAAACCAACCGAGTACGGTCACCAGCATAACCAAATTGCCACGGGCGAGTTTACTTATCGTAGAGACACCACAACCATTATTAAATGTGGCTCCGACTCCAAATAATAGCCCCCCAAAAACAGCATAAAAGCTCAATTCAAAGGAAATGAATACAGGCGACAAATCAAAATAACCTGACAGCATTGCAACAAGCCAAGTAAAAGAGCCGCTACATAATATGGCAATTAAAAAAGCAGGTTTGCCCTTAGTTGCCTCATCAACCCCTCTCACCAAACATAAACCGATTGATTGTGCCAAATAGCCTAAAATACCAATAAGTAATAAGGCAATGCTAGTTAAAAGCATACAGATCCGATCTTTGAATTATTTTAGAATGCATATTATCGATTTTTTACCATCCATTGTTTTCCTTTTTTAGACGATAGACCCCGCTCATTTACTCTAGTGACATACTTGTGACCGCTGGTCATTTCTAATTTAATAAAGCCAAATCTCTGCTCTTCTCTTGCTAAGGTTAGTTTTTGCGGTTTATTAGGCGACATTAAAATATAATGTTGCTTCAAGTTAGTGCAATTAACATTGTGAGCTTCTATATAATTAAAAATGTTACCAAGCCTCTTCTCTTTTTTATTTAGTTGCTCATTACTCCAACTTGTAAACCCTTTAGCTTCAAACAATACAATATGATTTTTACCAGAGACACTAAAAACTAAAATAAGGTCGACATCTTCTTGAGTGCCTTTAATCAGCTTATGATTATTATCATGAATAGCATTTTCCTGGGGCTGGCCATAAAACTGAGTTAAAGCAGCCAAAACCCAGTCTAAATGATAGTCCATCGCAAAAAAATACTCAGAAGGAATTTTAACATTTAGCACTAATTCAAGCTCATATTTAAAGTCTTCAGATAATTTAAATGCTCCACCACCCGATGTTTTATTTAATAAATGAAACCTTTCTTTGGCATTAAATTGCTCGAAACATGCAGTGATTGTTTTATTCACATACCGTCCTTTTCATATTTATAAAATTCAAAGTAGGTAACCATTTGTACCTGCTTCCAAAAATAATCAGAAGTTTGTTGATGACCTGTTTTAAAACCAGATTGAAACGAAATGTGAGTTCACATCACAGTCATATACAATATTGATTAAATTATCTGTTATTGATTTTTTTATAACTTCAACTGCCAACTCAACACACTAATGCTTTACTCACTCATAAAAACCCCAACTCATGGAGGCAGAGTAATCATATAATTGATATCGCATTGTTAAAGTATCTTCAATTTTGAGCTGAGGCAACTGAGGGGCAAGATTAATTTATTCATTTCCTTCCTAAACTAAAAAATCATATAAAAGCTAAATTTACAAAAATTAAAAATCAGATTAGAATACAAACAATTGTATAATAATCAGGCTGATAAAATGGACTTTGATCTTAAAATCAACAAACTAAGACCTAAGAATGAACAAAAAACGCTCGCTAGCAGCCTTGAAAGTGACAGGGGCAGAATAATAAATAGCGCTGCACTTCGCCGATTACAACAAAAAACGCAAGTATTCCCATTAGAGCGCAACGCGGCTGTACGCTCTCGTCTGACTCATTCGTTAGAAGTGCAACAAAATGGCCGTTTTATTGCAAAGTCCATCATAAAAAAGCTAAAAGAAGACAACCTTGAACATATATTAAATTTTACGGAAGAAGGATATCAACAATCTTTAGCAGAGCCACTGGTAACATTAGTTGAAATGGCTTGCTTAATGCACGATATAGGCAACCCTGCATTTGGTCACTTTGGAGAGGCCGCAATAAATGATTGGTTTTTGCGTTACCTATCAAAACATGAGAAATTTGGTGTAATCGCCAAAACCTTTAACCACACAGCACAAAAAATACCAGATACGCAAGAAGCTAAATTATTATTCGATATTTGTAACTTTGAAGGTAATGCGCAAGCCATACGCATTATTTATTCACTATCGAGCCTTAACCTTACTTATTGCCAAATAGCCAGCATTTTAAAATATACACGTTGTGCTACAGAGCAAAAACCCCATAAAGCACATCCTAAAAGCTATTTACAAAAAAAAGTAGGTTATTACTTTAGTGAGGAATCTTTTGTACTTGAGCTGTATGACAAACTTCAAATACAACCCGCAAACCGACACCCTGTTGCATACATTATGGAAGCTGCCGATGATATTGCATATTGCCTTGCGGATATGGAAGATGCGGTAGAAAAAGGATTCATTCGTGTTGAAACACTCAAAACATTATTAATTGATGAATACAAAAACATAAGCGGAAAATACAAAATTAATAATGAAACTCAAATTAATTTCATGCGTAGTAAATGTGAATATGCATATAAAAAAGCAATTGAAAATCAAGAGAATCTTGAAAATGAGTTTTTTATTTGGTTAAGAGTTGGCTTAATTCATCCTTTAGTCACTCATGCCACAAACCGCTTTATTGATAATCTGCAAGCGGTTTATGATGGAAGCTTTAATCAATCTTTATTAGAAGATGGAAGTTACCAAAACGCGATAACAGCAGCCCTAAAGAATGTGGCATTTAAACATGTATTTTGTCATACAGAAGTTGAAGAGCTCGAATTACAAGGCTACAAAATCACTTCAGGAATACTAAATGAATATCAACGACTACTAGATTTATCTGCCGTTGATTTTCAAAAGATCATTAATAAAGAACATGTTTTCCCTGTTGAAACACGGTTACTTAATCGTATTTCAAGCAAATTTATTTCAGTATACAAACAAACTCTGGATAAATTAGATAATGAACAAAAATCCATATATGAATTTTATTATCGCTGTAGATTACTACAAGACTTTATAAGTGGTATGACAGATCAGTTTGCTTATGACACATACAGAACATTAACCGTTGCAGATTAAACATCAAAAGCATTAGCCTAAAGGCCAATCTACAATATATTTACCTCTGTAGGTGAGGCTTAAGCCTTAAGGATCCCCACAAATTTTGAAGTGATGCCTGTGATCTGTTAAATATACTTTCGCCAAAAAACAAACCTAACAGATACAGACATCAAATGACATTATCCACACTAAATATGATAGATCCAATTAAATTTGATAAACGAATTAAACAGTCATTAATGGAAGCTGTTGATGCAGTTAAACATGGTGCAAGACTGAGTTTAACTTCTATCGGTAGAGCGTTAGCACAGTCAAATAGCTCAATTGAAAAATACGGTATTAAACGCATTGACAGGTTACTGGGTAACCAAACACTACATCAAAATAGAATTAATATTTATCAACAATTAGCCCTTCAATTCTCAAATATAAAGCAACTTTTTATCGCTATTGATTGGAGCTCTGTATATAGCAGTAAATTCGTTATGCTCAGAGCTGCTGTCGCTTTCAAGGGTCGAGCCTTTACACTTTATGAGGAAGTACACTCCGAAAACACTATGGGAAACAGTCAAATTCAAAGTGACTTTTTAAAGACGTTGAAACAG
>NZ_FOLO01000046.1 GCF_900112265.1 Pseudoalteromonas denitrificans DSM 6059 | reverse complement strand
GTTCACGATAAATTGGCAGGCACAGATACGACAGAAACACGCTGGTATATTAGTTCATTAGACCAAAATGCAGAGCAAGCACTCAATGCGGTACGTAGCCACTGGCAAGTTGAAAGTATGCATTGGATGCTAGATATGACCTTTAGAGAAGATGAATCGAGAATACGTAAAAAGCAAGGTCCGCTTGTATTTAATGTAATGCGAAAGATAGCTATGGCACTATTCAAACAAGATACAACCAAGTCAGCTAGTATGGCGAGGAAAAAGAAAATGGCAGGGCTAGACGATGATTATCGCTCAACCCTGCTAGAATCTGGGATTAAAATGCGCTAGCCGTGTATAACCGTTTTGTTGAATCAAAAAATGTTGTATCTGGAAAGTCTTTTATAGGTAGAGTTACAGTATCAAAAACTTATCAAAACAAAGAAACCTCTGAAGTTTTAGTTCAAGATACAGGTCGTGCTATTTTTAAGCAAAATGGTAAATGCTATATAGAAAAGGTAAGCTCTGAGATGTCTAAAATGGGAATGCCGTCTGGAGTTGTACCTTGTCCTGGTGAAAAGTCTGCCAATGAAGCTGCCTATGCGACAGCTATGGGTAAATGGTTAAATAAGCAGTAAGCCTCTATCCAAAAGAAATTGGCTTACGACCCGTTGTTTCTGATTTACCTTGATTGGGGTTTAATTTTGAGCGGTGACCAGTAGGGGCTGAAGTATTTTTTGCTTTATTCTTCTTTTTACGTAATTTTGATTTTGCATTTTTTGAAAGCTTAGTTTCTTCAACTGTTTCAGGCTCAGTAGTCTCTGCATTGTCCGAAGGAAGAGAGTCTAAACTCATGCCATCTTCTGCAAGTGATATTTGATATAAGTTGCCACCAAAATTAAGGATATCACCACCAAATACTTTTCGACGTTTTTGAGTGCAAACTTCATCATTTAAGCCAACATAACCTTCACTGATCATCGTTTTTGCTTGACCTCCACTTTCAACTAAATCAAGTATTTGTAATAAATTACATAGCTCTATAGGTTCTTCTTGCAGTTCAACTTCAGCTACGATTTCAAGTGAATTATCTGACATTTTGGTTTATCTCATTCTGGAATTTAACGACATACAAGTTAATTATAACGTGAACTAAATTATTTAGCTTATAAAATAACTTGTTTTAACTTGTTTTAACTTGTTTTAACTTGATTACGGGTGTAATTTGTAGTTTTAAATTATATAGGCGCTTTCATGAAAGGGCTCTTAATGATTCTTTTGGTTTTATTATCTGGGTGCCACACTCCTAAAATATATATTATCAATCAAGGTTATTCACAAAAGCAGCTATCAAGCTTTAAACAAGCATTTAAGCAGCAGGGATTAACTGTGTATGACTCCCAAGTTAATATCCCGCAAGAATTTACTGATGTCGCTCTTGCAACAAATATTGGTTTTTCAGATCAAGAATTAATTAATAAAGTTCAATCCATATTAAATGGATTCGAACTATCAAATGCAGAACATTATCGTTTTAAGCAAGGTAACCATTATTATTCTGATAATAATATAGGGGTGTATTTGAAGAATCCCAACCGATTAGATAAGGAAGACTTGCCGCCTTACTTGACGACACAAAATTGTATAACCGCAGATGCAACTTTACAATTGAACAAGTCAGGGAAGTTTGTTTTGGAGTACGAGAATCGACCCTATACAGACGATAAACTGCATAAAGTGTCGGGGTTTTGGCGTTATGTAGGGGGAGAACTGATCTTAACGGGAAAATTGGTCGAACCGCAATACTATCAACAGTCTAATGAAACCATGCAAACGCATCTAGGGCTAAGGCCGGGGGAAGTATTTAAACCTAAAATGAACAAACATAGCTTACCTGCTTTAAATTGTGAATTTTCGATTGTTTATATGGATAAAAAGTAGGGGATTGAATAGCGCAAATTAATGCGCTATTTATAGGTATAGATGATTAACCTTTTAGAGATGAAACTATAAAGAAAGGGTTTAAGTAAGATTCTTTTGTATTATAAAGAAGTGGACTACCATCAAGTTGTGTAATTGTTGCGCCAGCTATTTCAGCGATAGCATGGCCAGCGCCAGTATCCCACTCACTAGTAAGGCCCAATCTTGGATATATATCTGCTGAACCCTCAGCCACTAAGCATAGTTTTAATGAACTACCTTTTGATACCATTTCTACAGCATCAAATTGTTTAACATATTCTGCAAGCTCTGGTGATGGATGAGAGCGACTGCCAACTACACGAATTACTCCTTTCGCTTGCTTTAGTTCAACCTTGAGCTGTGTTCTTGATTTGCCATCATCTTTAAATGAGCCAATATTTTCTTCAGCTAAATAAGAGAAGCCTAACGCAGGCGCATCGACTACAGCTAATACGGGTTTGCCATCACGAATAAGTGCAATGTTGACCGTAAACTCACCATTCTTTTTGATAAACTCTTTAGTGCCATCTATAGGGTCGACTAACCAGTATTCATTCCATTTCTGACGCTCCTCCCAACTAATATCAGCGCTTTCCTCACTTAATATTGGTGTAGCAGGGCTTAATGACTTTAAGCCAGCAACAATAACTTTATGCGCTGCTAAATCAGCATCTGTTACTGGGCTTTTGTCATCTTTATATTCAATATTAAAGTCTTTGTTATAAATCGCCATGGCTGCTCTACCTGCATCTCTGGCTATTTCTAATAATGCTTCTAACATGTTTGATTGACTCATTATGAAATCACTCCATTAGCTTTCAAATGAGTAATAAGCTGTTCAACAGATTGTTGAATTGAGTTCTCACTTGTATTTAATGTGATTTCAGCTGATGTAGGTTTTTCATAGTCAGAATCGATACCAGTAAAATTCTTAATTTCACCCGCGCGGGCTTTTTGATACAAGCCTTTGGGGTCTCGGGTTTCACATACATCAATTGGGGTATCTAAAAACACCTCTATAAACTCACTATCTCCTACAAGCTCACGTACTAGTTGGCGTTCGGCTGAAAAAGGAGATATAAACGCACTTAAAACAACAAGCCCTGCATCAACCATGAGTTTGGCTACTTCACCCACTCGACGAATGTTTTCCTGTCGGTCTTCATCAGTAAAGCTTAAATCTTTGCATAAGCCATGACGTACATTGTCGCCATCTAATAAGTATGTATGTACACCCTGTTCATTTAGAACATATTCTAATGCGCCTGCAACTGTGCTTTTTCCTGAACCTGATAATCCTGTGAACCAAAGGATGCAAGGTTTATGTTTTTTTTGTTGTGCTCTGTCTTGCTTAGATATGGCGTGTTGATGCCAAATTACATTTTCATCTTTCATTTGAAACTCTTTGTTTAAAATGGAAAAACCAAAGGGATTAAAATAATCGCGGTGATTGAATAAACGATCGAAAGCGGGAGTCCCATAACGATATAATCTTTTAATTTATAATTCCCTGCACTATATACCATCAAGTTTGTTTGATAACCATAAGGTGAAATAAAACTGGCTGAAGCACCAAAAGCGACTGCCATGATGTAAGGCAGCGGGCTTACATCAAAGCCTAAAGCTAACGAATATGCGATTGGGAAAGCTAAAGCAGCAGCTGCATTATTAGTAATGAGCTCTGTGCATAGTAAAGTTAAAATAAATATGGCTATAAAGGCACCATATGCTCCCCAATCACCCAGAACAATTAATAGTACATTGGATACTTCTTGTGCTAAACCAGTACTTATCATAAGTTTAGCGAGGCCTATTGCACTACCTACAATAACTAACAATTCAACAGGAAATCTGCGTTTAATTTCATTAGGCTTAATGATACTTGTTAATAAATAAGCGATTAATAAAACCATTAAACCTTTAACTAATGGTACAACCCCAGTAATTCCCAGCGCTAATATCGCTAGAAAGCTGCCAAAGACACTATGAGATTTCTTATCATTTAAATAAGTTTTTAAATCCAAGCCTGAAATATAAACAAATTCTCGTTTTAAGTTCTTACTTTCATAAAACATAGGTGTTGGCGCTAATATTAAAGCATCACCAGCTTGCAATTGAATTTTTCCCAAACCGCCTTGTAGCCTATCATGACCACGACGAACGGCAATAACAGCAGCACTGAATTGCTCTCGGAATTTCGCTTCTTTTAATGTTTTTCCAATAATGGAAGCACCATGACTTACAACAACTTCAACTAAATGTTCAACATTCATTTCATTTTTATCATGAACAACTTTTAAACCGTCAAATTGAGACAATAAAGGTACGGATTTTATGTCACCAACAAACATTAAAACGTCATTTTCTTTTAAAATTTGTTGCGGTGTAATTGCGCTAAGGCGTTTACTGTCACGTAGAATTTCGGCTAAAAATAGATCCTTTAACTCTCTAAGTCCATTTTCTTCAATACTTTTACCAATGAGCTTAGAGCCGGGAGTTATCTTTCCTTCTAAATAGAAAGGGAGAACCTCTTCTTCATTCTTACCGTTGTCAGGTAGAAGCTTAAGCATTAATAAAATGGCGATTAAACCCGAACTCAAAACGCCAATGCCAACTAAAGTAAAATCAAAAAAACCTAATGGTTTCATACCTGCATCAACAGCAAAACCATTGATAATTAAATTTGTTGAAGTACCTATTAAGGTTAAAGTGCCACCTAAAATTGCCGTGTACGATAAGGGTAATAATAACTTAGAGGGTGCGTGTGTTGGGTTTTCTTTAACTGCTGAAATGAGTGTTGCAACGACAGCTGTATTGTTAGTAAAGGATGATAAAAAAGCAGTTGATAAGCCTAATTTGGTTACCGATTGTGATAATGTTCCTTTCGCTAGTGAGTTGGATAATTTTCGAACCAAGGATGTTTTTTCTATGCCGATGCTTATTAGCACAAGTAAAATGAGTGTTATAAGAGATGGATTTGCAAAGTTTATTAGCATATTTTCTAGATTAATTATGCCTGCCAAATAACTTGTGCCAATTGCAGAAGCAAATAACCATGCTGGTTTAACCTTAGTGCCAAATAAACAAAGCACTAAAATAACCATAATTCCGGTTAATGTTAACTGCGAATAATCCATTTTTTACCTTTTAAAGTTATCAGTTAAGCCCTAATTAATATATAGGGCTTAGTTTTATATTACGTTTATAGCTTTGTTATATCTAGTGCTTGCCAATGGGGAAAGTGCTTTCGTACTAAAGTATTGAATTCAAGTTCAAATTCACTGAAATTAGTTTCACTTTTTTCAGTATTGAGAACTTGCTCTACCATACCCGCAGCAATTGTTAGATTTGATAGTCTATCAATTAAAATAAATGAACCTGTTTCTTTATTATTGCTATAGATATCAGCTAAGACTTCTTCTGATAAATCTAAAGTCACAATTGCAATTTCATTTAATTGTAAGCTGTCAGCTTGACCTTGCTTAAGTGTATTAACATCAATTGTATGATCGATTTTAGTCACTCTAACAGTGGTCTTTTTGCTCGCAACTTTAATATTATATTCTTTGCCTAATATTAAAGGTTCATCGTGCATCCAAACAATTTTAGCTTGCAGTTTATTGCTTACAGTAGCTGTTGAGTTAGCAGATACAATGACATCACCGCGACTAATATCAATTTCATCGTTCAGTGTCAGTGTTACTGCTTGACCAGCTTCTGCTTGATCTAAGTTACCTGTAAAAGTGACGATTTCTTTGATGCTAGATACTTTACCCGATGGTAATGCTTTTACTGCATCACCCACTTTAATCTCACCAGAAGTTAAAGTACCCTGAAAGCCTCTAAAATTTAAATTAGGGCGAATAACATATTGCACAGGGAAGCGAGCTTCAAAGTCAGTATTTGCACCTGCCGCTGGAGAATCTTCTAATAACTCTAATAATGGCTTATCAGTGTAATAAGGCGTTTTAGTTGATGCATTTACAACGTTATCACCTTTAAGGGCTGAAATAGGGATAAACTTAATATCTGCTTCATCAATATTTAATTGCTCTGCAAATTTAATGTAATCAGCTTTGATTTTGTTATAAACCGTTTCATCAAAATCAACAATATCCATTTTATTGATAGCAACAACAAATTGTTTTATACCTAAAGAGTCGCATATAAAGCTATGGCGCTTAGTTTGTACTTGAACACCGTAGCGGGCATCAACTAAAATAATCGCCACATCACTTGTAGAGGCGCCAGTCACCATGTTACGTGTATATTGCTCATGGCCAGGCGTATCAGCGATGATAAATTTACGTTTTTTAGTTGAAAAATAACGGTAAGCTACATCAATTGTGATGCCTTGCTCACGCTCAGCTTGTAAGCCATCAACTAATAAAGCTAAATCAAGCTCTTCGCCAGCATTACCTACTTTTTCATTATCTGAATGAAGTGCAGCTAACTGATCCTCATAAATTTGATGGCTATCATGTAATAAGCGACCAATTAAGGTTGACTTACCATCATCTACGCTACCACATGTAAGCATACGTAACAGGCTTTTATTTTGATGAGTCTCAAGGTAGGTATCAATACCTAATTCTTTTACTTCATTCACTGTTGCTGACATTAAATCAGTCATTTAAAAATACCCCTCACGTTTTTTCTTTTCCATTGAGCCAGCTGAATCTTTATCAATTGCACGGCCTTCACGTTCTGATGAAGTACATAACAACATCTCTTCAATAATACCTGGTAAAGTGTCTGCATCAGATTCAACTGCACCCGTTAATGGGTAACAGCCTAATGTTCTGAAACGAATAGACTTCATTTGCGGTACTTCACCTTCTTCAAGAGGCATACGTTCATCATCAACCATGACTAACATACCATCTCTTTCAACAACAGGGCGCTCTTGTGATAGATATAAAGAGACAATATCTATATTTTCTTGATGAATATATTGCCAAATATCAAGCTCAGTCCAGTTAGATAAAGGGAAAACACGAATGCTTTCGCCTTGATTGATTTGGCCGTTGTAGTTATTCCATAACTCAGGACGTTGATTTTTAGGATCCCAGCGATGGTTTTTATCACGGAATGAATAAACACGTTCTTTAGCGCGAGATTTTTCTTCATCACGGCGTGCACCACCAAATGCGGCATCAAAACCGTATTTAGTTAAAGCTTGTTTTAAGCCTTGGGTTTTCATGATATCAGTATGCTTACTTGAACCATGTGCAAAAGGGCTAATGCCCATCTCTAAACCATCTGGGTTTTTATGTACCAATAAATCGAAGTCGTACTCTTTGGCTATTTTGTCGCGAAATTCAATCATTTCTTTAAACTTCCAGTTGGTATCAACATGAAGTAGAGGGAATGGAATTTTACCCGGATAAAATGCTTTACGTGCTAAATGCAATAAAACAGATGAATCTTTACCGATAGAGTAAAGCATGACTGGATTTTCAAACTCAGCAGCTACCTCTCGGAAAATTTGGATACTTTCAGCTTCGAGTTGCTGAAGATGTGTTAAAGCCATGATTTTGAGCCTTTTACAAAAATATAAAGTGTCAACTTCAGTCTTAAGCGACTAAAAGTGCGTTATTCGATTGAGTAATGTTGGTATTGTTAAACCAATCTAATTGCTCGTGTAATTGGGCCACTTCACCAATAATTAATAATGCAGGTGATTGCACTGCTTCTTTTTCAATTAAAGTTGCAAGTTCAGATAAAGTGCCTGTGATCACCCGTTGGTTCTGTCGAGTACCATTTTCAACAATGGCAATAGGTGTTGTTTTTTCTCGGCCAAATTCAATTAATTTTGCTTGAATATAAGGTGATTTTATCACGCCCATATACACGGCTAAAGTTTGGTTTTTTTTAGCAAGTGAAGGCCAGTTCAAATCTTTACCATCTTTTTGGCAATGTCCAGTAACAAAAACAATAGCTTGAGAGTGATCTCTATGTGTCAAAGGAATACCTGCATAAGCAGCGCACCCTGCGGCAGCAGTAATGCCAGGGACTATTTGAAATTTAATGTTATTTTTAGCGAGTAATTGGGCTTCTTCACCACCTCTACCATAAATAAAAGGGTCACCCCCTTTTAATCGACAAACATTTTTTCCTGATTTAGCTAAATTAACTAAAATCTGATTGGTTTCACTTTGGGGAACGCTATGGTTGCCTAAGCGCTTTCCAACACAAATTAATTCAACGGTTTTGGGGATTAATGACATTATTTCTTTAGATACTAAATAGTCATAAACAACAACATCAGCTTGCTGCATTGATCTTAATGCTTTTATGGTTAATAAGTCAGGATCACCAGGTCCTGCGCCTACCATGAATACTTCACCGAATATGCTTGATGTTTTATTCAACATTAAAATTCCTTAAACCAAAAATACATTACAGTAAGCAGGATAAATCCGGATCATTGAATAAAAAAATAATAAAAACAGGTTTTATATATCAAAAAGATATAAGCAGGCTGTAAGTTGGATTTAAGTCATAGCTTTCAATGGTTGAACAGGCAGCTATGGAGGGTATAGCTTTTTGTTATGAGATATATCGTGTAGTTAAAATAGTTCTCAAAATGAAGTAAATGCTCCTGAAAATATAGAAACATACATTTATGTATTTGAGATACGATATCTTATTATGAAAATTCCAAGTCAATATCTGTACATCCTTTGGCGCAACGAGCACCTGGTTTTACTTTGTCTTCAGGTAGGTAAAGTTTTATGGCTTGTTTGCATTTAGGGCAGTCCATTAACTTACCTTTCATCAATTGCTTAATCAGGTTTTTTTGTTGATTAAAAGATTTTGATGTTTGTTTATTTAAATTGGAAAAATCCATGAAACCTCAGACTAAATTGTAATTTTTTTAACTTGCTTAGCCGTAATTTGGCAAACTTGACGTAAATCATTACCTTGAAAATATAAGTTTAAATCATTTTGTTCGCAAAACCTTTTGTGAAAGGCTTTTAACTTTGCATTAGTTTTTGTTTGTATCGTGAGATAATTTATTTGTGAGGAGGTTAATTCTAACTTATTTTCTATCATTTTTTTTGTTTGTTTAGCAGTACTATTTTTTTCTATTTGGGTTGAACCACTTAACATTCCACTTATCGTATTAAAAAGTGCCAGTCTAGGTTCTTTTACGGTTGGATGATCTATAGATAGAAAAGCCAGTACTAAAATGATGAACAGAAAAAAATTTTTCATAAAAATATAACTTTTTTTAAAAATAATCAGATAATTGATTTATTTCACAACATTAAGGTTATTAGTGTAATAAAATGCACAGTCAAATAGCAAGTAATATACCTAAATGACTCAAATTCTGAATTCAGCATTTTTAAGGTGCTGGGTATATACTTTCATTTAATCCAGCTGGTGTTGAGGAACTTCAATGGAAAAACAAATCAAAGTCAAAAATATCCCAGTGGATGTGAAAATACATAAACCTGATCCTGATAAATTTGATCGATTTAATCCAAGAAATAGAATTTATGTACGCGCGGTAAAAGGAGTTTTTCAGGTACTCAGACAGCGTTTAGGTTTTATTGCTATGCTGGCATTTATGTTATTACCATGGCTAAACTTTAACGGTCAACAAGCTGTGCTTTTTGATTTGATGAACCAAAAATATAATATTTTTGGTGTAACACTTTGGCCACAAGATTTAACTATCCTTGCTTGGATTTTGATGATATCCGCTTTTGGCTTATTTTTGGTAACAACATTTTATGGTCGAGTCTGGTGTGGGTTTATGTGTCCTCAAACAGTTTGGACCTTTATTTTTATTTGGTTTGAAGAAAAGTTTGAAGGTACGGCAAACCAAAGAAAAAAACTCGATCAAAGAGAAATGAATTTTGACAAATTTTGGCGAAAAACGGCAAAACACACAGGGTGGGTCATTGTTTCTTTACTGACAGCTATGACATTTGTTGGTTACTTCACGCCAATACGTCAATTATTTATTGATTTTTTCATTTTTGAAGCTGACTATTACGCCAATTGGAGTATCTTGATTTTTACTCTTTGTACATATGGAAATGCGGGTTGGATGAGAGAAATTATGTGTTTGCATATTTGTCCGTACTCTCGTTTTCAGTCGGCAATGTTTGATCAGGACACTTTTACAGTTAGTTATGATGCTAAGCGTGGTGAGAGCAGAGGTCCGAGAACGCGAAAGCAAGACCCAAAAGAATTGGGTTTAGGTGATTGTATTGACTGTAACCTGTGCGTACAGGTTTGTCCTACAGGGATCGATATTCGAAATGGTCTACAGTATGAATGTATTAATTGCGGAGCTTGTGTTGATGCCTGCGATGAAGTAATGGTTCGAATGAATTATCCCAAAAAACTTATCTCTTATACAACAGAGCGTAATTTAAAAACAGACAATAAAACAAAAGCTATTAGACCTAAATTAATAGGGTATTCAATCGCACTTATAATTATGACAACAATTTTAGCTGTAGATATATTTACACGTATACCTATGGACTTGGATATTATTCGAGATCGTAATCAATTATACCGAATGAGTACTGAAGGTTTGGTTGAGAATACTTTTACACTTAAAATTTTAAATAAATCTCAGATAAATAAGCACTATAAAATTGAAGTAACAGGTTTATCTAATTTTGATTACCTAGGTAAAAAAGAAATAAATATTAAAGCGGGTGAATCATATAGCTTGCCGTTATCTATTGCTATCGATCCATATGATTTGAAAAAACCGGTAACAGAATTTAATTTTGTTATTTTTGATATCGATACACCAGATACGAGACTTTCACAAAAGAGTAATTTCTTTAAGGGAAGGTAGGTTTCTACGAAACAGAATATCTGTGCATTTCTATTAGAGCCATTTAATGGCATTATCTTAAAATAAACATTAAAAAAAGCCATTAAAACAAATTTAATGGCTTTTATTTTTTAATAAAAAGTGAATCAATGAATCAATTTAGTTTTACTGACCTTACGCCTGACTTTATTTTAGATGCGATTGAAAGCATAGGCATATACCCTGAATCAGGTTTACTGCCATTAAATAGCTATGAAAATCGAGTTTATCAATTTAAAGCTGAAGATGGTTTGCGATATGTGGTTAAATTTTATCGGCCACAAAGGTGGGATCGATATGAAATTGAAGAAGAGCATGAGTTTACATTTGAATTAGCAAATGCTGAAGTACCTGCTGTTGCACCTATTATTAAAGATGGTAAAAGTTTATTTGAATATAAAGGTTATTTGTTTACTTTATTTCCAAGTGTTGGCGGACGAATTTTTGAAGTTGATAATCTAGAGCAACTGGAAGTTTTAGGGCGATTTATCGGTCGGTTACATCAGACGGCAAAAGCAAAACCTTTTCAACATAGACGGGAAATAAACATTCAGGAATACCTGATAGATGCAAAGCAACATTTAATTCAAAGCGGTTTGATTTCTCGTTCTCTAGAAACTGCTTTTATGACAATTTTAGATCAAGTTATTGAGCGGGTTAAAAATAGTTACAATACAATTAATACAATTCGCTTGCATGGAGACTGCCATGCAGGCAATATTCTGTGGACACAGCAAGGTTTAATGTTTGTTGATTTAGATGACAGTCGTATGGGACCTGCAATACAAGATTTATGGATGATGTTAAGTGGCGACAGGCAAGAGCAAATCCTACAGTTAGATACTATGGTCGGTGCTTATGAAGAATTTTGTGATTTTGATCATAATGAGTTAATTTTGATCGAACCATTGAGAGCAATGCGTATGATCCATTATATGGGGTGGTTAGCAAAGCGTTGGCAAGACCCTGCTTTTCCGCGGAACTTTTCGTGGTTTGCTGAAGACAAATACTGGGAGCAACAAATATTGGCACTCAAAGAACAATTGTCGGCCTTAGATGAGCCCCCGTTAAGTTTATTACCAAATTTTTAAATATTTTGATTAAAGAGAATACAATGATAAAAAAATTAAAACTCGGTTTATTCATTATGTGTATGCCAGTAATGGCTTTTGCATCACAATTTCAAAATGGTGAGCAGTATACAGAATTAAATACAGATAAAAGTGCGAAGCCAGAAGTCATGGAGTTCTTTTCATTTTTTTGTGGGCATTGCTTTAAAATGGAACCGGTTGCTAAAGGCATTGAAAAAAACTTACCAAAAGGAGTGCCTTTTATTAAAAGCCATGTGAATTTTTTAGGCGGTAAGTCAGCTGCATTGCAAAGTAATTTGTCGTATGCGTATTTAATTGCTAAACAACAAGCAAAAGAACATCAAGTTTCTGATGCTATTTTTAACTATATTCATCGCCAGCGCGCTACTTTTTCAAATATGAAAGATGTGAGTAATTTATTAGCTGAAAATGGTGTAAGTACAAAAGATTTTGATGCTTTATTATCTAGCATGCCAGTCATACTCGGTGAGAAGGAAATGGTAGATGCACAAAACAAATATTCAAAAATGGGAGCTTTAACGGGAGTTCCTACTTTTATAGTAAACGGAAAATATAAAGTTAATGTTAATAAGTTAAAAAGCCAACAAGAGCTTGATGATCTAATTACTTTTTTATTAAAAAAATAATTTTTAAATTTTGGAGTTAAAATGAAAACAATTATAAAGGCAGCATTAATTGCATTATTAATGCCATTAACAGTCGCGGCTGCTCCAGTGCAATATAAGGAAGGAGTGCACTATGAAGTTGTTTCTGAACGTGCAACTAGTAAACCCGAAGTAAAAGAGTTTTTTTCTTTTTATTGTCCTGCATGTAATAATTTCGAAAGTTTGCTTGCTGACTTAAAGCCTATGTTAGGCAAAAATATTAAATTTAAAAAAAGCCATGTAGACTTTATGGGCGGGCGCACAGCAGAAAATCAGCAGATGTTGTCTCAAGCATTAGCTACAGCAGGAGCTTTACCTCAAAAAGATAAAATTATTGCTGCGTTATTTAATCATTATCATGGGAAGCGTAATAAATTTAATAGTGTGGCTGATGTGAAAGACATTTTTGTAGCTGAAGGTGTTGATGCGGCAAAATTCGACAAGTTCTATAAAAGTTTTTCTGTTCGTACTATGGCTTCAAAAATGAAGAAAGATCAAGATTATTTTAAAAATAAAGGGGGTTTAAATAGTGTGCCTACTTTTATCGTTAATGGTAAATATAAATTACTTTTAGGTAATAAGTCAGGGGTTAGTTCAGCTGAAACTATGAATGAACTTATTCGTTATTTAGCGGCAAAATAAGCTGGAAATTGACTCTGTAGTGTTATCTCTGTTTTTAATTGGGATAAATTAAAGCCCCGCCGTTAGCGGGGTTTTTTGTTTTAAATAACAAGGAGATTAAATGAATAAAATTTTAGTATCTAGTTGCTTACTGGGAGAGCCTGTTCGCTATGATGGTTCAAGCAAGCCTTTGTTACATAAATTGTTGACCCTGTGGCAACAACAAGGGCGTATTATTTCTTTTTGTCCTGAGGTTGCTGGTGGGTTACCTATTCCAAGAGATGCTGCTGAAATTGTATCCGATGGCTCAGTATTAACTGTTTCAGGTGATGATGTAACAAAAGAGTTTGAATTAGGCGCAAAGAAAGCTTTATCTATCTGTACAAAAAACCAAATTAAATTTGCTTTATTAAAAGAAGGGAGCCCTTCGTGTGGACGAAATGAAATATACGATGGTTCACATCAAGGTGTAAAAGTATCTGGTTTAGGGCTAACAGCTAAACTTTTAGAAGAAAATGGCATTCGCGTTTTTTCGGAAAACCAAATAGAAAGCTTATATCTCAAAGTGATTTAATTGTAGAGGTATTTATTAGAGAGAAACATTTTTGTTTTGAGTATTCAAGCTGGAAAATTAGTGAATCTATGCTATCCATAAAGGAGCTATTGTCATTGATTTAAGGTTTGATTAAATGGAGTTAAAATCTCAAATAACGGGTGTTATTTTACTTGATAGTGATGCTATAAATCGCATAACAACTGATAAGTGTGTGCAATATTTATGGGCCGGCCAGGTAGAGGTGTGTGAAACTATAAAGGAAGCGCAGTCAAAATTAGCAGAACCAAATCATGCATTTAACTTATTTATTTTGTCTTTATCAGATTTTGAAGATGTTGATTTAGCAAGTTGGCTGTTAGGAATAGGTTTTAAAGGGCAATTAGTTTTAATGTTAAATGATGGTGAGAATGCACCTAATTTTGTACCTTGTAATTTACTTGCTACATTAAAGAAACCTGTTACTTTGCATGATTTTAATGACATATTTAGTGTTAATAAAAATCAATACACACAACAGTTAGTTGATCAGAAATTTATTTTCGCACTTTTAAATCGTAGAGATGCTTTGTCGATAGAGTTTCAACCACAATATATTGCTAAAACGGATACTTTATGGGGTTTTGAGTGTTTAGTTCGATTTCAACACAAGGGCATAAGGCTTGATACCTTGACTGTGATTAAGGCAATAGAAAACTTTTCAATGATGGAAGTTTTTAGCAATGTATTTTTTAAACGTTTAGCTGAACTTTTACCTGCATTTAAAGACTATCGCTTATCAATTAATTTATCACTTTATAATATTGAAAAATATAGTTTGTTTGATCTTATGTTTGATTTTGTAAAAAACTCCTGCATGGACGCATATAAATTTACTCTGGAATTTTCAAATGAGGCTTACTTCTCATCTTCAGTAAAAGCAATTGAGTTGTTATGTAAATTTAAAACTCATGGTTTTCAGCTAGCTATTGATGGATATAGGGGAGATTTAAAATCACTTAAAGGTTTGCCTTTGTTAATTGATGAGGTGAAATTTAGTGCTTTGGGTAGTTCAAGTAACGCAATAAACCTGAGTCCAAATAATCAAATTTTAATTAAACCCCTTTCACAAAACTTGGGTACACGTATTGTGTTCTCTGGTGTTGAATCCTATCAACAAGTTGTACAAGCTCAAAAAATTGCACCCGCGAGTATTATTCAAGGCTATTATTTAGCGCCACCTGTTAGTATGAATGACGCTGTTTTATTGCAAGAAAAATAGCTTTTGTCATCCGTATAAATATAAACTAATTCTGATTATTCTAATGACTAATGATAAAGTTAGCTTAAAATTCAATGTTTATTTTTAGTCAAGTAATTAGGTTTATAAATGAGTAAAGCATGTATTTTAGTTGTTGATGATCGCCCCGATATTCGCCTTAGTGCTAGTTTTGTTTTAGAAGATAATGACTATATGGTATTAGAAGCCGATAGTCCTTATCAGGCAAAAGATCTTATAAAAAATAATAAAATAGATATGATTTTGCTTGATATGAATTATTCACTTGATACAACTTCGGGTGAAGAAGGGCTAGAGCTTTTAGCTTGGATTAAAAAGTCAGACTTAAATATTCCTGCGGTTGCTATGACTGCTTGGTCAAATGTTGCTTTAGCTGTAAAGGCCATGCAGTTAGGTGCTGGTGACTTTATAGAAAAGCCATGGAAAAACCAAAGGTTATTACAAATCATCGAACACCAGCTTTCTATGGCTGGTTTAAAAGTACAAAATCAAAAGTTACAGCAAAGATTAGAGCCAATAAAGCAAGATGAATATGTATGGCGATCTGCTTGCATGCAGCAATTGATGATGCAAATCCAAAGCGTCGCTACAACAGATGTTGCTATTTTATTGACTGGAGATAATGGTACAGGTAAAAGTCAACTAGCGAGACAAATCCATGATTTATCTTCAAGACAATCAGGGCCTTTTATTGGCGTCAATATGGGGGCTATTTCAGAATCATTATTTGAAAGTGAAATGTTTGGTCATAAAAAGGGTGCTTTTACCGATGCTAAATCTAGCCGAATAGGACGTTTTGAATTGGCTAAGCAAGGCACGCTATTTTTAGATGAAATTGCCAATATTCCTATGTCTCAGCAAGCTAAGCTACTAAGAGTTGTAGAATCTGGTGAATATGAGGTGTTAGGTTCAAGTCAAACAGAACAAACAAATATCCGTATTATTAGTGCCTCAAATGGTAATTTTGAAAAACTAATCTCAGAGGAACGTTTTCGGGAAGATCTGTTTTATCGTTTAAATACCTTAGAGTTTAGAGTGCCTTCATTAAATGAAAGGCTTGATGATATTGTGCCTTTAGCTGAGTATTTTATTCATCATTATGCTACGAAATATCATAAAGCAGAACCTAAATTAAGCGATTGTGCGAAACAAGCATTATTGGAATATCGATGGCCTGGTAATATACGAGAATTGAGTCATTTAATGGAGCGAGCGGTATTATTATTTATTGTAGACCCTTTAGTCGATAAAGGTGCACAAAAATTAACTGTAAATGAACTTCCTTTATCATCAAATAAATCAGAGCAAGCGCTACCTTTGATGACTTTAGAAAAAGCTGAAATAAAACTCATTAAACAAGCGCTCGGTATTACAAATTCAAGTGTGCCACAAGCTGCAAAATTATTAGGTTTAACAAAATCATCTTTATATCGTCGCTTGGAAAAGTATGAGCATGAATTTCCTAAAAAGTAAGTCCTTAGAGAGTTATATTTTTCGAAGGTTTTGCATTTTATTATTCCTGATTGTTGGCTTGTTTAGCTATATTCTAATTGAGCATCATTGGGGGGGGTGGGATGTAATAATAGCTTCTGGCATGTTTTTAATTATATTGGGGTTTTGTTGTTATAGATTCATGCATCGTATTATGGCAGCTTTTGAAAGAGGTTTACTGCAAATAGAAGCTGTTCGCTTGGAAGACTACAATCAATATGCAAAACCTGAGTTTGAAAAGGGGAAGGTTGGGGAGTTTCATCAAGAATTAAAAACCTTAAGTGAACAGTTACTTACTCAAAAGTCTCGTTATGACCAACATGCTTTTTTGGTTTATCAATTGATAGATCAACTAAATACCCCCATTTTAGTTTTTAATCAAAAAAATCAATTAGCTTATGCTAATGGTGCATTTACCTTGTTATATGAGCAACCTTGGCAAATGTATCGACATGCATCATTAAAATTGCTCGGATTAACAAAGAAGGATAATAATTGGCAACTTGATGCTGATAAGCATCATAATAATCAGCAATGGCAAATCAGCCAAAGTGAATTTATAGATAACGCCGAATCAAATTTATTACTTGTATTTACTAATATTGAGTCTGCATTGCGTTTAAGCCAGCAAAATGCCTGGCAGCAAATTATTCGCGTTATGGGTCATGAGATTCGCAACTCACTCACGCCGGTTTCTTCTCTTGCTGAAAGCTTAGTAATACGTAGTGAGTCAGAGCGAGATCAAAAAGCTTTAGCTGTTATATCTGAACGGTGCCATCATTTACAAGATTTTATTAGTCGCTATTCTTTTCTTTCTCAAAAATTAAATTTAAATTGCCAGCAACTCAGAGTAAATCAATTTATTGAGCGTTTAAAAGGGTTATTTTCTGGACTTGAATTACAAGTATCAGCTTCTGTTGAGTGGCTCTGGGCTGACCAAGCATTTTTAGAACAAGTTCTGATCAACCTTATAAAAAATGCTAATGAAGCGGGCGCAGATAAAATAGCAATGACAATTAATGAAATTAAGGGGCTACATCTTATTCAGGTGATAGATAATGGCCATGGTTTTGCCAACTTTGACAACTTATTTGTGCCCTTGTTTACCACTAAGCAAAAAGGGCAGGGGATAGGCTTGAGTTTTTGTAGAAATATCATAGAACAGCATGAAGGGAGTATTGAATTGATCAATAATACAGATGCAGGTGTTACAGTTTCCATAAACTTACCAATAAAATAATTCTAATTTTTTCATTTCGATATTGAACTTAACCAGTCCGGTATCGGACTGGAACTCATCACATGTTTAATGCTTTAAATTTAAGTTGTTGTTATTTAATTAAATTAATTTTGGCACAATCCTTGTTATATCTAGATATGAAGATGTTTTCTAGAGCTAGAAATAAATGGATATTGTAAAAAAACAACAAAAAAGAAACTTGTTATTAAATTCTAAATATCAAATTGGACTCGCTGCATTTACCTGTTTCGTTTTTTTAATTTTTTGGGCTAACCAATCTGTTGGTTCAGTTTCAGTTTCAAGAAATGATATTTTAGTGGAGAAAGTACTGCAAGGTGACTTAGAGGTGAGTATTGAAGGATATGGTATCTTAAAGTCAGATAAACAACAGCTGATCACAACATTAACTCGAGCTACTGTAAAAGAAATAGTATTAAAACCAGGCGCGAGTGTTAGAGCCGATAGTATTATTGTTAGGCTTGAAAATCCGGAACTTGCACAGCTTGTTGATAATGCTCAGCAAGAACTAGCACAAAAAATGGCTAATCTCCGTCAGCTTAAATTAAATAATCAACGTGAAACTTTAAATGAAAGTGCCACTTTGGCACAAATAACAGCAAGCTTTGAAACTGCAACCTTAAAGCGTATTGCACAAGAGCAATTAGTTAAAAAAGGTATCGTCACTCAACTTACTTTTCAACAAACTGTGCTAAATGAAAAGCAGCTAGGAAAACGTATTACAATTCTAAAACAACGAATGGAACAGCTTGTTTTAGTGCATAAAGAGGCAGTAAACATTCAGCAAGAGCGCATTAAACAACAGCAAGGGCAGCTTAATATTGCACAAGCACGATTAGATCGACTTACTGTAAAAGCAGGATTTGATGGTGTATTACAACGTTTATCTGTGGAACTGGGCCAAAGTTTAGCTTCAGGGCAAGAAATAGCATTAATTGGCAGTGTTACTGATTTAATAGCATTAATTCGTATACCACAAAGCCAAGCGCAACAAATAGAAATAGGTCAACGTGTGATCATAGATACACGTCGAGACAAAATAGAGGGGACAGTCGCACGAATAGACCCGATTGTTGAAAATAACACAGTTAACATAGAGGTTTATTTACCTCAAAACCTACCAGCAAGTGCAAGGCCGCAGTTAAATGTAGATGGTATTGTAATCGCTGAAACATTAAAGAAAGTGACTTATATTAAGCGCCCTGCCAATGCAAAAGCCAGCACACAAGTTAGCTTATACCATCTTGCTGAAAATGGTCAAAATGCACAGTTAAAACATTTAAAACTCGGTCGCCAAGCAGGCCGCTTTATTGAAATTTCTTCAGGTGCAAAACCAAATGATGAATTTATTATTTCTGACTTATCTAATTTAAAAAATAGCTCAGAGACATTAACCATAAATTATTAGAATCAAATTATTTAGGCTAACGAAGTGATGAAATTAAAGGCTAGCCTGTTATTAATTACAAAAGGAATAGAAACATGAGCCAAGCAACAGTAAACACGAATACAAAAATAAAAATGACGAATATTTCTAAAATTTTTGAAACGGAAGAATTAGAAACTCATGCTCTAAGAAGTATCGATTTAGAAATCAACGCAGGGGATTATGTGTCTATTTCAGGTCCTTCAGGTTGTGGTAAATCAACCTTATTATCAATATTAGGTTTATTAGATATGCCATCTGATGGTGAATTTTACATTGAAGGTGTTAATGTTACAGATTTATCACTAGATGAAGCTGCAGAAATCAGAAATAGTAAAATAGGTTTTATATTTCAGTCGTTTAACTTAATTGATGAATTGTCCGTCTTTGATAATGTGGCTTTACCACTGCGTTACAGTAAAGAAAAAATGTCAGAGCAAGCGATTAAAACACGTGTAAATGAATGTTTAGCGTTAGTTGCTATGTCTCATCGTGTAAGTCATAAACCAAATCAGTTATCTGGTGGTCAGCAACAACGTATTGCAATAGCACGTGCATTAGTAGCAAATCCTGCAATTTTATTGGTGGATGAGCCTACAGGAAACTTAGATTCTAAAAGTGGTGATCAAGTTATGGATGTACTTGAAAAATTGAATGAAAATGGCACAACGATCTGTATGGTAACACATGATCCACGCTATGCGGATATGGCACGCACTCAGCTGAAGTTACTTGATGGTGCAATTTTAACGACACCAGATATCGTTGAAAGGGTAAAGGCAGCAGTATGAGTCAATTTATTTATCAACAAAAACAAGCATGGTTTAGTTTAAAGCAAAAACCTAGTTTTGTTGCCAGTGTATTAATTACTATGGGTACAACACTAGGGGCTTTATTATGTATATTAACTTTAGCCTATATTTTAATTTTTAAACCTTTACCTTACCCGGAACAAAGTAAGCTCTATACCATAGAGCATAATCTAATTGATGCTGAATCTAGGATAGATGGGCGTGCTTTTACTTATCCAAATTTAATGCATTTATATCAAAATCAAACTGTATTTAGTGATGCTGCTTTACTTTATTATGATGCAAGAGTACTAACGTCAAAAAATAACCAACCAACTTTATCAACGACTTTTGTTACACCAAAATGGTTTGAATTACTAAATGCAAAAATGGTTATAGGTCGTAGCTTCGAAGTCACTGAGTTAATGAATACTTTTAATCCAGTTGCTGTATTAAGTTATGATACTTGGCAAAAAGAATTTAATTTAGACCCTAATATTTTAAACAAAAAAGTAGAATTTATTGGTATTAGTTATCGTATTGTGGGAGTCATTGAAAAGTCATTTATTGAGCCGCAATTATTAGCGAAAGGTTTAAAAACTCAAGTTTATTTACCTTGGGATTATAATAGTATAAGTGAACAAAATAGAAAAGAATGGGGCAATGATGATGGTAACCTCACTTTTATAGGCAAGTTAGGGGTTAATAAAACAGTTAAACAAATAAACCAATCGCTCACTAGCTTAATTAATGATAATTGGCAAAAACAGGTATCAGGCCGTAAATTTTTTAAAGATTGGTCTATTGGTATTAAAGTTCATGATTTTAAATCGGTTATTTTAGGTGATAGTGAAAATACGATTTATTTATTATTGGCTGGTGTGATCGGGTTAGTCCTTATAGCTTGTTCTAATATTGCTAATTTATTCATTTCTCGAACTGCAGAGCAACAAAGAGAGTTGGCAATACATGCCAGTGTAGGTGCTACGCAAAAAAAATTATTTTACACTATTTTATCGCAGACAGGCTTATTAATGCTCTTATCTGTGATTTGTGCCTTAGTACTTGCAAATTTGGGTTTTTATATTTTACAGAATTTTTTATCTGAACAACTTCCTCGGGTAGATGAGTTGGCTATTAATGTTTTTACTTTATGTTCTGCGATTGGATGTGTGGTTTTATTTGCTTTGTTTTTTGCTTATTTAAGTAGCAAAATGATTAACTATCATGCGCTTAACTTAGCTTTACAATCAAGTGGTAAAGGGACTGGCATTCAGGTATCAAAGCAAACTCGTAAAACGCTTGTCATAACTCAGGTCGCGATTGTTACAGCTTTGGTTTTTGTAAATATTATTTTATTTAAGGATTCGATAAAAACAATAAATCAGCCCAGTGGCTTTAATATAGAAAACATGTCGCACTTAGTGTTGGGTGTATCACCTGCCAAAAAAGGTGAACAAGATAGTCGAGCTGCAGCTTTGCTGGAATTACGAAAACTGCTTTTAAGCCAACCTGAAATAGAAGCGGTTAGTCAATCAACTTCTCCATTGATGCGCTTTGGTACTTGGGCTCTGATGCAAAATGTAACAGATAAACGTTATACCCCAGGTGGCAAATATATAGATCATGAATATTTCAAGATGATAGAACAGCCATTAATTGAAGGCGATTTTTTTAATCAAGGTGATGTACAAAATAATAACCCTGTAATGATAGTTAATGATATTTTTGCTAAACAATTAGCACCAAATGGAAGTGCATTAGGTATGATGTTTAATGGGGATATGCAAGTAATAGGTGTTGTGAAAGGTGTTCAGTTGCCAGGTCAGTCAAATATCAGGGCAAGGGCTTATTATGTAACGTCATATGCTAAAAATATGATGATGTTGAAATTTAAACCTGGACAAGACTTGTCTCGTACTCAAGTAGTGGCACTCATTAAAGAGGCAAGTAGTCAGCTGACTTTATTTGGTTATTCAAGTTTAAATAAAAGCAAAGAAAAAATGTTATTTACCGAATATACCACAGCAATAACAAGTGCGAGTTTGGCTATTTTAACAATATTTTTAGCTGCGATAGGCTTATACGGTATTCTAAGTTACAGCACGCAAATGCGACAATTCGAAATTGGAACTCGATTGGCAATAGGTGCTCAACGCAATGATTTAATAAAGATGATTATTAAAGATAACGCCCCAGCTATTCTTTGGGGTTTTATAACCAGTTTCATTATTTTACTCTTTATATTTGTTGGTTTATCAGATGTATTAATAACCTACATAAATGCTCAATTACTGTCTATTTTAGCGATTACATTATTTTTAATTGGGTTCATTTCATTATTTGCATGTTATTGGCCATTAAGGACGATTATTAACCGCCCAGCAATTTATGCGCTTAAAGGTAGTGACTGAGTTATCACAGCCATAATGACGTATTTTGTAAATTCAAGGAAAAGAACGTTTTATGAATTATATTATGTACTTAATTAAACAAGCTTGGCAAAGCCTTACAAAAACGCCGGGATTTATAGTAAGTGTTGTTACGACTATGGGTTTTACGTTAGGCGCACTATTATGTGTTCTGACACTTGCTTATGTCATGTTAATGAAACCTTTGCCTTATCCAGAACAGGAAAAACTGTATAGGGTAGTGCAAAGTCAAATAATGCAAAATGGCCAAGTAGATAATAATTTGTTTACTTATCCGGGACTAATTCACTTTTATAAAAATCAAACCCATTTTAGTGAAGCGGCACTTATTCATTACGATGACAATATATTAACGAGTTTGCCTAAGCAGCCAAGTTTAAAAATGGGTTATGTGACGCCAAAATGGTTTTCATTATTAGATATACCTATGGCGAGGGGTCGTCAATTTGAACAAACAGAACAACTCGATTCGCATAACCCAGTTGCCGTTATTAGTTTTGATACTTGGCAAAATGAATTTAATGGTGATGAAGATATTTTATCTCAAAAAATAGCGTTTAGTGGCGTGAGTTTTTCAATTGTAGGCGTTATATCTGATACTTTTATTGAACCTGAAATTGAACAAAGAGGCCTAAAAACTCAGGTCTGGCTACCTTGGGATTATAACTTAGATACAAGTGCAAAAGAGAGTTGGGGAAATATTATTCCACTTGCTGCGTTTGTAGGTAAATTAAATTCGCAGCAATCAATTAAACAAATAGAGCAAGAAATTACGCCTGCTGAGAATCAAATTTGGCGAGATAATGTAGGTGGCGTTACTTTTTTAAATGACTGGACTTTGCAAATGAAACTACATAGTTTTAATAGCTTAGTGTTAGGGGGCAGCCATCAAGTTATTTATTTCTTATTAGCGGGAGTTTTTGGTTTAGTCATAATTGCCAGTGCAAATATCGCTAACTTATTTATATCACGTATTGCACAACAACAGCATAGTTTGGCAATTCGGGCTGCAATGGGGGCTAATAGCAAACAGTTATTTAATGCTTTGCTAGTTGAATCTGGTATTTTAATGTTGTTATCAATTTGTATTGCTTTAGTGATTGCTGTTTGTGGTTTTTATATTCTGCAGCATTATTTAAGCGATGTATTGCCCCGCGTAGCTGAGCTCAGGCTGAACCGTTTTTCTTTTTTATCTGCAATTATAATTGTAATGAGCTTAGCTTATTTTTTTGCCAAAGTAAGCGCAAAAACAATTAAATATAAAACGTTGAATTTGACTTTACAATCAAGTGGTAAAGGAAATAGTGCACAGGTTCCTAAAAAAACACGTCAAGTATTAGTGATCACGCAAGTCGCGATAGCCGCAACTTTAATTTTTGTTAATGCTAATTTGTTTAAACATGCACTTGATTCGCTAAATGAAGATGCAGGTTTTGAAACTCATAACTTATCTTATTTAAACTTAGTTTATTCAGGTATGAATTGGCCTGAATATGATGCATTTTCACCTATTATGACTGACATAAAAGCTCAAATAATTTCACGTCCAGAAGTCGAAATGATCAGTCATTCCAGCTCTCCTTTGAGTCGTTTTTGGCAATGGCCAATTAATGATCTGGTGCGTAAAGAGCGCTATACCATATTTATAAAAAGTATTGCCGATGATTATTTTGAATTATTAGGGCAGCCTTTAATTGATGGTGAAAATTTTTCTACAGCAGATATTAAAGATGGGAATAATGTTTGGATTATTAACGAAGCATTGGCAAATCATTTATCACCTAATGCGAGCGCAGTTGGTATAAATGTTAATCCAGGTAATGATCAGGTTTATTCGATAAAAGGTGTGGTTAAAAATATTAAACAGCCAAATCAAATCGATCAACCATTTCGTGTTTATGGACCAAGTGACTTGTCACAACGTAGTTTGTTAATCAAATTTAAATCAAATCAAGCGTTATCACGAGAACAGTTAGTTGAGGTTATTCAACAAAGTCATAAATCTATGGTGATTGAAAAGTATGAATCTTTAAGTCAAACCCAAGATGCAGGACTGTTTACTCAAAAGGCAACGGCAATTACGACAGCTGTTTTAGCAAGTTTGACCTTCTTGTTAGCGAGTTTGGGTCTTTATGGTGTTATGAGTTATAGCACTCAAATCCGCCGTTTTGAAATTGGTACTCGTCTGGCCATAGGAGCAAAGCGTAAAACATTAATTTTGATGATTATTAAGGATAATAGTCAATCTGTATTAATAGGGTTAGTTTTTAGTATTTTGATAATGTTAGGGCTTGTTATTAGTTTTAATAACCAATTAGAACGCTATGTTAATTGGCAGTTATTACCTACTGTGATCCTTACCTTTAGCTTAATAGTACTCATTACTTTGATAGCATGTTATTTACCATTGCGAAATCTCATTAACCGCTCTGTAATACATGCGTTAAGAGCGGGGCATTAATGATGTGGCACCCTTTGTATTTGTTTAAACACGCATATTTAAGTTTAAGAAAAGTCCCTTATTTTGTGATTAGTATTGTAAGTTCAATAGGGGTTACCATGGGGGCACTATTAGCTGTGCTCACACTTGCTTATTTAATGATGTTTAAGCCTTTAGCCTATCCTGATTCAGATCGGTTAATGAAAATTAATTATCAAAGGTTTAATGCAAATTCCGTTTTGCAGACTGAGAGTTTTATATACCCAGCAGCAGAGTTGCTTTATAAATCTCAGCAAGCCAATAAAATTATGAGTGATATGGCGATGCTTTTTTATACCGAAGAAGTTATTGTATCTGAAGCAATGCAACCTAAGTTTTCAACTACTTATATAACAAATAATTGGTTTGAACTCTTAGCGATCCCTATGGCCTTGGGCGACTACCCTTTGAGGCTTGATGAAGCTGAGAGTTATGTACCCGGAGCGATTATAAGTTATAAAAATTGGCAATCTTATTTCAGCGGGCGCAAAGATATTTTAAGCCAACATATTGTCATTAATGGTATTAGCCATCCGATTATTGGTATTACAGCTGAAAATTTTATAGAACCTCAACTATATAAAACAGGGCGCGATACGCAAGTTTGGTTGCCCTGGAAATATAATAACTCTGATTTTAAGGAGGTATGGAACTTTATTGATAATCAAATTGTTCTGGTAGGTAAACTACATCAAGATATGACATCACAACAAGCTGCTTTACTTTTAGCGCCTGAAGCTAATGAAGCGTTTATAAAACACTCTGATATAGAGGGGTTTTATAAAAATTGGAATGTAAATTTCCACTTAGTTGCAATTAAAACAGAGCTATCTGCAGGGAGTATTAATACTGTTTATGTATTAGTTGCAGGTGTTTTAGGTTTATTACTTATAACAGCAACAAATGTGGCTAATTTATTTTTAGCGAGAATAGCTTCACAGCGAAAAAACTTAGCAATTAGTGCATCTCTAGGGGCAAAAAAATCACAATTAAAAGCCTTAGTTTTTAGTGAAGCTCTATTATTAATGATTGCATCTATGATTTTTGCTTTGTTTATTGCAAAGCTAGGACTGGGCATAATGCAATATTATTTTTCTGAAAATTTAGCCCGTGTTAACGAACTTCAACTCAGCTATATTACCTTTGTATCAGGTGTTGTTGTGTCTTTTATTTTAGCCTGTATATTTACACAATTAAGCGTTAAAACAATCGATTATTTTTCTTTAAACGCGTCATTGCAAACTAGTGGGAAGGGCACAGCTACTCAAGTAGCGATAAAATCTAGAGTATGGTTGATTTGCAGTCAAATTAGTATTGCTATGTTACTCGTATTTAGCAGTGGCCTGTTACTACAAGATGCTATTAGACAATTAAAGCAACCTTTAGGTTTTAATAGCGCGCAACTCATGAGTATTGAGTTTGCTATTGCAACACTAGATTGGCAAGGCTGGAGTCGTTATGCCCCTAAGGTAAGAGAATTAGAGCAAAAGCTATTATTATTACCACAAATAGAAGACGTTAGTTTTTCTAGAACTCCTTTAGATGATACGCTTCAATACCCTCTGACAGATGTGAAAAGCAACCATAAATATTATTCACTTTTTAGAAATGTAGATCATCACTATTTTAATGTGCTGCAACAAGAGATTTTACAAGGAGATGGTTTTACAGAGTTGGATGTAAAACAACAGACACAAGTTCTTATTGTTAACCAAGCTTTTGCTTCAATATTGTCTGCGGATGGCAATGCTGTTTTAGGTCGAAAATTATTATTCGATGATAAGCCGCATACTGTAATAGGCATTGTTGCTAATTTAGCGTTACCAACTCAGCGTAACCCCCCTGCAAGATTTTATATTACCAACTTTGGTACAGCTACTTTTATGATGGTTAAGCTAAAAAAGAACCAAGAGCTTAGCCGGGAACAAATGATCAAAACACTTTTTGAGGTAGATAAGCAATTTGCTTTAAGTAAGTTTGAGCATATGTCAAAAAGTATAAAAGTTGCCACTTTTGAGCATACTTTAACAGCGAGTATTGCTATATTTTTGGCTTTTATTACAATATTTATTGCGAGTATTGGTTTATATGGCATTTTAAGTTATTGCATTCAAATGAGACGATTTGAGTTAGGAACGCGTATGGCGATAGGTGCTAAAGGTAAAGATCTATTCAAGTTAGTTTTACAAGAAAATATAAAAACAATCTGCATAGGGATTGTCGTGAGTATGATTGCTTTTTCATTGTTGGCGATTGTTTTTTCTGATTTTATAAGCCTCTATTTAACTTTGCAGATTATACCTGTATTTTTAGTTACTTTAGGTTTGATCTCTATAATGTCGTTTACTGCTTGTTATTTGCCTTTAAAACCTATGATTAAACATCCTGTAATATATGCCCTCAAAGGTAATGATTGATAGAAATTTACTTATTATGATGATGTATTTAACGAATGATATAACCGTAATAAGTAAATAACAGTGGGCTTTTATAATGAAATAATTTTATAGACTTGTTTGTTATTCAAGCATCCTTTCAGCTAATTTATTTTTACCACTTAGTTTGAGTTGTTCTGAAATCTCCATTTTTATTTCATTTGTTTTATTTTGACTTAGTTTAAAGCGGCCCTCGCAAGTATTTATTGTTACTTTAAAAATCGTGATTGCATTTAGCATGTGTTTAATTGCTTTACTTGGTGCTGACTTTAATAACCAAGGTATATCTTGTCCTTGCTCAAAAAGTTGGCTTGTTAGGTCCATTTGCTGATATTTTTCATTGTGATTAGATATCTCAATAGCTTCACCTGAAATATGTACTTTTCTGTAGTTCCAAGTAGGCACAGATTGCTTTGATTTATTATTTTGTGAAACATAACTTGGAGAAATATACGCATCTTCGCCATGAAATATTAAACTTACATGAACAGTTTGGCTGTTTTTTAGTCGCTCGGATAAAGGGTGATGATTACTGACATGACCAATTAAAAATAATTCATTTTCATCATAATGAAAGGGTATATGACTAATGTGAAGCTCTCGTTCATCTTTGATTAAAAGTGTTGCTAATGGGTAGTCAGCAATTAATTTGGTTAACTGCTTATTATTTTTCGAATCGGTACTGTAATGTTTAGGCGGGTACATGTTCAAACTCCTGAGACTTTGAGCCTGTTTTTAATAAATGGGATTTGATTTGAGGCCATTCACTATCTATGATGCTGAACATAGCCGTATTGCGATAATCCCCATTGGGTGCGCGTCGGTGTTTTCTAAGTATGCCTTCAAAATGACCGCCAATTCTGGCAATTGCAGCGCGTGATTGCTTGTTATGTTCGTTAGTGCAAATCTCAACTCGTGCCATGTTTAATTCTTCGAAAGCATATTTAAGCATTAAATATTTTGCATGAGAATTTACATAGGTCCGCTGGAATTCAGGAGCTATAAAGGTATGGCCTATTTCTAAAGATTTATCTTTTTCATTGAGCCTAAATAGTCTGGTAGAACCAATTACTTGATTGGTTTTTTTATCAAGTGTAACAAATGCAATTTGTTGGCCTAGTGCCATTTCATTGATTGCTTCTTTCATCCAAGTTGTGGCAACTTCTGTTGTTTCACATCGATTTATTGGCATGTGCTGCCACATCTCAGGGTAGTTTCCTGCTGCACGATAAGCTTCTAAATGCCCCATAGTCATAGGAATTAATTTAATTAATTGGCTTTGTAGTATTTGTGGTTTAAACATGGATATCTCCTTTTTATTTATAGCTATTATGGTTTTTATTTATAGCTATTATGGTTTTTATTGGTATAAAGACTACAACCAGAATTTATTTATTGGGTATACCACTTTGAGATCACTTTCACTTAATTTGAATACAATTGGAAAAGCAAAATATATTGTGATTGCGGACGCAATTCGCCAAGCGATTAAGCAAGGTCAAGTTGCACCCGCTGAAGCTCTACCTTCGGCACGTAAACTTGCTGAACAGTTGAAGACGAACCGCCATACCATAATGGCGGCTTTTGCTGAGCTGGTGGCAGAAGGTTGGGTGGAAGCAAAAGAGCGATCTGGTTATCGTGTTGCATCAGATTTACCTATTCAAGCAAGTCAGAGCATAGATAAAGTGGAAACTAGTCAAAAACAGTTTCAATGGCAGTTTGTACGTAAAGGTATTATTCAAAAGCCTATTAAAGCGACTGACTTTAAATATAACTTTGCTGGAGGGCAGCCTGATCTACGAATTTTTCCATTTGATGAATTTAGAGGTCATTTTTCTCAGGCTTGTCAAAAGCCTAGGTTTGATGATTTGAGTTATGGAGATAGTAAGGGATTACCTGAATTAATAGATCAAGTTTCTACTTATTTGAGACGGGTACGCTCTATTACCAACAAGGAAATTATGATTTGTAATGGATCGCAAGAGGCTTTATATATGGTTTCTCAGCTATTATTATTACCCGATGATAAGGTTGCAGTAGAAGAGTTAGGGTATCCACCTGCCTGGGCCGCTTTTAGGAGTGCAGGGGCAGAGTTAGTGGGTATTAAACAAGATGATAAAGGGATATTGCCTGATCACTTAGAGCAACAGCTTAAAACCAATACAATTAAACTTCTTTATTTAACACCATTACATCAATATCCAACAACCGTGACTTTAGATGCTGCCAGGCGAATGAAAATTTATCAGCTAGCTGCTAAATATAAAGTCGCTATTATTGAAGATGATTATGATCACGAATTCCATTATAAGTGCCAACCAATTGCTCCTATGGCTGCAGATGATCCTGTCGGTTTGGTTATTTATATTTCGACATTCTCTAAGTTAATGTTTGGTGGTGCGCGAGTGGGGTATGTCGCTGCAAACAATGAATTGATTAATGGGCTTGCTGGATATAAAACATTAATGAATCATAAAAATAATGTTTTGATCCAACAAACAGTTGCAAGGTGGATGAAAGAAGGGGGATTTGAATGTCATTTACGACGTATGACACGTATATACCAAAAGCGAAGAGATATCACAGTTGAAATTTTAATACATTATCAAAAATTGGGATTGCCTATTCAATTTAAGAGCCCTGATGGCGGTATGGCACTGTGGCTTGATATGGGAAAGTCTATCTTTGGTTTAAAAGAAAAGTTATTTGCCAAACAGGTTTATCTGCAAACACAGTTTGAATTTAATTTAGATAATGGGAATGATGCACAAGTAGCTCATTCATCTTCATCTCGTTTTATTCGAATTGGCTTTGCTGCTATGGAAGAAAATGAATTAAAGCAAGGGTTGAGTATTATAATGAGTACCTTGTATGAGGATAATGTTTAGAATCCAATAAGCTAATTTATAATCATTTACTGACATTTTATTAATACAGGTCAAAGTTCTAAATGTTTAAATCGCTAAAATTATGGAATTGAAATGACAGGGTAAAATAATATGAGTTCAATTCCAGATTATATGACGGTAAAACATCGTGAATGTGACGATACTTTTGCAGAAGCTGAATCTGCGGTTGCAAAAAATAATTGGTCACTGGCAAAAGAAAAATGGCAATTATTTACTACAGATCTAGATTTGCATTTTGAAGCTGAAGAAACCATTTTATTTCCTCAATTTGAAAAGGCGACAGGAATTATTGCTGGCCCAACTCAGGTTATGCGAAGCGAGCATGAGCAAATGCGTGTTTTAGTGCAAGGTTTAAATAAAGCACTTAGTGAAAATAAAAAAGATGAATTTTTAGGTTTATCCGATACGCTAATGGTTTTAATGCAACAACATAATATGAAAGAGGAAATGATGCTGTACCCTATGAGTCAGCAGCATATTCCTATGGAGTTGGATATTTTGAAGCAGCTAAAGGAGCATTGTGAGGCTGTACTTAACTAACTTTGAACTTTCAATTTAATTACTTTAGGGGATGAAAATCCCCACGAACTAAAACCAAAGAGCAATATGGAATTAATTGTAATTGATGTCAGTGAATTAGTACCTCCTGAACCTATGGTTGAGATATTAAAAGCATTATCAAAACTAGAGCCATCGCAATGCTTAAAAGTGATTCACAGTCGAGAACCATTCCCTTTATATAAAAAACTCAGTGAATCTAACTGGTGTTACTTTGTTCAATCATTATCAGAAAAGAGAGCAGACTTTAAACGATTTAATATCTTTGTTTATAAGCGAGCGCAAAGTGATTATTTCGAAAGCTTGTTTACTTCTGTGCCACTATAAATTGAATTATTATGAATATGTCGGGTTTGTCGTTTGATGCTTTGCCTTCTATTAATATTCCATTTCGGTATTTTTTAATTTCCCCTATTTTTGTAATTTTTACTGCTTTATTTATTATGTATTCTGGCCCAGATGTTTGGTTTAGTAGATGGCACCCGAGTATGTTTGCTATTACACATGGGTTTACTTTAGGTTTTATTACTACTGTGATGATGGGGGCATTATTTCAAATCTTTCCTGTTGCGTGTGGTACTGGTTTTCCAAAAGTTAACTTAGTTGCTGATTTTAGTTTTGTGCTACATTCATTGGGTACATTTTGTTTAATGTTAAACTTCGCTTGGCCTGATCCTATTATTAAAACTTTATCTATCATTTTTTTGATTTGCGGTTTTGGTATTTATATATGCGCTGTTATTTGGACTTTAATGAAAAAGTTAAGTCAAGGGGTTGTTATTTTAGGCATTAGGCTTGGCGTTATTGCTTTTGTGATAGTGATTTTATTAGGCGTTTCATTACAGTTAGGTGTTTTTTATGGTGATAAAAATATTACAAATTTACATGTTTTATGGGGTGGTTTTGGTTGGATAGGTTTACTTATTATGGCAGTGAGCTTTCAAATCATTCCTATGTTTCATGTTGCACCTGATTTTCCTAGAGTGATTTCAAAAAGCATTCCTTTTCTTATTATAATTTTATTATTGCTCGCTTCTTTTTTAAGAGACACTCCCACTCATTTAATCACATTTTTATTGATGATTAACAGTATTTATTCAATTAGCGTTTTGTATGTTGTAAGCAAACGAAAACGTAAAATTCCTGATGTAACAATTCAATACTGGCAATTGGCTTCAATAGCCATATTGATATTGTTTTTTCTTTTTTGTTTTGGAAAATATTTCCTGCCTGATGATATTATGAAAAAACAGACTCTGCTAGGAGGCGCTATTTTTATCTATTTTTATCTTGTTTCAATTATTCAAGGCATGCTGCTTAAAATTATTCCTTTTTTAAGTTATACCCATTTACAACAACGATCTTTAATGAACTTTGAAGTAATGGCATTGTTGCCAAATATGCATGATTTTATTAATAAAAAACAAGCTGCGTTTTTGTTTAAACTGCATATGACAACAGGCGTTTGTTTAGTGTTTACAATACTTTACCCTTATGTGAGTTGGCTTTTTGGCTGTTTATTGTTAATGGAATTTAGTGGCTTATTATTTTTGATGTTAAAAGCTGTTTCCTTGTATAAAAGTAGCTCAGATAAAATTAATCACTTATTAGTAAACCCGAGTTGAGGTTCGTTATAAATCAGATAAAATAAGTGCATTAAAAATGATTCAGTGAGTAAATAAAGTTGTTAAATATCGCACTATTTGAGAAAGACCTCAGACTTGAAATGGATGAAACGGGTTTACAGTGTTTATATTGGGCTGATGAACTGGTAAGTCAGGTTGATTTAACAGGTAATAGAGTATCAGAGATAGTGCATAGATTTCAGTTACTGCAACATAATGAATCTATAGAGATCAGCCTGAATTTACAGGCGAAAGAACAAATTGTTGAATATCAGTTATGGATAGATCAAAAACAACATACCTTTGGTGAATTTCAATTACCACAAACAGGTCACCTTGCAAAATCAGAACAAAAAAAAGGCTTTTTAGGGCTCGCTGCATTAGCTTTTAAATTATTGAAAAGCGCAAAAGTGATTAAAGCCGTTCTTGCAGGTGCATCGGTTGCAGGTTATGCCTGGCTATTTTCAATTGAATTTGCCTTAGTAATCGTGACGTGTTTGGTTGTGCATGAATATGGTCATGTAAAAGCCATGCAGTATTTTGGTATAAAAACAAAAGGAATATATTTAATTCCATTTGTAGGCGGTTTAGCTGTTTCTGACGATAAGATAAATACTCGTTGGCAAGATGTAGTGATCTCCATTATGGGGCCTTGTTTTGGATTATTTATGTCATTGGCATGTATTGTTTTGTATTACGCCACTGAGATGGAATTGTTTGCCGGTGCCGCGGTATTAAGCGCCTTGCTTAATCTCTTTAATCTTTTGCCTATTTTGCCATTAGATGGAGGTCATGTTCTTAAAAGCATAAGTTTTTCAATGCGTTCTTGGGTTGGGTTATCTGTATGCATGTCGGGTATCGCTTTAGGTGCTTGGGTTGCTTATACTTTTGGTTTAGCTTTGTTAGTGTTCTTTTTATTTGTAGGCTCTATTGAGGTGATTTTTGAGTGGCGACAGCGCCATTACTCACACTTAATACCACTAGACAAATATGGTCAAATTTTTTCAAGTGTTTGGTATTTATTGATTGCTTTAGGGCATATTTTGATCATTGTGAGTTTTGCTGATTCTAAAAATCCGATTCTCAGTTTACCAATGAAAATATTGGGTAGCTAAGTGCTGTCATCATTTAAACTAAAAGTTAGTTATTTTAACTATTTAGTTTGATGTTGAATTTATAGGTTTATTTAACTGTATGAAATATAATGCTATTTAAGTTGGCGTGATACTTGTATTATCAAAACGCGTAATAATGAATTGATATTAATATTTAATCATTTTTAGATTTTTATTGGTATTAAAAATTGAAAGAAAGAGGTTTTTTTATGTCACAACAAGGCTCAGGTGGTAACGTCATTGCTGCTATTTGCAATATATTTTTCCCAGGCTTAGGCCAGTTAGTACAAGGCCGTATTATGTCGGCTTTGATCTTCGCAATTATTGTATTTGGTGGATATGCGCTTTGGTTTTTAATTGTGCCAGCAATTATTGGTGCAATTGTACATTTATGGGCAATTATTGATGCAGCCAAATATGATAACCGCTCAGGTTAGCATTTATAATAAAATGCTTAGCCAAAAACTAAAACTAAAAACTGACAGTATCGTTGATAATACAACGGTACTGGCTAAAGTTGCTTGATGCTGCTTAAGCTGTAAGGCAATTAAATAGGCATTTACACCTAGTGGCGAGGCACTTAATAATACAACAACAGCGAGCAGATCTTCATCTAACTTAACTAAAGATCTTCCTAAGCCGTAAACCAAAGCAGGTAATAACAAGAGTTTTAAAGCACTTGCTAAAGCAGGTAAATGCCAATTTTTACCTATCTTATAAAAGCTTAGATTAGCTCCTAAAACAAATAAAGCACCAGTCAATGCTGGTTTTGATAATAATGAAAGTGCATTCTCTAACTGTATGGGGAATTTTATTTTAAGAGCATTAAAAATTAAGCCTAGTGTAATACTTGAAACAACAGGGTTAAATAATACATTTTTAACAAATTGCGACCAATTGAAAGATACAGCTTGGTTTTTTATTTGGCTTAATAAAAAAGTAAGCGTAAATAATAGGGCGCTATGAAAAGTGATTATAAAAAACACACTACCCATTACATGTGTGCCGATAGCGGAAACTATAATGGGTAAACCAATTAATACGGTATTGGAATAGCTGGAACCTAATGCATAGGTTGCAGATGCAGATATGTTAGCATGGCTTTTGTTAGCTAAAACTTGATTTGCTATAAAAGCGATTGCAAATGTGGCTAAAACAGGAATATAAAAAACAATGAGTGCACTCGTATTCAGGCTTGTTGCCAAAGGTGCTTGAAACATATTCAAAAATAAAAAAACAGGTATGCACAAATTAAAAATAAACTTGCTGATCCCATTAATGTCTTCTTTGTTTAAAAATTTAAAACGCGTCGTTATAAACCCAAGGATCACCATAAACAACAATGGAAAGATAATTGTAAAAATTGCCATAAAAAGCCCCTCAGAAATATTGGGCGCATTATGACGTGTATGGTTAATCAGGCATAGTAAAATTCAAAATTGTTTATATTAAGAATTTTTGCTTATTGGTCACCATGAGGTATATACTGCGCGGCTGTTTAATTGGTGCAAGTTATAGGTAACCTTATGGAATTTGAATTTATTAGAGATCCTGATTTAGACGCCTCAGGTAAGGGGTTTCAGGTAGACTTTTCTCATGAGCATCGTATTGTAGGTCGTTGGTTAATTGAAGAGTTTGGTATTGATCTTGATGCTTTGCAGAACATATTTGATGTTATGTCAGATATTAGCGCAGGTAAAGTTGAAGACAAATTCATTTTAGGAAAAGAAGTCAGCTTAAGGTTGAATCGATATGAAGCTTTAATAGAAGCTAACTCTTTGCATCAAGAAGAGCATGACTTATCTGTTTTTGCAGATGATGCCCTTGAACTTGATGATAATGGTTTATCGGCGGGTTGTGGCTTTGAGGATTTTTTAGATATGCTTGAAGCTTGGCGTGACTTTGTAATTGATAATAGTCGTAAGCGCCGCAGGTAATTTAATTTTTCAGGTATAACTTTAAGTTTTCACTATCAACTTTCAAGCTGATTTTTCTTTTATGACGTAAGTTATTTCTTCTTTTTGTTCAATATGCCCTGTTTCTTGATTTAGCTCCCAAACTAACTCGGGCTGTTCCTCTATTGAATAATCAAAACTTTCAGTTGTTACTGTCATTTCACAGGCGGTTAAACTTGTTAGAGCAAAAGTTGCAATAAAAATATTCATAAATTTCATTTTGTTAATTCCTTTTTATCTTATGTTTTGAATTTTAAAATAAAATTTTATTGATAGATAATTTAAATGTTAAAAGGATAAAACAGATGATGAAAGGTGATACAGAGAGGTTTATAGATAGGCTGAACATTTACAGCCCATACAGATGAATCCAGTTAAATTTGTTTTTTTGCTTTGCGTTTCAACTTATTATCGGTAGCGTTATTATAAGCCCAATTAAAATAGGTATTTGCTTTATCGGGTTGTTTGTTAAGCTTATATAATTGCGCTAAACGAAAGTGTGCCCACTGGTAATAACTGTCGTTTGGTGTATTAACCTGCTTAATGTAGTTCTCTAATGCTGTTATGCCAATGTCTAGTTTTTCTTTGGTTTCAGTTGCGATTCGACCTGAAAAATAAAGAGCTTCAAGATGGTTATCGATTTCATATTGTTCTATTTTGTTTGTTTTTTTATTGATAGCTAAGGGAAATTGACTGGCTTTGATGAAATATTTTTGAGCTTTTTCAAGTTCTTTGTCACTCCAGTAAGTATGTCCAATAGCAACATGTAAAGCAATATCATCAGGGTATTGCTTTAATCCTTTATTAAATAATTCTTCTAGGGCATCTTCATTATCATCTTGCATGAAATAGGCTAGTTGTGCGTCAAAGCCTTCACGTGCATCTAATTTTGTTATTTGTTCTACCAATTTTTTGCCTTCTGCCATGTCTCCGCCAGCAATAGAAGGTGCTTTTATATAAAACTGCATTAAAGCGGATAAATAATTTAAGTTTGTTGGCTCTAATTGCAGTGCTTTTTTAAATCCATCAAGTGCTTTTTTAGCATAACTTAATGCACTGAATATTGAGTTCTGTGCCTGAGCTGCCATTATGCTGGCATATACATAGTTTGTTTTACTATGGTTTAAGTTGAGTTTTAGTAAAGGTGTAATGATGTTTTCTGCAATATCCAGTTTATTGGAGCGATAATAACTTTGAGATAACAATAAAGACTTTTCAAGTGAGGTATTTTTTCCGGCTTCAATTTTATCAATAACGGTTTGATATTTTTTTTGCTCAAAAGATTGTTTTAAAACTGCTATTTCATTTGAAAGGTTACTTTCATTGGCAATTAAATTTATTGAAAACAATATAAGCGTCAAGCTTAATATTTTAGAAGTCACTGTGATAATCCATTATTTTTTATTAGAATAACATTTTATAAGGTTAGCGTTGTTAAAAATGATAAAGCAAATACTCATAATTGCTTTTTTTCTAATAATCGACTGAGTTGCTCTATTCTTTTACTCATGCCAAATATTATTTTATCTTTCATTTTTTCTCTGATCACAGCAGGTAACTTAGTAAGCGACTTTGGTGTGATAACAAGTAAAATAGAATCTTCAATAGCACGGGCATTGATACTACGTTCACTTTGATTGATAAATCCGCCTTCGCCTATGAACTCCCCCGGATATACGGTTGCAAGTTCAACCATATCGTTTTGACGATACATAGTTAAACTACCACTTAAAATAATGTATAGATTTTTATCATCATCAAATTGTTTGAATACAAAACGTTTTTGATGAACTAAATATAATTGGGAAAAGGACTCTAATAAAACCTGTCGTTCGGAAAGACTAAAATTATTGAAAAAATTTAATCGATTGGTAATTTCCATTTGTTTTATAAGCGGAATGTTTTCTATGAGCTTCATGTATTATTATTTTTAATAAACAGAAGCCCATTCAAACAAAGAAACTCAAGAGGCTCAAGCAATATTTTGCTCTTTTAGTTTTCGGGTCAGGGTATTTCTTCCCCAACCAATTTTCATGGCTGCGTCTTGTTTGTGTCCGTTACAATTAGCCAGTGCACTTTTAATTAAACGGGCTTCTAATTGGGTTTGAATTTGCGGCCAAATATTTTCTTTGCCCTGCTTTAATTCACTTTCAAGCCAAATTTGAAACTCATCTAACCAATTTGCTTTGGCAACTATGCTCTGTTCGTCGGTAATTTCTTCTGGTAGGTCTTCGATTGCAATGAGTTGACCTGGTGCCATTACAGTTAACCAGCGGCAGCTATTTTCCAGTTGCCTGACATTGCCAGGCCAATTAAATGATTGTAACTTTTTACTGGCTTCGGGGCTTAAAACCTTACACTCTACTTTTAGATCTTTGGCACTTTTGCTGAGAAAGTTTTGTGCGAGTAATTCGATATCTTCAGGGCGTTCACGTAAGGGTGGAAGTTTTAATCTAACAACATTTAGGCGATGAAATAAGTCATCTCTAAACTGCCCTTTAAATACGAGATCTTCAAGATTTTGATGGGTTGCTGCAATGATACGTACGTCAACTTTAATGCTTTGGTGACCGCCAACTCGATAGAACTCGCCATCAGAAAGCACTCTTAATAAACGCGTTTGAACATCAAGTGGCATATCCCCAATTTCATCTAAAAACAATGTACCACCATTGGCTTGTTCAAAACGTCCTTTTCGTATGTTATCAGCTCCTGTGAATGCCCCTTTTTCATGACCAAAAAGCTCAGACTCAACGAGTTCTTTAGGGATTGCTGCCATATTTAATGCTATGAACTCTTTTTCGCGGCGTGGGCTATGGTTATGTAATGCACCTGCAACGAGTTCTTTACCTGTTCCAGACTCACCATTAATTAGTACACTCATACTTGAAGCAGATAACTTTCCTATGGCTCGAAAAACTTCTTGCATAGCAGGTGCTTCACCTATGATATCGGGCGTTTTTTTAGGTTCTTTTTTAGCCTTTACTTTAATACGGCTATTAGCTCTGCAGGCACTTTCGACTAGTGTGATGGCTTCATTTAAATCAAATGGTTTTGCTAAGTATTCAAAAGCACCTTTTTGGAATGCTTGAACGGCTGAGTCTAAATCTGAATGCGCTGTCATGATGATCACTGGTAATCCAGGGTTTTCTTTCGCAACGCCCTCTAACAAAGTCATGCCATCCATGCCTGGCATACGTACATCTGATACTAATACGGTTGGCTGGCTATATTCTAAAGCTTGTATAACATCTTCTGCATTAGAAAAACTCTCAGCATGATATCCTGCACGGGTTAATGCTTTTTCTAATACAAACCGAATTGATGCGTCGTCGTCAACGAGCCAAACTGTTTTCATTTTATGTTTCCTTTTTGTAGCTAGGAATATGTACTTTTATTGTTTTTATTTTCAAGGTTATAAATTTAATGGTAAATATATATTAAATTCTGTATGCCCTGGCCAACTTTCACAATCGATATACCCATTGTGCTGATCTATCAAGGTCTGTGCGATAGATAAACCTAAACCAGAACCACCTTCTTTATTTGTAACCATGGGGAAAAAAATGGTTTCAATAATGTTTTGGTCTATTCCTGGTCCAGTATCGGATATTTGTATCTGTAATGCATTTTTCATCGATTTATTATGGATGCGCATCTGATGACGTATGCGTGTTTTAATGCGAATACTACCGGTTTTTGTATCTTTATTAGCTTCATTATTTATTATGGCTTGCTGTGCATTACGCACTATGTTTAAAACAACTTGCTGAATTTTTCCCTCATCTACTATGATATCTGGAATGCTAGGATCATAGTCTTTAATTAATTTAATGTGATTATGATTTTCTAACATACTAAGTTTCATAACTGACTCTAATGTCTGATGAATATTACATGCAGTTTTCTTTAATAATTGATTTGGCCCTAATAGCCGGTCGACCAATTCAGTTAATCTGTCTGTTTGTTCTATGATGAGATTAGTACACTCATCTCGTTCATTTTGATATGTCTCATATTGCAATAACTGCGCCGCCCCTCTAATACCACCCAAAGGATTTTTAATTTCATGAGCCAAACCTCGAATTAAGGTGCGAGCCGCATTATGTTGATGCATTTGATGTGATGCTAAATCGTGTTTTATTTCTTCATCAAGGCGGCGACACTCTAATAAAATAAGCGTTTGATTTTCATCTGTTATTGAGCGGGAACTTAATGCTATTTTTGCATGGCGAGAGTCTATGAAAACCACATCAGCTCTATGTTGGTGACAATCTATTCCTTGCTGCAGGGTATGACTCGTTATTCTAGCAAGGTCAATTGTATGGTGGCTAAACAAGGCGCTAAATTCTTGTCCTATAAATCTCTTTTCACCTAAAGCAAATAATTCTTTTGCACTTTCATTGGCGTAAATCACAATTAAGTTTTGATTAAGTAAAATTACTGAGGTTGTTAAATTTTGCCATGCAGCTTGCAGCAAAGTTGATATATTTGTATTTCTAAAATTATTTGCATCATTAGAGAACATGGTTGCACCAATTTAGTGCGTAAGTATTTTATTAGAAATGCACGATACTTAAGCGGTTTTAATGTGAGTATAGTACTCCTAATTTACCTTATGTCGCGCTGAATACGTAGTCATTTTATGTGTGTATTTTGATATTTTAAAATTAACTGGAGTTAGCTTTGATACGATATGATTTGGGTATTTAAGGACCCGTGATGATAGAGCGTCGGTGTAAAAAGAAAGTGACATTTTTACTTTTAGCAAGCATCTTTCCTTTTGCATCAATTAGTTTTAATTGTAGTTGATGTTCCCCTCTGTCTATATTGCGTATTACAAATAATATTGAAGTTTGAGGTTTACCGTATTTGGCACCATCTAAATAAAGTTGTACCTTATGACCTTGAACAAACCTAGGACCAATACGTCCGCTAATATGAACAGAGCCTGTATTATCTCTAATCGTTTCATCTGGGGTAGGGTTCGTGATATCTATCGTGAATTTTATTGTTTTTACGGTATCTTTAATATCATATAAATCGCTTGTATCTACCGCTTTCATTTCAATGGCTTTACTATTTAGTTTTATTTCTTCGGCATCAACTTGAGGTTGGGGGGAATCAGAAAAAACTAGAACACCCTGGGCATCGCGCCAAACGTAGATTTTTTTAGGTGCAGCAAAGCTTTGCATTGTGGCCATGCACAAAAAAAATGTTAATAGTATTGCTGTTAAACCCACTTTTAAACTCACTAGTGTACCCTTGTACTTTTTTGTATTAGTTAAGTCGTAACTTAAAATTATAGCAATAAATTAACATAACTGTGCTAACTCTAACTGATTGCTAAAATTTTTTCCATAAAAAAAGCCTGCTAAAGCAGGCTTTTGGAACACACATTAAATATTTCATTTAAGCTTGTTAGCTTAAATGCTGTTAAATTAACAGCTATAGTACATTTCAAACTCAACTGGGTGAGTTGTACTGTTTAATCTTTCAATTTCTTGATTTTTCAAAGATATATAAGCATCGATTAGGTCGTCAGTGAATACGCCACCTTGCGTTAAAAATTCACGATCGCTATCTAGTGCTGCAAGCGCTTCTTCTAAAGAACCTGCAACAGTTGGAATTTCAGCAGCTTCTTCAGCAGGAAGATCATAAAGATCTTTATCCATAGCATCGCCAGGGTGAATTTTGTTTTTAATTCCGTCAAGGCCAGCCATTAGCATAGATGCAAAAGCAAGGTATGGATTTGCAGTTGGATCAGGGAAGCGAACTTCAATACGACGTCCTTTAGCTGATGGTACTACTGGGATACGAATAGATGCAGAACGGTTACGTGCTGAATAAGCTAGCATTACTGGCGCTTCAAAACCTGGTACTAGACGTTTGTAAGAGTTAGTTGAGGCATTAGCAAAAGCATTGATTGCACGAGCATGTTTGATGATACCGCCTATGTAGTATAAAGCTTCTTCTGAAAGACCACCGTATTTATCACCCGCAAAGATATTTTGACCATCTTTACCTAAAGATTGATGACAATGCATGCCTGAACCATTATCGCCAACAACTGGCTTTGGCATAAACGTTGCTGTTTTACCATATAAGTGTGCCATGTTATGAATAACATACTTCATTTCTTGAATTTCATCTGCTTTTAATACCATAGTATTAAAGCGAGTTGCGATTTCGTTTTGACCTGCTGTTGCCACTTCATGGTGATGTGCTTCAACAACTTGCCCCATTTCTTCAAGTACTAAACAGGTGGCCGAACGCCAGTCTTGGAAATCATCAACAGGTGCAACAGGGAAGTAACCGCCTTTAACGCCTGGACGATGTCCTGTATTACCATCTTCGTAACTTTTGTCTGAATTCCAAGCTGCTTGCTTAGAATCAATTTTATACATAGAGCCTGACATGTCAGTTTTATATTTTACATCATCAAAAACAAAAAATTCTGGCTCAGGCCCAAATAGAACTGTATCTGCAATACCTGTAGAGCGCATGTATTCTTCTGCGCGCTTAGCAACAGAGCGAGGATCACGCTCATAACCTTGTAGTGTATCTGGTTCAACAACATCACAACGTATAATTAAGGTTGTTTCTTCTGTGAAAGGGTCTAGTTTTGCTGAATCTGCATCTGGTAGTAATACCATGTCTGATTCGTTGATGCCTTTCCAACCCGCAATTGAAGAACCGTCAAACATTTTACCGTCTTCAAAAAAATCTTCGTCAACTTGATGATGAGGAATTGATACGTGTTGTTCTTTACCTTTAGTATCAGTAAAACGTAAGTCGATAAATTTTACTTCGTTTTCCTTGATAAGTTCTAAAACCTTATGTGACATGTGTGTCCTCCAGCGTGTTGGGGTTAGTTTTATATTTTTTATATGAACTCACTAAGCTTTTATTGTGCCAATTATTTAAGTGGCTGATATTTAAAGTTATTGATCGATTTTTTGAGTCGGTTTCACTTTTAAATGCACTAAAATGATCGTCGCCTGCACCTTTTTAGTGCGTAAAGATTTGCGTTCGAGTTATTTTATTTGTGTTAGAAATTGAATGTTTTTTTATAAATAGATGCTTAAAAATCAACCTGTAATGATTTAATTTTAATTATTTTAGTTTTTTACATTGGATAAACTTTCATCTGTGCAATTATTAAGGGATAATACGCGACCAATTTTTATCTCTATGCTGAGAAATCGCATTTAATACTTTATGAAGGTATTAATAGGCGGCAAAGAGCGTAGATCTTTTTAGGATCAGCGAGATTAAATTCTCTGAGACAATTATATGAGCATCGAACAGTTACGTAATATAGCCATCATCGCGCACGTTGACCACGGTAAAACAACTTTAGTTGATAAATTACTTGAGCAATCAGGTACTTTAGAAACTCGTGGCGGTAATGAAGAACGTGTAATGGATTCTAACGATATTGAAAAAGAACGTGGTATCACAATTCTTGCAAAAAACACTGCAATCGAATGGAAAGATTACCATATCAACATCATAGATACTCCAGGACACGCCGATTTTGGTGGTGAGGTTGAACGTGTACTTTCAATGGCAGATTCTGTATTGCTATTAGTAGATGCTCAAGAAGGTCCAATGCCACAAACGCGTTTTGTAACGCAAAAAGCATTCGCACAGGGTCTTAAGCCGATCGTTGTAATCAACAAAATCGATAAGCCTGGCGCACGTCCTGATTGGGTTATGGATCAAATCTTTGATTTATTCGATAACTTAGGGGCTACTGATGATCAGTTAGATTTCCAAGTAATCTATGCATCAGCTATCAACGGTTGGGCAACAATGGACTTAGACGATAAGTCAGACAACATGGAACCTTTATTCCAAGCTGTTGTTGATAACGTAGCACCACCAGTTGTTGATGTAGATGGTGCATTCCAAATGCAAATCTCTCAACTTGATTACAACTCATATGTTGGTGTAATCGGTGTAGGTCGTATCAAACGTGGTGCTGTTAAGCCTAACCAACAGGTTACTATCATCGGTGAAGATGGTTCTTCACGTAATGCTAAAATTGGTACAGTTCAAAGCTACTTAGGTCTTGAACGTATCGAAACTGATGAAGCATTCGCAGGTAACATTGTAACTATCACAGGTTGTGGTGAGCTTAAAATTTCAGATACTGTTTGTTGTCCAACTACAGTTGAAGCATTACCACCGCTAAGTGTTGATGAGCCAACTGTAACAATGACTTTCTCTGTAAATAACTCTCCTTTCTGTGGTAAAGAAGGTAAGTTTGTTACTTCACGTAACATCCTTGAGCGTTTAGAAAAAGAATTAGTTCATAACGTTGCATTACGTGTTGAAGAAACTGAAAACCCAGATAGCTTCCGAGTTTCTGGTCGTGGTGAATTACACTTAGGTATCTTAATCGAAAACATGCGTCGTGAAGGTTTTGAGCTTGCAGTATCACGTCCACAAGTAATCATCAAAGACATCGACGGTGTTAAATCTGAACCTTTCGAAACAGTAACGATTGACTGTGAAGAACAGCATCAAGGTTCTATCATGGAGCAATTAGGTTTACGTAAAGGTGAACTTACTGATATGGCACCAGATGGTAAAGGCCGTATGCGCATGGATTTCATGATCCCAAGCCGTGGTTTAATTGGTTTCCAAACTGATTTCATGACACTAACTTCAGGTTCTGGTCTTATGTACCATACGTTTGATCATTACGGTCCTCACAAAGGCGGCGAAATCGGTCTTCGTAAGAACGGTGTAATCATTGCAAACGCAACGGGTAAGGCACTTACTAATGCATTATTCAACCTACAGCAACGTGGTAAATTATTCATCGGTCACGGTGTAGAAGTTTACGAAGGTATGGTTATCGGTATTCATAGCCGTGATAACGATCTTACAGTTAACGCACTTAAAGGTAAGCAGTTAACTAACGTTCGTGCATCAGGTACTGATGAAGCACAAACACTTACTCCACCAATCTTATTTACACTTGAGCAAGCGCTTGAGTTTATTGATGATAACGAGTTAGTAGAAGTAACGCCTGAAAACATCCGTATTCGTAAGCGTCACCTTACTGAAGGTGAACGTAAGCGCGTAAGCCGTCCTGCTAAGGCATAATTTTTGATTAAATGCAGTGAGGTTTTAACTTCACTCTTTAATTTAATATTTAAAAAAACCCGCTAATTTAGCGGGTTTTTTGTAGACTAGATTTCATTAATTCTTTTTAGCTCTTAAGCTTAAAGCTTTGAAGGCGACTATACTACAAACTGAAATTGATCATAGCGCCAGAACGATTGGATTGTAGTGAAAATATGTGACTTGAAGTGAGGTTTGATATTGGTTAATGAAGCTTGCAATGAAACTATCTTTAAATCACTTTCTATTTTTAGAGGCCATTATGAATAAAAATGAAAAAGCTGACAATAGCCAACTGAATGGCGTGACTAAATCTGTATATGAGACTGATCATGAGATTGGTGAACATAATGTTGAAATAATGGGGATGGATTTACATAACCCCGTATTTTTTAGTGCCTCGGCTTTCATTATTTTATTTGTTATTTTTACGTTATTATTTCCTGAATCTGCAAAGCATATTTTTGATGTATCAAAAAGCTGGTCTATTAATACCTTTGATTGGTTATTTATTACTAGCGGTAATTTGTTTGTTGTATTTTGTTTGGCTTTAATTGTTTTACCTTTGGGTAAAATTAGATTAGGTGGCCTGAATGCAAGAAAACAATTTAGTACGATGTCTTGGCTAGCTATGCTTTTTTCAGCAGGTATGGGCATAGGATTGATGTTTTGGAGCGTAGCAGAGCCAGTAGGATACTTTACCAATTGGTATGGTACACCTCTAAATACACCAGAAGGTACAGTTGATGCTGCAAGAATAGCACTGGGCGCAACTATGTTCCATTGGGGTTTACATCCTTGGGCAATGTATGCTGTTGTTGGTTTGTCATTGGCCTTCTTTACTTTCAATTGTAATATGCCATTAACGATTCGCTCTGCCTTTTTTCCTTTATTAGGAGATCGCGTTTGGCGCTGGCCGGGTAATGTAATTGATACGGTTGCCGTTTTAGCAACTATTTTTGGCTTGGCCACTTCACTTGGTTTTGGTGCACAGCAAGCTGCTGGAGGGTTAAATTTTTTATTTGGTATTCCTAATGGTATTTCCACTCAGATTGCGATTATTTTTATTGTAACTATCATTGCAATTTTTTCAGTGATGAGAGGTCTTGAAGGTGGCGTTAAAGTTTTAAGTAATATCAATATGTCATTGGCTTTTATTTTAATGCTATTTGTTATGATTGCGGGTTCTACCTCTGTAATTATCAGTGGTGTGGGTACAACATTATTAGCTTATGTCGAAAATATAATTCCTTTAAGTAATTGGATTGGTCGAGAAGATGAAACCTTTTATCACGGTTGGACTGTATTTTATTGGGCTTGGTGGGTTTCTTGGTCGCCATTTGTTGGTATGTTTATAGCGCGTATTTCTTTGGGTAGAACAGTACGTGAATTTATGTTGGCTGTATTGTTAGTACCCACTTTACTAACGGTTGTATGGATGTCTACGTTTGGTGGTATGGGACTCGAACAAGCTCAAAATGGCATAGGCCAATTAGCTAATGGCATCACAGATAGTTCGTTAGCATTATTTCAAATGTTAGAAAATTTACCTTTAAGTGGATTAACGTCATTTTTAGCAATTGTATTAGGGGCTGTTGATCTTTGTTTGAATTTTGTGCGTAAGTGACAATCTCGTATAATTCACTTCGCCAAAACCAAACTAAACGAGATTGTCATGCCCCGATTAATGCTCACTGATGAGCTGTGGTCGAAACTAAAAGCTATATTGCTT
>NZ_FOLO01000115.1 GCF_900112265.1 Pseudoalteromonas denitrificans DSM 6059 | reverse complement strand
CAACATGAGTGCACAACTTAAAAATTTAGTAACCGTAAATTTCATTAATATTCCCTTATTCCAACAAATTTATTTTAAGTACAGAGTAACTTCAATGCAAAACGCCACTTAAAATGAGCATTTAAAATGAGCATTTAAAATACAACAAGTTAAACTGTACCAATTAAGGAACATAAATAGAATAGATAAATATGAATTTTAAGTAAGATATAAGCACAAAAAAACATGGCTATAATTTTTGTGCTTATGAAGTATGAAGTCAGTAAAAATCCGCTAAACTAATCCAAATAGCCTAAACGGTAAACTTCATGTTGCCTATGTAATAACGGATCTTGCATTTTACATTTCCCGTAATAGCTCGATATGTCCCAGTTACTATAACTACATAATTCTGGCGTCATTTTATCTTTTATCTGTTCAATAATATTATTATCGAGTGCATCATCTGGAAAGTGGGAGTTTTTGATATTAATTGCCCAAGATAAAGCAACAGGGGCAGCCCAAGAAGGCTGCATTGAACTAATTGGATATGAAGCTAATCCCAATGCGTCTGTATCCATTAATGGTGTCTTATTTGCTACTCTTGATTTAACGCCAAAATTAATGAAAAGATCGACCCAATGTTTAGAATTGTCTCGATTAATCAAAAGTTCAGGTGCCATTACATTTTCTAATTTACCATCGATAGGCAATTTAGAGTCTAATATAGCAAAGTCGCCCACTAAGATTTTGTTTTTAAAACTCTTATCAATATCTAAAACATTGTTAGTACTTGTCATATTTACATCGCTCGCCTGAGCTGAAAAAATATTATCTGAGTTAAATAAAACGTCATAAAAAGGTCTATATACATCAAGTAACTTTACTAAAGTATTTATGTCAGGCTCGGGTTCTACACACAATTGAGACCAACGAGTTTTAACTGATTCTAAAGTATGACCACCTGAGTAATTAATATACTCAATACCTTGTTCATCAAGCACTTGCTTTTTAAAATCATTTGCAGCCGAAATAACTAAGCTTCTAAGTCGTTCAAGGTTACTATCTGCTTGACCTTCTTCTATTAATTCAGCCCTACAAAATAACCCTGAGTATATTTTAAAAAAGTCTGGTGGCGTTGCTATCACAAACTCAGCTTTAGGGTTATGTTCTAATAAATACAAGAAAGGGGTTTTTCCATGACCTAGATATTCAATATAATTATCAAATGGATAAAGACGATCAGATAACCAAGATAAAGGGTCTAACCAAGTGGCTGGTATAAATTTACTGTTATTATTATCATCAGAAAATGTATCTATTTGATTTAAGACTGCTTTCGCCATTTTTGGTATGTGAAACTGAGGATCATAAGCCTCTAGTTGTGCTTGATGATAAAAGCCATCTTGCCCTTGAGTAAATGCGGCTTTAACTCTGCTACGATAACGTACCGTTGCCGAAAATTCTAAATTAGTATCTAAGATTAAAATCGTTTGATTCTGATAAGTTTTACTCGCATCAAATTGACCATCAGAAAATTTAACCGAAACTAGTTCACATTGTGGACTTTCAGGGTGAGTTACACAATTTATTTGTTGCTCATCAATTATTGCAATAGTATGTGAAACAAAACTATCAACCTGGTTTTTTAGGTGTATTATTTTATCAGCAGGCGATAACATAATTGTAATATCAACCAGACCTTGAGCAGTATGCGCACCATCACTAATGCTATAGCTAAATTGCGCATCACCAGTAAATTCCTCTTCAGCCACAAAAGTCACTTTATTATTAATAATCTCAGGTACACCACCTTTAATTGCAGTTACTGCTGTAATCGTTAATTGCGCATTTTCAGCATCAGTATCATTAGCTAATACATCTATGTTAATTTGTTCACCTTTAAATATAGT
>NZ_FOLO01000099.1:1952-9589 GCF_900112265.1 Pseudoalteromonas denitrificans DSM 6059 | reverse complement strand
TCATCCGCTTTTAACCGACAGACGACACGAGCAATAGTGTCATGCTTTGGAATTCCAGCGTCGAAAGAGCCATATCTTTTTAACCAATCAAGCTTTAGATGCCCAAAGTCTTCAATATCCTCCCATCCTTGTGCACCAGAGAGTACGGCACTAATTGCTAGCAGAAGAATATCGATAAGTTCATGCTTTTTGCAGCGCTCAATGCGAGGATCTGTAATAGAATTAAAGTGTTTCAAAAAAGTAGCGCTCATATTAAGTTACCAAAGGGGGATTATGCCTTGATCTGATCGCTACTTGTTCTATAAGTTCAATTTATAATGATCTTGCCGTGCTATTGCAGCCGTTTATGGTGATAATTTAGTATCAACAGCTGATAAATTAGCAAGTGAATATGACTTAACTGATGAACAAGCTGCTTTTTTATGTGAATTAGGTACTTTGATTAACTATAACGGTTATGGCGCAACATTAGATGATTTGCATTTTGACCCAGTAGAACTTTATAAAAAGTTAAGCGGTATTGCTAACCCATTCACATTACAAGATGATAAAAGTTCAGTATTTTATACATTACAAGCAGGCTACAAAAAAGATTATGAAAGCGTTACGGATATACAAGCTCATGTGAATAATGATATTTGTGAAGTTTATGTATTACCATGTGAAGCATGGGCAAGGCGCATAAGTGGTGTATATGGCAATGAACTTGCTAATACAAACCCAAGTAAAGCACATGCTGTTTTAACTTTAAATGCTGATGGTACATATTTAGTGAGTGTAAGAGCACCACTTGAAAATAGAGCTGGTGCTGATGAAATTTGTACGCAATTTGCGACAGGCGGCGGTCGTAAAGCAGCCGCAGGTATTAATAAATTACCAGTCGACCAGGTTGATGAGTTTATTAGCGTATTGAGTAAATATTACGCTTAATGTAGGAGGAGCCTTTAGGCCCGAATGGGGTTTATAGTTGGTTTTTGTGGTTAATTTGTTCGCAGCTAAAGTTGGCTCCTACAGTGGATTCATATATTTTTGTATGTAATCAAAACCGTTCGCGGCTAAAGCCTGCTCCTACAAGTGTTTTTTTATTTTATCTTTTGAATTAGAATATCCCTCTCTTCTTTATAAATTTTAGGAACCTCTAAATGTTTATTCCCGTTATTATGGCCGGGGGTTCTGGTACTCGTTTATGGCCGCTTTCTCGTACTAATTATCCTAAGCAATTTCTGAATTTAACTCACTCTGATGAAACCATGCTGCAACAAACTATAAATAGGTTGAATGGTTTAAATTGTGGGGCTCCTTTTATTATCTGTAATGAAGAGCACAGGTTTGTAACTGCAGAACAAGTTCTTCAATTAGGCGTTGAGCATGGCGGTATATTATTAGAACCTATCGGTAAAAATACAGCGCCTACAATTGCGTTAGCTGCTTTAAAAGCAGTTAAAGAAAACTCTGATGCCACTCTATTAGTTTTGGCTGCGGATCATGTGATTCATGATAAAAAAGCCTTTCAAACATCTGTAAAACACGCTTATGAATATACTAAAAATGGTAAGCTAGTGACTTTTGGTATTGTTGCTAACTCACCAGAAACTGGCTATGGATATATTAAGCGTGGTGCTGAGTCAGGCTCTAAAGGGCTAGCTTATATTGTCGATTCTTTTATTGAAAAACCAGATTTTAAAATGGCTAATGAATATGTAACCTCCGGTGATTATTACTGGAATAGTGGCTTATTTATGTTTAAAGCAAGCCGTTATTTAGAGGAACTGAAAAAATTTAGACCTGATATTTACAAAGCTTGTGTAAAAGCCATGGAATCTCAAGTTACAGATATGGATTTTATTCGTATTGATAAACAAGCATTTATGGCTTGCCCTGAAGATTCAATTGATTACGCGATAATGGAACCTCTGTGTAATGAAAGATTAGATTCAGTTGTTGTAGTACCTATGGATGCTGGTTGGAATGATGTAGGTAGTTTTGATGCTTTATGGGAAGTATCTAATAAAGATAAAAATGGTAATGTGTTAACTGGTGATGTGAAAGTAGATAATACCCAAAATACATTAATAATAAGCGAAGATAAGCTTGTTACTACAATTGGTATTGAAGATTTGATGATAGTAAATACTAAAGATACAGTATTAGTTGCTCATAAAGATAAAGCACAAGAAATTAAAACAATAGTGAATGAATTAAAAACTGAAAAAAGAGCTGAAGTTAGTAACCACCGAGAAGTATATAGACCTTGGGGGAAATATGACTGTATTGATACGGGCGAAAATTTTCAGGTAAAACGAATAACTGTAAAACCAGGCGAAAGAATATCCCTTCAAAAACACCTTCACAGATCAGAGCATTGGATCGTGGTATCAGGTACTGCAAAAGTAACTAATGGCGATAAAACATTTTTAGTGACTGAAAATGAATCTACCTATATCCCATTAGGGCAAGTACATGCATTAGAAAACCCAGGTGTATTGCCGTTGGAGTTAATAGAGGTGCAGACTGGTTCGTATTTAGCCGAAGACGATATCGTTAGGTTCGATGATAAATACGGGCGCGGTTGATTAAAGGCCGCCTAACCACCGAGAGCACTGAGAAACACAGAGAAAAGATTAATAGTTAAAAAATATATAAAGAGGTTAGCTAGGTAAGCCGTAATCAGAGTTCTTAATGGTAAAAGCTTATTAACCACCGAGGGCACTGAGAGACACAGAGTAAAGATAAAAAACTCAATGAAAAAAGAATGAGATAAGACTGTTAAGTGATATGAAACCTTTGCTTCTTAGCGTTAAAGTTTAGTTAGCTACTTAGGAGAAGGGTTATATATTCTTTAGTATTTCTCTCTGTGTAGCAAAGCCTCTGTATACTCTGTGGTGCTAATTAATTCTCAGTGATAAAATATAGTTAACCACCGAGGGCACTGAGGAGCACAGAGAAAAGATTAAAAGCTAAAAAATATATAAAGTGATTAGTTTAGTTCCTAGGTAAGCCGAAATTTGAGTTCTTAGTGGTAAAAATAAATTAACCACCGAGGGCACTGAGAAATGAAGAGAAAAGATTAAAAAGTTCAAGGAAAGTAGAAGTGGGGAAAGGTTACCTAGTGGTGTAAGCCTTTGCTTCTCGGTGTGTAGTGTTAAAGTTAAGAACCTAGAAGAGAAGTTATACTTTCTTTAGTGTTTTTCTCTGTGGAGTGAAGCCTCAATGTACTCTGTGGTCAAATAACTATTAAATAAAAGGGATCAAGATGGAAAAGGATTTACTAACTCAAAAAGTGATTGGTTGCGCTATTGAAGTTCATAAGGAGTTGGGTCCCGGTTTATTGGAGTCTAGCTATGAATCATGTTTATTATATGAATTAAATCAAGCTGGAATTTTAGCTCAAAGTCAGGTTTTGTTACCTATTAATTATAAGGGAATGAATATTGATGCCGGATATAGGTTGGATGTTTTGATACCAGGTGAGCTGATTCTAGAATTGAAAGCAGTAGATAAGCTCCAGCCAATACATACCGCACAATTAATAACTTATTTAAAATTAACCGGTATAAAAACCGGGTTATTAATTAACTTTAATGTGAATAGATTAGTTGATGGAGTTAAGCGAATTAGTGTTTGACTGTTTTTATCAGTGAAACAATATTAACCACTGAGGGCTCAGAGAAACGTAGAGGAGGAATATAATAAAATTTATTTTGTATCTCTCTGTGAGCGTAGTTTCTGTGTACTCTGTGGTAAAACGAAATTAACCACAGAGGACTAGGTGAAACAGAGAGGGAAAATATAATAACATTTGTTTTTGTATATCTCTGTAAAGGTAGCTTCTGTGTACTCGATGGTAAAACTAAATTAACCACAGAGAAAAGGAGGAACACAGAGGGAATATTCAATTAGTTTAGAACAAGGCTTAACTGAAACTTATGATTGGTTTTTGGCTAATCAAGAAAGTTTTAGGAAATAAAGAGTAGTAGAAAGTGATAAGTAGACAGGTTGAAAGTTTAAAGTTGAAAGGGATAAGTAGAAAGTTAGAATGGGTGATCCTTTTACCTTTGTACTTTTGCTTCTTTCTACTAAAACAAACAAGGAATGTTGATATGAAATTTGAAGATTTAGATGTATGGAAACGTTCTGCTCGGTTATCGTCCGAAATTTATAAGCAGTTTGCAAGTTGTAAGGATTTTGGATTTAAAGATCAAATAACTCGTTCTAGTTTATCTGTACCTTCTAATATAGCTGAAGGTTACGAGCGCTATTCAAATAAAGATACAATTCGGTTTTTATATTACTCAAAAGGTTCTTCAGCTGAATTACGTACTCAACTTTATATTGCAATGGAAAATATGTTTTATTCCAAAAGAACTTGGCAAAGTTTGGGTTGACGAAACAATTGAACTTTCTAAAATGCTGCAAGGCTTGATAGGTTCGTTGAAGGGTCGAAAGTAAAGTTAGAAGGCAGGGTTTAGTAGAAAGTTTGAAAGTAGAAAGTAGAAAGTAATACTTTAGCCTTGTACCTTTCTACTAATGAGGTAATTATGTTATTAGATAAAGAAGTTTTTAGTACTGTTATTGAAAGTACGCCGCTGGTTTCTATTGATTTAGTTGTTTTAAATAATAAAGGGCAGGCTTTACTTGGGCAAAGGTTAAATAAACCAGCGCAAGGTAATTGGTTTGTACCTGGTGGGCGTATTTTAAAAGATGAAGCCATGGCCGATGCATTTAAACGCTTGACTAAAGAAGAGTTAGGTACTGAGTATTCAATAGAACAAGCTAAGTTATTAGGACCTTTTGATCATTTTTATACTGACAATGTATTTGGTGATGAGTACTCAACTCATTATGTCGCTATTGCTTATGTATTACAGTTAGATCAGGATTTGGATAACCTACCTATGGATATTCAGCATAATGGCTATAAGTGGTTTGATGTTGAAGCGTTGAAGCTTGATGAACAAGTGCATTTAAATACTAAGAGATATTTTAATGCTGAGTAGAAGTTAGAATCAAATACAAGATACAAGATACAAGATACAAGATACAAGATACAAGATACAAGATACAAGATACAAGAATAAAGGGTAAGGCTTAACTTTCCTTTGTAATGCTATCTTTATATAAATATTTAGGAATATTATGATTTTACCTGTAATTATGTCTGGTGGCAGCGGAAGCCGTTTATGGCCACTATCTCGCGCCTTACACCCAAAGCAGTTTTTAGCATTATTAAACGAAAATACTTTATTGCAAGAAACAATTAATAGACTTGATCCTGCGTCAACGATTGACCCTTTAATTATTTGTAATAATGAACACAGATTTATTGTTGCAGAGCAATTACGTGCTAATGGCACTGGTTCTAGCGATATTATTTTAGAACCTATGGGTAAAAATACAGCTCCCGCGATCACGCTAGCAGCACTTGCTGCCATAGCAAAAGGTGATGACCCACTATTATTAGTTTTAGCTGCCGATCATGTAATTAAAGATGTAACAGCATTTCAAACTGCTGTTGTAACTGCCTCTGATTTTGCTGAACAAGGCAAGTTAGTAACATTTGGTATTGTGCCTACTCATGCTGAAACCGGTTATGGTTATATTAAGCAAGGTGAAAAGCGTACTCAACTTGAATCTGTTGGGTTTGATGTTGCAAGCTTTGTAGAAAAACCAGATTTAACAACTGCACAAAGTTACCTAGATTCAGGTGAGTACTTATGGAATAGTGGCATGTTTATGTTTAAGGCATCTCGCTACCTTGAGGAACTTGCTAAATTTTCACCAAAAATGCTTGAGGTATGTACTAAAGCTTATGAGAGCAAATCTCAAGATTTAGATTTTACGCGTATTTGTGCTGATATATTCGCACAATGCCCTGAAGACTCAATAGATTACGCTGTAATGGAGCCCTTATGTAAGGCTGAAGACTCCCAAAACGCGATAGTAGTACCTATGAATGCAGGCTGGAGCGATGTAGGATCTTTTTCTTCATTATGGGAAGTAAGTGAAAAAGACGAAAGCGGTAATGTAAATCATGGTGATATTATAAGTCATAATACGACTAACTCTTACATTAACGCAGGTCATAAATTAGTAACTACGGTTGGTATTGATAATTTAGTAATCGTTGAAACTAAAGATGCTTTATTAGTTGCTGACAAAAGCCAAGTTCAAGATGTTAAAAAAATTGTTGAAAAATTAAAGTCTGATGAAAGATACGAATATAAACATCAACGTGAAGTATATCGCCCTTGGGGGAAATACGATTCTTTAGATTTTGGTGATCGCGACCAAGTTAAGCGTATTACTGTTAAGCCTGGTGCAAAATTAAGTGTGCAAATGCATCATCACAGATCTGAACATTGGGTCGTTGTATCAGGTACTGCAAAAGTTACTAATGGTGATAAAACGTTTTTAGTAACTGAAAATGAGTCTACCTATATTCCATTAGGGCAAGTACATGCATTAGAAAACCCTGGTGTATTACCATTAGAGTTGATAGAAGTGCAAACTGGTTCGTATTTAGGCGAAGACGATATTGTTAGGTTTGATGATAAATATGGGCGCGGTTAACCTCTTTGTCACCACCGAGGTCACTGAAAAACACAGAGAAAAGATTAAAAGCTATAAATATATAAAGTGATTAGTTTGATTTTCTAGATAAGTTTAAATCTGAACTCTTAGTGGTAAAGACTTATTAACCACCGAGAGCACAGAGGACCACAGAGAAAAAATTAAAAGCTCAATGAAAAAAGAATGAGAAAAGATTGTTAAGTGATACAAAGTCTTTGCTTCTTAGCGTTAAAGTTAGCTACTTCGGAGGAAGATTATATATTCTTTAGTATTTCTCTGTGAAGCGAAGCCTCTGTGTACTCTGTGGTTTAAACTTTGTTTTTCGAGACTAAATCAAAGGAAATAAGATGGAAAAGGATTTTCTAACACAAAAAGTGATTGGTTGCGCTATTGAAGTTCATAAGGAGTTAGGTCCTGGTTTGTTGGAGTCTAGCTATGAATCATGTTTATTATATGAATTAAACCAAGCTGGAATTTTAGCCCAAAGTCAGGTTTTATTACCTATTAATTATAAAGGAATGACGATTGATGCTGGCTATAGGTTGGATGTTTTGATTCCAGGTGTATTGATTTTAGAGTTGAAAGCTGTAGATAAACTCCAAGCAATACATACCGCACAATTAATAACTTATTTAAAATTAACTGGTATAAAGACTGGATTATTAATTAATTTTAATGTGAACAAGTTGGTTGATGGGGTTAAGCGAATTAGTGTTTAACTGTTCTTACCAGTAAAAAAATATTAACCACAGAGCACTCAGAGAAACATAGAGGGGGAATATAATAACATTTGTTTTGTATCTCTCTGTGAGCGTAGCTTCTGTGTACTCGGTGGTAAAACAAAATTAACCACAGAGGACTTAGAGAAATATAGAGGGAAAATATAACAACATTTGTTTTTGTATATCTCTGTACAGGTAGCTTCGGTGTACTCGATGGTAAAACTAAATTAACCACAGAGAAAAGGAGGAACACAGAGGGAATATTTTAAATATCTAGTCTTTCTATTTCTTAGTGTAGCGCAGCCTCTGTGTACTCTGTGGTAAAACAAAATTAACCACCGAGAA
>NZ_FOLO01000099.1:0-1717 GCF_900112265.1 Pseudoalteromonas denitrificans DSM 6059 | reverse complement strand
AGCCTCTGTGTACTCTGTGGTAAAACAAAATTAACCACCGAGAAAAGGAGGAACACAGAGGAAAAATTAAAACATTAAGTTTTGCAGTTTCCTAAATAAAGAAGAAATTTATAAAATAATTTAGCTTTTTATTTCTCTGTGAGCGTAGCTTCTGTGTACTCTGTGGTAAAAAACACCATAAAAATTGTTAAGGATTAAAAATGTTACAAAGTTCAGATGTATTAAATAATAGTGGTGTGGCTTTTGGTACTAGTGGTGCGCGTGGGTTAGTTACTCAGTTTACGCCTAATGTATGTGCTGCATTTACACATGCGTTTGTTGGTGTTATGAAGCAAAATTTCAGTTTTAAACAATTAGCAATTGCAGTAGATAATCGCCCGAGTAGCTATAGCATGGCTATGAGTTGTGCTGCGGCATTAAAACAACTTGATATCCAGCCAGTATTTTATGGTGTTTTACCTACGCCCGCATTAGCTTATGTTGCTATGCAAGATAACATTCCTTGCATTATGGTAACTGGCAGTCATATTCCTTTTGATCGTAACGGTTTAAAGTTTTATAGACCTGATGGTGAAATATCTAAAGCCGATGAACAAGATATTTTATCTGTTCAAGCTGAGTTTAGTGAATGTGACTTTTCACCTGAATTAACAGCTAATACTCACGCTGCAAAACGTTACATTGAACGTTATAGTTCATTGTTTAATTCACCTTTTTTAACTGGTAAGCGCATTGGTATATATGAACATTCAAGTTCAGGTCGTGATTTATATGCCAGTTTGTTAAAGCAATTAGGTGCAGAGGTTATTACGCTTGAACGTAGTGATGTTTTTGTGCCTATTGACACTGAAGCTGTATCAGATGAAGATAAAGCCAAAGCTAAAAAGTGGGTTGCTGAATATAAACTAGATGCCTTATTTTCTACCGATGGAGATGGTGACCGACCTCTCATTGCGGATGAAACTGGAGAATGGTTACGTGGTGATATTTTAGGTTTGTTGTGTGCTAAATTTTTAAAAATTGACGCATTGGCTATACCTGTAAGTTGTAATACAGCAATTGAAAAAAGTGAAAGCTTTAAAACAGTAGTTCGCACTAAGATAGGCTCACCTTATGTGATTGCTGCTTTTGATGGTTTAACAAAGCAATATAGAACAATTGCGGGTTTTGAAGCTAATGGTGGTTTTTTACTAGGTAGTGACGTGACTTACCAAGGCAAAACGCTAAAAGCTTTACCAACACGTGATGCACTGCTACCTGCATTAATATTATTAGCTGCCGCTAATGAAAAACAGATATCGCAACTGGCAAATGAATTACCAACCCGTTATACCCATAGTGACCGTATTCAAAATTTTGCTACAGATAAAAGTAAAGCAATTATCAAGCAAGGTTTAGTTGATACTGTTGGTTTATTAGTGAAGTTAGGTTTTGAAAGTGAAGAACTTTCAAAGGTCGATGATACCGATGGATTAAGAATAACATTTACAGATGGGAGAATAGTGCATTTTCGACCTTCAGGCAATGCACCTGAATTAAGATGTTATGCTGAAGCTGATAGCATAGAGTCAGCCAAAGAATATGTTGACTTGGTGTTAAAAAATGTACAAATGGTTGTAGATTGGGCTTCAGCCTAATGATTTTAAACACCATATAAAATACTGATTTTTTGAATTTTTAGCTAATTCAGTACTCTTATGTAATACCTGAATTTAAA
>NZ_FOLO01000120.1 GCF_900112265.1 Pseudoalteromonas denitrificans DSM 6059 | reverse complement strand
AGGCTTTGGTTGCAGCCAAAGCTTGGGTCTCACTTTACCCGAACTCGGTAATAATTAATAATTAAGATGGCTGTATTATCCATACAAGCTGTTAGCAGTACAGGGAGTTCATGCGTAATTTAATAATCTTGATGGCTTTTTTAGCAACATCATGTTCTCTATCCGAACTGCCTTATAGAAAAGCTACCCTAGATAATTTCGTCGAGTTTTCGAGTGGACACGATTTTGGCTACATTGATGAAAAATTGAAAGCCAATTTGTGGCGGGTAAAATATATTGGAATAGGTGGTAGTAGTCACAGTGAATTGAAGAATCATCTATTACGTAGAGCTGGTGATCTTTGTTCAGGTAAGTTCGAGATTCAAAATTACGGTAAATCAGATTCTGTTGTAGCGCATAGAAACCCTGTTCAAAAGCCGTTCGTTGAAGCAAATGTTCTCTGTGGATAGTGTTGTGCACAGCTAACAAGCTGTTTAACAAGGACAAAATACAGTTGGCTTTTGCTCCTTCGTCGCTTAATCTTAGCCAACTATATTTTGCCCATTAACAGGGCGTTAAGGGCTAAGCAGTTTTGCTCAGAAGACATTTATATTCAAAATGACACCTGTTGCCTGAATGTGTGCGAATATTCTGTGATACATGAAACTAGTGAAGCATGTAGCACTCGATATGGTGCAATTGAAAAGTGTATTGAAGGTGAGTGTGAGTATATATTTATCAAAGAAATTGATGTCTGCAGCTAGCCTTAACAAACGCAATCACTCGGACCGCATTTAAGCTGTCTTCGTTTTTGCAAAAGGGCCGCAAAAGCGCAGCCATCTCAAATCCGTCCGGTGTTGCGGGCGTTAGTTGCAATATAAGCACTGGTAAACTGAGGTGAGGATGAAATATTTGATAACTATTTTATTTATTGTGGTAGGGCTTTATTCTAGCTATTCCAATGCCTGTCGTTACAGGGCACAATCGATAGAAGAAAGGTTTGAAAACTCCACCTACGTTGTAACCGCTTGGGTGACAGGTATTGAATTGATAGGGTTTGAAAATAATAAAAAATTTGAAATAGAAAATGAGGAAAGTGGAGAAAATGAAGAGATTATTTCCACTGGATACGAACCAGAAATATTATCTTTATTATCAATTGAGAAATTTAAAGGCCGACGTAAACCACCTAGAAACGTAAAGAGTGGAATCTGTTGGAATGGAATAGTCGAGCTTAAAGATAAGGCCATTTTCTTTATTAGCAAATATGAGGGGGAATATACTTCTTTCGCTATTTCAGAATCAAATAATAAAGAATATTACCTAAAATCGTTGGCTAAAATTAGAGCGTTAAGCAACTAACAAAGCCAATCAATCGGATTCCGCAAGCTGTCCCATTTTTTGCGGAGCAAAAATAAGAGCCAGCTTGCTACACGGTTGTTGGCGGCGTTAACTGTCCATGGAGTATCAATGTTAATATTTAAACTTGTGACATTGATTCTTGCATTAGCACCAATTGGACTCGTAGCTTTTTATATAAATAACGT
>NZ_FOLO01000101.1 GCF_900112265.1 Pseudoalteromonas denitrificans DSM 6059 | reverse complement strand
ATAACTATAATAATTGTTACTTTTCACACCCAGTACATGGCACATTAAAACCACAGGCCAGATCTTCTTATGTTGGGCAATAAACGAATACTTTACTTCGTTTCTTTGGCAAAGAAGACCGTCGCTTTTTTTAATATCTCGCGCTCCATTTCGAGGCGTTTCACTTGCGCTTTTAAGTTGCGGATTTCTTCTTGCTCAGGTGTTAATTTCCCATTACCACGAAAAGCATGACCATCCTCATTTTCAGATTCTTTTATCCAACGACCAAGCATATTGGGATTAACGCCCAGATTTCTAGCGGCTTCTGCCTGCGAATAATTTTGTTCAACAACTAAGGCGATAGCATCAAGTTTAAATTCTTTTGAATATTTTTTACGTTTCGTCATTTTGGATCTCCTATTAAGTTTATTATCTCTTAACTGGAGTAGTCGAATCCATTAAACCACGTTAATTTCCCCCGTATTTAAAACGACATCACCCTCTCTTAGTTGCAAAGTAAGTTGCCCTTTAAAAACAATAAAAAGTTCATCTTCGTTATCATGTTTATGCCAAACAAGCTCACCACTACCTTTAGCAATCTTAACTAACTGACCATTTGATTGTGCAATAACTTTTGGTGTCCATTCTTGTTCAAACAGTTTAAATTTTTCAGCAATATTAATTTTTTTCATAAAACTCAACTTTTAATCACAACATCATTCGTGGTCTGAATTTAATCACTAGTATGAATAATTTCACAAAGATTAAATTAACCTGCTCGGCTTCCATTTGGCATTGTATTTTCCGGCACCGCTAAGCAAGGGTTAATTTTATCGTCATAACCAATATCAAATAACATACCTTGTGATATCTCCCCAGCCATTGTTCTGTCTGGTAGATTAACAACAAATAAAGCCTGCTTACCTTCAATTTCTTTAGGGTCTACACGCTCTTGTTTAATACCACTTAGAATCGAGCGAGTATGATCTCCAAAGTCAACCGTAAGTTTCATCAGCTTATCAGACTTAATAACTTCTGAAACCATAGTAATTGTACCAACTCTTATATCTAGTTTGGCGAAATCTTCGAAGTTAATCAGTGCTTTAATAGGAGCAGGTTTCATCAGTAAATCCTTAGTATATTTATTCTAAAAGTAAGAAACTCAAATGTACGGATGCCAAAGCGTTAAATTTACTCCTATGGTTCTGGCTGCAATAACTATGGTACACCTTTGAGCTATTAGAAAGAGTAAAGTGCTTGATATGATTGAAATTGAATAAGCCTCTTAAAATAAGTGAATATTAATCATGCTCTGTGTGATCTAACCCTTAGACCACAGAGCATGATTAATATAATTTAGACTTTAAACCTGCTTATTATCTCAGTTAATTGATGGTTAATATCATCAATACTATTTATCTCTTCTACCACTTGCTTACCATTTGCATCTAACTTACCAACAATACCATTAATTGCGACCATATTTTTACTGACCTCATGTGTCACATTACTTTGCTCTTCTGCAGCAGCAGCAACTTGTGTACTTAAGTCATTAATTTCTGACACAATAGTTGTCATTGTATCTAAACTTTCTGACACTTGGCCCGCACCTGTTGCAGCTTGTTGACAACGGTCTTTGGTCACACTCATAGAGTCAACAACTGTTTGATTACCTTTTAATAAACTGGCTAGTGCATGTTCAATTTCATCAGTACTGGACTTTGTACGACTCGCCAGGCTTCTAACTTCATCTGCAACAACTGCAAAACCTCTTCCTTGTTCACCAGCTCTAGCGGCTTCAATAGCCGCATTAAGTGCTAATAAGTTAGTTTGATCCGCAATACCGCCAATTACACTCAAGATAGAGTTAATACTATCGGTTTCACTGCTCATATCACTCACACTTTTCACCGAGTTTTCAACATCACAAACCAGATCAGAAATTGTTTCTTGAGCTTGGTTCACTGTTTGTTTAGAGTCATGGCCAGCGTTGTTAGCGTTATCAGTCAATGAAGCTGCATTTGCAATATCTTTAGCCATAGACTCAGCAGTCGCATTCATTTCTTCAATGGCTGTTACAACTTGTTCGGTTTCTTGAACATGACCATCCAATATAATGGTATTTTCATCTGATTGCTCTTTCAATTTATAAACATTGCCGTTTAGAGCTGTAGTGGCATCTTTGATTTCTAGCATCATCGACTGCAAACTTGCTATAAAACGATTAACACCATCAGCAATTTGCCCTAAATCATCACTTGAATGTACGTTAAGTCTTTGTGTTAAATCACCATTTCCTTGAGAAAGTGCTGTAATTGTTTCTTTTAACACCAGTATTGGACGATAAAGGGTTTGCAATAAAATGAAAACCAATACAACACTTATAAGTGTTGCTGCAAGTGTACTAATAATGGCGCTTATTTTCGCTTCCGTAAGACTGGCATACGCAATTTCTGTATCTAGACCCAGAGTGTAATACCAGTTTTTATCTGCCACTTGAACGCGATGTGCAAAAAGTAATTTATCTACCCCATCTAACTGATAAGTTTGTATGCTACTTTTTTGGTTTACGGCGTCTAACACCGCCTCTTTAAACCAAGGGTAATCACTGGCTAATTTTTTTGTTTCAACTTTTTGACTGGTCGAGGCTAAAACAGTTGTATCATGATTTAAAATTAATGCTACAGCCCCGGGAATTTCATCTGAACTTTTAACCAAGGCATTCAAAAAATCCAATTTCATATCAACAGAAATCATGCCATTTTTAATTTGATGAACTATGCTGATCCAATAATCGATTGAATCAAAATAAGGCTCACTTGTTGCCACCCCTGCGCTATTGCGTGCTAACTTGTAATATGACTCTTCTGTTACATCTCCACTGAATACATGATCAGGCCAAATATCACTCGTTTGGTTCCAGTAACCAACACCGCTTTCAAAACCAATGGCTGAGCTATTAAGGTTCATTGCAAAAGCAATGGTATTTGTTAATTTAACAAAATCTTCAGTACTGCCTTCTTCTTGTTGATTATTATATAGTTTTGCAATTCTTGCTAACCCAAAAGCTTTTTCATTCATTTGTTTTTCAATAAGTTTCGCTTGTTGTTTCACGAACTCACTGTTTTCTTTAATAATCAGGGCTGTTAATACTTTTTCCTCTTTGACATATGAAAAATAGCTTGTTAAAGATACTGACAACCCAACTAAAATTGTAATCGTAATAAGTAATAAATTTTTGAAACCAAACTGCATCATGAGAAATCCTTCATTGTATCGATTTAAGGCAATTAACTTTTAACGGATTTGAATTATGTATCACATTTTTGTAAATGACTTTCAGTTTTTGAGTTTATGCTATTTATCTCTAAAATAACAATAATAACTGATAGTTATGCTTGTAAAGCATTCAGTGGCTTAGTATGAAATAGATATTTAGATTAAAATGAAATCATCAAGAATAAAATTGTTATGCTTACTCAGCAAAACACGAAGTTCACACCAAAAAACGATTTTTTTATAGAAACAAACTTTTACCTGAACTTTAATTAAGTTCAAAAAAATGAAATTAAAACCCAAAATGCTTGGTCTAGACCATAACAGACATTGTTATAATTATGAGACTCAGTATGAAAATAACGAAACAACTCACACTTCCTTTAAGCTTACTTTTATTGTCTGCTTGTGGAGGAAGTGATAATGCTTCAGAAAATGATATGAATACAAGCCAATCTCTCGACACAGTAACATATGAGCTCACCTTCACAAGCACCTGGAACAGCAGTACTTTTGCAACAAATTACCCAAGTAATGCACATTTCTCACCACTTGTAGGGCTTACCCATAATTCTCAAAGAGGGATATTTACTACAGGCGAAAGCGCTTCATCAGGCATTATTAGCATGGCAGAAACCGGTTCTAAAACAAGACTTAAGGAAGAGATAGGAGTTATTCAAAACTTAGGTCATTCCAATTATCTAATTGACGAACTAGGGATCCCTACCAATGATACTAGCGTTACTATCACTTTTGAAGCAAGTAAAGATTTTCCGCTGCTTAGCATCGTCTCTATGGTTGCACCCAGCCCAGATTGGTTTATAGGTATCAATAGTTTGTCTTTATTTGAAAATGAACAATGGATAGAGAACAAAACCGTACAGCTTAAGGTGTATGATGCTGGTAGCGATAGCGGAACAACATTTAAATCATCAGATAGCACAACAACACCTGCAAATGTTATTAAACTACTATCAACTAACCGTAGTGATAGTAATTTTGAAGAAGGCGTACATTTCGAGACACAAGCTTATATTGGAAATATAGAAATCAAAATGATGAAATAATTTTGTGAGCCAAAATGTGCTATCTCACTTTGGAACTTTTTGCTATATAGACCCTAATCAGCTGGCAATTAAAGTTCCAAAGCTTAAACTCACACTGTAAAAGTAATACAAAACAGATTTATAATATTAACGTACTTTGCGTTCACTTATCTCAATACATAAGTCAATTTATGATTTGTTTAATTTTATATCTTTTAATATTTTATTTATTTCAATAAAGTAAAATATTCCCGTTCCAATGATTATAAAAATAAGAGATTCAAATTCATATTGCATACTTTCACCTAATAGATTCAACAACAACCCCAGCAAAAGCACTAAGCTAAATGGCCATCCCCCCATGAGAGTTGTTTTTTGATTTTCGGTTGAAAATTTTGAAATTTCTATACGAGTTAGATACATACCAAGCACAATATTTAAAGTAAAAGTGATTAAATAATACATATAAGCCTGCCCTTGACGATTACATGAATTGAAGTCATTGAATAGTTCATTTAGTAAAGTGATGACTCTATATTTCGACTTATCAAACCCATTTATTGATTGTTTTTACTTTCATAATTAGATGTTATTAGCTGAAACCTCACTTTAAGTTCCCTTAATAGGTATGTACAATAGGATGCATCTATGTTTGTCATAGCCAAAATTGATAACACTTAAAGAAAGCTTATTTCTAGGATGTTGTATGTGCCTAAAAACAAAATCAGATATAGGTAAGTTTTATGGTTAATTTAATTGTAGAAATACTTGCATATACTTCTCAGAAAACTGAAAAATTGAATAACTCAGCTACACTAAAGAAATTCAAGTTTATCAATTATCAATCGGTATAATCGAGTATGGGTAACATAATAAAAAGTGACATTACAGATAAACTATTTGCCTTGAAGTTAGCATTTAAAAAACAACTTCCCAATAAATTTATTGAAATGGAACAGTTATGGCAATCTGTTTGTGAGGGAGACAAATCTAAATTAATTCTACTAAAAAGACTGCTGCATAACTTAGCGGGCTCTGCGGGTACTTATGGCTCTGCCAGAGTCAGTGCCAAAGCACAAGAGTTAGTTCAACAAATTAAATTAATTATCGAAAAAAAATTGGTAGACTCAAGCCTATCAGAAAAAGACATCACTAAATTTACATTTTCATTAGAAAAACTAAAACGGTTATCTGAACAATGGCAACCTTCTCAAACAAGTTATACAGATTCTTTTTCATTTATTCATCCAATAAAAAAGGATGTAAAAAAAAATTCAAAGCTCATTTATTTTGTTGAAGATGACCCTTTTTTTGCAGAAGATTTACTTATAAAACTTGAACAAACACAGTATAAGGTCGTACATTTTTCTACTTTAGAAGAATTTGAGCACGCTTTTAATGCTGAACGTCCAACAGGCATTATTATGAATATGCTATTTGATCAAGGGGAACTGTCTGGGGCTCATATTATCGCTCGACTCAAAAAAAAGTTTTCTAGCTTTCCACCAGTCGTATTTTTATCAGCAAATACTGATGTTAAGTCACGATTAGCGGCAGTTCATGCAGGTGCCGACCGATATTTTACTAAACCAACAGACTTTGAAAAATTAATGCAAACTTTAGATGGACTGACAAGCCAAAAAGATAAAGAGCCTTATAAAGTTTTAATTGTTGATGACTCAAAAAGCATGCTGCTATATTACGAAAGCATATTAACTGATGCTGGTATTGATGTTAAAACGCTCATTGATCCTTTAAAAAGTATAGACGTTATGACGAGGTTTAAACCTGAACTTGTAATACTGGATATTTTTATGCCCGGTTGCTCTGGGTTAGAATTAGCACAAGTGATAAGGCAAGATGATGTTTGGGCTATGACACCTATCATGTTTTTAACGTCAGAATCAGATCCTGAACTCAAAGTAGATGCCATGGAGTTAGGCGGTGATGAGTTTTTAGTTAAACCTGTAGAGCCCATGCATTTTATTTCATCCGTAATAGCTAAGTCCAAACGCGCTCGTTGGGTAAATCAACTCAATACCGACCTTAAAACAGCGATAAGAGAAAGTCACTATCAATTGGCAACAATGGATCAGCACGATATTGTTTGCATAACAGATATTGATAACAAAATTCTCGCTATAAATAATAAATTCTGTCAAATCAGCGGCTACGAAAGAGAAGAGCTATTAGGGCAATATTTTGAAATATTAAAATCAGGCTCTAATCCAGAAGAGTTTTATTTAAAACTTTGGGCTGAATTATCTCAAGGCCAAGTATGGCGCGGCACATTAGTTGACCGTAAAAAAAATGGGAGTGAATATTGGTTAGAAACCACCATAGTGCCTTTTTTAGATGAAAACGGTAAAATATATAAATATGTCTCAGCAATGACAGATATCACAACTTTAATGCAAAATAAGGAACGTACCCGCCTCATTTTAGAAACAGTTGTTGAAGGAATTTTTGGAGTTGACTTAAACGGCAAAATAACTTTTTTAAACCCATCAGCTTGTAAAATTTTAGGGTATAAAGCAAAAGAACTTATTGGCAATTCTATATATGAATTAACACAAAACTCTTATCCTGATGATGCTCAGAAAATAGAACACACTAACTCCATAAATGAATCTTTTTTAACTGACAAAATAAGTCAAAATGATGACGGCATATTATGGGGCAAAGATAATCATTCAATTCCAATAGAGTATACCTGTTCACCACTTAAAAATAGAAATCAGTTAATAGGTTCGGTGATCACTTTCAGAGATATTCGCGAAAGAAAAATAAATGAAAATGCCCTTTTACATGCTAAAGAAGAAGCGATTTCAGCTAATAAAAGTAAATCTGAATTTTTGTCTAGGGGCTGTTGATCTTTCACATTGGCAGCCAAATCATTGCACACGCCAGTGCTAGCATACTTTCAAACTGTAACTTTAATTTATCATATCTTGTAGCTATAGCACGGAAGTGTTTCAGTCTTGCAAATGCATTTTCAACTAAGTGCCTATATTTATATAAGCACCAATCTATATCTCCATTACCCGTTTTTGAGTTCTGCTTTCTGGGGATCACAGGGCTTGAATTTCTCTCTCGAACTTTATTTCTAATCGCTTCACTATCATAGCCTTTATCCGCGATAACAAAATCACCTTGAGGCAATAATTCAATCAACTCATTTGCTACTTTACTATCATGAACAT
>NZ_FOLO01000102.1 GCF_900112265.1 Pseudoalteromonas denitrificans DSM 6059 | reverse complement strand
TAGCAAATGAGTTGATTGAATTATTGCCTCAAGGTGATTTTGTTATCGCGGATAAAGGCTATGATAGTGAAGCGATTAGAAATAAAGTTCGAGAGAGAAATTCAAGCCCTGTGATCCCCAGAAAGCAGAACTCAAAAACGGGTAATGGAGATATAGATTGGTGCTTATATAAATATAGGCACTTAGTTGAAAATGCATTTGCAAGACTGAAACACTTCCGTGCTATAGCTACAAGATATGATAAATTAAAGTTACAGTTTGAAAGTATGCTAGCACTGGCGTGTGCAATGATTTGGCTGCCAATGTGAAAGATCAACAGCCCCTAGTGATACTGGGTGTAATAAATTACTTTGATGTTATTTAAATTTCGGATTCAACGGTTAAACCCAATGAACAATGCTAACTTAAGTTGTTGTTAAAAATTTAGCTTTATTAATGCAGCTAATATTTTAGTTAAAACTTTTTCAACCAAACATCAGAGTCTTCTGTTGCTGTCTTTTTACGATTTTTCTTACCACTGCCTTCAGGCTTTGCCATAGGTTTACCTGCGTCTAAATATACATCTGCGATAATTTCTGCAATTTCAAAACCCTCAACTTCTTCACGTTCGAGCCTTATCTTATTCTTCTTTTCGATTATTTTAAAATGATGATAATCTTCATGATCGATAAGTGATAATGCTAAGCCTACTTCACCAGCACGACCACTACGACCTATACGATGCATGTAGTCTGATGGGCTTCTTGGTAAGTCGAAGTTAATCACAACAGGCAGTTTTTCGATATCTAGGCCACGGGCAGCAATATCTGTTGCAATTAATACTTCAATCTCTCCTGCCTTAAATGCATCTAATACACGATTACGTGCTCCCTGTCCTTTATCGCCATGAAATACTTCAGCACTAATGCCACGTTTGGCAAGTTTATCTGCTAAATGTTTACAGCTCTTTTTTGCATTAACAAAAATAAGCGCTTGTTGCCATTGATGTTTTTTAACTAAATGTGCTAATAAAGCTGTTTTTTGTCCTTTATTAACGGTAAACACACGCTGTACTAAGGTGCTAGTATCAGCACTTTGCACTTGTATTTCAACAGGATCATTAAGCAGCTTCTGAGTTAAAGCTTGTACTTGATCAGGAAAGGTCGCTGAAAATAACAAAGTTTGTTTTTTCTTTGGCATTAACGCTAACAATTGTGTTAACTCTTCAGTAAAACCAAGACTTAACATGCGATCGGCTTCATCAAGCACTAAAATTTCTACTCTATCAAGCTTAATAGCATTACTTGAAATTAAATCGAGTAATCGTCCAGGTGTTGCAACTAACACATCTGTGCCACCACGTAATGCAAGCATTTGCGTATTGACTGATACACCACCAAATACAGCAAGTGTTTTAATCGCACCGTTAAAATGAACCGAATAAGATTTAATACTATCAGCGACTTGCTTAGCTAGCTCACGAGTGGGCACCAAAATCAGTCCAGATACATAGTTACCTTTACTGTTTTTACTATTCAATTGTTTTTCACAGTGGGATTGCTGAAAAAGTTGTTGCGCCTGTATTTTTTGCAATAGGGGCAATGCAAAAGTGGCCGTTTTACCAGACCCTGTATTTGCCCCTGCAATTAAATCACGCCCAGACAATACACTTGGGATAGCTTGCGCTTGAATGGGTGTAGGCTGCTGATATTCCAGTTCAATTAATCGTGCTAATAAAGGTGGAATAAGGCCAAGTTCAGTAAAGTTTGCAGGCGTTGTGATGGTGCTCATTAATATAAAGGGCTCAAAGCTAATACAATAGCCGTCTATTCTAACGTATTTATGCTGAGTTAAGTTAGTGAAATTGTTTGACCCTCGCCTTAATATCACTGAATACCCATAAAAACCAAGTTTGATTGGGTGTTTAATTCTAATAAAAATTCTCGCATAATAAAACTAAATCACTCTTAAAACAGGATATGGCATAAATAACTGGCATATTCTGTTTACAAACCGGAAGTCACAAGTGTCTAAAATCTAATACCACAGTTTATTTGATAGCAATCATTTGAAATATTATTTGCGATACTATGCCTTGTCTCTTTGTGAAAGCTAATATTTGAAAATAATTAGTTCCACTGACATTAGGTAAAATAAATTTTACTCTAATTTCGAATTTAATTTGTTCTAATCTTCTTGTTTTGTTTCTTATTTTTAGCTAACATCCAATTTTTGAAATAAAAACAGTAAGATAAAAGTATTTATATGTTAGGAAAACTAACTGACTTACCTTATGACATATTTTATTTGTCTAAAATAAATTCCTATATTGAGATACCCTATGAAATCCACTTGGTTTGTTTTTTTGTTTCTAACCAGTCACGTATTGTCTTTTAACGCCACTGCTATGGGGAATATTACTTATCTTAATGTTATTGATGAGGTTGTTTACTTTAGCACGGATAAAATAAAAACAAGTACACCCAGTTGCGCCAAAACGGCCAACGCCGAGCAGTGGACCGTATCATTAAATAATAGAACCGGACGTGCTTTATATGCTTTATTAGTAACCGCCATGGCAGCAAAACAAGCTATCAGTATTGAAAGTAGTGGTGATTGTAATCATATCGACGGTATAGAAAGTGCAAAAGGGGTGACTATTGCTACATCTGGTTTGAATAACCAAGAATCCGAGCAAATAGATACTATATTATCCCAAGCGATGGAAATAAACATGAATCCAAACATAGGGATTTATATCAACTCTACTTCAGGGGCCGCTCCAAGTAGCCAAGATTTTTGGGTTCAAGAGTTCGGTAGTTCTCTTGGAAAATTTAATCTTTCTTTCTCAGGAAGGAGACTTATTGGTCATATCGATGGCAGTGGGTGGTTAACATCTATTTTGACACCTGAAACTTATGCAAATGATCAAAGTGACAAAACTGTGGTTGAAGTTATTATTGACGATATCAATACTAAGTTTACGTTAAAAAAACAAAACGAAAGTAGTCGTTTTTTATTTGGTTTAACAAAACAATTTGATAGAAGTAATTTCAGACAAATACTAAAACCCGTCGATGTGGTATCTCAAGGCAAAGGAGTTTATTTTGAAAACAGTTTAGAGGTTTGGATAACAGAGGGGTATATACGACCTTACAGCACTGGAGCATCTCGAACCGCTGGTTTCCAGTACCTACTTGGTAAAAAAAACAAGTAATAGTCAATCTACTGAAATCAGTTTGGTTTTTTTTATTCTAAAAGAACCTTAAAACTTAATAAAAAATTCGTACCTATAAGTGAATATTCATGTTTAGAAATATAATATTACTAGTAAGCTGGCTTTTTTCATCAGTAGTATTTGCCGATAAAGTAGACTGGTTAGAAGGTGTTGTCGGTTATATTGTTGAGGATGAACTATTTGATATAGATGTACCCAACGCATTAGAAATTAATCAGAAAAATAGTTTAACTCAACTTAGTTGGCAATCGGAAAATGTTGGCTTTTACCGTATTCAGCAGGCGATTGATGGCGGGCCCTGGCAATTATTACACGCTAAAGTGAATGCACGAAGTTTTATTATTACATCAGAGTTAAATCATAGATATAGATACCGCGTGGCAGCTTGTACTGAAACCATTGAAGAGAGTTATTGTTCAAGTTGGAGTCAAGCCAGTAAGGTTATCGGGAAACTTAATACACCCACTAAAATACAAGTAAATGCTGGCATAGGCCTAGCAAAAATAACCTTTACTCAGGTTGATAAACTTTTTTTACCCACTTTTTATCGATTAGAGTACCTAGACCAAGTTGGTAACTGGATCCTTGCATTAGTAAGTAATGGGTCTGAGTTTGAATTTATTCCCCCTGAAAGTGGTCATTATCAATTTAGAGTTTTTGCTTGTGTTCGCCAAAGTAATATACAAACCTGTTCAAATCCATTGATGTCTGCGATTAAAGTGACACTGACACCAGTGCCACCAATACCTGAAGTTAAGCTCAATCATGGCCAATATAATATTATTAATCTTTCATGGCCTGAAGTCGTACATGCAAATTATTACCAGTATGTGGTCAGTGATAATGAACGTCAGATTTATAATGATAACCTCACAGGTTTATCACAAATATTTAATGATAATTTGCCAAGAAATAACCCTTTGACTTTTCAAGTCAGAGCCTGCGCGAATAGCACTCATTGCTCTGATTATAGTTCGCCAAAGGTAACAACGCCTTTGCCTTGGGGCCCTCCTGCCACACCAATCACAATGTTAGAGCATGGCCAGTATAATAAAATCTCTTTTTCCTGGAGAGAATTGGCCAATGTTGAGCAAAAAGTGGATTATTATAATCTGCTTATTACCAGAAATGATGAACCTGTATTTAAGAAAGAGAAAATCACTGGCTTAAGCATGGTATTTAATGACAGTTTACCACGGGCTAACCCCCTGGCTTTTCAGGTTAGAGCTTGTACTAATGAAGGAGGATGTTCCTTTTACAGTGAAAAACAGATGACAACCCCTTTACTCTGGGGCCCACCTCAACCTCCAGTTACTCAGTTAGACCATGGTAAATATAATAATATCTCTTTTTCCTGGAGAGAATTGGCCAATGTTGAGCAAAGAGTGGGTTATTATGATGTGCTTGTGAGCAAAAATGGAGATACTATATTTACGAAAGAAAAATTAACTGATTTAAGCCTAATATTTAATGACTCCTTGCCTCGAGGGCAATACCTCACATTCCAAGTTAGGGCTTGTACCAATGAAGGAGAGTGCTCTGCTTATACTGAAAAAAAGGGCAGTACCCCACTTCCTTGGCCTGCACCTAGAACCCCTATTTTAAATTTAAATCACGCAAAAGATAACTTGATCACTATCTCTTGGAGTAATCCTGTAGGTGAAGTACAAAAAGTAGATTATTACGATGTCCTTGTGAACAAAAACACTCAACAGATATTTTTAAAAGATAAAATCACGGATTTAAGTTTTGTTTTTAAAGATACTTTGCCCCGAGGTTACCCTTTAGAGTTTCAAACTAGGGCCTGTACTAATGAAGGAAAGTGCTCTAGTTATAGTGATAAAAAAATAACGACACCGCTATTGTGGGAGCCTTTGCCTGAAATTATTAACTTTTATCCAGAACAAAATCAAGTCAATACAAGTCAAAATATCACTATTCAATGGATGGTGAAGAAAGTTGCAGATTTTGAAACTAGTGTTAATTTGATACTAATAGATAAAGATCAAAATACTCAAAACCTATTAAGCCAAGTAAACGCGTCAAATTATCAAATTTCTTTTGATAATCCGGGTATTTATACTTTGGTATTAGAAGCGTGTAATCGACAATTAGATTGTGGTGAACAAAAAACATTCCAGATCGCTGTGATTGAGCTAGGTCCGGTATTAAATTTCATTTCTGAAAGTAATACAGTATATCAAGGTGAACACATCTTACTATCATGGGATAAACCTGCTAATACCTTTGGTTCTTTGGCTTATAAACTATATGTACAAAAACCCGACAGTGCAGAAAAAATATTGTTAGAAACAATCGATAATGCAACTCAGTATCAGCTCACTCCCAATAAAGCGGGTAAACATATTTATTTTATAAAAGCGTGCATAGGGTTCGTTTGTTCAGAACTGCGCAATACTAAAGTAACCGTAATTAAGTTAGGTCCGGTATTAAATTTCACTTCTGAAAAGAACTCAGTTAATCAAGGTGAACACATCTTTCTATCGTGGGATAAACCTGCTGCCACCTCTGGCTCTTTGACATATAGCCTATATGTACAAAAACCCAACAATGCCGAAAAAACGTTGTTAGAAACAATCGATGATGCAACTCAATATCAAACTATCCCCAATATAGCGGGTAAACATGTTTATTTTATAAAAGCGTGCAAAGGCTTAGTTTGTTCTGAACTGCGTAATACTGAAGTGGCTGTAATTATGTTAGGTCCGGTATTAAATTTCACTTCTGAAAAGAACTCAGTTAATCAAGGTGACCACATCTTTTTATCGTGGGATAAACCTGCTGCCACCTCTGGTTCTTTGACATATAACCTATATGTACAAAAACCCAACAATGCCGAAAAAACGTTGTTAGAAACAATCGATGATGCAACTCAATATCAAACTATCCCCAATATAGCGGGTAAACATGTTTATTTTATAAAAGCCTGCATAGGATCAATTTGTTCTGAGCCGCGTAGTATCGTGGTTGATGTTAACCAAACTTTAGTAGTCACTCCAACCATAATACCCGATGGAGGCGTTGTTAAAGTTGAGCAAAAAGTTACCCTAAAAACACAAACTTCAGGAGCAACCCTTTATTTTAAAATGTTGCCTCAACCTCTTGACTGTAATTCAAAAACAGATTGGAAAATATATTTGTCGGAAGTGAAATTAACGCAATCGACTCGTTTATGTGTGAAAGCAAGTGCGACTAATTATAAGGATAGCTCTGTTGTTATTGCCGATTTTGTAGTAACGGATAAACCAATTATAGCGATTAATATCCAACTATTAGGCGTTACTAAAGTAAAAACAAAATAATATGTTTGGGTTTATTTATAGACGATAAAAATTTGAATATAATAAATTTTGTGTTCATCTAGCTGGATATTTTAACTTTATACTAAATAAATTAAAATTTTCAGCTAAAAAATGCCTCTAGATTTCAAATTATTTACTTGCCTTTATTGTAAAAGTATTATGGTGAGAAGTTCTTAATAAATCGATATATATCGTTATCATTTCTGTCACAATATTATCTAATTCGGAAATTACTTCTTGACCAAAAGTGGACTTCCCAGATTTCACTAGGCAGATTTTAATTCAGAAAAATAATCTTCCTCAAACTTAGCTGGTGAAATACCGCCTGTGTGTGAGTGACGCTTTTTAGGATTGGAGAACATTTTTATAAAATTAAATATCTCAGCTTTCGCATCATTACGTGTTGTATATATCTTCTTTTTGACTATGCGTTTTTTGATCGTCGTAAAGAAGCTTTCAGCAACAGCATTATCATGGCAATTTCCTCTTCGACTTATCGATGGTACTAGGTTATGTTCTTTCATGAACGCTAGATAATCAGCGCTGCCGTATTGGCTGTGGTCGCTATGCACCATAACTTCTGATTTGGTTGGCGTTGATAAACAGCCATTAATAAAGCTTTTATCACTAATTGCTAAATAACCTGAGATCTGGTTAAGCATCGCCATTTATTAGTCTGGCATCATACCAAATACATCTGCTGATAGTTTTATACACGGCTTCTGTTTCTTTAAGCAATAAGCCACTATTCCAGATATCAAGTTGAGCATGAAACTTGTTTCACTGCGATGGCGGCTATGTTCTATTTGAGATATATTTTTCAACTGGTCATTGATAGTTTCAATGATGTATCTCTTTGATAACATGGCTCTATCGAAGGCTGACATGGCTTTCGACTTCATGTTTTTTCGAACTGTTGTAATCAAATCTACATCGAGTTCCTTTA
>NZ_FOLO01000104.1 GCF_900112265.1 Pseudoalteromonas denitrificans DSM 6059 | reverse complement strand
ATATTAATTCTATTTTGATGTAGTGTTTGGTTACCCAGTAACCTGTCAATGCGTTTAATACCGTATTTTTCAATTTAGCTATTTGACTGTGCTAACGCTCTACCGATAGAAGTTAAACTCAGTCTTGCGCCATGTTTAACTGCATCAACAGCTTCCATTAATGACTGTTTAATTCGTTTATCAAATTTAATTGGATCTATCATATTTAGTGTGGATAATGTCATTTGATGTCTGTATCTGTTAGGTTTGTTTTTTGGCGAAAGTATATTTAACAGATCACAGGCATCACTTCAAAAATTTGTGGGGATCCTTAAGGCTAAAGCCTCACCTACAAGGTTAAACATTTTGTAGGTTGGCCTTTGGGATAACTGTTTGGTATTTTAAAAGAGTAGGGCTAATGGCAATATTTTCTTGCATTACTCTAATAGCTGTAAGGCTAAAGCCTCACCTACAAGGTTAGGCATTTTGTAGGTTGGCCTTTGGGGTAACTGTTTGAGGTTTTAAAAGAGCAAGGCTAATGACAATATTTTCTTGCATTACTCTAATAGCTGTAAGGCTAAAGCCTCACCTACAAGGTTAGGTATTTTGTAGGTTGGCCTTTGGGATAACTGTTTGGTATTTTAAAAGAGTAGGGCTAATGGCAATATTTTCTTGCATTACTCTAATAGCTGTAAGGCTAAAGCCTCACCTACAAGGTTAGGCATTTTGTAGGTTGGCCTTTGGGGTAACTGTTTGGTATTTTAAAAGAGTAGGGCTAATGGCAATATTTTCTTGCATTACTCTTGAACCTACATTTATGTAAAAAACTTCATCTCGCGAATTATCAAATACGCCGAACGGTTAAATACACACCTATGGCCATAAAAGCTAATCCAACTAAGCGTTTAATTGACATTATATGTTGCGGGGCGCCAAACAAGCCAAAATGGTCTATTAGTACCATAGAAATTAACTGACCTAATAATACAAATGATATCGCATTTCCTATTCCAAATTTTGGTGCAACCCAAGTAATTGTAATAATGTAGAATATTACAAAAAAACCACCAAAATAAAAGAACATGGGTATAGGCTTTTGAATCGGGGCTTTAGGTATGCCGCCTGATACCAATAAGTATCCTACAGATAAAAGACACGCCACAGTGAATAAAATGGTTGTCGCCAAAGCTGGGCTATTTAGTTTAGTGGCTAACTCTCCATTTAAAGCTGCCATAATAGGAATGCCTAACCCTGCGATACACATTAATAGCGCGTAAAATATTGGGTGCTGTAAAATACTCATTTATATCGACTCCTATTTTATTTAATATTAGGTTATTAAACCTTTTCGAATTTGGGTTACTTGATCAAACCCTATGCCCCAGTTGTCTGTATTTATTTCATCAATGATCACAAAAGTTGTTTTGGGATCTTTATTTAACACATCAACCATAAGTTGAGTACAGCCTTGTATAATGGCTTTTTTCTGTTTGTGAGTGACTGTTTCGTCGGTGATTTTAACATTAATATATGGCATCAGATGTTTCCTTAAACTTTAATGCATATTGATTTTCTGGATCATTTATTATTTTTGATAAATTCTCTTCAAAAAAACCGACAGAGTGAGAACCAGACATGAATGTATTTTCATTTATAATGAAAGCAGGAATGCTGCGTATTTTAAATGCTTTTAGGCGTTCAACTTTTCGATTTACTTCTTGTTCTAATTTTGAACTTTGTAAAGCTTGTATCGTTGATGTTTTATCTAAACCTAGCTCCTCTGTAAGATTTAATAAAACATCAATATTATTAATGTCTAAACCTTGTTCAAAATACGCTTTAATCAGTTTTTCATTTAATGCTATTTGCTTATTAAATTTCTCAGCCCAGTGCATTAATTTGTGTACAGCATGTGTATTGAAGTAATGCGTTCTTTTATTAAAGTTCATTGATACACCTGCTTTATTTGCAGTATTTATTAACGATGTTTGATAATCATTTAATTTATGTTCACTCCAATCATATTGACGCGTAAAGTAACTTGAAATTGATTCACCTTTTTTGTCCATATTTGGATTAAGTTCATATGGTAAAAAATGAAAGTCGAATTCAAGGCCTAAATTATTGATTGCAGTCATGATGTTTTTGTAGCCAATAGGGCACCAGGAACACACTAAATCGTGTATCATTTCAATTTTAAATTTACTCATGAATCCCCCATGGATATATCGGTATACATTTTACTGACTATGAGCCAATGACCTTCTTCTTTTAATAAACCTATAAAATCTATGTAGTTAAAATTAAATAAAGGGCATTGAACCTTGACCATCGCTTGGTTGTTAACCACATCTATTGATAGTAATTTAAACTCAAAAGCTCTTTCTTGGTGAATTGGAGATTCGCGCTCCTTAACGTCTGTTAACCATTGCTTTAGTGAGCGGCGTATGCCTGGCGCTTTTAGCCATACATCATGATGAAATATTGATTTTAATTTTGAGACATCTCCATTATGCAAACCATCAAAATATTGTTGTATAAGTGCTGTTATATTTTCAAAATCACGCTTGTTTTTTTGTAAGCTGCGCATAACAATTCCTTGTTTATTGTTTTGAAGAGACGCGTTGTTCAGTTTCAACTGCTTTAATGAAACTTTGCATACTTTGCACGGCATCTAACATTTTTTTTGTTCTATGGCCTATTGTGATATCAACAGGAAAATAAGCTCCCCAACGAGAATAAACGCATAACATAATGTCTGCCGCTGAGGCTGTATCACCTCCTAAAAAATCATTGTTAATTAATTGATTTTCTACAACTTGCCATAAATGATTAATACTGAGTGATGCAGCATTAAAAGCTAACAATTTGGTGTTTTCATCTTTTATATTTTGTTCTATGAAAAATAACTTACTGTAAGCTGGGTGCATAGTTGCATTTGCAAACATAATGTTTTGAATTGCTTTTTGACGCGGCTCTTTATTATTGGGAAATAAAGAATTGGCATGCTTATTTAAGATGTGCAGCATAATTGCTGCCCCTTCAGCGAGTGTATTCTTACCATCGACGAGTACAGGAACACTTCCGACAGGGTTGATAGATTTAAAATTATCAAGTTGTTGTACATTTATCATTTTTATTTCTTGATTTAGTTCATTTAAAACAACTTGCGTAGCAAGAGAGCAAGCATTTTGTGAATAATAAAGTGTATACATATGTTTATCCTAAAAAGTAGTTTGATTTTAAACCCGCATACAAACTAATTAATGTTAGTTTTAATGCGCTAAGGAAATATTAGTCTTTATTATTGTCATCATATATATCTATAATGTGCATATACTGTTCTCGAATTGAGAATAAAAAATTTTTAAATAAAAGAGTTTTATATGGCCTTAATACTAGGTTTTAACTATGGATAAGCTTCGCGCAATTGGGTTGTTTGTACGATTAGCAGATTTAGGTAGCTTTACCAAAGTGGCAGAGCAAGTTAATGCTTCAAAGTCTATGATCAGTAAAGAAATTGGCCGCCTTGAAAGTGATTTAGGAGCCCGTTTATTACACAGATCTACTCGAAACGTACAACTCACTCATGTAGGTGAAGGCTATTTACAACGCGCTAGGGAAATACTTGCAAAACTTGATGATGCTGACAACTTTGTTCAAGAATTACAATCAGGTATAAGAGGTAAACTAAAAATTAATGCACCAATGGCACTTGGGATCACGGATCTCTCAAGTTTATTTTCAGACTTTATGCTTGATAATCCAGAAATTGAATTAGACATACATTTAGGAGATGAAAGCATTGACTTGGTTGAGCAAGGTTTTGATTTAGGATTTCGCGCATCAAGTACACCTATAGATTCAAATTATGTAGGAAGACCACTGACACGTTTTACATATAGGGTATGTGCATCACCAGATTACCTTAAAAATCACTCAAAAATTAGCCTACCGAAAGATCTAAAAGATCATAATTGTTTTGTTTATAGTTATTTTAAAGGTAAAAATGTATGGCCAATAGAGGATGGTATTACTGTAAGTGGAAATTTAAGAGTAAACAATACCATGTTTATGATGGAATCAATAAAAAAAGGGCTTGGAATAGGTTTGATCCCAGATTTTGTATGCCAATCCGCGATAGAAAATAAAGAGGTTGTTGAAATTTTAGCTGATTCGAAAAAACCAATGCTGACGCTGTATGCTTTATATCCAGCACGACATTTTGTGCCAGCAAAATTGATTCAATGCATTGAATACTTAGAGCAGTGGTTTGGTGATAAATAATTTACTGTATTAGGCTTGATGCATCAAACAAAATTTAATACATCAATAAGGCTAGCTGCAGATGCATGTTGAGTATCAATTTTATTTTTATGTTTCAATAAATAAAAATAGACTAACAAGTTTTGAGTATTTAATATCAAATAAAATACATAAGTGACTTAGAGACAATACAATGTTTAATGACGAAATTCCCTTATTAGTTTTTACATTAATGTTAGTATTAATAGCATTTTATTGTATGTATTGGTCTGTATTTAAAATTATAAAGACAAGCCGTTTCATTCGAAATGAGTCTGATATTTCAGATGGTAAAGTCTATCGAGAAAACAAAAGTTCGCAAAATTGCATTACCAAAGTAAAATTTATTGACCAACAAAAGAATAAATTAGACACAGAATTAAAATATTGGTCAGGATTTTCTGTTACTCATTTTAAAGAAAATGAAATATCAGTTAGATATCGAAAAGTCCAACCTAAGTTAGCTTATATTAATCAATTTAAAGGGGCTTTTGCTTTATATTCAGCGGTATTATCTTTATCAATATGTTTGTTTTTTAGCGCTTTTTTTATGGTTAAAGATACAGACAGTTTTTATATTCAATATGTTGAGTTAATAGAAAGATTAAATGCCAAACCAGATTGGCAATATACCAGCGATAAAACGCCATTTGAGTTATTTCCAGAAATGGCAGCTGTTGCAACCTTGCCTGAGTGGGTGACGGATATTTATGCTCCGATGAATATTTCTGACTATTCTCAAATGCTTGATTATATATACTCCCATCCAAAAGCTGAAAATGAATATCAACGTAACTACCTTCAGGCTAAAAATGCAAAGGTAATTTATTATTTTATGTTACACAATAAAGGCAATGAATTTGAGGTTATAAGTGGTTTGTTTCGTTTTCCATATTATTTACATGATAATTTTGTAAAAGATGCTGTATTACTAATGGAGTTTGGTTTAGAGCGATACAAAAATTATCTATATCCGGAACCAAACCAACATGTAAAGAGTAGAGATACTTATGCTCATTTAGTTACAAAAGCGTATCGTGTTTATATGCAAGATAAACGTTATTCGGATGCAATACGGTTATTAGATCAATATTATAAAGTAAATAAAGGTCTTATAAGTGATGAAATTGCCGCTGAAATAGAGTGGGGCATTGCATTTAATTATTGGAAATTAGCCGAACATGATAAGGCAATAATATTAACCGCAAAGGTTGCTACAGATTGGCCTAGAACAAATGCGGGTAATATCGCATCAAGAAATTTGGTTCAATTTAAAAAGCAAAGGGCAAAACCAAAAAAATTATAAAGTATGGTTAGTGTCAATATTTTCCAGCATTGCAATTTATAAGGCCAAAGCTTCACCTACAGAAATATGGCTAAATTTTTTGTAGATTGGCCTTTAGGCTAATAATTTTGATTAAAGTTATAAAATTGTTGGCTAGTAGTTATGTGCTCCTGTATTGCTCGTTACTCCGTAAGGCTTTAGCCTTAAGGATCCCCACAAATTTTTGAAGTGATGCCTGTGATCTGTTAAATATACTTTCGCCAAAAAACAAACCTAACAGATACAGA
>NZ_FOLO01000107.1 GCF_900112265.1 Pseudoalteromonas denitrificans DSM 6059 | reverse complement strand
GGCACTATTATTTCGATGATACCAGTTATTGACCAAGTAATGGATTGCAGGGATGTATGTGCCAATACCATGATGCTTACCGACGATGAACAAGCCAACGACAGTGATGGTTGGATTGCGCTGACCTTAACGGGTATTGGGTTTATTCCACTGTTTGGCTCAGCGGTAAAAGGGGTTGGTAAGGTTATTGTTAAAAATCCAAAAGAATCTATTTCACTCGCTGCTGCAACGTTACGCAAAATTGGTAAGGGCGACCCCATTGCTTATATCAAAAATATTGATTGGAAAGCTTTAGGCAAACAAGGCGCAGAGCTGATTAAAGAAAAAATATCAGCGATACAAGCAGCCCTAACGGCTATTACCAACAGTAATGCAGTGAAATGGTTCGTTGATAAAGACCTCCTCGATAACTTGAGAAAACAAAGTAAACAACTCAGTGAGTTACTCCCTAAAGTTGATGCAGGCATTAAAAATGCTATTGCAGTCATCGAAAACAAAGTTAAGCGTGCCTTAAAAAGCTATGAAGGTGAGTTACCTCATACGGGTAAAACAGGTGATGTTAAGAAAGTTAAAACGGATGAGTTAACCGCGCCTAAAGGGAATGATTTAAAAGGTGCACCTCCTCGGGTTATTAACTTAAAACAAGGTGAAAAAGGCGGTTGGAACAAAGCACTTAATGGTAAACTTGAACCTCATGCTACCTATAAAGTAGGTAAGTATACCTATAAGACCGATGAGCTAGGCAGAGTTAAATCAGTTGGCGGTGAACTAGATTTATCTAAAGTCGATAGAAATACCTATCAACAAGGAAAGGCAGGGAAAACAGATGGCATCAAAGATGGCCTATCTGATGATGAAGGTGGACACTTAATCGCTTCAATATTCAAAGGTCCTGGCGAACAAATAAACTATGCGGCCATGGATGGGAATTTAAATAAAGGTGCATGGAAGCGTATGGAAAATAAGTGGGCAAAAGCGTTAAAAGGCGATCCACCTAAAAAAGTAGAAGTTGAAATCAATGCTATTTATGATGGAGATAATAAAAGACCAAGTGCATTTGAAGTTTTTTATGAAATTGATGGAATTGAAGAAATGAAAAAATTAAAAAATGCTCCAGGAGGATAATAACAATGACCGTAGATGAAATTTATCTAAGTATCGCGCAAAACATGGTAAGTAATTTACCTGAAAATTGGTTATCAGCACATATCAAAGCAGAAATTGAGGGTGAAGATGCCTTAGGTATAAAAGGAGGATATAAAACAGAGAATACTGAATTTCAATCATTCAAACTACGAAATTTTGATAGAAAAATATTCAACGACTTTGAAAGTCTTCACAAAATAACTACCGAAGATTCTGAAAATAAATGGAACCGTGCAAAGTTCACCTTAGAACCGACAGGTAAATTTAAAATGGATTTTGAATGGGATCAAGAATTAGCAGATGAAGTTGAACGATTAAATAACGAATAACACTAGGTCTGTATTCGCATGTGAAACACAGAATTATTTTAAAAAGCTCTTTAATAATTTGATTAATACCCATAGTGCACTCACAAAATGCACTATGGGTTTTCTCTATTCAATTTCTGTCGAATCATCTTTGAAGGGACTCTCAATTGCAGTTATGACATTGAATCACCACAAAGCGCTTCGGAGCCCAGTGCGCTTAATCAAGTTCGTATAGAAGCACTCACTGAGTTTGATATTAATTCATCTGATGGCAGTTCTGTTGAACGAACATCATTAAGTTTAAATGTGTTATATGATAATAACCAAGCCATTGAAGATATTCCCGTACAAGTTATTGATGCCAATAATCAAACCTATGACTTAATGCTCACAGGTGGTTTACTGCAAGTAGATAACTTACCTCAAGGCCAATGTACCGTAATTTATCAAGGGTTAACCTCTGATGAAGAACTCAGATATACACAATTGCGCCAAGATTTTAAACAAGCGCTTGCAGATATGCTCACTGAAATCAAACAACGTGCTGAAATTGAAGATGCAATATTTGAAGATGAAAATTTTTTAAATCAATGGTTAATTGAAACTGGTGCCAGAATGACTGGCGTATATCAAGGTGCTGAAATGTTAGTGACTGGCGTGGCTGATTTAGCTATTTTAGGCTACGAAATTTCAGCAGCTGTGTACTCTGCGAATATCCAACTACTCATAAATATGAAAAATGGTGATGTTAGTGCCATTAAAAATCAAATTGAGACTATTTTAGAAAATACAGATAAAAGTTTTGATAGTCTCTCTGAGGCCTTTGATACACTTGTTATTTTAACCAGCGATTTAGATTTAATATCTACTTTGGCACAGTTTCCAAGTGATTATTTAGCGGCGCATTCCCATGTTGAACAGCAACGTATTTGGGGCATTTTTACCTTTGAAATTTTACTCACCGTACTAACAGGTGGAGTTGGAGCTGCTGTTTCATTAGCCAGTAAATCAAAGCACTTGGTCAAAGCTAATAAGGCATTACTTGAAATAGCACAATTGCTCAAACGTAAACGTTTAGCTAAAACACAAACAAAACCCATTAAACAATTTAAAACTGATATCATAGATAAACCAGAGCCAGTCTTAAAAATTGGCCGAAAACGTAAACCTGCGCCTAAATCCATGGCTGAGGCATTAACACGTTTAACACTTGCCCGAGAAAATATCATTAAACACGGATATATAGAAAAATATACCGACAAAGAATTGCTTGCTATGGCTAAGTCTGGAGATGTTGCTAATGAAAGGTTTCATGTGCGTTTTATGGAAGCCAGTTATCTTGAGTACAAAGGTAATCCGGGTACATTAGGTGCTCCATTTAAAGGGCAATCTGGCTCTGGCGCTAAATATTGGTCAACCACATTTGACCAATTAGAGGATGCCGACAGTGATCCAAGATTAATCAGCCTTAAATTAGGACTAGATTATGACCCCGATAAAAAATTTGTCATGGTGATCATTGATACCGACAAAGCTAAAATCATGGCCGATACCCATAGTATAATTCCAACTCACAAAAACTTAGGGCAATTTGCTAAAGATGAATTACCCGATAACTTTAGTGTTGAGGAAATTAATAAATTAATGACACCTGAATTTCAGGATAAATATGCTAAACATTATCAAGATGCATTGGATTCAGGAGTAATGAAGAATGAATGGGATACTAACATGCTATAGATTACTTTGAAGATACAATCGACGATGAGAAACTCAAAGAGTTGATGATAAAACGTTTAGAAATGCAGAAAGAACTTGGTAACAACCAACATTTTTTAGGTAATGGTTTAACCAAAACCTTGTTGCCCAACTCCGGTGATTATGGTGTAGTGGAAACCTTTAATTTTGAGCGTAAATTCGTCAACCTTGAGCAGTTTGGTGATGCAATTGACATTCCCCCTGTATTAAACCCCATTCCTTTAGGCAACTAAGATGACAAAAAACTATTTAACCTCGTTAATTGAAATTACCGATCCTGATAATCCGCCTCAAAGCATTCGTTTACTAGCACGTACCAATGACAAATTAAATTACGATGATGAATTTTTATCTTTTTATCAACAAGGAAATTTTTTATCAATCGTCGACCATGGAATTGTTACCCCAAAATACAAGCCAGCATACTTGTCTACACGTCAATTTGATGCCCCTTTAGCTGTATTACCTTGGCTTGTGAATAAACTTGATTTTTTTATTAAACCATCAAGTCAAGGTGGACTACCACCTAATAAAATAGCAACTGATAAGGAACAGGTTAGTGGTGAATATTTAATTTTAACTCGCGCTATGGATGCTGGTAACGCACGTCGAGAAGGTGGCTATTCCATTTATAATTTAGTTCGTCAGAATTACTCGAATAGTAACCATCAAGGAGTAACATTTTCAGACAGCTACTTATTCCAAGGTGGATTATTAGATTTATGGAAAGATTTAGCCACTAAATACCAAAATGGTACGTTATAAATTGAACTGCATTAAATAAAAGGAATTATTATGTTTGGCTTTAAGAAACGGAAACAAAATGAACAAACCATACAAGACAACACAACTCCAGAATCTATCAGCTTAACGGACACACTGTTAATTACTCACCCTTTAGCCAATGTTGTTGAAAACAGTTTTCGATATTCAGTTATTTATCTTGTTGAACACAATACTGACGGTGCAGTTGGAGTTAACTTATCTAACGCGAGCCACAACCAACTAAAAGATATGCCACTTGATAGCGGAAGTATCATGCCAAATTGGCTTGAGAATAGAAATTTATTAAAAGGTGGCCCAGTTAAATCTGATGATGTTTGGTTATTAGAGCCCACTGTAAATCAACAAGGTTTACATCATTTTAAAAATAGCAATCTCGCTTTAAGTTACTATCAAAAACATTTGCAGCGTATTTTACAAATAAACACTCCACAACCAGTTCAAATAGGCACGGGATCTTGTGGCTGGAAAGCTGGTCAATTAGAGGATGAAATACAACGTGGACACTGGTTAATATTACCAGCTATAGATGAGCTGATTTTTCAAGGGTCTTGGTCTTATTTATATATGAATGCCTATGAAACCTATGAAGCCCATGTTTCATAATATGATTTAGCGAATCTTAGCTGCTAAGAAAGAAGTAATGATGAATAAATATATTACATTAAAACGGTAAGTACAATTCTTGAAGGTACATTTTTTTGCTGTATAAACTTAACTCTGTATTTTTACACATAGATCAAATGACTATATACAAACCTTATGGTCGAATCGCTACGCTAGACTCTTGATGGAAAGTAAACTTTAAGAAAACTTTGATCTTATAAGTTGCTATGGTCAATTTGTAAACGCTGAGGGTATAGACGTTTAGGGTTAAGCCATCTAATGGACTAAAAACTACATTAAGCCGAATACGTGTTTAATGATCTGCTCTTTAACAATTTGATTTTGAACCTAAGTACATTAACCCAAATGTACTGAGGTTCTCACGCTCAATTTCTGTCGAATCATCTTTGAAGGGACTCTCAATTGCAGTTATGACATAACAAGCCCAGAATCTGCCAGTGAACCAAGTGTACTTAATCAAACCACTATTGCCCGCAGTCCTAACCTTGATGTTTCAAGCCA
>NZ_FOLO01000109.1:2389-3428 GCF_900112265.1 Pseudoalteromonas denitrificans DSM 6059 | reverse complement strand
TGGCGTCCCCAAGGGGATTCGAACCCCTGTTACCGCCGTGAAAGGGCGGTGTCCTAGGCCTCTAGACGATGGGGACACATTATTTGTTTTTAAAAACAAACTGTATCACTAGGACATTTTGCATAAGTAATTGGTGGAGCTATGCGGGATCGAACCGCAGACCTCTTCACTGCCAGCGAAGCGCTCTCCCAGCTGAGCTATAGCCCCAATTACTAACCAACGAACATGTTTGTGTATCGCTGAGTGCGGGGCGCATTCTATGCAGACACCATTTTAAAGTCAACTGTTTTTTATAAAACAATTAGCAAGTGGTATATTTTTCAGCAAGGTGATGTTTTAACAATCAAATACATTTAAAAACAAACTCAATATCAGATTTACGATGATATTTATAATCATAACTTTAAGCGTTACCCTACTAAACCATAAAGTATTTAGATCTAATATTAATTCTCAACTTTCAAAATAAGTAAAACAGTTTACGGTTTAACTTATGGCAGTATCATATCTCTTTTAAAATTCATCTAAGTTTCATAAATCATATCAATTAAAGTTATACATCTATAATGGCTATTGATAAGACAGTAAATAGACATTTTCATTTCAGATTCAATTATGAAAGTTTAGCGCCCTCCCCCAAAACAGATTTCTACGCGATAGGTAAAACAATATTGTCTTCCCTAAGTTTTTATTCAAACTATTTTAAAACGCATACTTAAATCAAAAGCTGTATTCGTCCCCCCTTTCTCAATCAAAAAGTTAATTTCTAACACAAAATATCCATTACAAGAGTTCAAACAAGTTTAAAATTTAATCTTTTGGCTATTATATCTTCACTTAAAACAAAATAACTCAAAATTGTTCATTCAAGTGTTGACAGTTTTGCAACGCTATCTATAATAGCGCTCCACAACAACGGGGTTATCTTTTAATAAGCTAATAACATTGTTGGTAATAGAACTGGGTGATTAGCTCAGTTGGGAGAGCATCGCCCTTACAAGGCGAGGGTCACTGGTTCAAGTCCAGTATCACCCACCAT
>NZ_FOLO01000109.1:0-2054 GCF_900112265.1 Pseudoalteromonas denitrificans DSM 6059 | reverse complement strand
TGGGTGATTAGCTCAGTTGGGAGAGCATCGCCCTTACAAGGCGAGGGTCACTGGTTCAAGTCCAGTATCACCCACCACATAAGAATTATGACCTAAATATTCCTGCTAACGCCACTATACTTCAATAGAATACCGGTAATTTAAAAAATCTGATAAAAGCCAACATTCAATCCTCTTGCATATAAAATAAATTTAAACTTAATTAGTAAATCAAATTAAACAAACATCACCATATTTTTATACTAAAAAATAATCACTTAAATTAAAATGTATCATTTACACTTGTCAGCTACAGATCTGTTTAATATATTGATAGATACGCACTTTAAGTTTTATATTTTAATGATACAAAGAAAATTTAACAAAACAAAAGTTTTGATCATAGATGATCAACCTTTAGCACAAAGTTATATGAAGCAATCTCTTGAAAGCATTGGCTTTAGAGATCTCATTTGTGCTGAGCGTGCCCAAACAGCCCTACGTTTATGCCAAAATAATAAATTTGATCTTATTTTATGTTCTTTCAATTTAGGCAAAGACAAGGATGGTTACCATTTATATGAAGAACTTAAAAATAAAAAACTCGTTAAGCGTACAACAGGTTTTATTTTTATTAGTGCTGAAACAAGTTCAGCGTTAGTACACAGCGTTATTGAATTACAGCCTGATGATTTTTTAGCAAAACCTTTTTCTCAAAAAGAACTCAGTATTCGAATAGAAAAATTACTTAATCGAAAAACAACTTTAGCGCAGATTTATGATTTTATTGATGTCGAAAATTACTCAAAAGCATTAAAAACAATTCAAGCAAAACTTGCTGCAGCAAAAATATCTCATTACACCCCTATTCTTTTACGGTTAAAAGGAGAGCTACTTTTAAAGTTAAGTCGATTTGCAGAAGCTAAAGAATTTTTTAAATCTGTATTAAACATACAAAAATTCACATGGGCTAAAATTGGTTTAGTAGAATCCCTAATAGCTAATAGCGAATTCAAACTAGCCCATAGCCTTTTAGGTTCTATGCTTGAACGCGCTGAAACCCGTTTAGTTGCATATGATTTATTAAGCAAGCTTGAACTACAACTCAAAAATTACGATAACGCCCAAGACTATTTAGTGGGTGCAACACAAATGGCTCCTCGTAATATAAACAGACAACATAGCTTAGTTAATATCGCCCGGCTAAATCATGACTATGAACATAACTATGCCGCAAATCGTAATATTTTAAAGTTTGCTAAAAATTCGATACACGATAATCCAAATATTTATTTAAATGTTGCCCGTGCGGGAGTTGATTACGCATTAACAACTGACCATGCTGAACTTGTTACACGATTAACGAGGCAATCAAGTGAATGTTTAAATGAACTAAAAATGCAATTTCCTGATGCAGATACTCAAGAACAATTAGATATTTTACATGCTCGTATTCATTACTTGAAAGATGAAAGAGAAAAGGCATTAGCTCTGATCAGTCAGTTAGATAGTTTTGATGATCAAATTCGCTCTATTGATGATGCGTTAGATAAAGCAAAAGCATTACATGAGCTAGGCTTTCACTATAAAGCAAGTATACTTTTTGAAAAAATAAATGCGCATTGCCTTAAGTACAAGCTTGACGATTCAACTCTGATTGCTTATGTATCTCAAGAACGCCAAGAAAGAGATGAAATAAAACATGGTCCTAGAGAACTTAACAATAACGCAGTTGAACAATATCAAAAAGGTCAATTTCCTAAAGCTATAGAAACATTTTCACAAGCATTTCGTGTTATGCCTAAAAACGCCAGCATTGCGCTCAACTTATTACAAAGCATGATAAATGCGGCCCCAGGAGGAGAAAGCTTAAATTCAGCGTTAATTGAAAAGTGTAAAAAAGCAATCGAAGCAGAAAAACTAGATACCGAACAACAGCAAAGGTTTGATAAATTAAAAGAGCAATTGTCCTCGACTTATAAGCTTTAATTTACTTTTTAAATAACCACCTACAATGTTCTCATTCATAACAGCACTCACTTCAGTAGCTTCCCAGTCTTTTTTCCCTGTTTCTA
>NZ_FOLO01000110.1 GCF_900112265.1 Pseudoalteromonas denitrificans DSM 6059 | reverse complement strand
GTTCCATGTAGTGGATACTACAGACTGAGGCAAGCTCAGTCTACACTATCCAGCACGGGGGCAAGCCCCCGAGATTTTCGCTACGCTCTGTTAAAAATAAAATGGGCATTAAATATAAACAATATAAAATCATTAAAAAATGTTAACAATCCTAAATTTGGAGTAATTTAAGCTAATATGTTAACTCACTTTATGCTACTTAAAAGTTTTATCACCTGTCGGGTTTTGACTCTCTAATAGATACATTTTGCACTTCCCAAATTAGGTGTAACTCAGTAAACTGGTGCCAAATTAGGAGCTATATTTTATTATTCAAAAAAGCATGATTCAAAGAAAATATACTCAATACTATTCTTGTATAGGACTAATTTTACTTTTACAGCGTACATCAATTAAATACGATTAATTTTATATACATTTTGAGGTAGGAAAACCCAATCATGAGATATTTTAAAGTTTTATTAATTTTATCATTCGTTTTATTTTCCATTAATACTCATGCAAGAGGCAGTTTTCGTTTAGATAGTGGCAACCTTTTAACTGTGGGTAAAAGTAAATCAGAAATTATTTCAATAGCTGGCGCACCTCTTTATCAGGATGTTGAAAAGATTGCCGTTGATAATGGTCAAGGCGGTCACTCTGTTAAACGTGAGATTTTAACTTATAGGCTTAAAGGCTCTATCGGTGGTTTTTACCTTGTTGTTATGACAATTGAAAATAGTCATGTTACATCTATTACATCAAAACAAGAGAAGCGACTTTAACTATTACTTAATATTGCAATAAGCCAAGTGAAGGTGCCGTTTTTTCTGCACCCTTTTTACGCTAACTCTAAGCCTCCCAGTGATTAATTATTCACTTTGAAGGACCTTCCCGATATAAATCTAATATGCCACTTCAATGCGTCCATAAATATACATCTATTCTTCAAATAAAGGATACGCACCTCTAAAGCAGAGCTGTTTATATTTCATATAAACTTTTGAATACTGTCATCAAGCTGACTTATAACTGTCATTAAAAAATCACATTAAACTGTTTTTATATTGCTTTTTATTATTATAAAAATCGCAAGGATTTAGAAATGAACTTTAAACGTACCTTAGTTGCAGTTTCCTTATTAACGCTCTTATCGGCATGTGACTTAGATGGGGATGATGGCAAACAAGGCCCTGAAGGTATAGAAGGTACTCATGGCAGTAATGGTGTTAATGCTCCTACTTCTCTTAATATTGAGCTGATAGGGCGAACGGTTTTAAATGCCCAAGCTCCTGAAGGTGCAGCTGAGATTGTTTCTTTTCAAAAATCTAAAAAATTAATTTATGCAATCAATAGTTCTGTTAAGCCTGCTGTAGTCGAAATTATTGATGCTAATAATATTGATGCTAATGTTTTAACAAAAAATTCAGAAGGCGTAGTGACCAATGCCAATTTATCATCAACAATAACACTTAATTTAGTGGCTACAACCGGACTAAATGGCGATGCCAATAGTATCGCAATCGACAATAACAATGCCCTTTTAGCAGTTGCAATAGCATCAGGCACCCCAGGTATCAATGGCCATATCGCCTTTTTTGATATTTCAGGTGATACACCCGCATTTATAAAAAACGTTGCTGTAGGTGATTTACCAGACAATGTTGTTTTTACACATGACGGTGCCAAAGTCGTTGTTGCAAATGAAGGCGAACCATCCAATGATTATATTATCGACCCTGAAGGTTCAATATCTGTGATCAATATTGTTTCAGGTATACCAACCGATACAGCAACGCACATATTATTCACTGAATTTAATACTATGCAATCAGAATTAGAAGCCCAAGGCGCTAAATTTTCAAATCCAACGGGTCATATAATCAAAGGACAAGTGCGCAATTATTCTGTAGCCCAAGATTTAGAACCAGAATATGTGGCTATATCGCAAGATAACAAAACCGCTTTTATTTCATTACAAGAAAATAATGCAATGGCAACTGTAGATTTAACAAATAATAGTGTGAAAGTCAGCGGCTTAGGTTTTAAACATTGGCATAATTTACAGCTTGATGTCTCTGATAGAGATAATGGTGTTAATTTTAAAAGCTATGACAAACTTTATGGCATGTATCAACCAGATACAATTGCTTCATATACATGGCAAGGTGCAAATTTTGTGATTTCAGCAAACGAAGGTGATAGCCGTGAATATATCGCTTTTGAACGTAATGCTAATGAGAATGCAGGTAAAATAGAGTGTGAAACAGATTTTCCACAGGGCATATATGAGTGGGAAGAGGGTGAGGAAATTTGTATTGCATACACAGATGAAGTACGCGTTAAAAACTTAAAAGATTTTGGCACAGTCAGCACAGAATTAGAAGATTACATTATTGCCAATGGCGGTAAAAATGGTTTAGGGCGTTTATTGGTAACAAATGCTCTAGGTAAAGATGAAAATCATGAATATAGCAATATGTATGCTTATGGCGCACGTTCTTTTACGATTTGGGATAGCAATGGTTTAGTTGTTTTTGATTCTGGTGACGATATTGGTCGTATTTCAGCCTCTATTCATGGTGCAGCTTTTAATAATGATGAAGACGAAAATGAAGGTGATGGTCGCTCAGATGCAAAAGGTGCTGAACCTGAGTCTGTTGTTATTGGTAAAATTGGTACTCAAACATATGCTTTTATTGGCTTAGAAGTGAAGGTCGGCGTACCCGCACCTACAATAAACCTAAACTAATCGTTAGCCTATAACCCAATTTAAACTTGGGAGAGCATTATGGCCAGGCGA
>NZ_FOLO01000111.1 GCF_900112265.1 Pseudoalteromonas denitrificans DSM 6059 | reverse complement strand
TATGATAAATTAAAGTTACAGTTTGAAAGTATGCTAGCACTGGCGTGTGCAATGATTTGGCTGCCAATGTGAAAGATCAACAGCCCCTAAATTGCATCCGCAAATAAATATTAAGTTAGATTTTAGTAGCCGCAGAGTAAATTTGGTATCGGGTGAATTTGATTTGGTTTTCAGAATGGGTCAATTGCAAGACTCTAGCCTAATATGCCGTAAATTAATTGATCTTCCCATAATGACTTTAGCCACTGAAAAGTATTTATCCCAATATGAAAAGTTAACGCATCCAAAAGATTTAAAAAATCATCAATGTATAACAGGCTCTGTTAAGCATTGGAGTTTTTCAAATAAAATAGACCCAGCAATAAAGGTTGATATTGCAATTGAAGGGCAGTTTCAATGTAAAAATGGCCGGGCTATGTTGATAAGTGCTTTAGCTGATAATGGCATAGTTAGAGTACCAAAATTATATTGTGAGCAAGAAGTAAAAAACAAAGATTTAATTTCTGTATTTGATGAGTGGGAAATTCCCGATACACCTTTATATATGGTTTATGTGCAAAATAAGTTTATGCCAAATAAGCTTAAAGTTTTTATCGAATTTGTAGTAAATAATTTTAATCGTTATTTATAAGTTTATATGCCCGTAACCATTAATAATGCAGGGTTTCAGTAAGCAAAATCTGAGTTATATTCTAGGCGTGAGAGTAAAAATGGGTTATTCCCCTTTAAACTTTCACAACAACAAAGATGATTTAGATTGGGCTACCCTCAGGGAGTGTGAGGGGAAAAACAGCTCTGCGTTATCTCTTTAGCTAAGAGTAAAACCATTGGCTGCAAGTGATACCTTACTCTGATTTCCCCCTAAAACTCTACAACCCGCATTTTGATTGGCTACGGTATATAACAAAAGGGTTTTCGAACCATAATTTGCAGGGTCATTTATTTTATTGAACGGCATATTTTTAAATAATGCTGTAAATTAAGACCCTGTAAATAAATGGCTTATTAAGTTTTATTTTTTCTTGCCTTTAGCACCTTTAGCGTTAGCGTCTTTAGTTGGTGAGCAAGCTTTAAGGGTTGCGCTTACAGCTTCTTCTGTTTGTACACCCCACACCGTCAGGCTGGCACCTAATTCTACCAATTCAGCTTCAGGTGCAAAAATAGCTTCAATCACCTTGGCGGTTATTTCTGCCAATGCCCACCAACCTACGCTTGCCAAAACAAGCCTCATTAACCTTAATAATAACCCCTCTTCGTGCACAACATACAAAAATGTCATTGCAGCTAAAAATTTTCTACCAGGGTTTTTCACTGCATCTTTTATAAATACATCTAAGGCTGTTCGCACATTAGCATTTTGGCTCAATAGCCCCCATACGCCAGTTTCTAACCGGTCTGAAATAATATAAGGCCCTATGCCTATGGCAAGAATAAGGTTAACCGTTATTTGAAAAATAAGCGCCCTTTCAGCTGCTTCACATTCCGACTTTTGTTGCGATAAATCTCTATGATGTTTTAGCTGTTCTGACTCAGCATCTAAATTGATTACGTCTACTTTAAATTCCATTCTAGCGTGGCAAAAATATTTAAAGTGTTCACATATAACACCTTCTTGAGGTGTGAGCGACCAATAAGCACCCGACTTTTCTTTTATTACAACTCGCCCATCATCGTTTAACTGTACTCTTAATAACGATGCCGACTCCACTGCCTCTCCTTTTGCAGTAACACAGCCAGTAACATCTAAAGTCACATATTTTTCTTTAAATTTAAGTGCTATATATTCATCTACATGCTCTACTTCAAAACAATCTTCTTCAGTTGGTTTTACTGTCGTTCCTAGCATGTCTTCGTTGACAACAGATAAACATTTGCCATTACCGGCGGTCAGCACTAACTTGTCACCATCACAAAATAAAGGTGTTATATCTCGTAAAATGAGTTTTTTCATCACTGAATTAGCGGTGTCGTTTTCATTTACACTGGTTTTAGTTTTGCGCTTTGCTGTTTTCTTTGCCATTTCATTTCCTTTACACATTCACTGCAAAGAGCACATTGCAATGAGCTATAGTGTTGTGAATTAATCGTTTTAGAGCCACTGCCAACGCTTTATCAACAACACAAAAAGTCACCACTTCCCCCCTTTAAAAAATGAAAACACTAAAAAGAGAATAATGACGTTTTAATATCGTTAATTAAAAGCTGAGTATTTTTTAAATTTACAAATAATATAAACCTTGGCCCATCTTTATTTAGCAATAATTTTATTTGCTCAAGGCTTAAATTACCCATTAAAAACCATAAAAACTTGGGCTAACCATTTAAAGAATGACTATTTTATTTTGGCTATTTACGCCGAATATCGGTTTTAAAATAATGAAACAATATGGTTAAGGGAGGGAGTTTTATTCTGTGAGAATACTAGGCACGGACTTTAAATTTTATTAGGCTAAAACCCAATCTACAAAATCAAAGCCAAATTGATCCAACTTGTAGGTGAGGCTTTGCCTACAAGGGTTTACCAATATAAAAGATGTTGAACAATGCAGGAGTCATTGTCGGCAGCCTTACTGCGCAATTATCAGCTATTAGGCTAAA
>NZ_FOLO01000112.1 GCF_900112265.1 Pseudoalteromonas denitrificans DSM 6059 | reverse complement strand
TATTAAAATAAAATTGGTTGCGGGAGCCGGATTTGAACCGACGACCTTCGGGTTATGAGCCCGACGAGCTACCAGGCTGCTCCATCCCGCGCCTGTTTATGCTAATAAAGACTTAAGCCTCTGTTAACAAGAGCTGCATCATATAGCTTTATTAAGTTAATGCAAGCAATAAATTAAATAAGCTTTAACTTATTTCTTTTTTCATTCTTATTGAACGTAATTCATACGACATTATAGAAATTCAGTTCTGCGATGTGGTGTTATCATTTCTTTCCATGGCCAGTCATTGTGCCCCATTACTATAAAATCTGGATTTTCAGTTATCTCTCTTTGATTATAGGAAATATCTTCAAACTCAGCACTCTTAATTTCCCCCCCTGCCTGTTCAACAATAACTTGTGAAGCTCCTGTATCCCATTCACCCGTAGGACCTATACGTAAAAAACAATCAGCTTTACCTTCAGCAACAATACAGGCTTTCAAAGAGCACGAACCTACCGCAATAGTGTCAAAGTCTCTATCTAAATAACAACTCACAACGGATATATTTTGTCTGCGACTTACCGCTAGGGTGAGTTTCTCATGTTTAATAACCTGCAGTTTTTGATCTTTATTACAAGGATTATTATGTTCACGCTTAAACGATCCAAAACTTGCGCAGGCAAAATAAGTTGTATTATTTACAGGCCAATGAATAATGCCCAAAATAGGTTTATTATTTTCAATGAGAGCTATATTTACCGCAAAATCACCACTTTTTAAAATAAACTCACCTGTTCCATCCATAGGATCAAGTAGCCAATATCGTGTCCAATTTTGTCTTTCATTCAAAGGTGGAATACGACTTTCCTCTGACATGATTGGAATGTTTGGCGTTAATTTCATTAGGCCTTCAATCAATACTTTATTAGCAGCTATATCCGCTCTTGTGACAGGAGTATCATCACTTTTTTGCTGCTCACCTATGTCCTCTTGATCATAAATTTCCATGATCACTTGCCCAGCTTCTTGCGCAATTTTAATACAGGGTTCGAGAAATGATTGCATATTTAGATCCTGTTTAATTTGCTCTACTTATTAAGTGTTCCTTGGCTAAAAGTAATGCAGCCACACTTCTGGCTTCAGTAAAGTCTGCTTGTGTTAATAAAGTTTGCCATTGACTAATTGGCCAACGCACAACTTCTAAAGGCTCAGGTTCATCACCTAATAATGATTCTGTAAATAATTGCTCTGCGAATATTATGTGCATTTTTGCATTAAAATAACTTGGAGCCATAGTAACTTTTTTTAATTCAGTTAAACTTTTGGCACCAAAGCCAGCTTCTTCTTTTAATTCACGATTAGCAGCTTGCATAGCATCTTCGCCTGGATCAATAAGCCCTTTTGGAAAGCCCAATTGATAATCATGAGTGCCAGCACAATACTCTCTTACTAATAATAGCGTATCATCATCAATTAGGGGGACTATCATGACAGCACCTCTTCCACCACCTTTAATCCGCTCATATTTACGTAACTCACCGTTTGAAAATTTTAAATCTAACGATTCTACAGTAAATAACCCACTTTTCGCGACAATGCCAGTTGCTAAAATATCCGGCAACTGATGCTCCTTTTTCTGTGCCATAACATCACTTTGAATAGAATGAAGAATATGTGAATCATAATTCTTTTATTGTTAAAAACCTAGCTCCTCAGCCTATTTATAAATACGTTCAAGTTAACTTTTGCTATGATGTCACGATTGAATATATAAACTTTGATGAAATACTTATGTTAGATTGGTCTCAAATTGATACCGTATTACTCGATATGGATGGTACTTTATTAGATTTGCATTTTGATAATCATTTCTGGCTAGAACTTATACCAGCAAAATTAGCGCAAAAAAATAATATTTCATTTGAAGAAGCAAAGGCTGATTTAGCAGCCCGTTACGAAGCTGTTGCAGGCAACATACAATGGTACTGCTTAGATTATTGGCAGAAAGAGCTTTCTTTGCCTATTGTCGAGCTAAAACGGGAAATACAAGATTTAATTGCAATACGTAAAGATGTGCCCCTATTTTTAAAAGCCCTTAAGACTTCAGGTAAAAAACTAATATTACTAACAAACGCACATCCAGATAGTTTATCGTTAAAAATTGAACGTACACAAATTGATAGTTATTTAGATGAAATCATTTCAACCCATGAATTTGGTGTTAGCAAAGAACATCAGTCTTTATGGAAACAACTTGAGGAAAGATTAGAGTTCAATAAAAATCGTACCTTATTTATTGACGATAGTCTTATTATTTTAGAATCAGCTAAAACTTTTGGCATAAAACATTTATTAGCCGTGGCAAATCCTGATAGTAAAAAAGTAACCAATGAGATTAGGGGCTGTTGATCTTTGTTTGAATTTTGTGCGTAAGTGACAATCTCGTATAATTCACTTCGCCAAAACCAAACTAAACGAGATTGTCATGC
>NZ_FOLO01000116.1 GCF_900112265.1 Pseudoalteromonas denitrificans DSM 6059 | reverse complement strand
GATGAAAGTGTGCCAAGACGGCATGTTGTTATACCAAACAGCATTTCTTGCTGTTTCTGAGATGGAAGTAGGCCTTCCGTATTCGCTTTACAGGAGGAGAATACAAACCACCTCAAGCTGCTATGGTTAAAAGCCATGGTAGTGAGCGTTGAGGAAAAGGCAACTTTAAGTTGTCAGGTATGGATAGAGGAGATGAACTCGTGTGAACCACTGGACAAGTGTCGTTACGTGTAAATGTTGTCGAAACTGTGCTCTTTTCGTTGGCATAGGACAAGAATAGCGGAAACCTGTTTATTGGCTATTTGGCAACCGGCATTGAGGTGGCATGACCTCTATCTAGGCTCAGAAATGGAACTTGGGAACCTGTCACTTCGATGACAAGGGAGAACTCGAAGCGGGAAACCGTAAGGGGAGAGTACCAATGCGAAGTACAGGGACGGAGTTTTCCGTAGTAGTGATGAAGCTGTTGTAATGACGGTGGAGCGAAGGGAAAACGTTATTCGGCTTTGTTTAAGCCAACAACTGATCTACAGGATGATTACTTGGACAAAGCAAAACCCTTTAACATAGACAAAACACTCGTTTGGCAAGCTTGGTTGGCAGTGAAAGCCAATCAAGGTTCAGCAGGGTTTGATGGTGTTACCTTGTCTGACTTCGAGCGTGATCTATCCAAAAATCTGTATAAAATTTGGAATCGGATCAGCTCAGGCTGCTATATGCCTCCTCCTGTTAAGCGGGTGGAAATCCCAAAATCTGACGGTAAAACACGTCCACTTGGCATACCAACGGTATCTGACCGAGTGGCGCAAATGACGGTGAAAATGCAACTGGAGCCAACTTGGGATAGTTTATTTTCTCCATCATCATTTGGCTACCGACGGGGGAAATCAGCACATGATGCAGTCATTCAGGCAAGAAACAATTGCTGGAAATACAAATGGGTTATTGATCTGGATATCAAAGGTTTCTTTGATAATATAGACCACCATTTGATGTTAAAAGCCGTTGACCACCTCAATCCTCCGAATTGGGCAAAGCTATGTATTAAACGCTGGCTTAGGGCAGACGTTATATTACCTGATGGAAGTAGGCAGTCAGGTGACAAAGGTACACCACAAGGCGGTGTGATCAGCCCTCTACTAGCCAATCTGTTTTTACACTATGCCCATGACAAATGGTTAGCAAGGGAATACCCAAGCTTGCCATTTGAGCGATATGCAGATGATGCGGTGATACATTGCCGGAATAAGTTTGAAGCAGAAAAATTACTGACAAAACTTAGGCAAAGAATGCAAAATTGTGGATTGGAACTCCATCCAGAAAAGACCCGTATTGTTTGTTGCGATCCTAAACCACGAAGAAACCCAAATCAGCATTATGAATTTGATTTCTTAGGGTTTACGTTTCGCAGGCGAGGAGCCAGGCGCAAAGGAGGAGGACTGTTTACAGGATTTCTTCCTGCCATAAGTAATAAAGCCAAAAAGTCGATAGTTCGCGCGTTCAGAAGCTGGAATCTCCAGCGATGTACCAGTTTAAGTATCGATCAAATAGCAAAGAAGATTAATCCTCAGCTTCGAGGGTGGATCAACTATTATGGCAAGTTTTACCCAAGCGAAATGAATATTTTATGGCGAATACTGAACAAGCGACTGGTACGCTGGTTCAGAAGTCGCAGTAAACGTTATCGCTGGCATAAGACTAAAGCAGCCAAGGTTTTGGAGCAATTCAAGCAAAGGCACAGCTACTTATTTGCGCATTGGAAAATGAAGAAATGTTAAAGAGGTTGAATAACAGGAGCCGTATGAAGCGAGAGTTTCACGTACGGTTCTGTGAGCGGCTAGAGGGGAAGTTCCTCTGGTCTACTCTACC
>NZ_FOLO01000125.1 GCF_900112265.1 Pseudoalteromonas denitrificans DSM 6059 | reverse complement strand
AGTTAGCGTTTAATAATAAAGAGTTATTAAACGGTGATCTTCCTACAAAGGACTTTCACCTCATAAGTCAATGCCCATGCCGGGCGTACACAAGTTAATGTTATCGGAATTTTATTACTGGGCGTTCCGCCCAAAACGTAATAAAATCCGCAAATTAAGGCGTTAACTGGCACTTTAGCCTTTTGCTTACAGAAAGATCATCATAAAAAATTAAATTTAGGCAAAGTGAATATCTCAAACATTTTGGTTGTATGTATAAACAAAACAGGACGCGTCTGACACTTGAAAAATACGAAGAAACAAAAGCTGATACCAAGAACTTTCATAGGTTATTAGTAATGAAAATTAAGAGGCTAGACTTTTTATTACTATTTAATATAACCCTATTTTTACTAATTATAATTAATGGCGTTTTTGTTAGAGGAGAGGGCCAGTTTCGTGAATCAGCATGGGTTTTTGATAAGGTTGAACATGTTAGATGTAAAAATGATCGTTTTTCTGAACATACAATAAAATTAAAAAATAATAAAAAAAATATAATGATTTTGATTGATAAAATGTCTTGTCAGGATTTAAATAAATTAAGTAAATATGAAACTGTAAGTGTATTCGTTGACTATGGTTATGGGCCTGCGGAATATAGCAGTAGAATAAAAACTGAAGATAACAATTTTATCGGTCGAGGTAATAAAGATCACCTTTATGATGGAAAGTACCTAAATGGGTTTGAAAGGTTAATCTTACTTGTACTTGTTATTTACTTTATAACTCGCTTTTTTAAGTATTTAAGAGAGACTAAACTGTCATAAAAGGGAGTCAAATTGATTTGCCGATAAATATTCTTAAGTTTTATCTTCTTTACATAGAAACAAAAGCAGTGTCAGGTAACCAACATCTGTCTCATATAAATTTAAAGTTAGCTGGTGTACTAAAACTACTTTAACATCAGTGGTGTGCGCAGTTAACAAGTGCCTCTTAGGGAATTTTAATAGCCGCTTCGCGGCAATTAAAATCCCAAAAGGCAAACGTTACCTGGCACATTTGAATTTGCGCTGTCTCATATTGTAGATAACCGCCTTGATTTATCAGGTTTCGATGTCTGGTATAAAAATGATAAACGTGGTGCAGCAGCGTATCCGCCAACGGTGATGTTAAAGATTATATTACTCGGTTATGCGCATGGTTTAGTATCGAGTCGTCGTATTGCTCAAGCGTGTGAAACCAATATAACCTTTATGAGTTT
>NZ_FOLO01000113.1 GCF_900112265.1 Pseudoalteromonas denitrificans DSM 6059 | reverse complement strand
AAACAGAAGCCGTGTATAAAACTATCAGCAGATGTATTTGGTATGATGCCAGACTAATAAATGGCGATGCTTAACCAGATCTCAGGTTAGTTAACTTTTGGGCAGCGCTAAGGCTTAGAATAAGGATAGCTACGAATGATAATGTATGGGGAACTGAGTCTCTTACTGCTGAGCAGTTATTCAAAAAAGCAGAGCAATTAGCTAATAAGTTTATTGATAGAAAGTTACCAAATAATCTACCAGAATGGTCAAACTTAGAAACCCTGTACGGCCAATATAATGAAGGTAAAACACTTAAAAGACAGTTCCCGCAAACTTATAGAAAAATGGATTGTCATGTTGTTATGTATGGTTATTCATGGTTACCAGCACTTAATGAAGCAACTACTGATGAAGAAAGAGGTGACTGGTACAGCATATATCATCAATTGTCGCTTGTTTTATGGGAACGTCTAATTTGTGAATTAGATGAAAAAGGAGAAGTTAATGGTACACCATACAAAATTGACAACTGGATTATCGACAAAATAACAAGCACTTTGTTACATTGCTCAAAAGAAGCAGCCCGAAAGTTATGGGAGCCAATTCTTAGTGTAGGAGCCGCTGCTGAATACTGGATTACTGACTTTATGCACAAGTGGTTTGATCAACTTTTAAAAGTTGATGCAAATCAAGAGCTATTCTTGGAAACCTGGAGGGATATGATCGCTTTTGCTAAAAGCTCCGAAGTTTGGTCTTCAGAAGGCTCTCATTGGCATAAATCTGAAAAGGTCTGGGAAGCAATTTTGGGCTTAGACTCTTTTACTGCCGAGTTAGTGTGGAAGCATGATCACAGCGATATAATAACAAGTATGCAGCAAGAATTTTGCTACTATGCTGAGAACAAGTTAACAAGCTATCAAATTGATCACTTTGCATACTTTTTAAATACAACTAGTGGCAAAGTCTTATCTGTGGAGGGCATCACTTGGATTTATCAATATATGTCTAAACATAAATTGTCTCGTATAGAAGAACGTGCTCAAGGTTCAATTAATGATTTGATTACATCTATGCTTGATACTCACCGCTTTGATCAATTACCAGAGAAAAGTAGGAAATCTATTCTGGGATTATTAAAATTATTGGCGGACTGTCAAAACACCAAATCTATGGAGCTGTTTAAGAAACTTGTAGTATGTTAGCTATTGTGATTGAAAATATTCGCGTTTAGCGAAAGTTGTTTTGGATGCTTTTAGCTAATTACAGTCTAAGGATGAGTTTAAACGAATCAACGACTTTTTGATTCAACTTTAGCTAGTTACAATCGTTTAATTAGTGATAGTTTATAATTACTTTAGGGATTACAATCCTGAATTTGGGAGATACATTCAGTCTGATCCCATTGGTTTAGCGGGTGGGATAAATACTTATGGGTATGTGGGTGGAAATCCAGTAACTGGTTACGATCCTTATGGATTGGCAAATTGGGATAATCCATCATGGGGTCAGCCTCAATGGGTTAAGGATGGTTTAAAATGTAATGGAATTCCATTTTCTATTGGTTTTACTGGTAATGCTACAAGAGCCACTATTTTTGGTATAAATGAAGGGGTAAACTACCAAGCATTTAGTGATGTAAGTACAGGAACTTATTGGGTAAATGGTCTTGTAGGAGGTTTGAATAATGGGCTTTCAGCTGATATTAATTTGGGACTTTACTTTGGGGATGGAAATGGAGGCGCTAGTACTTGGGAGGGCTGGTTTAATGAGGTTACAATTCCATTGGGTAAATATGATGGTACTATCTATTGGGATGGTAATTGGTACGGCTTAGCAATTGGAATGGGGACTGGTAAATCATCTCTACCAGGATATCAAAGAAACTATTATAAATTATTAGATAGTACAGGGGGGAATAGCGACTCATGTACATGTCAAAATTAGAAAAGCTTTTAATAAAAAAATATAAATCATCAACGATGGTTATAGTTGGGGTTCTTTTGGCCGGTGTCCTTATGTTTATTGACTACCTTTTACCTGTTTATTTTTCAGCTGAAGGGGTGATAAGTAAGATTTATTGGAAAACCAGCAATCATCAAATGCCAATGTTTGTTATCAAAAATAAGGATTCGATAGTTAACTTTCAAGATAACAGAGTAAGATTGAAACCGGGACAAATTAAAGTTGGAGATAGCTTTAAGAAAATCTCTGGCTCTAAGATGTGCATAATAAATGGTGTTGAAATGCTTTGTATAAAATAAAAGTAAGTAGGCAAGTTTATTTTCTTAGCTAACTAGGGGCTGTTGATCTTTCACATTGGCAGCCAAATCATTGCACACGCCAGTGCTAGCATACTTTCAAACTGTAACTTTAATTTATCATA
>NZ_FOLO01000118.1 GCF_900112265.1 Pseudoalteromonas denitrificans DSM 6059 | reverse complement strand
GCGCAACACGCGATACGGGTGGTTGGCTAAACCTTACCCGACAGGGACTTGCACCCTGCAAGATGCATCAAGCTTCGCTTGACGCACTAACGCCCGCCTCAACTGCCGGAGGTCAGATTGCAGGCGCTTGTTAAATTTGGGTTAGCTCCATGTGTAGTAGTGGGTATGGTTTGCCCTGACCGTCTAATGGTGACCGACCAACAACACTAAACCCAACACGTTCATAGAACCCTAAAGCTTGTATATTTTGTTCGTTTACATCAACTTTCGTCGCGCTTTGATGTTTAACTGCATAGTCAGTTAATTTAGAGCCCACTCCGTTCCCCCTGGATTTGGGTGAAATAAAAAGCATTTCTATATTGCCTTCATGAACTCCGCAGAACCCGAGAATTTCACCACTTTCGTTTTTGGCACATTTAAGGTCAACCGCATCAAAGTAATGCTCTAAGATCAAAGGCTTTAAAGTGACAATATCTTCTTCTTGCAAGAAATCATGAGTTGCTCGAACAGAAGCCTCCCAAATTTCGATGAGTATTGTATATTCTGTCTTTTCTACGTTCTCAATATTCATAACTACACTCGAATAGAAATTTAACGCCGCAATAAGCGGTGAGTAACAGTTTGCTAAAATGTGAAACGAAGTGGAACCGAGCAAACTGTTACGAATCCGACTTTATTGCCTTGTTATAGGGTATTTTCAAGAAATATCGACTTCAACTAAATAAAACGGTATTTCTTTTTCAAGAACTCTACCTGCATACTGGCTACAAGCTTTATATGCTTTACCATTCTTTATTTTTACTTTACTACGAAGTGTGATTTTTGCTCCGGCAGCAAACAATATTTCAGCCTCGTGCCCTTTATCCGTTCCGTTAACTCTAAAGCAAAAAGTCTTAGTTTGAGAATTAACGGTACGTACAACGATTAAATTAACCTCACCAGCATCATAAGCTTTACCAGCCCACTCCGCATTTCTTAGTGCAATTTGAGGGCAAAAACTGGTAGAAAATGGCCTTGTCGTAGTAAAGGATTCACCAGTCTTAATGGGGAAAAATCCCCCATGAAATAGGCACTGACCATCACTAAGGAGTTTCCCATGAGTGTTAATGTCGGTCGTAACCTGATCGAAAGTAGTACTCTGAAATCTCCGCTGGTAATCAGATAAAGACTTTGGGGTTCTAGAGGGCATCGCGCTCCGCATTTTTTTGTAACAAGGAGATTGATTCAGGTAGTCCTTAATGAACCGTTCTAATTGATTGTCTACTACTTTAACAATCATATGTTTTGCAGCATCGACATGATTGAATAATTTGGCCTCAAGCTTTACTTTGACTCTTTCGTGAAAGTTACCTGACAGCTTCATTTCTTCAAGAGTTTGATCGCGTTCTTCCCACAATTCATATGGGTTTTCAAAAACATTTACTAACGGTAAGTAATTCATACAATCCTTAGCTAAAAACATGCTGCTAGCTTGCCCTAATCGTGGTAGAACGACCCATTACTGAGCCGACCCCACACAGATCCGGACATGCGAAACTATCGCATCCGGCTCTTCAGTTATATATTCACTCG
>NZ_FOLO01000119.1 GCF_900112265.1 Pseudoalteromonas denitrificans DSM 6059 | reverse complement strand
CATGACAATCTCGTTTAGTTTGGTTTTGGCGAAGTGAATTATACGAGATTGTCACTTACGCACAAAATTCAAACAAAGATCAACAGCCCCTAGTAAAATCATTGATTAGTTTAGTGATTACCTCCTCACCAATAATACCGCCAACACAGTTAATATTTAATATGCCCGATATTGAACTTGAACTTTCAACCACGTGCGAAATTGCATTGTCTATTGTTAATAAACCTTGGCTTACTTGCTCGAAAAATAACTTTCCTTGCTCAGTTAACTTTTGAGTACGGGTTGTTCTGGTGATCAGCTTAACACCTAAGCTAGCTTCTAACTTATTAAGTTGTTTTGATAAATGAGAACGAGAACACAATAATAATTCGCTTACTGCAGTAAAACTGCCATGTTGGGCAATCAATGCAAACGCTCTTATATCTTCTAAATTTATATTTTTTTTAATCAACACTTTTTATTTGCATCCAAGTCTGAATTTATGCCAAAACAATTAGAGCTTATATGTAAACAATGATATTACTTTTGGGTTATATATCAACAATAAGCATCTCCATATAATGCCCACATCAAAACAAAACAGATAAATAAGCAGAGGCAAGTATGAAAAAATTAATCGTAATAACAGGGGCAAGTTCAGGTATTGGCGAAGCAATTGCAAAACACTTTAGTGAATTAGGGCATCCGCTTTTATTAATTGCCCGCAGGTTAGATAAATTAAAAGCACTCAATTTACCAAATACATTATGTGAGCAAGTTGATATTACTAACAAAGCCACATTTGAAGCTGCGGTTGAAAAAGCACAGTCGCTTTATGGGCCTGTAGACTGTTTAATCAATAATGCAGGGGTAATGTTATTAGGCCAGGTGAGTGAGCAAGCACCTGCACAATGGCAAACAATGTTTGATGTAAACGTAATGGGTTTATTAAATGGCATGCAAACTGTGTTAGCCCCTATGATACAAGCTAATACTGGCACCATAATTAATATTAGCTCAATAGCTGGGCGTAAAACATTTGGTGATCATGCGGCATATTGTGGTACTAAGTTTGCGGTTCATGCAATATCTGAAAATATTAGAGAAGAGGTCGCCGACTCAAATGTAAGAGTGGTTACAATTGCGCCTGGTGCTGTTGAAACAGAATTATTATCTCATACAACATCAGATAACATTAAAGCAGGATATGAGTCTTGGAAAGACAGCATGGGCGGTGCTATTAGCCCCGACGATATAGCAAGAACAGTTATATTTGCTTATAACCAACCTCAAAATGTATGTATTCGAGAAATTGTTGTGGCAGCCACAAAACAACAAGCTTAATCCAAAAAAGCTCTGATAGGGTTCAGAGCTTTTTGAAAGTCGTAGAAGAATAGTGGGAAATGGAAGATGTTATAAAAAGTATTGTGAAGCAAGTGACTTGACCCCTTTTTAATTCCGTCTGGCACAACAGAAGCGGTTTGGCCGTAGTAGTGAGGCTCACCCAGCTCAGGATGACCTGTTTGATGAAGCAGAAGCTGAACTTGAA
>NZ_FOLO01000122.1 GCF_900112265.1 Pseudoalteromonas denitrificans DSM 6059 | reverse complement strand
AGGCTATTAGTTTTGCACACCGAATAGATCGACTTCGACAAGGAGACCGCGCATTGATACTGACAAAAGTAGCCACCGCATTGCAAGCCATCTTGTATGAAAAAGCGGACGCGTTAGCAAAAAAAGCGGCTTCATTCAACGCCAGCGCAAACTCAGCGGCTCGAACTTCATCCGCAGCTTGGTGTTTGGCTGGATGGGCAATCCTGCCAGCACATTGGATGGATTAAGTCGGACAGCCGCCTTCCAACAGCTCCCCATTAGTCCACAGGGACTGGACAAACGTTTTACCCAAACAGCGAGTGAGTTCATCCAGCAGGTGTTGGAACAGGCGATTGCGCAAGCTGTGTCCAGTGACCGTCCGGTTCAGTGGGCATTATGCCAACGCTTTCCCGCTGTCTACGTTGAAGACAGTACTCAAATCGCCTTGCCGGACGAACTGACCAGCCTATGGAAAGGTACGGGAGGCGGTGGCGAATCCAAACTCACGAATCAAGCCGCGCTGAAAATTGACCTGCAATACGACCTCAACGGTGGTGAAACACGGCTGGCTCTGCGATCAGGGCGTGATGCCGATAACCGCAGCCCCTTATTGAATGCAGTACAGACCCCGGGAAGCCTGCATATCCGTGATTTGGGTTATTTTGACTTGAAACGGATGGAGGCAGAAGCGCAGCGCGGGGAATACTGGCTATCGCGTCTGCTATCTGGGACGAACGTGTATACGTCCACAGAACAGCCGGAAGCCATCGACTTGGGACAGACATTGCAGGAATTAGCGGCTAAAAATATCACCATCGCCGAACGTTCCGTGTTAGTCGGCGTCACAGCCCAATTACAGGCACGTCTGATCATGGTGCGTTTGTCGGCAGAATCCGCTGCCCGCCAACGCGCTGCCGCCATCGCCAAAGCAGCGAAAAGAGGACGAACACCCTCTGAACGGCACCTAGCCTTGTGCGATTGGTGGTTGCTCATCACCAATGCTCCGCCAACTTTGTTAGAGACCGCCGAAGCTCCCAACCTGTACGGTTCGCGCTGGCAAATCGAACTCATCTTTAAACTCTGGAAAAGTCAAAGTCGCCTCGCGGTTTCCAGAAGTGCCAACGTATGGCGAATTTTGTGTGAAATCTACGTCAAATTACTGATTATCCTCATCCAACACTGGATCATGCTCACCGGATTGTGGGAAATACCCCAGCGCAGCCTCACCAAAGGTGTTCAAGCCATTCAGGAACAGGCTTCCCATCTTGCCGCCTGCATCGCTGAGCGACGCAGCTTGATAAAATGCCTCAAGCAACTGGCAAAACTCTTCGCTTCTTCAACCGCTTGCCGACAAAACAAACGGAGGAAAAAACCTAATAATTGGATGAGATTACAGCAAGTTAGGGAATGGAGGGCTTAAAGTTGAT
>NZ_FOLO01000123.1 GCF_900112265.1 Pseudoalteromonas denitrificans DSM 6059 | reverse complement strand
GCAACACGCGATACGGGTGGTTGGCTAAACCTTACCCGACAGGGACTTGCACCCTGCAAGATGCATCAAGCTTCGCTTGACGCACTAACGCCCTAATAATGGGCAAAAAATTGTTGGCTAAAATGTTGAGGAACGAAAACAGCCAACTGTTTTTTGTCCTTATTTATTAGCTTGTTAGGTTCACTGTACATCTTCACGTGAGACATATGCAACATTATTATTTGGGGTAATATCTAGTGTTTTAGGGACATTTCGATATTCCTTCTCTGGGAAGTGCCAAATATTAATGTCAGCATTAGGAAATGTATCGTAATGTAGCGCGTCCCAACCTAAGCATTCGGCTATTTTAGTAATAGCTAAAATTTTACCTTTGTGAATTTCTGCCTCTGGATAAATGAATAAGTTATGTGAGGCATTAATTGCACCTGTGAAAAGATCCGCAACTTGAATCAGTAACTCAGATTTAGAGTCGCATTGTTTTACTTCGGCAATGCTACCAAGTTTATCTTTCAGGTTATGATTACCGATAATTTCAACTACTTCAGCACGTTTTGTGTAAGAATCCGATTTATCGTCTATTTTTGCGACAATATTTGATTTTAAAATTCGAGCACAATAAGACATTAGCATTGTGTATGACTTATAGAATGCAACCTCTTCATTGGCTTGCCAATTGAAGTAATGTTGTTTCCAAGACACTTTACATATGAAACTAGCTGGTGAATTTGAAATTAATTGTGTTAGATCTATTAGAAAATTAACCATTCCATAGCTTTTTTTAACACGAGACCACTTTAGTTCTCGATCTCGTGGTAGGTTGTGTTTTTCAATTAGTTGTTCAACTCGCTGCTCAAAGTCATCCAAAAAATTATTTGGAACTAATAAACAACCTATTGTAAAACACTTATCGACGGCAGAAGTGCCGCTTTCATCTGCGAATAATGAATATTCCACTGAACCTCCTTGTGAACCTAACGCCCCTGTTAAACGGCTTAAAAAATTGGTTTGCTTTTTTGCGTTACTTTGCAAAAAACGAAACAAGCTTTTTAAGTCCGATTGAACGCCTTGTTATATATTTGTTTGAATGTGTAACTAAACCAGTTAGTTACATAGGTTTTAACTACTATAACTGCAACAAACCGCAACGTAAACCCGAACGTGGATATTACGGAAATTGCATCAATACTTGCCGAAACATTGCCAATAATAAAATCTTAAATATACCCAAAGAATTCACCACTAAATTTCAATTAAAAACACCAAAAACTGAGAAACTTTATGTCGAATTAGTTGCGGTATATAACAGCTTGTATGGATAATACAGCCATCTTAATTATTAATTATTACCGAGTTCGGGTAAAGTGAGACCCAAGCTTTGGCTGCAACCAAAGCCTT
>NZ_FOLO01000126.1 GCF_900112265.1 Pseudoalteromonas denitrificans DSM 6059 | reverse complement strand
GCTAATACCTCTAACTTCTTCTGTATTTCCAAGTCTTCTGCTGCGAGTTTACTCGGCTCGCTGACCTCTGACACCTTGAGTTTTCGCCCAGCAAAGTGAGCAGTAAAGCCATTCTTGCTGGTTTTTCTTATTTCGATTTTTTGATTGGCAATTGAATGCTTAAGCGGTGAATCGATCAGATAAAACTTGTTACCATAGCTGAATGTATGGTCGTTTCGTATTTTGCGATGCTCTTTAATCACACAGATATCATTAAGGTTGATGTGTTTGCTCAGTGGTGTGAACTCTGATATTTGATGTTTTGATTTCACTTGGATGTGAGATTGCCAGAATTGCGGGATAAATACATGTTTAAGGTAAGCGTTGGCACTTGCTATGTCTTTGATGTTCTTCAATCTTAATTCTGGCACCAGTCGGTCTTGGAAGGTATCAAAAGCACGTTCAACTCGACCTTTACCCTGAGGTGAGTTGGCAAAGATAATCTCAACACCTAACTCTTCACAGGCACGCTGCATTTGCGAGAAATTACAACGTTTAGGGCCTCCAAAGATACCAGCTCTATCCACGTAAAGTGTTTTGAATAACCCCTTTGTTTCAATGCAATCTCGCATGACCTTCAAGCATCCCGCAGTGGTTTCAGATGGAAAAAACTCCGCATGAACTTCACTGGTAGCATCATCAATCATCGCAATTAAGCAATGCTTTTTATCACCAAACCAGCGATGAGGGCTACCATCCATTTGCATCATTAAACCTGGAGCTTCCATACGTTCTCTGCGTTTACGGACTTTACCTCGTCTACGTTTAGCACGTTTGACATGGTGAATCTCATGCGCCCAACCCCGCAGAGTTTCACGTTTTACCACAATGTTTTCATTAACCTCTAGCTGTTCGGCAAGATGGAGCAAATTAAAATCAAAATACTTATCTTTGATTAAGGTTTGCACTGCTTGTTTAATTGATGTTGATGTTTTATTTGGCGGTGACTTACCATTATTACCGTGAACAGCAAACTGAATACCGACTTGTTGATAGGCCTTTACATAACGCTCAATAGTGCGCCGAGACTTACTGAGTAATTTGGCCGCATTGGCAATTGTTATTCTATCTTCGATAACTTTAGCAACGATATCAACGGTGAGTTGAGCTTTAGAATCCATCACAATCATCCTCAACACCCCCTTAGTATTAAAAAGAAATAACACTAACAGAGATGTATAAAA
>NZ_FOLO01000127.1 GCF_900112265.1 Pseudoalteromonas denitrificans DSM 6059 | reverse complement strand
CACGGCTAGCGCATTTTAATCCCAGATTCTAGCAGGGTTGAGCGATAATCATCGTCTAGCCCTGCCATTTTCTTTTTCCTCGCCATACTAGCTGACTTGGTTGTATCTTGTTTGAATAGTGCCATAGCTATCTTTCGCATTACATTAAATACAAGCGGACCTTGCTTTTTACGTATTCTCGATTCATCTTCTCTAAAGGTCATATCTAGCATCCAATGCATACTTTCAACTTGCCAGTGGCTACGTACCGCATTGAGTGCTTGCTCTGCATTTTGGTCTAATGAACTAATATACCAGCGTGTTTCTGTCGTATCTGTGCCTGCCAATTTATCGTGAACTTCAGCGGTAACTTTAATAATATTCTTTAAGCCTGACCATTGGTAAGTTTTGGCTAACCAGGTTTTATCAATAAGTAACTGCTGACAAGTCCTAGTTTCAATACGCCCATGCCCTGAGCTTATTTCGGTATGCTTGTCATAATTATTATTGGTTAATCCTTCTCGTTCATTCTTGTGCCACCAAGCTTCTAGCTCACTGAGCATGCCTGAGTGGTTGCCTTTAAGTGCGAGAATATAATCGGCTTTTTGCTTGATGATTTGTTTAGCTATCTCTTGTTGGCATCCCATTGCATCAAGCGTAATGATACTGTTTTCAATATCCAGCATGGTTAGTAACTCAGGTATTGCTGTGATTTCATTTGTTTTGCTATCAACGGCGGTTTGCCCTAGCACTAATTGATGTTGGCAGCTCCATGCACTGACTGTATGTAATGCACTTTTTCTATCTTTTGTAGTAAATGAACGTCGTGCGGTCTTTCCATCAATGGCGATGATATCAGCACCTGTGGTTTCAATAAGTGATGAAATCCAAGATTGAAATGCACTCTCAATTTCATCCGCTTTTAACCGACAGACGACACGAGCAATAGTGTCATGCTTTGGAATTCCAGCGTCGAAAGAGCCATATCTTTTTAACCAATCAAGCTTTAGATGCCCAAAGTCTTCAATATCCTCCCATCCTTGTGCACCAGAGAGTACGGCACTAATTGCTAGCAGAAGAATATCGATAAGTTCATGCTTTTTGCAGCGCTCAATGCGAGGATCTGTAATAGAATTAAAGTGTTTCAAAAAAGTAGCGCTCATATTAAGTTACCAAAGGGGGATTATGCCTTGATCTGATCGCTACTTGTTCTATAAGTTCAATTTATAATGATCTTGCCGTG
>NZ_FOLO01000128.1 GCF_900112265.1 Pseudoalteromonas denitrificans DSM 6059 | reverse complement strand
ATCAAGATTCATTACGGGAGATGAACCGCCCATTGCGGACCCGCATGATGGGTGGTGTGGGGGCTGGAGGTTAGAGACCTCCGGCTACCCGATTATATACCGATTACTCTTAACCTTTTACCTTGCTTTTCTATTATATAAGTTGAAATACCAAAAACAACAGCTATAGATATGAATGCAGCCTCATTCGGTAGAAAGCCAAAGCTTAATGGAATTCTTGCAAGTGCCGCAGCAAGCACGCCGACATATGCGTATGACATGAAATAATAATGATTAATTAGCCAATTTTTGTTTGGTTTTTTGGTCGCATAATAATAACCTAAAAACACCCAAACTAAATTCCATAACGCTAAAGGCTGAAAAAAAGTAAACCCATATTTAGGCCATAAAGCAAATGCAGTAATATTTACTAACACCATACATGCAACAAATAATTTCCCTAACCTAGTGTGAAGTACGTCACCTTTCCTGCGAGCTAAAACTATAGCTCCGCTTAGAGTGGCAGTAACAGCAAGAGTAACGTGAGTTATTGAGATGAAATCCATATCCTATCCTTAGGTATATAACGCGTTTAGCAACGGAAAATTACGGAGCCGAAGGCGGAGTAATTTTTCCGCTTGCCTAAATTTGTTAAATTTTTTCTAGCTCCATGTGCAGTAACGGATATGGCTTTCCTTGGCCATCGAGGGGGGATCTTCCTACTACAGAAAAACCTAGATGCTCATAGAAACCAAGGGCTTGGCCGTTCTGCTCGTTAACATCAACTTTTACAGCTCCTTGTTTTTCTATGGCATTCTTAGTTAAAAGAGCACCAACCCCTGACCCTCTTGATTCAGGTGAAATGAACAACATTTCTATGTTTCCGTCATGAACTCCACAAAATCCGAGGATCCTTCCGCTTTTATCTTTTGCGCACAATAAATCAACTGCATCGAAGTATTGCTCTAAGATAAGCGGCTTTAGATTGATAATGTCCTCTTCCTGCAGGAAATCGTGGGTGGCTCTTACCGAAGCCTCCCATATATCGATCAACGTAGAATGATCGCTTTTACTTGTTGCTACTATGTTCATAAATTTGCTCTAGTTGGAAATTATCGTGGTAGAACGACCCATTACTGAGCCGACCCCACACAGATCCGGACATGCGAAACTATCGCATCCGGCTCTTCAGTTATATATTCACTCGT
>NZ_FOLO01000130.1 GCF_900112265.1 Pseudoalteromonas denitrificans DSM 6059 | reverse complement strand
AGTTAGCGTTTAATAATAAAGAGTTATTAAACGGTGATCTTCCTACAAAGGACTTTCACCTCATAAGTCAATGCCCATGCCGGGCGTACACAAGTCAATTTAACAAGGACTAAAAACAGCGGGCTCACTCGCTTCGCTCGACTTTAGCCCACAATTTTTAGCCTGTTAATATGGGCGTTAGCCGTATAGTTGTAACCTCGAGTTTATGTGATACTATAGTGATACATTATTTAATTCTATATAGGTTTTATTATGAGAGTTGAACTCGTAACAACACTTAAACGTCAAGCGACTAAAATTTTAGCTGATCTCCATATTTCCAAAGAACCTGTGTTAATTACTGAGCATGGGCAACCATCTGCTTATTTAGTTGATGTTGATGATTATGAGTTTATGCAACAGCGAATGGCTATTCTTGAAGGTGTAGCACGCGGTGAGCAAGCAATTAAAAATGGTAATACATTTTCAAATCAAGATGCAAAAGATAAAATGAGCAAATGGCTGAAGTAATATGGACATCACCCGCTCTTGATGATTTAAATGATATAGCTGAGTACATTGCTTTAAGTAATTTTCCTGCGGCTAAAAAGTTGGTTCAAAAAGTATTCGATAAAATATCAAGGTTAGAAAACCACCCTGAGTCTGGCAAAAGGCCACAGGAGTTAGTTAACTTAAATTATCGAGAAGTTAATGTTAATCCCTGTCGTATTTTTTATAAAGTTGATAGTGATAAAGTTTATATTTTGCATGTCATGCGGCAAGAACGAGATCTACGTAGGTTTCTTATACAGAGCTAAATACGACTAATAAACAAAAGGATAGGTAGCACGCAGCCGCGACTTAATCCTGTTGTTGGACAAGCCCTGCTTCTATAGTAAATAAATTGAATTAACTTTAAGGCGGGAGAATTCGCTGGCACATAAACTATTTTTTTTGGCCGAGCGAGATTAAGCATTACAGTGCTTATTTTTAATAATTAACCTGAATTCTGGATAAGAAGTGAACTTATTGCCCACCTAGCGATCAGATCTTTCGAC